>NZ_JBUZWG020000010.1:0-197434 GCF_055730125.2 Mesocryomonas fontinalis | reverse complement strand
GCAAGAGCAAGGGATGGTGCGCGACGATGCTCCCTACGCTTGCCTCGCCGCCTTCAATACGCGTGGCCAATGCGTCGAGCTGCCGTGGCCTGATCAAGCGTGCGCCCAGTCGAGCTCGGCCTTCCACGCGCGCGACGTGTTGCAAGTCATTCGGTCGCATGACCCGTCGGCCGACATCGCGCAAAAAGCCGGCGAACGCCGAGACGTCGGTCCGTTTCCAGTTTCGCTCGCGGCTGACCGCGACGGCGGGAGGGAAGCCGACGACGACCTTACGCGGGAACACGCGGCCGTTCACCTCCGCGACGTCGATCGTCACGGGCTCCACCCCGGATAGGGCGGCGAGCGCGTCCTCGATATGGAGTGGGATGTTCAGGTCGCGCGCAAGGAGATTGGCGGTCCCGAGGGGCAGGAGGGCGAGTATCTTGTCCGCGCCGACGAGTGCCGAGGCGACTGCCGTGACGGTCCCGTCACCCCCCGGCGGCAAGGACGAGGTCCGCGTTGCCGTTTGCCGCCGTACGAACGCACCCGCCCAGCGGTCTCGACAGGTCGACATCCACTTCGACGGAACCAGCCCCGCCGAGCGCAGGCGGCTGAGCAGGGACTGGAGCGGCTGTCGAGCCTGCCGGCCAAGCCCGCCCCGGCATTGAAGACGACGTGAACGGACTGGCCTCTCACTGCTGCGGCAGCGGCGGGCGGTCGTCTCTGAGGTCCAGTAAATTCCCGTCGTTCGCGGGATCTGCGGCATCCAAGGACAGCATCAAAACCGCCTCGTCGGCCGGCGGTCCCACGAGGAGCCCGTCCGGATCGAACCCGCAGTCGGGATCCGCAATGCCCAACTCGCTCAGGGTCATGGCATCGTCTGGCGGCCGCTTGGGAGGCATGGAAGGCTCCATCGGTTGGTCCGGGGGGGTCGGCATGACGGGGTCGCGACCGTTCTCTTTCGTGAGGCGCGACGGACAGTTTGGTGCGCACCCTTGGGGTACGGGTTCGTGCGGTCTGAGACTTCAGGCCGCGATGCGGCGCCCTTGTGGAATCCCGTCGTCGCGCTGTCCCAATGGCCTTGAGGGTCCCCGGGCCACTCGCGGAGTGCCTGCGCATGTTCGCCGACCGTCATTCTTACGACCGCCTCGAGATCGCGTCGATCCAGCGCCCCGTGTTTCTCCCAGACGCCTTGCAAGTCCATACCCCGCGCGAGGTCGGCGATTACGTCGTCCAACATGACGACGGTGCCGCGAAAGGTCCAACGTCCGCTTCGCACCAGCCTGTTCGACGTGACGAGGTCCCCGAAGACCGGATGGGATTTGTGCATGGCATCGACCGCCGTAGTTCGGAACCGAGTCAGGACGATAGCGTGGATCAATGACGTGGCGATGTCAGGGCGGATCTAACAAGGCGACCCAGTGCTCGAGCCTTCAAGGATTGATGACGCGTCCTTGTCTTTTTTCGGCGACCCGAAGCTGCCCGTCGGCATCGTCCGTCTTCCCATCGAGAACGGGGGCTTCGCCCTCCTCGCCGAAGAACCCGTCCTCGTCGGAGCGGCGGTCCTCCGCAGGTTCTCAGGCAGCCGAGACCTTCACGATGACGTTCCTGCGCCTGCTCCAAGAGCACAGACGTTGACTGTGACAGCCGCCTCGGAGAAGGGCTCATGACGTTTTGATGACAAAGGAACCGCCATGTCGAAACTCGACGATCTCGCCGCGAGCATTCAGGAACTCGCGACCCCCGGGACAAAGGCCAAAGACATCATCTCGGCCGTGCGGGAGCGCCATCCCGGCGCATCCAAGAAGGATGTTGTACAGGCCGCGTCCTTCGCGCTGACGGGCGGCATGGACGCAGACCCCGAAAAGGCGTCGCGCATTCACAAAATGGCGCTCGCCGAACGCGGGGCCGACGACGCACCGCCTGCCTCAGACAAACCCAGGAGGACGAAGCGTAAGAGCAAGCGCGGAACGGACGCCCGTTAGACATAATCGGATTGTCGGCACTGCGACGCGGCGGGCCTTGAGATCACTGGCGCTGCCCGCTCCATTCTGTCCGGTTCCTGCTGGCCGTCATGCGCCGGAAAGACTGGAACACCTCCCGCGTCTCGCTCGACGACTTGGCGGCTGCGCTGAAACGGCGCGTAATCACCTGCCGCTAGACGGGTCCACGCAAGGTCGGAACAGCTCAAGCGCTTCCCCCAACTTTTGCATGTCGATCGGCTTCACAAGGGTAGCGAGGGATAGGTGCCCGTAGGCTGCCGCCACCGCTGACTGGCCAGTCACGAAGATCGACGGGATCCCGCGCTCGTGCAGCCACTCGGCCACCAACGGACCCGTCCGCCCGTCAACGAGGTCGATGTCCACAAGCGCGCCGTCGAACTCCAGTTCGCCGCTTTCCGCACGAAGCACCGCGAAGCTGTCGAACGATCCGACGAACAGGTGTCCCAAGTCCTCTACCATCTGCTCGACATGAAAGACGATCAGCGGGTTGTCCTCGACGTGGAGGATACGAAGCGGTTTGGGTTTAGTTGCCGGGTCTTTGTTCATGCGGCACCAACGCGCGCCGCCGTCACGGGTTGCCCGTCACTCGCGACAGGGATCCGAACGCCTCGCATCGCAGGCCTTCGTTTTCGAAACGGATGGATGGACTCCGCCCGAAGACGCCCTTCAGCGCGGACATCAGGTAGCGCGTCCCGTAGCCCGTCCGGGTCGGTTCGACCACGGGCGGCCCTCCGCTTTCAATCCAAGCCATCGAGAACTCCGCCGGCTCGCCTTCTGTCGTGGACCACTCGAACGATACTCTTCCGTCGGGCTGGGATAGGGACCCGTACTTGATTGCGTTCGTTGCCAGCTCGTGCAGGCACAGCGCCAGCGTCGTTCCGGCTTGACGCGTGAGCATGACCCTTGGCCCGCGGACCGATATTCGCTCGAAACCCGCTTGGCGGTACGGCTCGAAGGTCAAATCGGCGATCTCCGACAGTGCGACGACCTCGCCCTCGGCTCGGAAGACGGCTGAATGAACCTTGTCCAGCGCACCCAGTCGGCCGCGGAAGTCCTTTGCAAACCCGTCGAGCGAGGCAGCGCCGCGCTGCGTCATCTCGAAGATCGACGAAACGCTGGCGAGGATGTTCTTGACCCGGTGGTTCAGCTCGCGCCGCAGCTCGATTTCGCGGGAGATATGGTCGCGGACGTCGCGTTGGCGAACCCGCGTCAGAAGGGCTGTCTGCACGCCGCTGATTAGCTCGACGGCCGTGATGGGACGCTTGTAAAACAACTGGCGTGCTCTCGGCCAAGCGGCGCTGAGCTCGGCCTTGATACGGGCATCGGGCGACCCGCGGTCGAGAAGGACGATGATCGGCATTTCCGACCAGGCTTGTTGTTCGTGCAGGTGTGCGGCGACCGCGTTCATTATATCTCGCGTCAGCGCCTCGTGCGTCAGCAAGAGGACGCCCGGCGCCGCCGAGAGGCGATCCACTAATTCCGCGATCCCCGAGGCAACATCGACGCGCATGTCGTGCTCGTCTAGCATCTTGGCCAGATAGGCCGCGTCGCTGCGGTAGGGCGCCAGGACCAGCACGAGGTTCAGCGCCGAGACGTCGTCGGGCTGGGGATGGTTCACGCTTCCGGAAGCGGATTGTAGGGCACGACCGTGATGCCCGAGCTTTTGATGAAGAGCTCGTGGACGTCGAGGTCGTGCGGGCCGTGGCGCTTCTTGACGACGGTGATGTTGCGCCGGAGCCGCCCGTCGTGCTCGGCGATGCGCAGCAGGAGGACGGTGTCCCCGAGGAAGCTGACGTCAACGTCGATTCCGACATTCTGTCCAAGCAAGCCATGTTGCGCGACAATCAGCATCGTGAGCACCCCGGCCCGCGCGAGATACTTCAGCAAGGACTGGATGTCCCGGACAGCCTTGTCGCGATGCGGCAGGGAGTTGAGGTAGCCGGTAAAGCTGTCGATGACGACTACGCGTGACTTCTCCGTCGACACGATGCCTTGGACGACCTGCGCGAACTCGCCCGGTGAGATCTCGTTGGGATTGAAGTCGCGGATGGTGAGCTTGCCGCTCTCGTAGAAAGGACGGAGCGCCATCCCAAGGCCTTCCGACCTTCGGAAGAACGTCTCCAGCCGCTCCTCGAAGAGGAACAAGGCGACGCTCTCCCCTCGCTCGAGCGCCGCGGTCGCGTAGAGCGAGGCCATCGTCGACTTGCCTGTGCCGGACTGGCCTATGACGAGCGTGATTGTTCCCGACTCCTGCCCGCCGCCGAACATGTCGTCCAACATCGCGACGCCGGATTTGATCAGCTCTGGCTGGGTCTGCTCGACCACGGCGCCGGGGACGATGCGCGGGAAGACGACGACGCCCTGTCCCTCGCGAATGGCCATGTCGTGGTAGCCGTCCGCTATGGGAACGCCGCGCATCTTGCTGACCTCGATGCGTCGGCGCACCGAGCCGTAGTCCTCAAGCGACTTGTGGAAGCGGATGACACCGTGGGCGATGCCCTCAACCTCCTCGCCGTTCATCGAATCGCCGTTCTGGGTGTCGAGCAGGAGGGCGACGACGTTGCGCTTGGCGAGGAACGCCTTGAAGCCGATCAGCTCGCGGCGGAACCTCGGCGTGTCGCCCGTGATGAGCCGGATCTCGAGGAGAGAGTCGTAGACGAGGCGGCTTGGCTTGTGTTCCTCGATGGCCCGCTCGATCGCCTGCCGCGTTTCGTCCAGCCGGAGCTCCGCGGTCTGGAAGATTGTCTGGTCGGAAGCACCGTTGACGCTGTCCGATGCAGAAAGCTCCTCGACCCTAATGCCGTCCATGGTCCACCCGTGCGAGACGGCGATGCTCTCGAGCTCCGACTTCGTCTGTGACAGGCTGACGTAAATGCATTTCTCTCCCGCCGCGATTCCCGCGAGCAGGAACTGGAGGGCGGCGGTGGTCTTTCCCGCCCCGGGTGCACCCTGGAGCATGTAGAGGTTTGACGGAGGCAGCCCGCCGCGCAGGATCTCGTCGAGGCCGGGAATGCCCGAAGAGATCGGCGAAGGGATTGAAATTGGGGTCATGTCGTCTCCGGGTGAAGCCGCCGGAGAATGCCGTGACCAGCCATGATTATCCATGCGGTCGCGGTCTCTGAAACGCAAGCCGGTCCGACCGAAGCCAACGTTCGGACGTGTGCGAACCCGATGACGCCCAGGCTTCCAAGGCCGGACGTTGACCTTCACCGTCAGGCGGGACAGGTCGTGATACAGGGGAACTCATGACGACGGGTCTTGGAAAGGCGCTGACACCAACCCACCCGACCTCGCCTTCGGCGGACGGGCTCGGCATGGGTGCATGGCCACCGTTGGTACGCGAAGGACGGTTCGCGCCCGTCGACTTACGACGCTGCTGCCATGGGAGCTGGAGGTACGTAGATCGACGCTGTCCCCTTCCTCGCTCGCTTCGCGGCGTACAGGGCCGCATCCGCACACTTCATCAGATGCTCACGCCCGCCCGGCACGTCGCTCGACCAGGCACACCCGACCGTCCCGCTGACGGGAAGGATTCGTCCAGGTTCCCCAATCCAGATTCGCAGGTCGACCAGCAGGGTATCTACCGAGTTCTGGAAGGCGTCTTCATCTTTCTTCCCAGGCAAGATCACCGCAAACTCGTCGCCGCCAAGGCGCGCCGCAAAGCAATCGGCGAAGGTGAGAGATCGAAGGCGCTTGCCGATGCGACGCAGCGCTTCGTCGCCCATGGCGTGCCCCAAGGTGTCGTTCACCGCCTTGAAGCCGTCGAGGTCGATCACCAGGACGGCGAGATCGGTCTGCGACGACAACGCCTCGTCCAAGCGAGTGTCGAGCACGCGGTTGAACTCCGCCCGGTTGGCAAGGCCCGTCAGGTCGTCGGTCCGGCTGATGCGGATAAGTTCCTGCTCCATCCGATGGCGATCGGTGATGTCCTGCATGACGCCGATGACCGCGACGGCCGTCTCGCCGACCTTCTCGACGTCGCCCATGCAACGGACACGCTTCAGGCTGCCCTTCGCGGTCACGAAGTCCGCCTCGGCCTCGAAGGAATCGCCGCTCGCGATGCTGGCGGCCAACGCTTCCGCAATCCGGAGACGGTCGGCCTCGGGATAGAAGTCCATGGCGGCATCGAGCGACGGCTTGCATCCGGCAGGCAGGTCGTGGATGGCGTACACTCCGTCCGACCACTCGATGCCGTCATCGGGCAGCGTCAGCCGCCAGGACCCCATGTCGGCGATGCGCTCGGCCTGTTTGAACAGGCGCCGCTCGCGGGCGAGACCCTTGTTGGCCTTTTCCTTAGCCTCGGCAACCTCGACGGCACGCCGCGCCGCCATCCTTGCCTCGAGCAAGGCTTCGGCGATGCAGGCAAGCTCCTCGAGCGCCGCGAGCTCCCCGTCGCGAATCTCGCGCGGTTCGTCGTCGATGACGCACAGCGTCCCGACCGGAACTTGGACACCGTCCGTCGACCGTGCCGAGACGGGTACCCCTGCATAGAAACGGATCTTTGGGTCACCGCAGACAAGCGGGCTGGAGGCGAAGCGTGGGTCGAGGGTCGCGTCGGGCAGGACAAGAGAGCATTCGTTCTCGACGACCCAGTTGCAAAGGGCAGGCTTGCGCGCGGTCTCTGCTTCCGGCATGCCGACGCGTGCCTTGAACCATTGGCGATCGCGGTCGATCAGGGTGAAGGAAGAGGCCTTGGTGCCGAACAGCCGACATGCGAGAGACGCCAAGGCATCGAACTCGCGTTCCATTGGCGTATCCAAGATCGCGAGGTCGAGGAGAACTCCGATACGTTCAGCGTCTCTTTGATGGTCGACCATGTCGCGTTTCCCGGAACCGCACCTCCGACGCGAATTGCGGCTCGTCGGCGAACTCAGCCTCTCATGCCTGCCGAGAACATTCCGGTAAGAAATACGGTTAAGCGCTTCCTGAGCACGCACCCAGCTTGCGTGGCCTCGTCGCTACCGTTGGATCGCAGAGGCGTCGCAAATGAACCTACGGACGTTGTCCCGTTTCGTGACGGCACGAAATAAGCCATCTCGACTCTGCGAAAGCCTGTAGTCCATGCTAGGCCCGGCCGACACGGCATTAAGTAAGGACGCCGTTTGGTAGATGCAGCGCCTTGCCGATCGCGGCCATCTCGTCCCCAGAGGCAGCCAAGCCACCTTCGATTCCCACGAGACGGCTGACGGAGATCCCACTTCGGGCGGCGACGTACTGGATCGGGAGGCCTGCGTGATGCCGGAAGGCTTTCGCGGTCGTAAATCCAGCCGCCATCATGTCGACGACGCCTTCCGGGATGTGAGGTGAATGCATGCGGGACTTTCAACTGTTTCCTGGGTCTTCCGACCACTAGCCGGGTTCAGTATCCGGCGGATGACGCGCCTGATGGTCGGATGTCCGAGTTCGAGCCACGTGCCAGTCACTTCGGTTGGATCTCCTCGCCGTTTTCTCGATCCTCACATTTCGATAGCGGCAGTGACCGTCATTCCGGCAACTCAAACAGGTCGGCGAGGAATGTCGCCGGACCATCCGCGAACCGTGCAGGCGCCGGGCTGTCGCACAGGACGAGGATCTGCTCCTTTCCTTCCTTCGTGCCCCAAAGAGCCAAGCCCTCCGGATGGTCGACACCCCTGCCGTATGGCAGGTCGATCAGGCGCTCTGGATGATGGACTGCGACCGTGTCCTCCTCGGTCGCAATCTCGTTCACCCAGTTCCGCCAGACATACAGGGTGCAAGGGCCCGAAAGGCTCGACGTCGGTCCCGCAAGGATCAGAAGGTCGTCCCCGCGTCGCTTCAGGTCACGGATGCCCAGTCCCTCTAGGTCGAGAAGCCGTTTCACCGGAGGCGCCGGCAGCTTCAGCGTACCGTCCGGTCCCGCATCGATCACGACCTCCAGCAGGACCGCGTAGTCGCGGATGACGGGTCCGCGCATCCCTAGTGCGAGACGGCTGCCCGACACCGCGATGCCCTCGATGTCGACGCCGCCCTCTTTCGCCGGAATGCGCGTGAACGGTTCGAGAAGGGGATCGAGGCGCAACATCTCGGCCAGCTTGTTGCCGTGCTTCGTCTGTCGGAGCATCCCGGCATGACGGTTCCCGTCCGAGCGCACCGGATAAAATGTCCCCGGTGCGTCAGTTCGCTCGATGAGAGGTATCCGGGCCAGCAAGCAGCGCGGCCGCGTGTCCTTCAGGTCCGCCAATTTTGCGAGTTCGATCGGAACGTCCGGGGTCTTGTCGGGCTTGCGGCGTGCCCGGGCGTGGCTACCGACGATCCATAGCCACCCGGCTTCGGCCGACAGTCCCTCGATGTCGACTTCCTCCCCGGGCTTTCTGAGGTCGAGCAGATCGGCCAGTTGGTACCGTTCGTGGGCGGAGAAACCGCCCGCTGAATCCGACGTCAATGTCTCGAGGACGGCCAGCTCGTCACCCGCGACGAAGAGAGTATTGCCGACGCGGGTCCCGGCCGAGAGGTTGTGCTTGGGATCCTCTCCGTCGCCGTCGCCGAGGCTGAGCAGGATTTGTCCGACGGGCACTGCCGCGGCGGGGTGATCGTGTTTGGACTCATGCATGCGAATTACTCCGGCATTCGGTAGCAAAGGCCACCAGCAGCTTTCGACCCTCTACGGTCGTTCTCGGCTTCGAACGGTCAACCCGAAAGCGGCCGTTCGATCTGCTGCCTTTCGACCGTCTGCGCCTGCTGAGGCAGGATACCACCGCGACCAATGGAGCGCTGTGGCAGTGCTTTTAGGCCCACAAGCGGGTCATCGCTTGCCGACCATGCCAAGGAAGTTTTTGAGAACGACGTTGAAAGCCATGGGTGCCTCAAACGGCGGAAAGTGACCTAGGCCTTCCATCTCATGTAACTCGGCACCGGGGATGAGGGCGGCTATCCGCTGCCCTGCTGCCATTGGAGCGTTGATATCCTTGCCTCCCACCACCACGAGGGTCGGGCAGAAGATCGAAGGAAGTTGAGCCTCCAGATCGAGATCTGCGATCAAATCCCAGATCGACGCGTGAAAGTCCGGGGATTGGAGCGACAGGCTTCTCGTGGCCCGGTCAAGCATATCCGGACGCCGAGCACGGAAGTCTGGGGTGAACCACCGCTCGTTCGAAAGCTCTGCGATCTTCGCCATCCCATCGGCACGGGCAACCCGGGCACGCTCCCGTAGGGCGTGTCGGACGGCGTCAGGGAAGGTGCAAAGGGTGGCGACCAAGGATAGGGAGCATACGAGGTCCGGACGTCGCAGAGCCAAAGTCTGCGCGATCATGCCACCAAACGAAATACCCACGAGGTGAACGGGCCCGGCAGCCAGATGAGCAATTAGTGCCTCCACCGCAGCGGCCATCGCGTCGAAGCTAGGCTTGACGGCAAGACCCCCCGACAATCCGTGCCCCGGGAGATCGAGAGCAACGACATCGTAGTCGCGCCCGAACTCCTCCATTTGCGCACTCCACCACGTCAGGTCCAATCCGACCCCGTGGAGAAACACGAGAGGCGTTCTTCCTACGGGCCCTGCGCGCACGAAATTGATCTCGCAGACACCGTCGACAGTTATCATGGGCATGGCCGCTTATCCAATGTGGGCTCTGGTCTATGCCGGGAAACTGGTGGAACGCGATAGGGTATCCCAAGCGGCGAGTTCCAATTTCATGTCATCCAGCTTGGCGTCCACCAAGCCGAGGGCATCCCCACCGAGGAACAGCCGCACCGGCGGGTGTTCCTCCTCTACCAACTCCAGCAAAGCCTTCGCCGCCCGCACTGGATCGCCGGGCTGGTTGCCACTCTTGGCTTGCCGGGCCGCGCGTATGGGATCCATCACCGCGTCGTAGTCCGGAATGCTACGGGGCGTCCGATCCATCGAGCGCCCCGCCCAATCGGTGCGGAACTGGCCAGGTGCAAGGGCGGTGACACGGATGCCGAAGCCTGCCACCTCCTTGCCGAGCGCCTCGGAAATGCCTTCCAAGGCGAACTTGCTGCCGCAGTAGAAAGTGATGCCCGGCATGGTGATGAAGCCGCCCATCGAGGTTACGTTGAAGATATGCCCCCGACGACGTTCGCGCATGCCCGGCAGAACTGCCTTAATCATCGCCACCGGTCCGAACACGTTGGCGGCAAATTGGCGCTGGAGATCGTCGACAGACGACTCTTCAAGCACTCCCTCGTGACCGTACCCGGCATTGTTCACGAGGACGTCGATCGGGCCGACCTGCCGCTCGGCACCCGCGACCGCTTCCGGAACCTCGTTGTAGTCGGTCACGTCGAGGACCAAGGGATGGGCGCGGTCGGGCGCAAGCGATGCGAAAGCATCGGCGTCGGCGCCACGCCGCACGGTGCCGATCACGATGTGACCAGCCTGAAGCGCGCCTTGAGCGAAAGCACGGCCAAGGCCAGAGCTGACACCGGTGATAAGAAAAGTCTTTGGAGCTGACATGAGCGTTTCCAATAGCGTTTCCGATTATATCAAGATATAAAATTGCATGGCCAATGACAAGACCCACCCATCTCAGAAACCGTCTAACCGGGAGCGTGTGCTGGACGCAGCGGAACGCCTCCTTGCGCGGGGCAATGCTGCCTTTTCCATGCGCGACCTTGCCACCGAGGCCGGGCTGAGCTTCGCAACGCCGTTCAATCAGTTCGGAAACAAGGGCGCGATCATGCTGGCGCTGTCAAAACGCAGGATCGATCTTATGCAGGAGAGGTTGGCTGGGGCTCCGCGTCTTGAAGCCGCCACTGCCCGTGTCCTCGCCGCAGTGGATGTCGCCGTCTCGGTGATGCTGGAAGCACCGGGGGTGAACCGGATCGTGATGGGGACGATTGGCGCGCCCAGCGAGGAGCCAGGCAACATCTCGTCCCGATCGAGAGCGTTATGGGCCGAAGCTCTGGGAGATTGCCACGGTCTGGCAGGTGCGACGCGGGACCTGGCCCTTAGTACTCTTCCCGACCAGCTAGCAGTCGCCTTCAGAGGTGCCCTCTCGTTTTGGACAGCGGGGGAGTACGACGACGAAACCCTTCGGCGCCGGTCGCGCGCGGCCGCTGCCGTAAATCTTCTTGGCTTCGCCGACACCGACGAACGAACGGCAGTGCTGGCAGTCCTGGCGGAATGACCCGCCCGTTCAGCGTCGGAAGTCCTCCGACGACGAAGCCGCCGCCCCCTACAGGTCGGTGATCCGCGAGTCCGCGATCGTCTCTACGAAGCTATTCCCAAACAGCCCCGCCGGCGTCTGGAAGCCTGGGCGAAACTCCCCGCCAAGCACGCGCCGCGCAGCTTCTGCGGCCGCCATCGGCGTAAACGAATATCCGTTGATAGTATCAAGCACGGACCTCACGACCGTCCCATCCTCGTCCATCACCTCGACCGAAGCCCGGTAGCGATTGGCATCCCGCTCTTCTGTAGTCGGTCCATCTGGCATGGCCTTCAGGTCGCCCGTTGGGAACCCAGCCCCGTTCAGGTGCACAAAGGTCTCGATGTCAGGAACCTTCGTGTCCTTCCAGATCGTGATCAGGTCGGGCAGAGTCAGCGGGAAGCTCGAGGCGGAGCCGTTGCCGAAGTCGAAGTCCCGGGTGCCGTCCGGGCTCGCGGTGACGAGTTCGCCGTTCAACCGCTTCAGGGTCTCGGCCGTCAGGTTCTCCATCGCGCTCGTCACCGATCCTCGCGACATCGGGCCCGAGACCAAAAGGGCGATGCTGATCTTGCGCGGCCGTGCAACCCGGGCGACCGCATGCCCCGCGAGAGACCCGAGCATGGCGACGCTGCCGCCGCTGCCAGGCAAAAGCATCACGCCTGCCGCCTTGGCGTCGGCGTCGAAAGCTTCGGCGAGGCGATAGCTGTCCAGCTCGGCGGCGACGTCGAGATAGTGCACCCCGGCGCGGATAGCGGCCCGCATCAGCGGTTCGGCGGTTCGCATGAAAGGCCCAGCGCAGTTGAGGAGGACGGCAATGTCGGAGAGCGCCATATCAACCGCCGCGGGGTCATCGACTGAAAACACCCGATACGCGCCGCCGAGGGCGACGAGGGGCGCCTCGCTGCGGCCCGCGATGACAACGTCCAGTCCAGCGGCTCTCGCATGTTCAGTTGCCATGCGTCCCGTGTACCCGGACGCGCCATAGATCATCACTTTGGTCATCGAACTCTCCAGTGCGCCGGCCTCTCCTGAAGCCCGAGCCCTTTCTACGAGTTGGCGCACGTGGCTTCTGCGCCTGATCCTCCTTCGATCCTGCCTATTCCTTTCAGGGTTGCCGTATGGCGCCAGGGGGACCACACCATCGGCATGGAAAACCAACTCGCCGAACTGCGCGCCCTGGCATTGCTCGTCGACAAAGGTCAGACCGGAACGGGCATCCCCCGGGTAGGAGTGGTTCAAGGACAGATCCCCGAGCACGAACTGACGGCCGTATTCGACCCGATGGTCAACGTGGTCCTTCGCGGCAGCAAGTCGCTGACCATTGGCAACAGCACTCTGCTCTACGATCCTGCGACCTACTTCGTCCTGTCCCTGGATCTGCCAGCGGTCGGCGCACTTCATCCGGCTCCTTCAGGGGAGCCGTATCTCGCGGTCAGTCTGACGATCGATCCCGACATTCTGGGACCGATGCTTTCCCACGAAGCGGCGCCAATACCGGATGCCATCCCAGGCGCCTTTGCGGTTGCTACGGTAACGCCTGACTTCCTCGATGCTTGGATGCGCATGCTGCGGCTGATCGATCACCCGAAAGAGATCGCGATTCTTGCGCCCGTCTACGAACGCGAGATCCTCTATCGGGTTCTGCAAGGCCCGCACGGCTCCAAGCTCCGGGAGATGGCAGCGCCCGACACTGCGCTGTCGCGCATCCGGCTTGCGATCCAGTGGATCCGAACGAACTTCGCCGACCCGCTTCGGGTGGAGATGCTGGCGGAGATCGCCGCCATGAGCCCATCGGCTTTCCATAGCCACTTCAAGCGTACGACCTCGATGAGCCCGCTTCAGTTCCAGAAGCAGGTTCGCCTGCTCCAGGCGCGGACGCTTCTGATCGCGGGGGGAAAGAGCACGTCGGCCGTGGCCTTGGAGGTCGGGTACGAAAGCGGATCGCAGTTCAGCCGGGAGTATTCGCGCTTCTTCGGCAGTCCGCCCGCGACGGACGCGGCTGTCGTCCTGCGCGACCTTGGATGTGCCGCATAGCCGAGGGGTGCCCCGTCACCCCCGGCTCACGGCTGGAATATACTCCAGGCTCTTGCTCACGATGCAATTTCGGGCTGCCGGGTTTTGGCTTCCGTGCGGCTGAACGGGACACTGTCCTCGACCGCGGCCGACACCCGGTAACGTGCCGCGTCGCGCGCTGGCGGCAGGCCGAACATCCGCGCATATTCCCGACCGAACTGGGACGCACTCTTGTATCCGACGGCAAACGCCGCAGCCCCTACATCCTTGGACTCGAACATCAGCAGCCGCCGTGCCTTCAGGAGCCGGGTGTTCTTCTGATACTGGATGGGCGCCATCGAGGTCACGGCCTTGAAGTGGCGGTAGAAGACGGCGACGCTCATGCCCGCCATGGCGGCCAGTGCCTCGTTCCGAATGGGTTCGGCGTAGTTGTCCCTGATCCAGGCAATGGCGGGGCGGACCTGTGCGAGCCGGCTTTCGGCGCAGATGATCTCACGCAGCTTGTTGCCCTGCGGGCCGATCAGTACGCGGAATAGGATCTCGCGCTCGATCAAAGGCGCAAGCATTTGCACCTCTTCCGGGCGATCGATCAGCCGCATCATCCGCAACCATGCGTCGATGATCTCCGGCGTAGCGGTGGTGACGGCAAAGCCAGTCGGATCCGGCGTCAACCCGTTCTCATGGAGCTCGGCCATCATCGCGGCGATCATCGCCGGGTCAAGCTTCAGGCTTACCGCCAGATAGGGCTGGTCGGGAGCAAGTGACTCCGCCTCGCCCGTCGCCGGGACGTCGACTGGCACGACGAGGTAACTCGCCTGATCCAGCCGAAGCGTCCGATCGCCGATCGACAGGTTCTTCGCACCTTGCAGAACCAGGTGGAGCATCGGCTCCAGGACCTGATCGGAGCAGGCTTCCGACCGGACCATCGAAACCCGCGGAAGTCCGGTCCCGGCCCACCTGTTTCCCGCGCGCATTACGATGCCACGCAGCTCATCCATCGCTTTGATCATGACACACCAGATGGCACGGGCTGTCAGGAGGAACAAGGCAGGTCGATAGGATCAGGCAGAAATGCGGGAGGATGCGGCATGGGGCTGGAAGCTGGCATCGCCATATCGTGGAGGCAGGGAGCGACACTCGCTCTTCCCCGAATACACACCCTGAAGGACAGTCTCATGAGAATGAATGGCAAGATCGCAGTCGTCACAGGCGCGTCGAGCGGCATCGGTGCAGGGATCGCCCGGGCCTTCGGCGCCGAGGGCGCAACCGTCATCGTGAACTACGCCACCAGCAAGCCGCGGGCCGACGCCGTCGTAGAGCAGATCTTTGCAAAGGGAGGCAAGGCCGTCGCGATCCAGGCGGACATGAGCAAATCGGCGGACGTCGTACGCATGTTCGAAACGGTCAGAAACGACTTCGGCAAGCTGGATGTGCTCATCAACAACGCTGGTGTCTCGGCCTTCGAGATGGTCGCGGACCTCACCGAGGAGGCCTTCCACAAGCAGTTCAACGTCAATGTGCTTGGCTACTTCCTGGCGATCCGGGAAGCGGTAAAGCTCTTCGGCGAGGAAGGCGGCAGCATCGTCAACATCAGCTCGATCCTCAGCACCGACCCGGCCGTCTCGACGAGCGTCTATTCGGCAACGAAGGGTGCGGTCGACACCATGACGTTCGCGCTGGCCCGCGAACTCGGCCCCCGCAAAATCCGGGTGAACTCAATCCTGCCGGGACACACCAACACCCCCCTCACCGACGGCAATTTCGCCGGCGATTTTGGCAAGACGCTGATCGCCGGCACGCCGCTCGGCCGCTTCGGCGAGCCCGAGGACATCGCGCCGACGGCCGTCTTCCTAGCCTCCGAAGATTCGCACTGGGTGACCGGCGAGTCGATCCGCGCGGCAGGCGGCGTGCGCGGCGCCGGCTACTAACCGGCCCCCTCGCAGACCGGAAAGCACAGCGTCCGGCCCTCGGGCCGGGCGCCCAGTTTCGCCGTCGAAAGCGCACGCGCTGACGCACATCCCCCATCCAAAGGACCAGGCACGTGAAACTTTCCGGAAAGATCGCTGTCGTCACAGGCGCTTCTAGCGGCATCGGTGCCTGCATCGCCAAGGGACTCGCGGCCTCGGGAGCGACCGTCGTCGTGAACTATGCAACGAGCCAATCCCGGGCCGACGCAGTCGTTGCCTCGATCGAGGCAGCAGGTGGTAGAGCGATCGCGGTACAGGCCGACATGAGCAAGTCAGCCGACGTGGCTCGCCTATTCGATTTGGTCAAGACGGACTATGGCTCGCTCGACGTGCTCGTGAACAACGCTGGCGTTGCCGTCTTCGAAATGGTCGAGGATCTCACCGAAGAAGCATTCCACACGCAGTTCGACCTCAACGTTCTCGGCTACCTCCTGGCGATCCGGGAAGCGGTCAAGCTCTTCGGCGAGCGGGGCGGCAGCATCATCAACATCAGCTCGATCCTTAGTACCGACCCCGCTGGGGGAACCAGCGTCTATGCGGCGACAAAGGGTGCTGTCGACACGCTTACCTTCGCCCTGGCACGCGAGCTCGGGCCCCGTGGCATCCGCGTGAACTCGATCCTGCCCGGTGCAACGAACACCCCGGCCACCGAAGGCAAGTTCGTCGGCGATCTGGGGGAGCGGACGATCGCTGGAACGCCGCTCGGCCGCTTTGGCGAGCCCGAGGACATCGCGCCGGTAGCCGTCTTCCTCGCATCTGACGACGCGCACTGGGTGACCGGTGAGTCGATCCGGGCCGCCGGCGGCGTGCGCGGCGTCGGGTACTGAACGACCGACCCGTCCCGGAAGTACGGCCTCTGATTAGAAGTCAAAGGCCGATCGGCCCGATCGTGTCGACGGGTCCAGCCATCAGCCTCAGGAGTAAGCCGTCATGGCAACCTCGAACCGTGCGAGCCTTGCTCTCACGCCGCGACGCCGTGCGTGGGCACTGTGGATCGTTCTCGCCGCCCAGCTCATGCTTGCGATGGATTTTCTGATCGTGGTCGTGGCCCTGCCCCGGATTCAGGAAGACCTCGGCTTCACCGCCGCGGCGCTGACCTGGGTGCCGAACGCTTTCGGTCTGGCTTTCGGTGGCCTGCTTCTTCTCGGCGGCCGGCTGGGTGACATCATGGGACAGGTTCGCGCCTTCAGGATCGGGCTGGTCGTGTTCGTCTTCGCCAGTCTTCTCGGTGGACTCGCGCAACTGCCGTCGGTGCTGATTGCCGCACGGGTGATGCAGGGCATCGGTGCGGCACTGGCGGCCCCGAGCGTCCTCGCTCTGGTCATGGTGATGGCGCGCAACGAAGCGGAGCGGGAACGCGGACTGTCGCTGTTCACCGCCGTGTCCTCGGTCGGCGCCTCGGCGGGATTGATCCTCGGCGGGGTCCTGACCGACTTCCTGTCGTGGCGCTGGGCGCTGCTCATCAACGTGCCGGTCGGCATCCTCGTGGTGACCGCGATCGGTCGGCTCGTGGAAGAAACCCATCCCAAGCCTGCAAAGCTTGACGTCATCGGGGCGCTCACCGCGACGATCGGCTCGGTCGCCCTGGTCTATGGCTTCATCAGTGCTGCCGACAACGGCTGGGCGACAGCCACGACGCTCGCGTCCTTCGGGGTCGCGGCGATCCTGTTCGCCGTCTTCTTCAAAGTCGAGAAAGGCCACGCGGCGCCGCTCCTCGACATCGGCCTGCTGGCGAACCCGTCTCGCCTCGGCGGGCTTTCGGTGATGGCGCTGATCGTCGGAACGCATTTTGCTGTCCTGTTCCTGCTCGTGCAGTATCTCCAGCGCGTGCTCGGATGGACGCCGCTTGGCGCAGGTCTCGGCTACATGCCCCTCACCATCACGGTCTTTGCCATCACCCACTTCGCGCCGCGGATGATCGCGAGGTTTGGCATCCGCGCGCTGCTCGTCGCGGGCAGCCTCATCGTCGCCATCAGCATGGTCGGGTTCGCCCTCCTGTCTGACGAGAGCCGCTACTTTCCCGGCGTGCTGGTGCCGTTGCTGATCCATGCCGTGGGCATTGCGCTGATCTTTGCGCCGGGCACAGTCGCGATCATGCACGGCGTGCCGGAGGAGCATGCTGGCACCGTCTCGGGCCTCCTTCAGATGGACCAGCAGATCGGCGGGGCGCTCGGGATCGCGGCCATCACCTCGGTCTATGCCTTCGCCGCCATCCCCGGGCAGTTCGCCTCGGGCCTGCCCGCCGCCTTCGCAGGCGGCGCGATCATCGCCCTCCTTGCGGCCATCATCGCCTGGCGGCGTGTGGGGGCTTCGTTTCATCTGGCCCCTGCCGAGTGAGAGTGACGGTGTCAGCGTCTGCGGCGGAACAGCAGACGGCCGTCACTCGAGATCCGCGTCGATGCGAGAGATCAAGCCGTCGGGTTCGACCGAGATATCCAGCCGCCCGATCTCGTGACCGAAGTCTCCGGTGAAGTCGACCCGCACGCGCGCTTGCCTATCGCCGATCTCGACCGACAGGAGACACGTAACGGTGTGGTACCCGACGAAGAATTGCGTGAGATAGTCGCGGACGCCGGGGTGCCCGTCGAACCGATAGCCCGTCGAGGGATCGTCGATCGCCGCGTCCGGCGTGAAGAGCGAGACGGCCGCCTCGACGTCGAAGGCGTTGGTCGCCGCCACCAGAGCATTCGCCGCCCGGCGCATCGTCACATCCTGGTTCATGGGTGCACCTCTGGCTGCTGCCAGCTCTTGTGGACGAACTCGAGGCTGTAGCCGTTGGGGTCGAGCACGTTGGCGGCGTAGTAGCGCGGGTCGTAGTAGAGCCGGGCCGACGGAGCGCCGTTGTCGATCGCCCCGGCGGCCATCGCCGCTGCATATGCGGCATCGACCGCGGCGTTGGATGTTGTGACGAAGCCGACATGCGCGGCACGGCCCTCCACGATGCCCTGCCGCAGCCAGAAGAAGATCCGGCCGTCGCAGCCGAACCCCTTGAGGTCCGGATGCCCCGGGGGACCGTCGGCGCCGTCGTAGTCGACGCGGTCGCTGATCCCGAGCGGCGCAAGCGCGGCGGTATAGAAGGCGATAGAGCGGTCGAGGTCGCTGACCGAGATGAAGACGTGGTCGAGCATGTGGCTCTCCTGATTTGACGGAATAGCGTTGATCAGATGACGTAGCCGCCGGAGACCTCGATGGTCTGGGCGTTCACCCACGCATTGTCGTCGGAGAGGAGGCTGGCGATCATCCGGCCGATATCACCGGGCTCGCCGACCCGGCCGAGAGCGGTCTGGCCGGCCAGTAGCGCCTCGAACTCGTCATTCAGCCCGCCGCCGAGATCGGTGCGGATCGGGCCGGGCGAGATGGCATTGGCGCGGATGCCGCGGTCGCCGAACTCTTTGGCCATGTAGCGCGTCAGTACCTCGAGCCCACCCTTGAAGGCGGCATAGGGCGCGACGCCGGCTGTGGCTACGCGGCTGGTAGCGCTGGTCAAATTGACGATCTGCCCGCCACGCGCCATCAGCGGCAGCACCGTTTGGGTCAGAAAGAACGGGCCCTTCAAGTGGACGGCGAACAGGCCGTCGAACTCGGCCTCGGTCACCGTCTCGATCGGGTTGTAGAGTCCGTATCCGGCGTTGTTGACGAGGTGGTCGAAGTCCGTGCGGCCCCAGATGGCCAGCGCTGCCACAACGCTGTTCCGGAAGGCTGAGAACGAGCGGGTGTCGGCAACGTCGAGCTTCAGCGCCACGGCCTTGCCGCCCTCGGCTTCGATGGTCCGCACGACCTCTTCGGCGCCATCGGGATGGCTGTTGTAGGTGAGGATCACGCCGCTGCCGCGCTTGGCACAGTGAAGCGCGGTGCTCCGGCCAAGGCCGCGGCTGGCGCCGGTGATGATGGCGATCTTCATGGATGTTCTCCGCTGGTGTCCGTGGCTCCTTTCTATCGCGGGGACTACTCCGGGATCGCGCCCGATCCTGCCCGCTTCTTGCCTATTCCTGCTTCATGGGTTGTACGTCGGAGCGCGGACTGCAAGGGTCGATCCATGGAAAACCAACTGCATGAACTGCGTGTCCTGGCCGCGCACGCCGGAAACAGGCGGACTGAAACTGGCATCCCGCGCGTCGCGATGGTGCAGGGCAAGGTGCCCGAGCACGAGCTCGCGGCCGTCTACGACCCGATGGTCAACCTCATCCTCCAGGGCCGGAAGTCGATGACCATCGGCGACAGGACGCTGGACTACGATCCGGCGAGCTACTTCGTCATGTCGATCGACCTGCCGGCGGTCGGCTCGGTCCACCCCTCGGAGGAGGGCGAGCCCTATCTTGCGGTCAGCCTGACGATCGACCCGCACATCGTCGCGTCCGTGGTCGCCAGCGCGCCGCCGGCTGCATCCACGGCCGTGCAGGGCGGCGGCTTCTCGGTCGCGTCCGTCACCCCGGACCTGCTCGATGCTTGGCTTCGGATGCTGCGGATGATGAGCCGGCCCGCCGACATCCCCGTTCTCGCTCCGGCCTACGAGCGGGAGATACTCTACCGGGTGCTGCAAGGCCCACATGGCAGCATGCTGCGCGACATCGCCATGCCGGACACCGCCCTGTCGCGGATGCGCCAAGCCATCCAGTGGATCCGCGGCAACTTCCAGAGCCCAATGCGCGTCGAAGCGTTGGCGGAGATGGTGGCAATGAGCGCGTCGGCCTTCCATCGCCACTTCAAGTCGGCCACCGCCATGAGCCCGCTCCAGTTCCAGAAGCAGATTCGCCTGTTACAAGCGCGCACCCTACTGATCGCCGGGGCGGAGAGCGCTGCCGCAGTGGCGTTCGAGGTCGGCTATGAGAGCGCATCGCAGTTCAGCCGGGAATACGCTCGCTTCTTCGGGCTGCCGCCGGCACGCGACATGCGACGGGTCCAGATTGACCTCGGGTATCTTGCCTGACCGTGTGAGTACAGGCGTTTTAAGACCGGACGGGGATACGAACGCCCACGGCCTACGCAAACTCGAAGGCAAGCTGCCCAGCCCGGTGCCTGACAGGTCGCAGCGCCTCCGAAAGGTTCGGATCGACCGAGAGGTCGGCACGGATGAGGCCATGAGACCACCTGTTCCGCGACCGCGGGGTGTGCCAAGGCGGACTGTCGATCAGCGGATACCAGCAGACACCCACCACCTCGGCTCCCTTCGCCTTTGCGACATTCACCTCGTCTAGCACATGACGTAGCCACATCCCCTTGTTCCAGCCGGGATAGCGTCGTTCCTGCTCGTGGTGTCCGTCGTGCCAGCTCGTTTCCGCAACCATGATCGGCAAGTCGTAGCGCTTGGCGGCTTTGCTAAGCACCTTCGACAGCCGAGTTCGCGCCGTATGCGGGAAGTAGTTCACGCCGATGACGTCGACGAGGCCGCTGGCCACGAGTGCGTCGGTGCATTCGAACTGCCTGTCGCCGACGCCGTTGATCGGGTCCGTCGTCAGGACTCGGACGTCCGGGTGATGGTCCTTGGCAACCCGTGTCATCGTGATCGCCATGTCGACCGCCTCATGACGCGGCATGCCGGCCAGTACCGGATACATAGCGGGCTCGTTTACCGGGCAGATCCAGAAGGGGGCCGAAGCGTTGGCCGCTCTGGCGGCCATGCGTGCATGGACGACAGGGTCCTCGGGACGGTCGAAGTGGCTGAGGTCCCAGACGACGTCCATTCCGGCATCTTCGGCAACGCGCAGCCGTGCTTCCACTCCGTGTCGCCATGGCAGCCCATCTCGGGCACGGAGCAGTCCATGGGACTGCGCGACCGCGTAATGCGCGGCCATACGGTCCCTGGGGAGATGGAGCGTCGATTTCAGCAGGTCGTGGTTGGACCATCCGAGATGGCCGCATTCGAACCCGGCCCATAGGGGTATCGTCATGCTGTTCCAACGATTCAGGTAGAGGCCGACACAAAAGCCGCGTCAGGCTGCCGGATGCATCATTGCAGGCGGTTGACCGGGCTGTCGTGCTGTACGGCAGGAGGTGTATCTTTCACCCACAATGCCGCGTAGTGATGGCAGGCGCAGAATTTGGCTTACGCCAGCATCCTCGCGACCGTCGATCCGCCTCTCCGCATATTCTCACTCTGATGTGGCCGTCACTCCGTGACCACGGCCCGCTTGATGATGCATTGCCCACATAAAGACGATTTCTTCATCCGGCTGCCGATAGGGGCGACGCCATGGAACGCGCAATCACGGTGAACATCGTCGACTTGGCGGATACGTCGGCCTGTGATCTCGAGCCCATCCACATTCCCGGTTCTATTCAGCCATTCGGGTTCCTCATCGCGTTCGCAAGCGACTGGACGGCCGTCAACGTATCCGAGAATGCAGGCAACTGGCTTGGCTTTCCCGCCCCAAATGCGCTCGGTCTTCTCATGGTCGAGCTGTTCCGCGCCGATGCGGTCCACGATATCCGGGGCCGCCTGCAAGTCGTCCGCGACACCTCCCTCGTCGAGCGTATCTTCGGCCTGAGCCTCCTTGCCAACGCTGCGCCGTTCGACGTCGCCATTCACATGTCTGGTGGTCTGGTTATCGTCGAGGCCGAGCCTGCGGCGTTGGACGGCAAGAACTCCAGCCACCAGGTTCAGTCGCTGATTGAGCGACTCCAGCAGACGACGGACCTGCGTTCGTTCCTTCGGGAGGCGACCCGGCACGTCCGCGTGCTGACCGGGTTCGACCGGGTCATGCTGTACCGCTTCGACCACGACGGGTCCGGAGAGGTTGTCGCGGAGTCTGCCAAGTCCGGCATGGTCCCGTATCTCGGACTGCACTACCCAGCCAGCGACATTCCCCAGCAGGCGCGGCGGCTCTACGAGCGCAATTGGCTCAGGGTGATCTCGGACGTCGACGCAGTGCCCGCACGGCTCATGGCAAGGCCCGGCGTGGACGCGGCGCACCTCGACCTGTCAATGAGCGTGCTGCGGGCCGTCTCGCCCGTCCACCTCGAGTACCTGCGCAACATGGAGGTCGCCGCATCTCTGTCGGTCTCGGTGATGCGCGGCGGCAAGCTGTGGGGCCTTCTCGCCTGTCACCATTCGGAGCCGCGCCAGCTCGCGTTCGAGAGCCGCAGCGCTGTCGAGCTTTACGGCCAGATGTTCTCGTGGATCCTCGAGAGCCGAGAACGGGAAGCCGACTTCCTATACGAGGCGGATGCGCGGGTGGCGCATGCCCATCTCGTCGGAGCACTGGCGATCAAGTGCGCCACCACTGCCGACCTCGCCGATGTTCTTCCCGACCTCTCGGGCATCGTAAAGTCGGACGGAGCTGCCGTGGTCATCGCCGGCAAGGTCACTTCAGCCGGCACGGCGCCCACGGACGACCAGGTCGGCGCCCTTGCCCATTGGCTGGAAAGCCGCGGCGACGAGCGAATGTTCGCGACAGGTGGTCTCGGCAGCATCTTCGAGGCCGCCCGCGAATACGCGGGGACTGCCTCGGGAATGCTGGCCATCCCGATCTCGCGGGTGCCGGGCGACTATCTCTTCTACTTCCGCAGGGAGGCGTCGCGCCCGGTCACCTGGGCCGGGCAGCCGCTCAAGCTGTCCGTTCAGGCGGCAGACGGTGAGCGCCTGAGGCCGCGCAAGAGCTTCGAGGCGTGGCAGGAGATCGTCAGGGGGCAGTCAGTGCCTTGGAGCGACGCCGACATCCGGATCGCGGAAGGGCTGCGCACCACCATCCTCGATGTCATCCTGAAGATGACCGAGGCCGCGGACCGGGACCGCCGGGCGACGCAAGCACATCAGGAGCTCCTGATCGCGGAATTGAACCACCGGGTCCGCAACATCCTGAACCTGATCCGTGCGCTGGTGACGCAGAGCCGTGCCGGGTCAGAAACCCTTGAGGACTTCGCCTCCGTGATCGGCGGGCGAATCCAGGCGTTGGCGCGAGCGCACGACCAGATCACGGCGAGGAGTTGGGGACCGAGTTCGCTACACGAGCTTATCCGGCTGGAGGCGGCCGCCTACCTTGGCGCTAAGGCGGGACGTGTCGAGATCGTCGGAGACGACGTGCTGCTCGAACCGCCGGCATTCTCGACGCTCGCCTTGGTCTTCCACGAGATGATGACGAACTCGGCCAAGTATGGCGCCTTCGCGGACAGCCACGGCACGATTACCATCACGCTCGACCGCTACCCCCAAGGAAGCCTCGTCATTGACTGGCAGGAAAGAGGTGGCCCTCCCGTCCAAGCCCCGACACGTCGCGGGTTCGGGACGACCATCATCGAACGGTCGATCCCGTACGAGCTGAAGGGCGAAGCGGAGATCCAGTACCTCCTGATGGGGGTCAAGGCGACTTTCGTCATCCCGGGGCACTTGTTCTCCGTGTCGACCGCGAAGCCCCTGAGAGTTCCGGCACCGGTGACGGCCGTTCGAGAGGAAGACCGTCCGCTCATCGGCAAGGTGCTGCTTGTCGAGGACAACCTTATCATCGCCCTCGAGAGCGAGGACATGCTGATGCGGCTCGGCGCGACAGCCGTCGAGACGGCTTCGTCGGTTCGGGACGCCCTGCGCCTGATCCAGCTCAAAGCACCGGACTTTGCGGTGCTCGACATGAATCTCGGTAGCGAGACATCGCTTCCAGTTGCCGCCTGTCTGCTGAAGCTCGGGGTGCCGTTCGTCTTCGCCACGGGCTATGGCGAGGACCTGGGTATTCCTGCTGACATGGTCAACGTCCCGGTCCTGAAGAAGCCCTTCGACTTGCCCACGTTGCGTGCGATCGTCTCGCCCCTGGTCAACAAGCAACCCTTCCCAAACGCTGCATAGGGTACCGCGCTTGGGGCGTCCGGCTTGCGTGATCTGGGCGCTCGAATCAAGAAGGCTTTGGTCACGAGCACACGGACAAGGGTTTCCGCGGTAAGTATTCGGCCCCATTGGGCTCCATCGAAATTCCCCCCAGCATTCCTCGCTCGGCAATTATTAAACAGACATTGTTATTCCAATGGGTTGGGCCTAAGGTTCGCTTTAATAAGCGCGTGATCAAAACTTGCGAGATATAACTCGCATATCGCTGTTTATGCAGCCACTTTGATACGTTGTTTCCGTTTAATCCATGTGGCCACGGCGAGCCGCAACCCTCATACAAAACTGGCGCCGTCGCATGAGTGATACGTCTCTCGAAGAACGCCGCTTGAGCGTCTTGAAGGCGCTCGACATCATTTCCGGGACCGATCCGGGGATGGATCAGATCTGTGCCCTGGCAAGCGACATGTTCGGAATGCCGATGGCGGTCGTAACGCTTCTGGACGAGGAGCATCAATGGCTGAAGGCGCGGATCGGTATCGAGGCCCCTTCCCTGCCTCGCGGGACTGCGTTCTGCAACTACACCGTCCTACGGGACGAGGTGCTCGTCGTCCCCGATGCCCGGGACGATGAACGCTTCTCCTCTAACCCCTACGTGACGGGAGAGCCGCATGTTCGGTTCTATGCCGGTGCCCCCTTGGAATGGGAGCCCGGCGTCCGGCTCGGCGCTCTATGCGTCCTAGATTCGGACCCGCGGTCGTTCTCGGACGCGGATCGACGTCGTCTGGCTCAACTCGCTCATCTTGTCGTCGCCCAGATCCGTCTCCACGCCGCCAACATGGATCTTCACCGGAATGCCGAGCTTCTAGCGGTGCGACAATCGACGCTGGAGTGGACGTCGACGCACGACGCGTTGACCGGGCTTCCTAACCGCACCCTCTTCAAGGATGTGTTGGAAGCTGCGATCGACAGCATTGTGCCGGGTCAAAACCTTGCGCTGCTGATCCTCGACCTCGACCAGTTCAAGCGTATCAACGACACGATGGGCCACGAGACAGGGGATGCGCTGCTCGTTGCCGTCGGGGACAGGCTCGCGACGATAGTCCAGGCTCCGAACGTTGTCGCGCGCCTTGGCGGCGACGAATTCGGCATCATCATGACCAAGGGCGCGACGGATGAAGAACTTCGGTCGTTGACCGACCAAATCAGTGTCGCTCTTCGTCAACCTATGGAGCACGAGCGGTTCAGCTTTTACTGCTCGGCTAGCGTGGGGCAGGCATTGTTTCCCCTGCACGCTTCCACGGCAACCGAGATCATGCGGTGCGCAGATCTCGCGCTGTATGCTGCCAAGGACGAGGGGCGGAACCAATCTGTCATGTTCCGCGCGGAACTTGCTGAGCGCCTCGAAGCACGGATCACGGTCCTCGACCGCGCCCGCAACGCGCTCGAGCGTGACGCCATCGTTCCGTACTACCAACCGAAGGTGGCCCTCGGTAGCGGGAAGATCGTCGGGTTCGAGGCGCTCCTTCGCTGGAGCGATCCGATCCTCGGCATCCAGTCGCCGCTGACGATCTGGGAAGCTTTTCAGGACCCTATCCTTTCTGTCGAGATTGGCCATCGGATGCGTGCCCTAGTCATGGCGGACATGGCAACGTGGCGACAGCAGGGAGTTCCCTTCGGTGCTGTTGCGATCAACGTTTCCGCGGCTGAGTTTACCCGGGGCGACCTTGCCACCACGATCCTGGACAGCATGGCGGCATTCCGCCTGCCGACGGAAACCCTCGAGCTCGAAGTGACGGAGACCGTTTTCCTCGGTGACGCTTCCGGAGACATCGGTGACGCGCTGAAGGTGCTGAGTGATGATGGCGTCGCGATCGCCCTCGATGACTTCGGCACGGGCCACGCGTCCCTGACCCATCTTCGGCAACTCCCAGTGCAATGGCTGAAGATTGACAAGACGTTCGTCGGCGACATGCGGGAGAACCGGGAGTCCGCGGCCATCGTCAACATGTGCATCGAGCTCGCTCAGAGTTTTGGCATCGGCGTCGTCGCCGAGGGTGTCGAGACGGCGGCGCAGGCGGAGATGCTCAGGAATTGGAACTGTGACGTCGCACAGGGCTATCTTTTCGGGAAGCCTGTCGAGGCCGACCTCGTGCCTTTCCTGTTGGCCGGGTGGTCAAGTGATGATGCGAGTTTGTACGCAGCTAGGCAGCGACGGTGAGGACGAGCAAGCGTCCGCGGGCGACAACCGACAGCGATGCCAAAGCTGAAAGGATAGACGTTCTATCGTCTCCAATCGCGGCAGGTCGGTTGGGCCTGCGGGGGGCATCATGCTGCAACGCCTGACCTTCGCGAGCATCGCATCCACTGGATGCGGGCATGCCGACTACCGATCGATCGTCGAGTGGTCTCAAGCCGCCAACCGCGATCTCAACATCGGCGGCGTGATCGCATTCGACGGCTTTCAGTTCGTGCAAATTCTCGAAGGCGACGAGTCCGTCGTTGTTCCCTTGTTCGACAGGATTCTTGCTGACGGCCGAAACCATGAAGTCGTCTGCTTTCAGCAACAGAAAGTCGATCGACGGCACTTCAAGGACTGGGGAATGCGAAAGGATCATTCGGACGGCGGCAAGGGTATTGCGATCGTAGCCGCTCGCCCATGTCTCCGGGCGTGTCGTCGTCCAATCCTCGGCAGGTCCTGAGCCACCAGCGTTGTTGACGAGGATTTCCACCGGGCCCGCAAGCGCTTGCGCCCGGTCGACAAGGCGGCGGACCTCATCATCGCTAGTGAGGTCCCCCGTCACGACCTCGGCTCGTCCGCCCTCGGCGACGATGTCGTGCGCAACCTCCTCCGCTTTTGCAAGGTCCCTGCCGTGGACGATTATGATTGCCCCCTCTCTCGCAAGCCCTCTCGCGATCCCGGCACCGATGCCCTTGCTGCTGCCGGTGACCATCGCCACCCTTCCACTGATCTGCAGATCCATCGTCCCGTTCCTTTCGGTCGCGTGGTGTTATGAGGACCGACCAATGCGTAAGTCCATTACGCACCTGAAAGTGCCTGTGACATTGAACGAGCCGTCGCACGGCAGGGAAAGCCACTTTCTGGAGCGACTAGCATGCTTCGGACCGGACGGTTCTGCCGGCCGAAATGATCGCTCTTCAGTGCCAATGCATTCAGGCCAAGGCGCGAGGCCCCGGCTTGAAGCCGTGATCTCGGGCTACGGTCGCCAGCACAAGCGCTGCGGCGACGAGAAGCAGCATGGTCCAAGGAAACGTGCCGGCGCCCCCATGCTCGAGCAGCAGGCCGCCCACGGTGCCGCCCGCGGCGATGGCCGTGTTCCAGACCGTGGTGATCATCGCATTCGCCAGATCGACGCCGTCCCCCGCCGCATCGGCGGATGCGGTCTGGAGCAGCGTCGCGGCCCCGCCGAAGGACAATCCCCAAACGATGATGCCCGCGATGGCGACTGGCGCGATGTCGCCCGCGACACCCAGCATCAGGGCAACGGCGCCGAAGGCAACAAGGCTGGTCAGGACGAGCGGACGGAGTATGCGGTCGACCAGAAGCCCCGTCACCCAGATGCCGACAAGGGCCGCGAGCCCGAAGCCCAGGAGCAACAGGTCGACCCGGTCGTCCAGCCCGCTACGGGCGGCGAACGGGGCGATGTAGGTGTAGAGGATGTTGTGCGCGGTCATCCAGGCAAAGATGGTCAGGAGGATGGGCCGGACTCCCGGCGTCCGGAACACGTGCCCGATCGAGAGCCGCTTGCCGCTGGGCTGGCCGGCAAAGTCGGGGACCTTCCACATCACCCAAGCGACGAGGACGATCGTCGTGGCGGACATGACGAGGAACGAGGACCGCCATCCCACCGCGGCGCCGAGGAAGGACCCGGCAGGAACGCCCAGCGACAGGGCGATGGGCGTGCCGACCATGGCGATGGCCAGTGCCTTGCCCTTAAGGCGATCGGTCACCATCCGGCGTGCATAGCCGGCGAGGATCGCCCAGGCGAGGCCCGCCGCGACGCCGGCGAGGAATCGCGCCACCAGCGTCAGCGTATAGTCATTCGAGAAGGCGGTGACGGTATTGAAGGCGAGAAAGCCGACGATCCCGGCGAGAAGCGTCGGCTTGCGTCGCAGTCCCTGCGTCAGAAAGGTCAGCGGAATCGCTGCGAGCAGGGAGCCCGCGGCGTAGAGGGTCACGAGTTGCCCGGCCAAGGCCTGCGACACGTCGAGGCCCTCGGCGATCTGTGGCAGCAGCCCGGCGGGCAATGTTTCGGTCAGGATCGCCGTGAAGCCTGTCATGGCGAGCGCAAGCAGCGCCGCGAGGGGCAGCCTGTCGAGCTCGTCTGATGCGGTCGCGTCGGAGATGTTCGGGGACATGCCGTATCCTTTTGTGGATCAATTGATCCACAACTGCCCAGCTAGCGGCGCCTTGTCAACAACTAGTGGACTGATTAGTTCAGATGTCATCGGCAGGAGGAGAACGCATGGCCAGGACGGGTCGCCCCAGAGGTTTCGATCGCGACGACGCCCTCACGGGCGCGATGCACCTGTTCTGGCAACATGGCTACGATGCGACGTCCCTCGACCAGCTCAAACGGGGCATGGGCGGGATCTCGTCGGCAAGCTTCTATGCGGCATTCGGCTCGAAGGAAGCACTCTACCGAGAGGTGATTGCCCTCTACCTCGAAACGCACGGGCTAGTCACCGCTTCTCTCAAGGATGAGACCTTGCCGCCCCGGGAAGCGATCGAGCAGGCCCTGCGGCTTTCGGCGCGCATGCAGACGGACACGTCCCATCCAACCGGCTGCCTGGTCGTCTTGTCCTCAAGCGTGTCTTCGAAGGAGAACGAGCCCCTCGGAACACTGGCCGCGGCCGAAAGGCAGGTGAACCGCGAAGCCATCCTGCGCTGCGTCAGGACGGCCATCGCGTCCGGAGAACTGCGCAAGGATACGAATCCTCTCAGCCTCGCAACGATGATCGACGGCATGCTCCTTGGATTTTCGATCCAGGCCCGTGACGGCGTCCAAGCCCAAGCCCTCGACGCGGCGGTGAATAGCGCAATGGTCGTCTGGGACGCCTTTAAGACTTCTCCCCGCGATTGTCCTCTTCCCTAAGCTGAGTTCCGGAACCTGCCTGTCGGCATTCCACGCGAGTCGGAAATGATTTCCGGCTTTATTTGACGCCATAATCGAACGTTCCGTTCTGCGGCGAACATCTAGAAATCCACACATCAGTAGTCGAACATAAGAAAAAGATTGAGAGTAGAGCGAAACTTGCCGAAGCCGCGTGATGTCCGATCATGGTACCGCTAGCAACAGTGATATCTGAGCAGTCGTCGCCCCACTTGATTTTTTGGAAAAGACAAGCCCCATGCCGCATGACACTGCGCTTATAGCTACCGTTGCGGTCGGCTTCATGTTGGCTTTTGCTTTTGGCTACTTGGCCGAACGGTTTCGTTTCCCGCCGCTGGTCGGCTATCTCGTCGCCGGCATCGCCGTTGGACCGTTCACGCCGGGCTTCGTCGCCGATGGCCAGATTGCCGGTCAGTTGGCAGAGATGGGCGTCATCCTCCTGATGTTCGGCGTCGGCCTGCACTTTTCCGCTGCCGACCTGATGGCAGTGCGCAGGGTGGCCATTCCCGGCGCAGTCGGCCAGCTTGTCCTCGCGACGCTACTCGGCATCGGCCTGTCGCATCTGCTCGGCTGGTCGCTCGGCGCCGGCATCGTCTTCGGCCTCAGTCTCGCGGTCGCCAGCACCGTTGTGCTCTTGAAAGCGCTCGAGGAGCGCAACCTCCTCGACACCCCTGCCGGTCGCGTCGCCGTCGGCTGGTTGATCGTCGAGGATCTGGCCATGGTGCTGGTCCTCGTGCTGCTTCCAGCGTTCGCCGTCTTGTTGGGTGGTCACCCGCTCGGCGCCGGCGAAGGCCACGGCGCCATGCCGTCGGAGGAAGGTTCGCTTCTGCTGACGCTGGCCATCACGCTTGGAAAGGTTGCAGCCTTCGGCGCCCTCGCCTTGCTCCTCGGACCGAAGGTCGTGCCCTGGGTACTCGCGAGCGTCGCCCGAACCGGCTCGCGGGAACTCTTCACCCTCTCCGTGCTCGCCATCGCCATCGGCATCGCGTTCGGTTCGGCCGAGATCTTCGGCGTCTCCTTTGCGCTCGGCGCCTTTTTCGCCGGAGTCGTGTTGAGCGAAAGCGACTTCAGCCATCGTGCCGCAGCGGATTCCCTGCCGCTGCAGGACGCCTTCTCGGTGCTCTTCTTCGTCTCCGTCGGCATGCTGTTCGATCCGTCGATCCTTATTCGGCAGCCGCTGGCGGTGGTCGCGGTCATCGCGTTGATCATCTTCGGCAAAGGACTGATCGCTCTCGCACTGGTGCTGCTGCTTCGTTTTCCCGTCAATCTCGGCCTCGTCGTCTCGGCGGGCCTGGCGCAGGTGGGCGAATTCTCCTTCATCCTCATCGGTCTCGGTTTCGCCCTCGGGCTGCTTCCGGCAGAAGGACGCGATCTCGTTCTGGCGGGAGCACTGTTCTCGATCGCGCTGAACCCGGTCATCTTCTCCCTCGCCGGCCTGATCCAGACACGCATCCGCGTGAACGGATCGGCAAGACTGCAGGCCTTCGGCAGGCCACGACTTGCAGAACTGGAACAGGAGTTGACCGCCATCCGCCAACGCGGCGAGGCGAGGCATGATGCCAAGGCGGTGGAGCTGAACGCGTTGCTCGATCTCTTTCCGGTCCTGGCCTCCGTCAGCGGCCATGAGCTGGATGAATTGCTTCTCATGTTTCAACCAAAGCTCGCGGCGCCGGGTACCAAGGTGATCCGCAAAGGCGACCGGCCAGACGGCATGTATTTTATCTCGAGCGGCGTGGTGGAGATCGACGCGCCCGAGCAACGCATCCGGTTGCTGGCCGGGGCATTTTTCGGCGAGATGGCACTGCTCGCCGGCACACGCCGCACGGCAGACGTTTCGGCGATCGACTACTGCCGGTTCCTCGTTCTGGAGCGCCGGGACTTCGACCGGTTCATGGCGCGGCATCCGCTGGTCCGCACAGCGATCAGCGAGATGGCCGAGGAACGCCGCCGCCGCAACCTTCTGGCGATTGAAAGCGCCCCCTCCCCGCTGGTCGATCAGACGTAGCTTTATTGGGGGAAGTTCCGTGGGTGAACATCTCGCCGCTCGCACCCTGCTGCGTGCGGCGCCACGCTTGCTCGACTTTCGGCTCCATCCGTCATGACACGTTTCGGCACCCCACGACGCCGGCAGGATGTAAGAAGCGGCGCCTTGCTCGCACCGTCATAAGAAATTAGATATTCTCGAGGGCTCGAGATGGTTCAACGCCTTCGATTTTCACGAGGCGGTCGACCGCAAATGCCGCAAAGGCGCGGACGGCCGGGCGCATGAACTTGATCGAGGGATAGGCCAGGAACATTTCGGTCGGGCGCACCTCGTACTCCGACAGAATACGCAAGAGGCGGCCCTCCGCGAGATCCTCGGCGATGAGCAGGTGCTGGACGGGACCTGCCGCATGGCCATCGAGCAGCGTTCGCGCGATCACATGCGCATCAATGGTGCGCAGGATCGACCAAACGTCCACCTCGGTCTGGGTCCCGTCCCGAAGCAGGGCCAAGCGGTTCTGCGGGGTAACGGAGCGGGGTGTCGTGATCAGCGGCACCGCCGACAACCGATCGAGGGTATCGATCGGGCCATGCTGCGCGAGATAGGCAGGGCTTGCGACAAGGATACGGCGAACAAGGCCCAGCCGGCGGATGACCACGTCCTGCGCCACTGGACGACCATAAACCAGCGCCAGGTCGAAGTTCTCGAGCACGAGGTCGACCGTCCGGCTTTCGAGCACGAGGTCGATCGCGACACTTTGGTGCTCCCGCTGAAACGCCATGACGATCGAGTGGAAGTGTTTTGCCCCTATGCAGGACGGCGCGTGGACGCGGATGGTCCCCTCGATGCGGCCGGAATCGGCCTGCAAGCCTTCCACCGCCGCGTCGATCGCAGCGAGCGCCGACCGGCTCGCATCGTACAGCGCCTGCCCCTCCGCCGTCGGACGGACGCTCCGGGATGACCGTTCGAGGAGGCGTGCCTGGACGCGGTGTTCGAGGTTGGCGATGTGCTTGGACACGGCGGGCTGGGAAAGCGACAGGTCGCGGGCCGCAGCCGTGAGCGAGCCGCGCTCCACTGTCCGGGCGAAGGCACGAAGGGCGGCGGTCAGGTCCATCTTGTCATTCCAAACGGCTATCGGTGACATCGGGGTATAGCCGTTGTTTATGCTCGCTCGACCTGTTGTTCTCAAGCCGTTATCGAGAGGTGTTTGGGAATGGATCGTCGGTTCTTCATGCTCGGGGCGCCGCTGGCGCTCGCGGCTTGCGCGACGACGGCGGAACAGTCACCCGTCGTGATGCCCTATATACCGCCGGAACGGGCGATCGATCCCGCCTATTCCATCATGTATGCGGCGCTTCCCGGTGAGCCCTTCCCCGTACCGGCGATCGACCTGAAGCGGATCGTCGATCCGAAGTTCCTGCGCCGGGAGGTGGATTACGTGACCAGCGAGCCGCCGGGAACGGTGGTGGTGGACCCGAACGAGCGGTTCGCCTGGTACGTGCTCGGCAACGGCCGGGCGGTGCGCTACGGCGTCGGGGTTGGAAAGGTCGAGGCCTTCAACTTCCAGGGAGAGGCGACGATCGCCTGGAAGGCAAGGTGGCCGAAATGGACGCCGACGCCGGACATGATTGCCCGTTCGCCGGACCGCTATGACCCACTCCGGAACGGCCTGCCCGGCGGCCCCGGCAACCCGCTCGGTCCCCGAGCCCTCTACCTGCACCGCAATGGTCGAGACACGCTTTACCGCCTGCATGGCACGGTGGAGCCGTGGACGATCGGTACGAGGGTCTCGTCAGGCTGCATTCGACTTTTGAACCAGGACATCATAGACCTTTACGACAGGGTCCGAGACGGAAGCAAAGCTGTTGTCTTGCCGATCCGCAGCGAAGTAGTGGCCTGACGCCTGGCAAGACGCGCGTTCTTGGGACAGGTATTCGGTGAGCCGATCAGTTCGCTCCTTAAGGTCCAGACCAGCTTTACGATGAGCACGTCAAACCGAATTCGGCGACGACCTGACTACCGCCCGACACCTGGCTTCAATGAGTCTGCGCGGCGCCATCGACGTTGGCGCGGCGACCTTCTTCTGCCTCGCGAAGACATGGCACCGACAGTTCCCGTCACTTGCCGCCGAAGACGCCGGGCATCTTGAAGGCTGCCTGCAAGTCGAAATTGCCACAAAGGACCATTACAAATGACGCACACCATGAAAGCGATCGTCCTGGACCATTTCGGCAGCGCCGACGCGTTCGAACTGCGCGACGTTCCCGTGCCGCCGGCCGGGCCGCGGCAGCTACGGGTGCGTATCCACGCCACCGCCGTCAATCCCCTCGACTACCAGATCCGCCGCGGCGACTACCCCGACTCCGTGCCGCTCCCGGCAATCATCGGCCATGACATCTCGGGGGTCGTCGAGGAGATCGGCACCCATGTCAGCGAGTTCGGCGTGGGGGAAGAGGTCTACTACACGCCAAAGATTTTCGGTGGTCCCGGGTCCTATGCCGAGCAGCACGTCGCCGATGTCGATCTCGTCGGCCGCAAGCCCGGGAACATCAGTCACCTGGAGGCCGCAAGCCTCACCCTCGTTGGCGGAACCGTCTGGGAATCTTTCGTCACGCGCGCCCAGCTCGCGGTCGGCGAGACCATCCTCATTCATGGGGGTGCCGGGGGCGTCGGCACCATTGCGATCCAGGTGGCGAGGGCGATGGGGGCACGGGTGATCACGACCGCGCGGAAAGACGACCATGATTTTGTCCGCGGTCTCGGAGCGGACGAGGTGATCGACTTCACGGCGGAGGACTATGTCGACGCGGTCGCGCAGTTAACGGATGGGCAAGGGGTGAATGTCGTCTTCGACACCCTCGGCAGGGACGCCCTCACGAGAAGTCCAATGGCGCTGGCAGACTTTGGACGCGTCGTGAGCCTCGTCGACACGGCGCAGCCGCAGAACCTGATGGAGGCCTGGGGCAAGAACGCCACCTACCATTTCGTCTTCACCCGGCAGAACAGAGGCAAGCTGGACGGGCTGACGACCCTTGTCGAGCGCGGCCTCGTGAAGCCGGTGATCGGTGCGGTCCTGCCGCTTGCCCGGATGGGTGAGGCTCACGAATTGCTTGAGGGGCCGCAGCGGATTCACGGAAAGGTTTCGATCGACGTGGCCGGTGAGACCGTCGTCCTTCCGCTAAAGCGGTAAGTTCGTTGCGCCGGGCGACCGTCAAGCCATCCGACGATCACCCAATGCGTGCCTGTTGATCGGAATTCGTCACGGCGTTTTCAGCACGGCTCGCTCGATAAAGCTTGTTGGCAATCCCCGGCTGTCGCGGACTAGTTGCCCCTCTCGGTCGAGCCGTCTGCTGCCGGAAGAGCGAACTGCAAAGGCGGCCTGACGGCCATCATCCCGTCGTGCGGGCTCGCGCCAAAATGAGGCGACGCCGCATGCCTCCCCCGACTCACTTCTGGCGTGCGAACCTCACGATCTCCGCAGGTCACCCGAGATCACGCGATCGCTCCCCCGTCGGCCGTGAGGATCGCGCCCGTGATGATGCTGGCGGCAGGGCTTGCGAGAAAGACCACGGCGTTCGCGATCTCGCGCGGCTTGGCGAACCGACCGAGAGACGTTAGGCTTCGCTGGAAGTCGGCAGCCGCGCCGTCGGCCGGGTTTGCATCCGTATCGACGGATCCCGGTTGGACGAGATTGACGGTGATGCCGAGCGGACCAAGCTCGCGCGAGAGACCACAGGTGAACGACGTCAGGGCCGCCTTGGACATCGCGTAAGCCGTTATGCCCGGGAAGGGAACGCGCTCCCCGAGACCCGACCCAATGCTGACGATCCGTCCCCCGTTTGCCAGATGCGGGATGACCGCCTTCGCAAACAGCACAGGCGCGCGCACGTTGATGTCCATCAGGATCTGGAATGCATGGAGATCAATGTCGGCGATCGTTCCGTTGTGGCCGATCGCCGCGCTGTTGACGAGGATGTCCAGCCCGCCGAGGGCTGAAACGGCTTCGCCGACAGAACGGTTGATGGCGTCCGGGTCCGCACTGTCGGCCTGGATGGCGATCGCACGCCGTCCGGTCGTCTCGATGGATCGAGCGACTGCACCGGCCTGCCCGGCGGAGCGCTGATACGTGAACGCCACGTCGGCGCCGTTCTCCGCCAACGCCAGTGCGATCGCGGCCCGATGCCGCGAGACCCTCCCGTCACTAGGGCGCGCTTCCCGTTCAGATCGATCATGTCATCACCGCTTTATGCGAGGTCTTGTTGCGATATCCCCGTGGCTGCGAAGGCTTGCATACTCCTGTTCCGGCGGAACGACCGCGGATGGGTCCTGTGGATATTCCGGAATGCCAACGGGTTGCGTGTTGGTCGAACGGGGTCTTCGTGCCGCCCTCCCCCTAGAACCGGCGGAGCACGTCCTGCCACTCCGGGTGACGCTCGAACTGCGCCTTTGCGAAAGGACAGAGCGCCATGATGGCGACCGCGTCGCGCCGAGCGTCCTCGACCGCCTGGCGCAACAGCCGCTCGCCGACCTTGCGACCCCGGAGCAAAGAGGGAACGTCGGTATGGTCGATGATCATCAGGCTTTTGCCGGCGCGGCTGTAGGTCATCTCGGCCTCGGTGCCGTCGACGACCATCCGATAGCGCCCCTTCGACTCACCGTCCTCCCGCTCGACCATCGCGTCCAAGGGTCCTGAAACAGTCTTCGGCAATTCGGGATCGGATGGCCGAACCTTCCGAGGCTGCCCCGGCAGGCACTCCAGCAGTTCGCGGTCCCAGGCCCCAAGTTCGGCAGCCGCCTCGTAGGTCGAAACGAGAAACGCCATCAGATGGGCGTCCGGATCCGCAGCCGTTCGCACGGCGTCATAGGGCAGGACGAACTCCGACAGATCGTCATGCCAGAAGGCGTCCTCGGGCCGGACGGGCGCGGCCCGGAAGCCGTCTGGTGCGGGGTAGGCATAGGCATAGAAGGCGGGATAATCGATGCCGCCGCCGCCGGGCCAGAACCCTGCCGACGAGACTTCGCGGTCGTAGGCCTCCTGCGCCACGGCGTCCGGCAGTGCCGGCACGCCGCCGGGGTGCAGCGGCGCGCGCCGGCCGGAAAAGCGGGTGACCGCAAGGTCCAGCGCACCCCAAAACAGGTGAACCGGGCTCGCCTTGCCGAGAAAGGAGGTCCGGAACGCCTTGAACACCTTATTGACCGCCAGCGCGGCCTGATGGAAGCGCTCGACGGCATCGCGGTCATAGGGTCGTTCGCGGTCGTCCTCCGCGAACGGCACCGGGTTCGGCACTTCGTTTGGAACAGCGTTGAAGACCGGCGTGCCGCCGAGTTCGGATACCAGCTTGCCGAACTCAGCGTAGAAAGCTGCGACGGTGGTGGCCCCCAGCGGGAACGACGCCGTCCGCCCGTCCCCGCTGGTGCCGACGACGCGGTGGTCGTGGAGGTCGAACAGGATCTCGATTCCCGGACCGTCGGGAATGACCGACGAGGTCAGGCCACGCGGAGAGATATAGAAGGTCGCGTTCCAGGAATGGTTGAGCCACGGCGCATGGGCCAGACGGTACTTTCCCGCGATCTGCAAATAGAGATGGAGGGCAGAGCAGGTCTCGCGCCAGCCGAGGTAGTCGAGTTCCGGCCATCTGCTTCTCATACGCTTATTTCCCTTCGGTCTTCGATAAAGTCGCATTGGCGGGTGCAGATCGCGAACGCCGACACGGCGTCCGGTCAATGCACTTGCCGGCAACGGTCAGCTTGGGAGCGGAATGTGCTCGTCCCGGTCGCCGGCCGGCAGATCAAAGCGGCCCTTGCCCAGTTCTCGGCACGCCATTCAGCCTTGGCTTCCTCAAGGCGCTCCCGGGATGAGGCGACGAAGTTCTACCAGATGTAGCGTGGCCCCGGGAGCGTCGCGCCGCCTAGGATCATCAGTCGAGCCCCCCTCTCGCCGGCGGCGACGGTGATCCTGTCGCCGGGCCGGAAGACCATCATCTGCGCCGCCTCGTATTCCCGACCGGCGACCGCGATCGATCCTTCGAGGATGTAGATGCCCCGGTCCTCGTGATTGTCGGGCATCGGCAGCCCGCAGCCCGCATCGAGCTTCACGTCGGCATAGAAGGTTTCGGAGAGCATCGTCGCGGGGGCGACCTTTCCGTAGGCGCTTCCGAGGATCAGCCGGACGGAGACGCCGCTGTCCTCGATCAGGGGCAGCGCCGCCTTGCCGTGATGCTCGAAGCTGGGCGCCACGTCCTCATGGCTCTCGGGCAGAGCGAGCCAGGTCTGAATGCCGAAGAGGCTGTTCGGACCGCTCCGAGCCGCGGCCGACGTCCGCTCCGAATGGGTGACACCGCGCCCGGCGACCATCCAGTTCAACTCGCCGGGACGGATCATCTGGTCCGCCCCCGTGCTGTCCCGGTGGTGGAAGTCGCCGCGATAGAGATAGGTGACGGTGCCAAGACCGATATGCAGATGCGGCCTGACATCGATGCCTTGGCCCGTCAGCAACTCTGCCAGGCCGGCCTGGTCGAAGAAGATGAAGGGCCCGACCATTTGCCGCTGCGGCGCCGGCAGGGCACGCCGGACCTCGAAGCCACCAAGGTCCCGGGAGCGGGGAATGATCAGGGTCTCGATCGCGTCGGCGTCCACATCGTCGGGAGCGCCTGGTTCGAGGGCGGGGTTCCAGCTCATGCGCGTGGTCCTTCTCGGAACAGCCGGCAGCCATTGCCCTCGCAAAGGAAAGCGCACAGTCCGCAGCCAAGCCGTCTGCGACCCGGACAGATCCGGACATCGAGCGGCGATGCAGGAAGCTAACCTCGAATACGGCGCCCGCACTAGGCGGGACAAACGCGCCACCGTGTCGCTCCAAGGGGAACGCCGTGCCGAGCGGCCGCCCAGATTCGGGCCGTTCCGGCGCTGCTGGACCGGCCTACCTGAAGCGTGGATCCTGTTCGAAAAGATCGGTCATCAGGTCCGTCATCACCTCGACCTTGCGCTCTGGACGCCGACCCGGCGAACGCACGACGTAGGCGGCGGCGGCGGGCGGCGGATGCTTGGTCATGATCGGGATGAGCGCCCCGGCGGCGAGGTAGTCGTAGATCATGCAATTGGGCAGCCAGGCGATACCAAGGCCCGCCGCCGCCGCGGCAGCGAGCGCAGTCGCGCTCTCGGCCTTGAAGCGGCCTTTCGGGTTGACCGTGACGATCCGTTCGCCGTCGACGAACTGCCAGATTTCGGTTCCCTGCATGAGCGCCTGATGGGATGCGATCTCGTCGGGCTTCCCCGGGGAACCGTGCTGCCGGACGTAGTCCGGACTGGCGACGAGCGCCCCGTAGATCGGCCCGACCCGGCGGGCGAGCAATTCGGAGTCGGGAAGGAAGCCGACGCGGACCGCGCAATCGAAACCATCCGCGACGAGATCGACGAAGCGGTCGCTGTAGACGGAATGGACGTGGAGTTCCGGGTGGCGCCGCGCCATGTCCGCCAGCACAGGCGCGAAGTGGGTTGGGCCGAAGGTCAGGGGCATCGCGACCCGCAGGCGGCCGCGAAGGTCGCCCGCCGGCCTCGGTCAGGGCTGCGCCGCGTGTGGTCCGCGCCACCAGCAGCGCGCCAAGCTCTCCCTCCAGCCGCAGAAGTCGACGGCTGCCGATCGACTTCGACACGCCCAGCCTGCGCGCCGCAGACGATATCCCGCCCGCCTCAGCGACTTCGAGAAAGGTCAGGATGTCCTCGATGTCCATTCGGCGTTCCCCGTTTCGCGACACAGCTACGCGCCGGAACGCGCTATCCTAGCTTATTTCCGAATGGCAAGTTGGTATTGTTCCGGAAGACGTTGAGAGTTCGACGTTCGTTCGGTCCGAGGTCAAATGAAGACCTTATGACAAGGAATGTATCGATGACCATTTGCAACGGCCTTTCTTCGCTCCTCCGCCCCGAGAATTCTGTCCTCGTACTGATCGACCACCAGCCCTACCAGCTCGCGAACTTGAACAGTCACGAGCCGCAGATGGTCGTCAACAACACGGTGGGGCTCGCAAAGGCCGCTAAAGCCTTTGGCGTCCCCACAATACTGACCTCCGTCGTCGCGGGTCGGGGTGGGCTTCTCTTTCCCCAGATCACCGATGTTTTCCGGGCCAGGAAGTCATCGACCGGACCTTCATCAATACTTGGGAAGACCCCAAGGCCGTCGACGCAGTCAAGGCGACCGGCCGCAAGCAGATGGTAATCGCCGGGCTTTGGACGGAAGTCTGCGTCGCGATGCCGACAATCCAGGCGCTCGGCGAGGGCTGGGACGTGACGGTGGTCACCGACGCCAGCGGCGGCGTATCGGTCGAGGCCCACCAGGTCGCCATCCAGCGCATGATCGCAGCGGGAGCCAACATGATGACCTGGCTGGCGCTGGCCGCCGAATGGCAGCGGGACTGGGCACGGCTGGACACAGCCGCCAAGCTGACTGACATCATGATGCAGCATGCGGGCGGCAGCGGCATCGCCTACTTCTGGGAGCAGCAGCTCCTGAACACCCCGGCGCCAAAAGCGTCGAACTGAACCCATCCTGAGCCGGCCGCTAGCAAGATGCCAACATCAACCCACGAGGTCCGCCAGCCGGCGGACCTCGCATGGCATCACGGCCGCTCAGCGGTAGCGGAATTCCCAGTTGCCGCGCTCGTGACGGCGGTCACGGTGGTGCCATGGCGGCCGTCGGTCATGCCGCCGATCACGGCGCTCATAGCGGTCGCGCCGGTCGTAGCGACCATAGCGGCGGTCGGCCCGGTAATGGCGGCGGCCTTCGTGGTGACGGCGATAGTCGCGGTCGCGCCGGTGGTCGCGAACCAGCAGGATGCGGGAGCCCTGCTCGACCACGACGCTGCGGTCGCGGGCCGATGCGGCGGGGGCCAGCGTGCCGATCGCCGTGACGGCGATCGCGGTGGCGATGATAAGGGATTTGAGCTTCATGCGTCTGCTCCTCTGGGTGTGACGAAACGGGTTCGTTTTCGAAGGCTTGGCGTCGTCTGCGCCGGGATGGTCGAGCCTCTATCGCTCAGCGGGATTATCGGGGAAGACTGACGTCCAATCCTGTCCATTGAGCGGCGAAGGCCCAGAGGTCGGCGATCTCCTCGATCACCTTCCGCGTCGGCTTGCCGGCTCCGTGGCCCGCGCGTCTGTCGACCCGGAGCAGCCGCGGGCGCGGTCCGAGGTCGGCTGCCTGGAGGGCCGCGACGTATTTGAAGCTGTGCGCCGGGACGACGCGGTCGTCCGTGTCGGCGGTCGTGGCAAGGATGGCGGGATAGGTCATGCCCGACCGGATCTTGTGATAAGGCGAGTAGGACAGAAGGTTGCGGAAATCCACTTCAACCGCCGGACTGCCGTATTCCTGCGTCCAGAGCTCGCCGCCGGTGAAGCGGTCGAAGCGCAGCATGTCGAGGACGCCGACATTGGGAAGCGCCGCCGCGAAGAGATCGGGCCGCTGGTTGACCACGGCACCGACGAGAAGCCCGCCATTGGATCCGCCCTGGATGGCGAGCCCCTTCGCCGAGGTGATGGCCTCCGCCTTGAGGAACTCGGCGGCGGCGATGAAGTCGTCGAAGACGTTCTGCTTGTGCTGGCGCCGTCCAGCATCGTGCCAGGCCTTTCCATACTCGCTCCCGCCCCGGATGTTGGCGACGGCGTAGACACCGCCCTGCTCGACCCAGGCCATCACCTCGGGCGCGTAATACGGGACCATCGGGATGCCGAAGCCGCCATAGGCGGAGAGCACCGTTGGCGCAGGCCCGTCGACATCTCGGCGGCGCACCACGAAGATCGGCACCCGCGTCCCGTCCTTGGAGGCGTAGAAGTGCTGCTCGACGATGATCCGCTCAAGGTCCAGCGCGACCGTCGGCTCGGCCCAGACGGTTCTTGTCCTAGTGGCCGCGTCGAAGCGGTGGATGGTGGTCGGCGCATCATGGCTGGTGAAGACGAAGAACGCCTCGTCGTCGCCGGGACGGCCCCGGAAGGCGCCCGCCGTGCCGATCCGGGGAAGATCGAGCGTGCCGTCCGGCGTTCCGTCGAGCTTGCGGAGAAGAACCTCCGTCCTGGCGTCGACGAGGTACGAGGTGAGCAGGATATCGCCGATCAAAGCTGCCTCGAAAAGCGTCGCATCGTCGCGTTCCGCCACGATGTCGACGATCATCGGCGTCGCCTCGGCGAGATCGAGCGTGACGACCTTGCCGCGGGGAGCGCCCTCCTGCGTCGACAGGAAGAGCTTCGTGCCGATACTGCCTGCCAGGACCCAACTTTGGTTTAACGCGCCGACGACGGTCCGGGCCGGCCATTCGGGATCCAGGAGGTCGACCACGACGAGCGCGTTGCCGCCCGTCAGCGCCGTCGAATAGACCATTGCATAGCGCCCGTCCGGCGTCACGGTGATGGTGTGGATCAGCGGCAGCTCGGATGTCGGCGCATGCACCAGACGGTCCTCGGACTGCGGCGTCCCGAGCCGGTGGAAATAGACGGCATGCCCGGCCACCTTTGCCTCGAAGCCTGCCTCGGTCTCGGGCCGCGGATTGCGGGAGTAGAAGAAGCCTGATCCGTTCTTCGCCCAGGCGATGCGCGTGAAGCGTGCCCACTGAATTTCGTCCTCGAGGATCTCGCCGCTTTCGATGTCCATCACGCGGATCGTGCGCCAGTCCGATCCGCCGTCCTGGATCGCGTAGGCCAGATGGGTTCCGTCTTCCGACGGCGCCCATTCCGCCAGTGCGGTGGCGCCGTCTTCCGACCAGTCGTTCGGATCCAGGACGACGCGGTCGGCACCCTGCACGCCCTCGCGGACGAAGAGGACGGACTGGTTGTCGAGCCCGGCATTGCGGGTGAAGAAGTAGCGCTCGCCCCGCTTCTCCGGCACCGTCAGCCGCTCGTGGTCGAAGAGGGCGGTCAGGCGCTGTCGGAAGACGTCGCGCCCTGGGAGGTTTGCGAGATAGGGAGCGGAAATGCCGTTCTGGGCATCGACCCAGAGGGCGACGTCCTCACTCTTGCGGGCATCGGTCTCGAGCCAGCGATAGGGATCGGCGATCGCCGTGCCAAATTGCTCGTCGACGACCTCGCCGCGTTTGGTCTCGGGGTAGATCATGGGGGTCTCCTCGTTTGCGATGGCCGTGCTGCCCGTAAGCGTCAGGGTCCAGGCGAAACAGAATGCGGAAGCGAACCCGGCATGCCGGGTTGCGGACGTGTCCATCGAAGCTCTCCGTTGTTGCGCACGGACCGCGGCGCCATCACCACCGCGGCGTACCGGCACGCGCCGGCACGAGAGCGCCGTGCGTCCAAGACGACGCGCGAAGGACGCTCTATCCTATTGAATCGACGGTATTTGATCGGGTGCATCCACCCGATCGCAAGATGCTCTAGCGTCCGACGGGATCGCAGATCGCCAAAGTGCTCGCCGCCCGGATCGCAGCGGCCAGTTGGTCGGTGGCCTCGGCCTGCTCGTAGTGCTGGCCGTCATTGACGGCAGCCGAACTGATCTCTTCGTCGACGACCCGTATGGCGGCCATGATCACGGCCGTGCAGAGCTTGACGTCGAAATCCCGGGGCGAACGCTTCGCGCGGTCGGCGATGACCGGGACGAGTTCCGCCTCGGCCTGGTGGCAGGCCATCAACCAGGAGGCACGCAGAGCCGGCTCCTTCGGCAGCATGGCGATGATGCGCACGACCGCGATCCCGTCGCGAATGAACTGCTTGTCGGCAACGAAGGCGGCGATCGTGGCGTGGAGATAGTCCTCGATCGACAAGCTCCGGGGCCATTTCGCGAGATGGCTGACGAACCGGAGTTCCGTGGCGAGGAACAGGGGTTCTATGCAGGCTTCCTTGGAGCGGAAGTAGCGCCACACGGTCCGCTTCGAGAGCCCGGAGGCGGCCGCGATGTCATCGCCGGTGGTCCCGTCGACGCCGTGCTGGCAGAAGAGATCCGCCGCGTGACGGGAGACCGCGAGCCGGGCCTCTTCTGCTTTGGAGCGTTCGGTCATGGGGCCCGTGGGTTCATCGCGATGCCAGCGTGTTCTGACCGGAAAAGGTCAGACTCTCAAGCCGGGAAAGCTAGTCGCGCTTGTCGTCGTGGCGGTGGCGACGGCGGTCCTCGCGCATCTCCTGCGCATTGCGGGCGATCTCGGAATGGATGCGGGCCTGCTGCGCAAAACGCAGGCCTTCGTCGTCCCGGCGCTCCTGCTGCCGGAGCATGCACTCGGTGTGCGCCGAGGAGCCGTATCGGGCGCCCATGTTGGAGCAGGAACCCTGATCCTCATCGAGGTTCGCCCTGCGTTCCTGCTCGGGCGACATGCACCCGGTCAGGGGAATGGCCAGCATCCCGATGCCGCCGATCGAGAAGGCGGACCGGCTGGTCCGGCTGATGGTGAAGAAGGTCATGCGTTCACTTTCGTTCGCGGGGAGCCGATGGCCGCCCCTTCGTGTTCAGCTCGGTCGGTGGGCAAGTTGAGAAACCGGAAGCAAATCTTGGACGCCGACGTATATGTCACTTAGTGACATTATATATGTTACTAAGTGACAAGCCGCGCAACCTGTTTTTTGAAGAGGCTTGGTCCGGCCGCGCCGATGCGCCTGCTGGATCGCCGGTAGAATGATGGGAGTAAGCCTTCGGGCCCCGCGCTATCGGTCGCGAAGCCCTGCTGCCGGCGACCGCGCGTCAGGTGCTGCCGGTCGGAGCGAGGACACCGGCCGAAACTACGGGTTCCCTGCCCTTGCGGCCCATCCACCCCGCCAGAAGTGCCAGAACCAGCGCGCCGACGGACAGGATGGCACCAGCCCAGTTCGGCGCGGCATAGCCGAAGCCTGCCGCGATGACCGCGCCGCCGGCCCAAGCTCCTATCGCGTTGCCAAGGTTGAAGAGCCCGATGTTGACGGCCGAGGCGAGGTTGGGTGCGCCTGCCGCCCGGGCGTTGTCCGTCACCAGCTTCTGGATCGGGGCGACGCTGGCGAAGCCGAACATCGACATCAGGAAGATGCAGATCGCCGACGCTATCTGGCTGCCCGCCAGGAAGTAGAAGGCAACAAGGACGGCGGCCTGTGCGGCAAGGGTCACGTAGAGCAGCGGCATCAGCGCCCGGTCCGCCAGCCGTCCACCGAGGATGTTGCCGAAGAAGAGGCCCAGTCCAAACAGGGAGAGGAGCCACGTGACAGAGCCTTCAGTGTAGCCGGCGACCCCGGTCATCATCGGAGCGATGTAGGTGATGGAGGTGAAGAAGGCTGCCGGTCCGAGGATGGTGATCCCCATCGCGAGAAGAACCCGTACGTCGGTGAATGCTGCCAGTTCTTTGCGTAGATCCTGAGGCTCGGCGCGCGCGGGTCGGGGGACGAGCATGAGCAGGCCGACGATCGCGACGATGCCAATGGCCGCGATGGCGGCAAAGGTAGCCCGCCACGATACGGTCTGCGCCAGCCAGGTTCCCGCGGGCGCGCCAATCAGGGTCGCGAGCGTCAGGCCGGTGAACATGAAGGCGATGGCACTCGTCCGGCGTTGGGGTGCGACGAGGTCGGCGGCCATGATGGTGCCGATGCCAAAGAATGCGCCGTGCGTCAGGGACGTGATCACCCTACCAACAATAGCGACCCAGTAGGTCGGCGCGATGGCGGTGACGAAGCTGCCGACAATGAAGACGACCATGAGCCAGGCAAGCATGGTCTTTCTGTTGAGCCTTGCCCCGAGGATGATGGTGACGGGCGCACCGAAGAAGACGCCAAGCGCATAGCTTGTCGCTATGTTCCCGGCCATGGGGATGGAAATGCCGAACTCGGCCGCGATGCCGGGCAGAAGCCCCGCGATGACGAACTCGGTGGTTCCGATACCGAACGCTGCTATCGCAAGCGCCCAAAGTGCTGCGGGCATGGGATGTCCTGACATGGGTTGGATTTGGTGGCCGATCGGCGCGTTGATCACGCGGGACCGTCGTTGCCGGGCGCACTGCCGACTATTTTGCAAACTCGGGGAGGACGTGTTCGGCCAGTTCCGCGAGTGCCAACGCGAAGGGTCGTTGCAACGGCTTCATGTAGAGCGCGACATGGTTCACGCCTTCGTCCCGCTGTCGCTTCCAATGCTCGATCAGCGCCTTGCGCCCGCCCCGCATGGACGCGTTGCGTAGCTCCAACGGCGCATCCGGATCGACGAGAAGATCGAACCGCGTGCCGTATCCATATGGGCGAAAACGTCCCTCGCTGCCGCGACGCCATTCGGCGATGACGATGGGCAACCCGTTTGGGTCGCTCAGATGCCACATCCATGCGTCGGTGTTCTGCTCAGCCAGTCGAAATCCTGACCGGCCCGTCCGATGGCGATAATCGGAAGGCTCGCCGCCACCGGCTTGGGCAGCATGTCCAGAGACCCGTCCAAGGTGCCGTAGAAGAGCGACTGGTGATGTGGGAAGGACTGCTCCGTCGCTGCACGGATCACTTTCAACGCATCTCTGTAGCGTTCCACCCGATTGTCGATGCCGCTGCCGAATGCGGCGAATTCGGAAGGGCGATCGCCTGTTGCCAGACCGAGGAGGAAGCGCCCTTCGCTCAGTCGATCAATACTCGTTGCTTGCTTGGCGACGATCAGGGGGTCTCTAAGCGGCGAGACTATGCCTGCGGTGCCGATCGCGATCCGCTTTGTCTGTGCCGCCAGCCATCCTGCATAGACCATCGGATCAACCACCTGACCCGTATCGCCGAAGCTCGGTTCGTAGAAGGGCACGTCCCGAAGCCAGATGGCGGCAAGATCCGACCCGTCGGCGAGACGCACGGCCTCGGCATGGCCCTTGAGCGTAGGCCAGGGCGCATGAGGATAGGGCTCCAAAGGCGCGACGAGCCCGAACGTCAGATGACCCTCCTGGAACACGCGAGCGTAACCGGGATGGTCCTGAACCGACCCGAGATACGGTGGGCTGGCGATGGGCTGGAAGGCGGCACTACCATCGTCGACCGAGCCCTCGCGACCTCCACCACCGAACGGCGACGGGCGGATTGAGAACGGATCAGAACGTGAAGGCAGACTGGTCATATGGGCGCTCCTTGAGACGGGGACTTCCAAGAGAGCCAACTGGGGAGGGTTCCTCTAAAGATTTATAGGCTGCAAAGCCGATCAACACGTCCTATAAGTCCACAATGCCTGAGCCAGTCGATAGCCTTGCGGCAATCCGCGCCTTTGTCGCCGTCGCGGACCTGCGCAGTTTCAAGAGCGTCGGCAAGGGCCTCGGAGTGTCGTCGTCGGCAATCGGCAAGTCGATCGCGAGACTGGAGGCCCAGCTTTCGGTTACCCTCTTTCACCGCACGACGCGCAGCATCTCCCTGACCGAAGCAGGCAGCCTATTCCTGGTTCATGCCCGCCGCATGCTCGTTAAGCTCAACACTGCGGAGGGCGAACTTGCCGAGATCTCTGGAAGCCCGCGCGGGAGGCTGCGCGTCGGCCTGCCACTTTCCGGAAAGCTGCTGACGAAAGCACTTTCGGCGTTTACCGCCGAACACCCGCTTGTCGAGCTCGAGCTCGATTACAGCGACCGACTTGTCGACGTAATCGATGAAGGCTTCGACGTCGTCATCCGAAGCGGCGAGACGGGGGATTCCCGGCTCCTGCACAAGATCCTCGGCAAGTTCTCGTGGCGGCTCGTGGCCTCACCAAGCTATGTCGAAAAGCATGGCCAGCCGGCAGTACGCGATGATCTGTCGAGGCATATCTGCTTGCGACAGAAACTCTCGTCAGGTCGGATCCAACCATGGCTATTTCGTTCCGGACCCGGACTGGAGGTCCCCGTCAGTCTTACGTCGAGCGTGATCGATCCACTGCTGGAACTGACGCTTGAGGGAACTGGGATTGCAGCCTTCCCCGAACACACGGTGAGAGACGCCCTTACTAATGGATCGCTTCTCCTTATTTTGGAGGAGGAGTTGGAGCAGACAGGGGTCCTGACGATGCTGTGGCCCGCCAGTCGTTTCAAAGTCCCGAAGGTCCGCGCGTTCGTTGACTGCATCGCGCACCATGTCCATCCGCGGGCGCGCTGTTCAGCCGCATAACCGGCCCGGCGCAGGGTCGTCCACGACTGCTTGGGGTCATCCTTTTCGGCTCCGCTCCAGTCTTGCATCAAGACGGCCGCACAAGTTTCGTTCCCGCCCGATGAACTTAAACGACACCGCTCATCGGCTGAGATGGACCCTGCCCTTTGAACTTTAAAATCCTGGAAGATCTAAGAGGCCATATCGCGCGATATAATCATGCCATTACGGAGGTTTTGGCTGTGGTGAACTGCCCGGTGGCCTGGTTATTTTGGCCGTAATTGCTCCCACATCTTAAGAGCGGTCAAGCTTCCAAGCAGTTTGGCCGAGTTCTAGCAATCAGTTCCAACTGATCGCGTGGCTTTGAGCGGAAAAACGAGACGCGCAAAGCGGCCGAAGATCTCACTGCCAACATCGGACTTGCCGGCGGCCCGAACCACTGCTCGCCTCCCGCCGGGAACTGCCGATCAGCTTGACGAAGCCCTCCCCGGGATTTCGAGGCTGCCAACCAGGAAATAGAACATGGCCGATCTCAGCCGCCCCTCATGGCGTGTCCGAATTCCATTTCTCATCCTTGGGGTGTTGGTGGCTGCCGTCGGTCTGGCGCTTGCGGCCAGGGGAATAAAGCTGGTTTCGCTGGGTGGCTCCGCCTACTACGCGATCGCCGGGATCGGGATCGTCGGGACAGGCATCCTCCTTGGTCGACGCGATGCCCGGGCACTCTGGATCTACGGCCTGGTGTTCATCGGGACCATCTGTTGGTCGCTGGTCGAGGTCGGGCTGGCATTCTGGCCGCTCGTCCCCCGACTGCTGGCCCCGACGGTGCTCGCCATCGCTTTGCTGGTCTTCTCGCCCTGGCTTCGTTCCGGCCGGGAAGCCCCTTCAAGACGGACCGCGTGGCCCCTCGCCGGAGCTCTTGCGATCGGTAGCCTCGGCGCGATCGTCGCCATGTTCTCTCCCCATGGCGTAACGCGGACCGAGAACGTCTCCGTTCCCGAACTCGCCGCGGCGGATGGTGACTGGACGGCCTACGGGCGGACGCCCAGCGGCACCCGGTTCGCACCCTCGACGCAGATCGACCGCGACAATGTCGACAAGCTGGAGGTCGCCTGGACCTTTCGCACCGGTGACATCGCCGACGGCGAAAAGCAGGACCAGAACACCCCGCTTCAGGTCGGCGACACCCTCTACACCTGCTCGCCGACGAACGTCATCAACGCCCTGGACGTCGATACCGGGAAGCCGCGATGGACCTTCGATGCCAAGGGCCGCTCTCCCTTCTGGAACCGTTGCCGAGGACTCGGCTATTTCGACACGGCAGCCGGCGAGGATACGTCTCAGCAGCCTCTCACCGTTGGCGAATGCGCCCGCCGCATCATCGGATCGACCATCGATGGCCGGTTGCTCGCCCTCGATGCGACCAGCGGTCGACCGTGCGCGGAGTTCGGCGACAAAGGCGTTCAATCTCCTTTCCGTCATGGGAGAGGTCAAGCCGGGCTTCTACATGCCCACCTCGGCGCCGACCGTGGTTCGGGGACTCGTTATCGTCGGTGGCTGGGTCCAGGACAATTATGAGACCGGCGAGCCATCGGGCGTCGTCCGGGCATTCAGTGCGCGGACAGGCGAACTGGTCTGGGCATGGGACATCGGTAATCCCGCGACTACGAAGCTTCCAGCCGACGGCAAGGACTACACGCGGGGCACGCCGAATGTCTGGTCCACGCCGGCCTTCGATGACGAACTCGGGCTGATATAACTGCCGACGGGAAATGCGACGCCGGATTATTGGGGCGGCCAGCGTCGCCCGTCCGACGACGAGTTCTCCTCGTCGATCGTGGCGCTCGACATCGCCACCGGGCGCCCCCGTTGGCATTTCCAGACGACCCGCCACGACCTCTGGGACTACGACGTTCCCGCCCAGCCCGCCCTCTACGACATGCCGGACGGCAAAGGCGGAAAGATTCCGACGCTCGTCCAGGCAACCAAGCGGGGGCAGATCTTCGTTCTCGACCGTCGCACTGGCAAGCCGGTGAAGCGCGTGGTCGACCAAGCCGTTCCGCAAGGGGCGGCACCGGGCGACCGGCTTGCCCCCACCCAGCCCTTCTCCGTCGACATGCCGACGATCGGCGCGAAGGATCTCACGGAAGCCGACATGTGGGGCGCCACGCCCATCGATCAGCTTGTCTGCCGCATTGCCTTCAAGTCGCTGCGTTACGACGGTGCCATGACGCCGCCGCGCCCGGACTCCGAGAGCCTCCAGTGGCCGGGAAACTACGGTGGCATGAATTGGGGTAGCGCCGCGATCAACGAAGACACAGGGCTCCTCGTGGTCAACGACATCCGCATCGCTTTGCGGGTGCGCCTGGTGGAACGCGACCCCGCCCTCGACGAGAAGGGATTGGTTGTGGCTCACGGCGACTACGGCCCGCAGAAAGGGACGCCGTTCGCCGTCATATCGGCGTCCTTCATGTCACCGCTCGACATCCCGTGTCAGGCGCCGCCCTACGGCTCGATCAGCGGCATTGATCTTCCGACGGGCAAGCTCGTCTGGCAGGTACCCGCTTGCACCATCCGCGAGACCGGACCGCTGGGGCTGCGGTCGGGCCTCTCGATTCCGATCGGCATGCCGACGCTCGGCGGGCCGCTCGCAACGCGGTCGGGCCTAGTCTTCTTCGCCGGTACCCAAGACTTCTATCTGCGCGCCTTCGATCGGGCCGATGGCCGCGAACTGTGGAAGGGCAGCCTGCCGGTCGGCGGGCAGGCGACGCCGATGACCTACGTCTCGCCGCGCACCGGCCGCCAGTACGTCGTCATTTCCGCAGGCGGGTCGCGGCAGTCACCCGGTCGGGGCGACTATGTCATCGCCTACGCACTTCCGGACAAACCGTAGCCCGAGCAACGGCGGCCCAATGGACATCAATCAGGTCGACCCTACGCTCAGATCCAAGGACTCGAATGTGTGGTCGACCATGGTCGCAGGGATGTCGGCCGTTCCGCGCAGACCGAACATACAGAAGGAGGTGCACGTGTGCATCGATATTGAACGCAACAACGACAAGCAGAAGACCGTGCTCGTGTTCGGCGCGACTGGGAAGCAAGGCGGCGCGGTAGTAGTAGCGTTGAGACGGCAAGGCTGGGCTGTTCGAGCCCTCGTTCGCGACCCGGAAAGCCCTGCTGCCAGGGATTTGGTCGCAGGCGGCTCACAGCTCATGCGAGCAGACTTTTCCGACATCGGTTCAATGCGGACTGCAATGTTGGGGGTTCACGGCGTCTTCAGCGTCCAGCCCAACTCGGGCAGTGCGGCCTCTGGCGTGACCGACGCGGACGAGGTGCATTTTGGAAAGACCGTCACCGACCTCGCCGTCGAAAGTGGCGTTCGGCATCTGGTCTACGCCTCGGCGGGCATCATCAGCCAAGGTCCGACTGGCATGAAGAATCTCGACTGCAAGATCGAGATTGAGGACCATATTCGCAGCTCGAACATCACCAGCACCATCGTCCGGCCTGCAACGTTCATGGACCTTCTAACACTTCCAGGGATGGGCCTCGATCGAGTCACCTTCTCGTTCTTCCTGCGTCCCGACCAAGCCGCTCAGTTCATTGCGATCGAGGACATAGGGAAAATCGTCTCCAGCCTCTTCGGCGACACGGACCGTTATGCCGACCAAACCATCGAGATTGCGGGCGACGAAACCACCGGTCTTGATTTGCAGGAGGCCTTGAGCGAGGCGGCCGGGCGGCGGATCGTCTATCACCGCTTCACGGACTCCCTCCTTCGCGAGAACCTCTTTCTCGGCCGCAACGCAATGGTGTTTGACGAGGGCCGCGCTGCCGGCAACGCGGACGTCGGCGCCCTGGGTCGCGAATTCGGTAAACTGTTCAATCTCAACGAATGGCTAGCCGGGCCTGGCCGGGCTCTCCTTGATGCCGCCCTACGGATAGGCAATCAGCCGATCGCCCTTCGGTAACAGTCCGGATAACGGCAACGGCTTGCAAGAGCAGCTTCGTCCCGGACGGTCACACTCAGGCTGCTTCGACGCGCTATCCCATCAGCGAACAAGGAAAACAGGACCATGACAACAGCGTTCATGCATGCTCACCCGATCCCGACAGCGATCGTCTTGATGATCTGCTCGGGCTTTACGATCATGAAGGCCTATCGCCAACATGCAGGTTTGCCGATCCAGTATGTCGCCTCTAAGACGGGACTGCCTGTCTCCAGGGTTTCTCAGATCGAGTCGGGAGCGGTAGCTAGCACCGAAGAGATTCGGGCCATCCACAAGGCCGTCGGGATTCCGTCTGAACTTGCCGGAGCGGTCTGACCAGGAGCTTAACTAAACGTAGGATATCGACCGTTCCAGGCTCCCCAAACGTTGAGAGTTATGGTCCGCTGCGGGTTCCTTAGACACAGAGATGAGGTCTCTCGGAATTGGCGAGTGTGAACGCAACGACGAAAGTTCAGCGGCGAGTTCAAGCTTGAGGCGGTGAAGCTGCTGGAAGAGCAAGGGGTGCAGCGTGGGGCCATCCCCCATGAAGTTGCCAACAGCAAATGCGCTCCCTGGCCCGACCTAAGCGGTCGCCCACTTCATATACATCTCGGCTGCCGCCAGCAGGCTCAACGCTGTCGCCATTGGCCTCTCCTGAGGCGGCTGGTCGCCTGCACAATCAGCAGCGCTATGCACAGCCAACTCGTTATCAGCGCGTTAATGATGACGGGGAAGTTAGAGCCGTCATATCTCAACATAAAACATAAAGCGCATCCCCTCGGCCACGGAGTAATCCGCTGGAATATCCACCCTTCAGGTTGTTCTTATTCGTCAGGAGATATCCGTTGAAATCATATGCGTTACTCATCTTGGCCAGTCTAGCCAACCCAACAGCGGATACCTCGGCGATTTCTGTCAAATTAGAGGGCGTCCGCAGCCTCAAGGGAAACATCAAGATTTGCCTCTGGTAACATCCCCGGGGCTTTCCAGACTGTAGCAATTCAGTTTCCGCTAGACGGATAACCGTACCCGCGAATCCTGGAAGTGCTCCGATCGTCTTCAGCGGGCTCGCGCACGGTCGGTATGCGGTCACGGCGTTTCACGATGAAAACGGAAATGGCGTCTTCGACTCGAAGCTTTTCGGCCTCCTCGCAGAAGGTCGCGGGGCATCGGCTGTGACAATGCATGCCAAGCCGTCGTTATATCTGCGGGCAGCATTCACTATCCGCTCCGACGCGCATCAGAATATCCGTATCATTTACTAGCCCAACTATGACGTCATACACATCGAGGCTTCTGTCGATTTGGCCTTATAGGAGGTCGATGTCCGTCCGGCGCCTGAATTGCCTTAACATAACTTAATGCATCATCATCCCGGTCGCTGATCTGTCGATTACCTTGGGGCGTCAATCAGGATCCTGGTTCGGTCGCGAAGGCGATGGAACTCCAGGAAGGTCGGAGTTCATGATGCCCAAAACCCGTTGTCTCCCTGGATCGCCGCGAACCCGTCCCAGACTGCTCCAGTCGGCTCGGCAGTTGGCAATCTTCCTTGCGTGCTTCGCATCAGGCGGCAACGGAGCGAAGGCCGAGGATCGCCCCGCCGCCGTCTCCGTCGTCGTGGCCCGTGCCGGGGACCTGACCGAGCATGTCCGGATCGTCGGCACGCTGGTCGCGCGAGAGGAGAGCGTGGTGAAGGTCGAGCTGGACGATGTCCGCATCGTTTCGGTCGAGGCCGAAATCGGCGACATCGTTCGGCGCGGCGACGTGCTCGCCCGGCTGGATGCGACGCTGATCACCATCGAGCAGAGTGCGAATGCCGCCCGGCTGGCCCGTGCCGACGCCGCCATCGCCCAGGCCCGGAGCCAAATCGACGACGCGGATCTGGCCCACGTCCAGGCCCAGTCCGACATGAAGCGCAGCCAACAGCTCAGAGCCAAGGGCTTTGCCGCCGAAGAGACGCTCGAGGGGCGCCAGACCACTATGAAACGGACCGCCTCGGCGCTGGGGCTGGCGCGGCAGTCGTGGGCAGTGGCAGCGGCGGACCGCCAGATCATCGTATCTGGGGGCGAGGAGATCGCGGCGCGGCTCGCCCGTACCGAGATCCTAGCGCCGACCGGCGGACTTGTGCTGCGGCGCACCGCCAAGGTCGGCGCTCTGACCGCCGCCGGCGGCGAGCCGCTGTTTGCGATCGCCGAGAACGGTGAGATCGAACTGGATGCCGAGGTTCCCGAGGCTGACTTCCGGCGGATGGCGATCGGCCAGGTCGCCAGCCTGTCCTTGCCGGGAGAAGTCGCCAGGATCGCCGGTCGTATCCGCCTGCTGGCCCCTGAGACCTCGGTGGGAAGCCGCCTCGGCCGCGCGCGCATCAGTCTCTTGCCGACCGGACCGCTGGTGATCGGTGCTTTCGCCCGGGGTGATCTCGCGGTCGAACGACGCGAGGGGGTGTTCCTGCCAGCCACCGCCGTGCAGCACTCGGATGGACAGGACATGGTCCAGGTCGTTGAGAACGGCGTCGTCACCCTTCGGCCGGTCGGCACGGGTTTGCGGACTGCCGGGCTGGTGGAAATCTTTTCCGGCGTTATTGCGGGGGAGCGCGTCGTCCTGCGCGCTGGAAACTTCCTTTCGGCGGGTGACCGGGTAAGCCCGCTGGACGTCGACTATGCCGTGGCGCCTGCATCGGATCGTCCGATCCTGACCTCGGATGCGGCGCGATGAACGTCTCGGCCTGGGCGATCCGCCATCCGCTTCCGCCCATTCTGTTGTTCGTGGTCCTGACGGCGCTGGGGCTCCATAGCTTCCACGCTCTTCCGATCACGTACTTTCCGACCATCGACGTACCGGAAGTCTCGTTGACGATCACCGATCCCGGCGTGGCGCCGACCGAGATGGAGATTAGCGTCACAAGGCTTGTCGAGGATGCGATTTCGGCGCTTCCCGGAATCGATGAACTGAGTTCGGCCATCGGTGACGGCAGCTCGGCCACAACGGTGGAGTTCGACCTTGGCGTCCCGATCGACCGCGCGGTGGCGGATGTGCGCGATGCCGTGTCCAAGATCCGCTCGGACCTGCCCGCGACGATCGACGAGCCGATCATCGAGCGCGTCGACGTCGAGAGCCAAGCGGTGGTGTCCTATGCCGCCGTCGACAAGGCGATGACGGCCGAGGAGCTCTCCTGGTTTGTCGATGACGTCGTCGTCCGGCGTCTGCGCGGACTGCCGGGCGTTGGCCGGATTGATCGCGTCGGCGGCGTCGCCCGCGAGATCCAGGTGGAACTCGACCCCGATCGGCTGATGGCGCTCGGGATCACCGCCAGTCAGGTCAACGCGCAGCTTGCGGCGACACATCTCGATCTCTCCGGCGGCCGAAGCGAGATCGACGGCCGCGAGCGGGCGGTGACGATGGTGGCGACGACGCACAGCGTCGACGACCTCGCCGTGCTTCCGATCGCCCTGTCCAATGGATCGACGGTGAGGCTCAGCGACCTCGGCAGCGTCACTGACGGCTTTGCTGAGCCTCGGAGTTTTGCGACCCTCGACGGCGGTGAGGTCGTCAGCTTCTCCGCCTATCGCGCCCGCGGCGCCAGCGACGTCAGCGTGGCTGAGGACGTCGCTGCGGCGCTGGAGCAACTGACTGTCGAACATCCCAATGCGCGCTTTACCAGGATCGACGACAGCATCACCCAGACGCTGGGCAACTACAATTCTGCGATGACCACCCTGGTGGAGGGCGCCATCCTCGCCGTCATCGTCGTCTTCCTGTTCCTGCGGGACTGGCGGGCGACATTGATCGCGGCCGTCACGCTGCCGCTGGCGGCGATCCCGACCTTCTGGGCGATCGACCTGCTTGGCTTTTCACTGAATATCCTCAGCCTGCTTGCCATCACGCTCGTGACCGGCGTCCTCGTCGACGACGCCATCGTTGAGATCGAGAACATCGTTCGCCACGGTCAGAGGGGCAAGAAGCCCTTCCAAGCGGCGATCGACGCCTCTGACGAGATCGGGCTCGCGGTCGTCGCCATCTCCGCGACGATCATCGCCGTGTTCGCACCCGTCGGGTTCATGGCAGGCGTAGCCGGCCAGTATTTCCGCCAGTTTGGGCTGACGGTCGCGATCTCCGTCTTCTTCTCGCTGCTCGTCGCCCGACTGATTACTCCAGTCCTTGCCGCCTATTTCATGAAAGCGCATCCGCTGAAGCCCACGATGCCGGGACGGGCAATGCGGGGCTATCTCGCGATGCTGCGCCTGTCGATGGCTTGGCGATGGACGACCATGGGGATCGCCATCGGTCTGTTCGCCGTCTCGATCTGGTCGGCGGGCTTTCTATCCACCGAGTTCATCCCCCCGGAGGACAACGGCCGGATGGCGCTCTCGGTCGAGCTGCCTCCAGGATCAACGCTTGCCGATACTAGGGCGACGGCAGGACTCGTGGCTGCCGGGCTCGGTGCGATCGAGGAAGCCCGTATCGTCTTCATTCAGGGAGGCGCGAATGCCTCGGGCCTTCGTGAGGTGCGTAGGGCGGCGGTGCGGGTCGACTTCGGCCCTCTCCGCGATCGCAATCGTTCGATCTCCGAACTGGAGGCAGTTGTCGCAAATATCCTGCGCACCGTGCCGGACATCCGCTTCGAGATCCTCAACGACCGCGGTGGCCGGGATGTAACGTTCTCGGTCCTCGGAAAAGACGGTGAGGTCGCGGGAGCCGCGGCGGTCGCCATCCTCAAGGAATTGTCGGCAAGCCAGATCGCCGTCGGAGCGACCTCAAGCGCAACGGCGGAACGTCCGGAGCTCCAGGTCCGCCCGCGGGTCGAGCGTGCCGCTGACGCAGGCGTATCCACCGCCGCCATGGCCGACACCATTCGGGTATCCACCATCGGCGCGGCGGACGACGACATGCCCGAGTTCATCGAGGGAGGAAGACGCATACCAATCCGGCTGCAACTGTCACCATGGGCTCGCAACGATGTCGAAATCCTCCGTTCGCTTCGCATCCCGAGCCTGAGTGGGGTCGCCGTTCCCCTGACGGAAGTTGCCGACATCACCCTCGGATCGAGCGTAGCGAACATCGATCGTTTCGACCGGGAGCGACGTATCGAGATCGGCTTCGATACGCCCGAAGGAATGACGGCGGGAGAAGGTCTTGCAGGGGTCCAACAGCTCGCAGCCGTACGTGCGTTGCCTGAGGGCGTGAGAATCCAGGCAACGGGCGACTCCGACACGCAGGGCGATGTATTTGCCAGCTTCATCACGGCGATGATCGCCGGCCTCGGCCTGGTTCTGATCGTGCTGATCCTGTTGTTCGGCAGTGTGCTGACGCCGATGACCATTCTTGCCACCCTGCCCTTGTCCGTCGGTGGCGTCGTCACGGCCCTTTTGTTGACGGGAACGGCAGTGTCGCTACCCGCCGTGATCGGCATCCTGATGCTGATGGGCATCGTCACCAAGAATGCGATCATGCTGGTCGATTTCGCCATGGAACGGGAAAAGGCGGGGATCGAACGTCGCGCGGCTATGGTCGAGGCCGCTGCGGAACGTGTGCGCCCTATCCTGATGACCACACTCGCAATGGTCGCGGGCATGATCCCCGCGGCGTTGGGTACGGGCGACGGCGGCAGCTTCCGCGCGCCAATGGCCATCGCCGTGATCGGCGGTCTCGTGGTCTCGACGATTCTGTCGCTCGTCGTGGTGCCGACGCTCCATTGCCTCGTCGAAGATTTCGGGACGAGCGTCGGCAGGGTTTGGAGAAGGCTGGTCCCCGCAGCGGATACATCGTCGGGCGAAAGCCTCAATGAAGCAGGACGATGAACAGGCCAACTTGCTTGCCCGTCCGCCCGAAACAGCCCACTGGAAACCAATGAGCCAGAGCAATCCCGCCAAGCGTCCTTCCATCCTCATCGTCGAGGACGATTTCGAGATCGCCCGGATGCTGGCGGTGACACTGACCGAGGCCGGCATGTCTGCCGAGATCGCCGGCGACGGCATCGACATGGATGCCTGCCTGCGACGAACGTCGTTCGACCTTATCGTGCTAGATGTCATGCTGCCGGGGGAAGATGGGTTCAGCCTCTGCCGACGGCTTCGTACCAGCATGACGGTGCCGATCATTATGCTGACCGCCCAGGGAGAGGAGGTCGATCGGATCGTCGGCCTGGAGATCGGTGCCGACGACTACGTTACCAAGCCCTTCAGTGCGCGCGAGGTCACCGCTCGTATCCGGGGCCTCCTGCGCCGGGCAGCCTACGCTCCGACGGAGCGCGACAGCCTAAGGCCGCTGCGCTTCGACGGCTGGACGCTTGACCCCCAGCGCCGACAGGTGCGCGACGCAATCGGCACCAGGGTCGCCATGACGACCGCCGAGTTCGACCTTCTCCTCATCTTCTGCCGGAACCCGGGCAAGATACTCACCCGGGAAGAATTGTTGTCACACACGCACGCCGGCCTCGCCGGCCCGGTCGCCCGCAGCATCGACGTGCACGTGCGTCGCCTCCGGCAGAAGATCGAGACGGATCCCGGCGAGCCAATCTTGCTGAAGACCGTGCGCCTTGGCGGCTACATGTTCACCGCTACGGTTGTATCGACGTGAAGTGGCTGCCGAGTCGGCTAACGCCTCGCACGATCCCCGGTCAGATGTGGATCGTCATACTGATCGCCGTCGTGGCCGTAGTGCTGGCGGGGGAAGCCATCGAACGGGAAGTTGCAGACGGCGGACTATTCCAGATTGGCGACACGGACAGGATTGTGGAAAGCGCAACGACAGTGGCGGCTCTTTTGACGGGAGCGACCCCGGATGAGAAGGAAACGATCATAGGCCGAGTGAAAAAGGTTGAGCTCGATGTCGAAATAATGAGTAATCAAGTCGCAGCCCAGAGGATCGCCGGGTCTGCTCCGATCAGCTATTTCGAGCGTATTGCACGCTATCTCTTTCCAGCGGACTACAAGCTTCCTTTGGGAGGGCGTAGGATTGCGATCGATGGGCGGTCGGGCATTATTCTGCCGATTGACTCAGAAACGGTCCTCGTTTCCAAAGCGCTGCCAGAGACACTTCAGTCCACGGATTTTGTGAACCGGGCGACCTATTACAGTTTGGCCGTTCTGACACTGATCGTCTCCTTTTCTATCTATGCCCGCCACGCCGTGACTGCTCCACTCGCGAGAATATCGCGGGAACTGGACCGATCCGACGGTGCCAGCGAAGACGTTCGCTTCGCAGAGGAGGGGACGGCCGAGGTGATCAGCCTGGCGCGCGCCCTGAACGGCATGCGGACGCGCATTCGCGAGATGGTCGACACGCGCACCCGCATGCTGCGCAGCGTCAGCCACGACTTGCGCACGCCTCTGACGCGGCTGCGGCTGCGCACCGAACGCCTCGACGACGACGATTTGCGACACGCCATGATGTCCGACATCGACCACATCAACGCGCTGGTCGAGGAGACGCTGGACTACCTCCGTACCGATGCCTCGGAAGAGGAGTTCGAGCGCGCTGACATTGCCAGCCTGATGCAGACGATAGAGGCGGACTTCGTAGACGTCGGCTTTGCGGTAACCTATACCGGGCCCGTTCGCCTCGCCGGACGGTGCAAGCCGAACGCGCTGGTACGCGCTATCACCAACCTCTGCGACAACGCCCTCAAGTTCGGCACTCATGCCGCGATCACCCTGTCGATGGACGGCACAAGGGTCCGCATCGATGTGGCAGACGATGGTCCTGGCATCCCGGCCGACAAACGCAAGCTCGTGCTCGAACCCTTCTACAAGCTTGATGCCTCGCGGGGAATCGCCAAGGTGCCTGGGTTCGGCCTGGGCCTGTCGATCGTCTCCGACATCGTCATGGCACATGGCGGTCGGCTCGAGCTTCTTGACAACCAGCCCCGTGGACTAGTCGCCAGTTTGTTCATTCCAACTGTCGATCCGAGCCTTGCTCCACAGCCTCGGCTCCTTAACATATCAAAATAAATCAGCATCCAAGGCAGTCGTCGGCAGGGATATCGATCTCGCACGCGAACGACAGCATACGTCGTTCCTCCAACCGACGGGACGATCATGACCGAGTTCGCAACGACACATCGCAACCTCGACGCGCTCCAGTTGCGGCGAAAGACGACAATCCGGATCGCCGCCTTGGCGTTGATACCCATGATGGCCTTCACCACGGGCTGGGCGCCTCCGGGAAGCTGGTATCGTGAGAGTTTGGAGGCCGTAGGTCTCGTTCTCATCGGAGTGGGAATCGTCGGGCGGGGCTGGAGCACGCTTTACATCGGCGGCCGTAAGACCCGTGAGCTGGTCACCGCTGGGCCCTATTCGATCACCCGGAATCCACTGTACCTCTTCGCCTTCATTGCCGTAGCAGGGCTCGGCGCTCAGACAGGCAGCCTGGTCCTGGCCGCCCTATTCGCGTTCGGCGCCTACATCATCTTCCTTCCCGTTGTCCGACATGAGGAGGGTGCGCTGCGTGATGTCTTCGGGTCGCAGTTCGATGCCTACCGGGCGCGCGTCCCGCGCTTCATTCCAAAATTCTCGCAGTGGCGCGACGTGCCGATCTTGCAGATCAATCCTCGGCGCTATCGGCAGACCATCCTGGACGGCCTGGTGCTTCTCAGCCTGGTGCCGGTGATGTACGGCGCTGGCTGGCTTCGGGGTCTCGCCCCCGGCATGCCATTGCTGCATTTACCGTGACACTTGGCTGGCACTCGAAGCCCAGCGGTGCGACAGCGTCCGCTTCAAAGATTGTCGGCGGTCTCCTTCTCGCGCTGCTAATCACGGTGGCTGGCCTGTGGCAATCCGACGTCCCACTGCATGTGCTGGCAGAGCGTTGGGGTGGAAAACCCTCCCGGTTCGTTGATGTGAACGCCATGCGGATCCACTATCGTGACGAAGGACCTGAGGACACCTCCTTACCTGTGGTCCTCCTGCATGGAGCAGGATCCAGCCTCTTTACCTGGCAGACCTGGGTGGATTTGCTGAAGGGCTCGCAGCGCCTAGTTCGCCTTGATCTGCCGGGTTCCGGACTGAGCGAGCTTGATCCCACCGGCGACTACGGACCGATACGACAGGCCGACGTCGTGCTCCGGTTTCTCGACGAGTTGGACATCGAGGAGGCGGTGATAGTGGGGGCTGGCTCAGGGGGCCGGGTGGCGATCGAGATCGCGGCCAGCACTCCTCAACGCGTGGATCGCTTGGTACTGATCGCGTCGACAGGATACCCGCAAGTTTCGATCGTACCCGCATGGGCTCGGGTCGTGGGGTTCAAGCTTGGCCAAGCGGTACTGCGCGTACTACCTCGTGCCGTCCTCCAGCGAATGCTGCATGTACCCTACGCAGAGCCGCCCCCAGCTACCACTGAATCCCTCGATCGCGACATTGCGATGATGTTTAGGGAAGGTGGCACAGAAGCTTTGGCCTTCGCTGCACGGGAGGAAACAGAGGGACGGAATGCTGCCCTCATGCGAAGTGTGCAAGTTGAAACCATGATCCTCTGGGGCTCTGCGGACGAGATAAATCCTCCTGCGGACGCACAGCGGTTCCTGGCGGACATCCCAAACAGCCGACTTCGCATCTTCCGTGGCGTCGGCCATTTGCCGCACGAAGAGAGGCCCGAGATGTCAACGACCCGCTTCCTCGGATTCTTGAGCGAGTAGCGATTTAGGCTCACGCTGTCACATATAAAAATATCACTACACAAAGCGCAGCAGTGAATCTGACTACTGTCTGAGGGTGGCTTTCGCCCCCGCCACGCCCGGCTAAGGCCGCTGACGGGGAACGACTAACGCCCCAAGCCTGATCTCCAAATCGCGCTATCTGCTAGCCGCCCTGATTGCTAGCCGAAGCGCTCGATTGTCACGCCTCTCTTTTCGGAGCCTATCATGCCAATCCGCCTCTATCTTCTGGCCAGCACTTTCCTCGTTGCGGCCGCCATCCCGGCAGTTTCAGCCGACGTCAGTGATTACGAAACAGTCGCACCCGAAGCGGCAGAAGTCCCAAGCGTGGCCTCTGGTGTAGACCTGATCTTCGAGATCGGTGCGGGCGGCAGTGTAGGTCCGGCGTACGAGGGCTCCGACGAGTACGAGGTTTCCCCATCCCCGATCGTCGGCTTCGGCTACCTTAGGATCCCTGGCCTGTTCGAACTTGGCAGCACCGGACCGGATGAGGGCGGGTTTGGTATCGGGCCGTCCTTCAACGTAGTCGGCGAGCGCGAGTCGAAGGATTACGATGCGATCAAGGGCTTGGACGACGTCGATGCGACCTATGAAGTTGGCTTGAAGGTCGGCTATGAATGGAACTTCGCCGAAGTGTATGGCGAAGCACGTTATGCCTTTGGTGGCGCGGAAGGGGTCGTCGGTGAAGTGGGTGCCAACGCCATCTATCGCCCAACCCCGGAAATCGAGCTGAAGGCTGGTCCGTTCGCCACTTTTGCCTCCGAGGACTACACCGAAACCTACTTCGGCGTCACAGCCGCTGAATCGGCCAACACGGATTTCCGTCTCGACGAGTATGACCCGAAGGGCGGCTTAAAGAGTGTCGGCGTCTCCGGAGCGGCCCGCTATGAATTCCGACCAAACTGGTTTCTCAATGCCGACGCGACTTACAGCCAGTTGGTCGGCGACGCCGGCGACTCGCCGATCGTGAAGGCGGGTGACGAGAACCAGTTCACATTCGGGCTCGGGCTGTCGAAGCGATTCATTCTGGACCTTTACTAGGCTAGGAAAGCAGAATGGCTATTGGCCCAACAGGAAGCAGCCTCAGATCGTTGCCTCCCGACAATAAGCACGGCCTGCCCATCGGGAGGCAGGCCACCCTCAGCAGGTTGATGCCACGCCTTATCTCGCCGGCGCAATGTCGCGCTGCCCGAGGAATGTTGAACTGGTCCATCGGCCGCCTCTCACGCGAATCCGAGGTGCCCGTGGCTGAAATTATTACGCTCGAACTTGGCCGTCGCCACGTAGGAGCGACGACACTTGGATGCCTGATCCGGACGTTCGCTAGAGGAGAAATTCAATTCCTGCCGAACAACGGCTTGAGACTTCTCGAAACACCGTCCGGTGACCGGAGCCCTGCTTCAGGTGCAGACTGGTGAAGGCTAGTTTTGCCGCGGTCGGCAACGAAGAGCCCGCGTCGATCATGGTGCATGAAGCCCGATCGAAGTAGCCAACTCGCTCTCTGTCGTCGGACATCCGGCTGAAGCGTCATGTTGGCTTCCTGAAAGCCTCGTCGATTGCCTACATGTTGTGGGAGTCGATGAGGCCCATCAGCAATTCCCGAACACAAGCTGCTGCAGCAACTGGAATGACTCAGTGGCAGGCAAGCAATGATTCGTAAACATTGGAGACGCAAGATGAATTCGACGTCCGAACGGACTAAGCGAGTCTTCACCGAGGTCTTGGAACTGGATCCGGGAAAACTGCATGAGAACGCAGAATTGACAGCAGACCTCGGCATCGACTCTCTGCACCAGGTAGAGGTTATCATGGCTATAGAGGAAGAGTTCGACATAATCATAGAAAACAATGTGGCCGACCGCATCATCTCGATCGGCGACGTGGTGAAATTGGTCGACCAACTTTCAAAGTAGCTTCGCGTACAGTGTTAAAGATCGGGCCGATCTGGTACATGGTGCGCTCGGCCCCGCCCCCAAAGTTTAACTAACCCCGCGGCCGACGGTTCATCGACCTTTTGGCAAGCATCGCAAATGCCGCCTTCCATCCAGCGCAGCGATGAAGGTGCGACGTCAACAGACCGAAACGGCATCAGGTGGCAAAATCCACCAACGGACGCAGCGCACAACCCCACAAAGACGCTTCGTCCCCGCTCGCATTTGCTCGGAAGCAGACAGGGCACTAACCAGCCGTCAAAGGACGATCCAAACGAGAAGATGAAAACGTCATGCTTTTATCTGCAAACATTGCGGTGCTCGCGGCAGCCTCTCTGCTGTTTGAGGAGATCGGGGCACCCGGGCCCGCCGGAGACCTGAAGGGCATATGGGCAAAAGCCCAAGACCCGTGGGCCCCTGTCGTCATCATCATCCCGGGCTCCGGACCAACTGATCGGGACGGAAACAGCCCTCTTGGGATCAATGCCGGATCGTACCGCCTTCTTGCCGAAGGACTCGGGGCGAAAGGAGTATCGTCGGTTCGGATCGACAAGCGCGGAATGTTCGCAAGTGCGGGTGCCATTCCCGACGCCAACGCCGTTACGATCAACGACTACGTGGATGATGTCCGCTCCTGGGTGAATGTCGTCCGGCGCACGACCGGAACGGACTGCATCTGGCTTCTCGGGCACAGCGAAGGCGGTCTTGTCGCCTTGGCAACGGCTCAAGAGAAGAAAGGTATCTGCGGACTGATCCTTGTGTCGACGGCAGGCAGGCCACTCGGCGACGTGCTGAAGGAACAGCTCCACTCTAATCCTGCCAATGCGCCTTTTCTTTCTCAAGCCGACGCGGTCATCGATGCTTTGGCGTCAGGTAAGCACGTCGAAGGCGAAGACTTGTCGCCGCAGCTGCTTCAGTTGTTTGCGCCTGACGTACAGAGCTTCCTCATCAGCGCGTTTACTCTCGATCCAGCGGAACTGGCTCGGCGCGTCGCCAAGCCGATACTGATCATTCAAGGTGATAGCGATCTTCAGGTTGGCATAGGGGACGCCGAGGCTCTGAAGGCGGCAGCGCCAGCGGCCGAGCTCGTGGTGCTTCCTGAGACCAACCACGTACTCAAAACCGTTGTCACTAACGACGCCGCTGCCAACGTCGCCAGCTACTCCGATCCAAGTCTGCCCCTTGCACCCGGTATCGTCGACGCGATTGCAGAATTTCTGGCCTCGCACACAGACGTAGATCGCCCGTGAGGCTCTGAGCCTAGCTCTCCCGTGTTGAAAGGAAGCAGCATCAAAAGGGAATGAGGCCGACACCAGATGACCTCGGCATCTGATGTCGAGGCATTCCATCAGATCCACTGGCGACGATCCGTCCACGTTGCTCAGAAGAGAGCCCTAGCTTCCGGGACGCTGCCATACAACTGACGATGATCGAATTGGGCGTCCTTACGTGCCCGAGATGACGGATGCCGCGTATCGGTCGTGCGCCGACAGCGAACGCTCGGTTATGGCCTATGTTCGGGGAAGGTGCTTCAAGAAGGCATGACAGAGCCCACAGCCGAACAAGTCGAACATCTGACCCTTGCCTTCGAACGGTTCACCCGTCGCTTCAAAGTAGCCGAAGCCGCGACTGCGATAGCGAACTCGCTCACTGCCCTCGACGTACAGACACTCCTGTTCGTCAATGAGCATCCGGGTTGCACTCTGGGTGATGCAGCTCGGAGCCTTCAGGTAGCGCTTACGACGATGTCTTCGTCGGTCGACCGTCTCGTGCGGCGCGAGATGACGACGCGTGAGAGATCGGAGGCGAACCGGCGGACCGTGGCGCTGTCTATCACTGCCAAGGGAGCGCAGGCCGTCGCAGGCTATATCGACGGATACCAGTCCTCGTGTCGGGCCATGCTTGTATCGCTCGACCTTGGCGAACGGGCCGAATTTGTACGGCTGACGCGAAAGATCGCAGACTACGACGTTTGAACATTACGAAATCCGTAGTATGGGCATGGTGGTTATTCAGCGAAGGAAACGCTTATGCCCTCGACAATCCGCACTGCGCTTATCACCGGCGGCAACAAAGGCATTGGCCTCGCCATCGCGCGTCAACTCGCGGCGGGGGGAAATTCCGTCTGGCTGGGCTGCCGAAACGCCGAGCGTGGCGAAGCCGCGGCGCAAGAGTTGCGACACTCCGGGCTTGATGCACGCTCCGTGTTGCTTGACGTAAGGGACGATGCCAGCGTGGCGTCGGCCGTCGTCACCTTGGAGCAAGCGGCGGGTCGTTTGGATGTCCTCGTCAACAATGCCGGCCTTATGTTCGCTGCGCCTCCCTCGCTGGAGGAGGAACGGCTCGACGAGATCCGTCAGATGTTCGAAACGAACGTGTTCGGTGCGCTGAGGGTGACGCAGGGGTTCCTGCCGTTACTGCGCCGTTCAGACGCGGCGCGTATCGTCATGATGAGCAGCGGCTTGAGCTCGATGAGCGACGCGCTAGACATGCGGAGCGAAACCTGGACGGTCGGCTTCGGCGGATACTGCGCATCGAAGGCAGCGCTGAACATGCTTACGGTCAAACTAGCCAAGGAACTCGAGCGCGATGGCATCAAGGTGAATGCGGTGGATCCGGGGCTCACCTCAACCGACATGACGGGAAACAACTTCGGCCATTCACCGGATGACGGAGCGCGTCCCGCGGTTGCCCTGGCGACGACACATGCCTTCGGCCCGACGGCCGGCTTCTACGCTTGTTCGACTGCGGGGGATCTCGTTCCTCGCATCTGGTAAGATACCAATGTCAACGGCAGCTTTCGCGAGCAACGGCTTCGAAAGCTGCCGTCTGGTTTTAACGAGGACCAGATATTCACTCCCCGCAGCACTCAAACGGCGGGCTCGATTGGTGGCCTTTGCTACCGATGGCCGCACTGTTCATCGTGAAGACGATGTGGGAATGCACTTGCGCCATCATGACAGCCAACCTCAGTATCAGTGATGCGGGCCGTCCAAGCACCGTGGGTGCTATCGAAGCGCGACCGGCTGAGCATGTGCCTTTAATGATGCTTGGAATAGCGGCTTGCCTGTACCCGCTAGCCATTCCTCAAGGCTTAGCAGATCTCCAAACTCGCGCCTAACAGCAGCGATGTCCGCGTTTCCGGAAGCACGCCCTTCATCAAACAATTCCGCATTTCGGCCGAGAAACTCGTTACTTTCGAGTAGAGCGTCGGGAAAGCGGCGGTAGAGGATGGGCCGACCGGCCGCTTCACTCAGAATTCTCTGCAAATCAAAGCCCGTCACTTCATCGCCAGCGATCTCGATGGTCCGATCTTGAAAGCGATCGCAATCTTCGAGGATAGTGGCAGCAATCTTACCGATGTCCTCGACGGCAATCACCTGGATGGCTTGATCCGGATGCATAAAAAAGGAGAACATGCCCTGGTCGAGGCCCATTCCCGGTAGCGCGAACAAGTCCGTAAATGTAGCAGGTCGAATAATGGTACTCGCTATGCCCAAGCTACGAATATGTTCCTCGATATCGATTTTACAGTCGAGATTGTCCAGCCCAGTTCGGCCCCTGCTGATAATCCCGGCAGATGTGTATACCAAATGCTTTACACCAGCTTCAAACGCGGCATTGGCAACACTTGTGCCGATGCGCACCTCATCCGCGTTTGTAACACCGGAACCAGCGCTTCCTGAGTTAGGCTGCATGCTGAAGACGCCATGAGCTCCCTCCATTGCCGCGCGGACCCGGGCAAAATCCAACAGGTCTCCCCGGAACACCTCTATGCCGCTTCGTGCTAGGGCCCGGGCTGCTTCACCTTCAGGGTTACGGACCAGGGCGCGGACTGACCAACCTCGCGACTTTAAGGCATTGGCAACAGCGCCGCCTTGCCTGCCGGTTGCACCCAGCACGAGCACGGTCCCCCGGTTTCCGTCATTAGGGGTCTGGCGAGTTTTTATGGGCATGTGGCGCCTCCTTGTTAGTCGAGGCACCATAGGTATACATATTAAACCTGAATGCTATTACGCACCTGGAGGCTACCAGGTAACCCGGAGGATCCCGCCCATGTCCGTAGGACACGAGAATCTTGAGCAAATCCGTTTGGTCCTCGAAGAATTGACCAGCAAATGGACTCTCTTGGTGCTCGATGTCCTTTGCCAAGGACCCGCGCGGTTCAACGTGCTCAAGCGGGCGAATGATGGAATTACCCAGAAAGCTCTCACCCAATGCCTGCGCCGACTCGAGGCAAGCGGACTGATCACCCGGACGGTTGTCAGCACAGCACCGGTGGCAGTTGTGTACGAAGTATCACCGCTTGGCGCATCCTTAGAGCCACATATGCGAGGTTTCCTCCGGTGGTCGGCGGAACATCGCGAAGAGGTTATTGCAGCAAAGACCGCCTTCGCTGCGCGAACTGAAGGCGGTTGATTCATTAGCTGTTACAATTATCGGAGGCGCTAACTTTGGTCGAACTGGCGTCGCCGCAGTTTCAGGCACCAGAATGCGGACGTTTTGCGCAAGACACCCCGGGATGACGTTGGCCGATTTTTCTGGAAGCTTGATTGCTCGGCCGTGATTGGTGGATGTCATTTGCAGCTCCTAGGTAGCGAATGCCATGGAGCGGACTGACTGCTTTATGAGACGCCGGACACTTCGCCCCCGCCTCGGACTCTGTCATTCAATGTCAGACACTCGATTTGCGCTTGTCTGAACGGTTACCGCCGAATCCAATGTCGCCTCGACGTGGACACGGTGTGCCGTTCCCCACGCGCACAGCGGCATGAGCGCCTTTACCAGCGTCTGGCCGAAAGGCGTCACGGTGTAGTCGACCTTCGGTGGCACTTCCCGGTAGTCGTGCCTGACCAGCACGCCTGAAGCGACCAGCTCGCGCAACTGTTGAATCAGCACCTTCTCGCTGATGCCCGTTACCATTCGCCGAAGGTCTCCGAACCGCTTCGGCCCGTGCCCGAGGTAGAATAGAATCAGCGGCTTCCACTTGCCGCCCATCACCGCTAGCGCGACGTCGAGGCCGCAATCGGGATCACCTGCGCTCATATCAATTTACCCACTTACCTTTTAGTATGTACTGGCTCCGTTGTCAGCACCTGTCTATATCCCTTTTATCGAACAAAGGAGAAGACAATGGGCAGGCTCGACGACAAAATCGCGGTCATCACGGGCGCCAGCAGCGGCATCGGGCTGGCGAGTGCCAAGCGCTTCGCGCAAGAGGGAGCGCGCGTGTTCATGACCGGACGGCGGCAGCGCGAACTGGACTCCGCGGTTGCCGAGGTCGGCAACGGCGCCCGGGGCGTGCTGGGCGACATCGCGAACCTCGCCGATCTCGATCGTCTCTACGACGTGGTGCGGAAGGAGGCCGGTCGAATCGACGTGCTGTTTGCCAATGCCGGCGGCGGCAGGTTTGCCTCCCTTCCGGAAATCACGGAAGAGGACTACGAGAGCACCTTCTCCACGAACGTCAAGGGAACGCTGTTCACGGTGCAGAAGGCGCTGCCGCTTCTCGTCGACGGAGCCTCAGTGATCCTGACCGGGTCCACGGCGGCCAACACGGGCTCGCCGGCCTTCAGTGTCTACGGTGCCAGCAAGGCGGCGATCCGCAGCTTCGCCCGCCACTGGATCCTCGACCTTGCGTCACGCCGGATCCGTGTAAACGTGCTTGTCCCGGGTCCGACCTCCACGCCAGGCTTGCACGGTCTCTCCTCGACCGACGAAGCGAAGCGGGCCTTCGTTACGGCAATGGAGGAGCAAGTCCCGCTTGGCCGGATGGGGATGCCCGACGAAACGGCTGCCGCCGCACTCTTCCTCGCCTCAGATGACAGCAGCTTCGTAAACGGCAGCGAACTTTTCGCCGACGGCGGACAGGCGCAGATCTAAATATTCATTAGAGCGATAATGGGCTCGACGGCCTCAAAACAGTATCTGTCGAGCCCGACTACCTGAAAAACAAACCAGCCAATTTCCTATCCCGGTCGTAAATAAATATCCAGGGTCGTTGGTCGTGAGCAGAACCGCAGCTATTGGCAAAACTCAAAAGGGAAGCGGACAGACCGCTTACGACCCTTCCACGCCGTACCTCACGTTTTCGGAGGCTGCTGAAAGTGGTCGCCTTATCGAGCAGAGTTGACGGCTACTGACGGATCGATTGTGAAAGCAAACTGTCGGATCAGCGTTCGCGACCGCCAGACCAGCGATTGGGGCATAATCGTCGATGCATCCCGTCCGGTCGAGATGCGAAGATCATTGACTTCGGAACTGTAGTGGATCGCTTGCGACCCGGTCGCAAACCCACAAGGAAGGTCGGCACAGTCGACAAATGCCCGACCGTTGCGCACATCGTTTGGATCGGCACGCAGCCGGATCGTGATCTTCGGCGTGAAAGCCAACAGGATTTCGCAATCCCGATCACGACTGCACAGCACTTCGCCTGCGACGGGATCCAGTTTGCCCACCAATGCGCCGAACCGCACAGTGTAGTGTAAGGGGCGAGCCATCGTAGAAGGAAGATCCTGCGCATGTCCCTGATGGCGCCCCGATAAGGCCGATCGGGATCATGAACGGGTTGAGGAGTCGTTTCAGCACGGAGCCCACCTCGTCGGAGTAAGTCGTTCGACACTGTTGGATAAGCACCTCCGCTTTTACCTGTTTCCATGGGGAAGCGGACAGGCACCTTTCCACCCGACTTAGCCATTTGTAGCAATCAGGGCTCAATTCCATTTGGTGCCATTTGCTACTTAATGCCCAGACGCAGTCGCTAATGCCACAGCGTTCGCACGAACCGCGCGACTTCCTCTGCCAGTTCAAGATCTTCTGGTGATCCGCCACCGAAGCCACCATGCGGCATAGCTTCAAACACGTGCAACTCTGCCGCCACGCCAACGCGCCGCAACGCCCGGTGCAGCCGAACTGCGTTGGATAGAAACAGGTCCCGAGTACCCGACTGAACAAATGTCGCAGGAAGCCCACTGAGATCGCCAAATAGTGGGGAGAGGTATGGGTCCGAAAGATCGGCTCCATCTGCGTAAAGACGGTTTGCGGCAGCAAGCGAGCTCGGCAGAACAACGTCGACCAAACGGTTGACCTCAAAGCTGTCGCCAGACTCGGTTAGATCGACCTCCGGAGAGAGCAATATTAGACCTGCGGGAAGTGGAAGTCCCGCAGCCTTGGCGCGGAGCATCAATGCAACGGCGAGATTTCCGCCGGCTGAGCGCGCCGATACAATGATTTTGGCCGGGTCGTAGCGATCCAACACGTAACGATATGCTGTCAGGCAGTCGTTCAGCGCGCAGGGATAAGGGTGTTGCGGTGGCATTCGATAGTCGACGCTGTAGCAAGGAATACCATGCCTGTCGGCCTGCATCCGCGCTCCCTCGCGGCAGACATCGCCCCCGCCAAAGACCAAGGCACCGCCATGAAGGTCGATCATCGCGTAGCCCGGTTGAGCAGACGCTTCTGGGATAGCCACGTGAACGACGGCATCGGCAATCGTGATCGTCTCGGCATTGGAGCGCAACGTTTTCGCGAGTGCCAGTGCGGCCTGCTCGTACTGGGCGTTGACCACAGCCTTGATCGCGTTCCACGCCACGTGGTCATCCGGCGAGGGCATTTGGTAAAGTGCGTTGAGCGGCACTCCGTCCTCGCGCACATGCCGTTCAAGTGCAGCCCGGGCTTCCGGGCTGATGGAGCTCGGAAATGGAATGCTGCGTCCCGGCACGGCAACGCCGCGAGAGTTTCGTTCGGTCACGGCATGACTCCGTTGATCCCTGACGATGGTAAACCGCATTGAGGCGTGTCCGCGTACCGGAAAGCTGGTGCACGCGGGTTGATGAGACGTGGACCGACCGATAGCACCCATAGCGGCGGACGAGACTGACTTCCCGCTCCGATGCAGGCCTCGTGAATTGACGGCCACTCGGAATTTGCGCAGAGGCTGCCTCCACCGGATGGGCCTGACAACTCGCAAGCCTACCACCAACGACGATGATGACAATTCTGCATACAGACGTAGGAGCCGCCTCGCAGCGGCCCCTCAACGCGGTCAGTCTTGTCAGCGGTAGCGGAACTCCCAATTCCCGCGCTCGTGACGTCGGTCACGGTGATGCCACGGTGGACGGCGGTCATGCCGGCGATCACGACGCTCATACCGACCGCGCCGATCGTAGCGGCGATCGTACCGATCGTAGCGGCGATCTGCCCGGTAATGTCGACGGCCCTCGCGGTGACGCCGATAGTCTCGATCGCGCCTGTGGTCTCGAACCAACTGGACACGTGCGCCCTCCTCCACGGCGACGCTGCGGTCACGTGCTTGCGCCACCGGGGCCAGCGCGCCAAGGGACGTAATGGCGATGACGACCGCTGTGATAATGGTCTTGAATTTCATACATTCGCTCCTCGGAGATTTCGCCGACCAAGGTCGGAATCTCGCGTATCCAATAAGTCTGCCCTGGATAGAAGGGGTAAAAGCCCCTTTGCATCCGGCAAATCTAACGTTTTTTGTCGCTCTAAATCTCCATCAGCATCCTCCTTCAAGTTCAGGATTTCCGTGTCGCAATCCATCCGGCGATGTTGTCCATGGTGAACTCGCTTTTCGTGCTCGGATGGGCGGCAGTTCCAAAACCAAAGCTATTTGATTGCCGTCAGAATGGCATGGGCAGCCTTGACGCGCTCCGGGACAGGAAAGTTTCGATTTGCGAGGACGGCGATGCCGATCCTCTGCTGGGGAAGGAAGGCAACGTATGCGCCGAATCCGTTCGTCGAGCCTGTCTTGTTGACCAAGCGACCTCGTTGGGGGACCCGAGGCGGCTCGAGTTTTTCGACAGCTTGTGGCTCGAGCGCTACCGCGGGCGCGTTACCCTCCAGTAGGGTGTCCAGCGATGCTGACCCGTCGTATATCTCCCAGCCGAGACCCTGCATTGTCCCCCCGAAGCGGAAATAGCCCGTCTGCGTCGCTGCGAATGCCTCCCGCAGCGGCTGATCGAGAGAAGGGGTGTCCATGGCAAGCTGTGTGAAGCGGATCAGGTCACTGGCAGTCGTCTTGAGGCCATAGGTTTCGGCATCCAGAGCACCAGGAGATACCCGGACCTGTCTGTCGTCCTTCGAAGTGCCATAGGCATAGCGCGCCATCTCGCCTTCCGGGACCTTTAGATAAGTGCTCGATAGGTTGAGCTTCGGCAGAAATGTCTCGGTCATCAACCTGTCGAACGAGGACCCTTCTCCACGCGCCGCAAGATAACCAAACAGGCCGATGCTAGTGTTCGAGTAAAGTCGCCGGTCGCCCGGCGGATAGCTCGCCTTCCAGTTCTTGTAGAAGGCGATGATGTCCTTCTCGTCCTTAACCTCGTCCGGAAACTGGAGCGGTAGGCCGCCTGCCGTGTATGTCGCAAGTTCGAGCATGCTGATGCGATCGAAGTCGGTTCCCGCAAGCTCGGGCAGATGCCGGGTAGCTGCTTCGGATAGTGAGACCTTGCCCCTGGCCGCCACCCACGCAGCCAGCGTCCCTGTGAATACCTTGCTGACGGAACCGATTTCAAAAAGCGTCCGGTCGTCAACGAGCCGTCCATCAAGTTTAGAGGCGATGCCGTAGTTGAAGACGTGGTTCTCCCCCTCGATGGTGAGGGCAACAGCCATTCCCGGTACCTTGCTCACCTCCATCAGCGGCAGGACGATCTTATTAACAATATCGCGCAGGTGCGTGGAATCACCGGGCTCCGCAGTTGCGCTACCGGAGATGAGCAAAGCCGTAGCTGCTGTTACCCAACCGATTGCTCGGGTCCTTGCATTCAACATAAATTTCCTTCCGTACGACTACCGTCGCCCTCTCTGACTTCAGCATTTGGAGGTGTTTTAGAAGCTTTCGACGCCTAGACGATCCACTACGTCGTCGTTCAGCGAGATCAATTCGGGAGACGGACTTCCAATCCGGTCCAACGCGCAGCGAAGGCCCAAATGTCGGCCATCTCTTCGATCACTTTCTGCGTCGGCTTGCCGGCTCCATGACCCGCCCGCGTCTCGACGCGCAAGAGCCGCGGTCGCGGTCCGAGGTCGGCAGCCTGAAGGGCAGCAACGTACTTGAAGCTGTGGGCCGGGACGGCGCGGTCGTCCGTGTCGGCCGTCGTCGCGAGGATGGCGGGGTAGGTCATGCCCGACCGAATCTTGTGGTAGGGCGAGTAGGACAAAAGGTTGCGGAAATCCGCCTCGACGTCCGGGTCGCCGTATTCCGGTATCCAATGCTGGCCGCTGGTGAAACGGTCGAAGCGCAGCATGTCGAGGACGCCGACATTAGGAAGCGCCGCCGCGAAGAGATCCGGCCGCTGATTGACCACCGCTCCGACCAGCAGGCCGCCATTGGAGCCGCCTTGGATGGCGAGCCCCTTCGGCGAGGTGATGCCCTCAGCCTTCAGGAACTCGGCGGCGGCGATGAAGTCGTCGAAGACGTTCTGCTTGTGCTGGAGGCGGCCGGCATCGTGCCAGGCCTTTCCATATTCGCCGCCGCCACGGATGTTGGCGACGGCATAGACGCCGCCCTGCTCAACCCAGGCCGTCACCTCTGGAGAGTAGTACGGGACCATCGGGATGCCAAAGCCGCCGTAGGCCGAAAGCACCGTCGGCGCAGGCTTGGTGACGTCGCGGCGCCGCACCACAAAGATCGGTATGCGCGTTCCGTCCTTGGAGGTATAAAAGCGCTGCTCCACGACGATTTGTTCAAGATCCAGCGCGACCGTCGGCTCGGCCCAGACGGTCCTCGTATTGGTGGCAGCGTTGAAGCGATAGATGGTGGTCGGCGCATCGTGGCTGGTGAAGACGAAAAACGCCTCGTCATCCCCGGGGCGGCCACGAAAATTACCAGCAGTGCCGATGCCTGGAAGATCGAGGGTGCCGTCCGGCGTTCCGTCCAATTTGCGGAGGAGAACCTCCGTCTTGGCGTCGACGAGATAGGAGGTCAGCAGCCGATCGCCGATCAGGACTGCTTCGAAGAGCGTCGCGTCTTCCCGCTCAGGCACGATATCGACGACCGTCGGCTTTGCATCTGCAAGATCAAGGGTCACGACCTTGCCAAGCGAGGCGCCCTCTTGTGTGGACAGGAAAAGCTTCGTGCCGACATTGCCCGCCAGCGTCCAGCTTTGGTCGAAGGCGCCCACGACGGTCCGGGCCGGCCAGTCCGGATCCAGGAGATCGACGACGGCGAGCGCATTGCCGCCCATCAACGCCGTCGAATAGACCACGGCATAACGCCCGTCCGGCGTCACGTCGACAGAGTGGATCAGCGGCATCTCGGATGCCGGCGCGTGGACCAGTCGGTCCTCGGACTGCGGTGTCCCGAGCCGATGGAAGTAGACCGCATGCTCGGCGACCTTCGCTTCGAAACCCGCGTCCTTCTCAGGCTTGGGATTGCGGGAGTAGAAGAAGCCCGATCCGTTCTTCGCCCAAGCGATGCGCGTGAAACGTACCCACTGGATCTCGTCCTCGAGGATCTCGCCGCTCTCGATGTCCATCACGCGGACCGTGCGCCAATCCGAACCGCCTTCCTGGATCGCGTAGGCAAGGTGGGTTCCGTCTCCCGAGGGCGCCCATTCCGCCAGCGCGGTGGCGCCGTCGTCAGACCAGTCGTTGGGGTCCATGACCACGCGGTCCCCACCATCCACGCCCTCGCGGACGAACAGGGCCGACTGGTTGTCGAGGCCGGAATTTCGAGTGAAGAAGTATCGGTCGCCGCGTTTCTCCGGTACCGTCAGGCGCTCATGATCGAAGAGAGCCGTCAGTCGCTGCCGGAAGATGTTCCGGCCCGGTAGGCCAGCGAGATAGGGCCCGGAGATGCCGTTCTGGGATTTGACCCAAAGGGCGACATCCGGGTCGCGCCGGGCATCGTTCTCAAGCCAGCGATAGGGATCGGCGATCGCCGTGCCGAACTGTTGGTCGACGACATCGACGCGTCTGGTTTCCGTATAGATCATGGGTGTTTCCTCGTTTGCCATTGCCGAGCAGCTCGAAAGCATCAGGGTCAATGCGAAACAGAAATGGGAAGCGAACCTTGCATGCCGGGTAGAGCTAGTTTCCATCGAAGGTCTCCGTTGGTGCGCACAGGTACGCGTTGCCTACCCGGGCGACACCGCGTCTGGGCGCCGGCCGGCACTACCGTCCGACGGGATCGCAGATCGGCAGGATGCTCGCCGCCCGGATCGCGGCGGCAAGTTGGTCGGTGGCCTTGTCCTGTTCGTAGTGCTGACCGTCGTTGACGGCAGCCGAACAGATCTCCTCGTCGACGACCCGAATGGCGGCCATGATCATTGCCGTGCAGAGTTTGACGTCGAAATCCCGGGCCGAACGCTTCGCGCGGTCTGCGATGATCGGGACCAGTTCCGCCTCAGCCTGGTGGCATGCCATCAACCAGGAGGACCGCAGGGCCGGCTCTCTCGACAGCATGGCGATGATGCGCACGACGGCGATCCCGTCGCGAACGAACTGCTCGTCCGCGACAAACGAAGCAATCGTGGCATGGAGATAGGTCTCGATCGACATGCTCCGCGGCCATTCTCCGAGATGGCCGACGAACCGCAACTCGGTCGCGAGGAACAGCGGCTCGATGCAGGCTTCCTTGGAGCGGAAGTAGCGCCAGACGGTCCGTTTCGACAGCCCAGAGGCCGCCGCGATGTCATCGCCGGTGGTCCCGTCGACGCCATGCTTGATGAACAGATCCGCCGCGTGACGTGAGACGGCGAGCCGCGCCTCTTCTGCTTTCGAGCGTTCGATCATGGGCCCTGTGGATCCGTCGCAATGACAACGTGTTCTGACCGGAAATCATCAGACTCTCAAGCATGGGCAGCTAGTCGCGCTTTTCGTCGCGGCGGTGGCGACGCCGCTCCTCCCGCATCTCCTGCGCATTGCGTGCAATCTCGGAATGGATGCGGGCCTGCTCGGCAAAACGCAGACCTTCGCTGTCCCGACGTTCCTGTTGTTGAAGCATGCACTGCGTATGCGCCGAGGAACCGTAGCGGGCGCCCATGTCGGAGCAGGACCCCTGATCCTCGTTCAGGTTCACCATGCGCTCCTGCTCGGGCGACATGCATCCGGTCAAGGCGATGGCGAGCATGCCGAGACCGCCGATGGAGAAGGCGGGACGGCTGGTGCGGCTAGGGTTGGTTAAATGCATGCGATCACTTTCGTTAGATGGAGCAGCAAGGTCGATCTCGTGGCTTCCGCGCCTTTGGGCACAACGACCTCGAAACCAAGACTCAATCTCAAGCGAGCAGACTGTCACTTGATGACATTGATTATGTCACTTGATGACATCTAACACAATGGTCTTTGTGCTGGATCGTGTCCGGTTTGCGAAGACGGTGGCTGATCGAAAGAGAAGATGAAGATGGACTGTGCTCTACCGGCTCCGCGACATTAGCCGCGAAGCCAGTCCCGCCCGTGCTCTGGCGGCACCTGTCAGATACCCGACCTAAGAGGCTGAGCGTCGGCTGTAAGAACGGGCTCTTTCCCAGTTCGACCCATCCACCCTGACAGGAGTGCCAGAACCAGAGCGCCAATGGAGAGGATGGCGCCGGCCCAGTTCGGCGCGGCAAAGCCGAAGCCTGCCGCGATGACCGCGCCGCCGGCCCAGGCTCCTATCGCGTTGCCAAGGTTGAAGAGCCCGATGTTGACGGCCGAGGCGAGGTTCGGTGCGCCTGCCGCCCGGGCGTTGTCCGTCACCAGCTTCTGGATCGGGGCGACGCTGGCGAAGCCGAACATCGACATCAGGAAGATGCAGATCGCCGACGCTATCTGGCTGCCCGCCAGGAAATAGAAGGCGATGAGGACGGCAGCCTGCGCGGCGAGGGTCACGTAGAGCAGCGGCATCAGTGCCCGGTCCGCCAGCCGTCCACCGAGGATGTTGCCGAAGAAGAGGCCCAGTCCGAACAGGGAGAGGAGCCACGTGACAGAGCCTTCGGTGTAGCCGGCGACCCCGGTCATCATCGGGGCGATGTAGGTGATGGAGGTGAAGAAGGCTGCCGGTCCGAGGATGGTGATCCCCATCGCGAGAAGAACCCGCACGTCGGTGAATGCTGCAAGTTCTTTGCGTAGATCCTGAGGCTCGGCGCGTGCGGGTCGGGGGACGAGCATGAGCAGGCCGACGATCGCGACGATGCCGATGGCCGCGATGGCGGCAAAGGTAGCCCGCCACGACACGGTCTGCGCCAGCCAGGTTCCCGCGGGCGCGCCAATCAGGGTGGCGAGCGTCAGGCCGGTGAACATGAAGGCGATGGCACTCGTCCGGCGTTGGGGTGCAACGAGGTCGGCGGCCATGATGGTGCCGATGCCAAAGAACGCGCCGTGCGTCAGGGACGTGATCACCCTACCAACAATAGCGACCCAGTAGGTCGGCGCGATCGCGGTGACGAAGCTGCCGACGATGAAGACGACCATGAGCCAGGCAAGCATGGTCTTTCTGTTGAGCCTTGCCCCGAGGATGATGGTGACGGGCGCGCCGAAGAAGACGCCAAGCGCATAGCTTGTCGCCATGTTCCCCGCCATGGGGATGGAAATGCCGAACTCCGCCGCGATGCCGGGCAGAAGCCCCGCGATGACGAACTCGGTGGTTCCGATACCGAACGCTGCTATCGCAAGCGCCCAAAGTGCTGCGGGCATGGGATGTCCTGACATGAGTTGGATTTGGTGGCCGATCGGCGCGTTGATCACGCGCGACCGTCGTTGCCGGGCGCACTGCCGACTATTTCGCAAACTCGGGGAGGACGTGTTCGGCCAGTTCCGCGAGTGCCTCCGCGAAGGGTCGTTGCAACGGCTTCATGTGGAGCGCGACATGGTTCACGCCCTCGTCTCGCTGCCGCTTCCAATGCTCGATCAGCACCTTGCGCCCGCCCCGCATGCTTGCGTTCCTGAGCTCCAGCGGAGCGTCGGGATCGGCAAGGAGATCGAAGCGCGTGCCGTATCCATAGGGACGGAAACGTCCCTCGCTGCCGCGACGCCACTCGGCCATGACCGTGGGCAACCCGTTCGGGTCGCTCAGATGCCACATCCATGCATCTGTATTCCGCCCTAGCCAGTCGAAATCCTGTCCAGCCCGTCCGATGGCGACGATCGGTAGGCTTGCAGCCACCGGCTTCGGAAGCATGTCAAGCGACCCGTCCAACGTGCCGTAGAAGAGCGACTGGTAGTAGGGGAAGGACTGCTCCGTCGCGGCACGGATGACTTCCAGCGCATCTCTGTAGCGTTCCACCCGATTGCCGATGTCGCTGCCGAACGCGGCGAATTCGGAAGGGCGATCGCCTGTTGCCAGGCCGAGGATGAAGCGTCCCCCGCTCAGTCGATCGATACTCGTTGCCTGCTTGGCGACGATCAACGGGTCCCGCAGCGGCGAAACGATGCCCGCGGTGCCGATCCCGATCCGGCGGGTCTGCGCGGCCAGCCATCCGGCATAGACCATCGGATCCACCACCTGGCCCGTGTCGCCGAAGCTTGGTTCGTAGAAAGGCACGTCCCGAAGCCAGATGGCGGCGAGATTCGATTCATCGGCAAGACGCACAGCCTCGGTGTGCCGCTCAAGCGTCGGCCAAGGCGCATAAGGGTAGGCCTCCAAAGGCGCCACCAGTCCGAAGGTCAAACGACCCTCCTTGAACACTCGGGCGTAGCCCGGATGATCCTGGATGGAGCGAAGATACGGTTGGCTGGTGATAGGGTGGTATGAAGCACCGTGGCCGTCAGCCGAGCCGTCCCGACATTCGATCGGCAACGGCCGGATCGAGAACGGGTCGGAACATGAGGGCAAACTGCTCATTCGAGCTCTCCTTGGATATGAGGACTTCCAAGAGAGTTATCTGGGTGACATTCCACCCATCATTTATAGGCTGCAAAGCCGATCAATACGTCCTATAAGTCTACAATGCCTGAGTCAGTCGAGAGCCTTGCGGCGATCCGCGCCTTCGTCGCCGTCGCGGACCTGCGCAGCTTCAGGGCGGTGGGCCAAGGGCTTGGAATGTCCTCGTCGGCAATCGGCAAGTCGATCGCGAAGCTCGAGGCGCAGCTTTCGGTCACCCTCTTTCATCGTACGACCCGCAGCATCTCCCTGACCGAGGCGGGTAGCCTCTTCCTGGTTCATGCCCGTCGCATGATCGATGAACTTCAGACGGCGGAGAGTGAACTCGCCGAGATATCAGGAAGCCCACGGGGGCGTCTGCGCGTGGGCCTGCCGCTGTCCGGAACATTGCTGACGAAAGCACTGAAGGCTTTCACCGCCCAATATCCTCTTGTCGAGCTTGAGCTCGATTACAGCGATCGTCTGGTCGACGTAATCGAAGAAGGCTTCGACGTCGTCATCCGTAGTGGGGACACGGGCGACTCGCGGCTGCTTCACAAGACGCTCGGCCAGTTCTCGTGGCAGCTCGTCGCCTCCCCAAGCTATGTCGAGGAGTATGGGCGCCCGTTATCACGGGATGATCTTTCGAACCATATTTGCCTGCGACAGAAACTCTCATCCGGGCGGGTTCAACCATGGCTTTTTCGTTCCGGACCGGGGCTTGAGGTACCCGTCAGCCTCACGGCAAGCGTGATTGACCCTTTGTTGGAACTGACGCTCGCTGGAGCTGGGATCGCGGCTTTCCCGGAGCACGCAGTCAGAGCCGCCCTTATCGACGGTTCACTGCTGCCGATACTGGATGCCGAGATGGCACATACGGGCGTTCTGACGATGCTCTGGCCAGCCAGTCGGTTCCGCGTACCCAAGGTGCGAGCGTTTGTCGATTGCATTGCCCATCATGTCCAGCTCCGGACGACAGCCGATGCTTCATCGAGGGTGTCTGGGGAAAACGTATAACTACGCTGCGAATGCATTTTACAGACAATGATTTCGGTGAGGTCGCCTATCTGATTGTCGATACGGAATTCTTGCCTCCGGCATTAGGATTGCATATGGATCGGCCGTTCCACGGGTCCCGCTAAGGCTCCGCGCCAGGACTTTGCAGCGATCATTCCGCCCACTCGGGATCGGTCGTGAAAGCGATCGTCAGCCAACGGTTCGGTCCCTCTCCCCCGAGAAGATCACCTATCTCGTTTCGAAGGCGGTCCCACTCGTCCAACGGACGGGCAGGAAGTCCTTTTGGAACGATGAAATGGATCTCGATCTGACGCCCCCTTCCAACGCGAGCAACGTATGCCCGGTATGAAATGAAGCCGTGGCGCAAGACGACACCTGCCGCGACGTCGTCGACCTGTTGCCGCATCTCGATCGGCGCTATCAACAGGATGTCCGCGAGCGCCTGACGCACTGTTCCGAGCGGGATCGGGATGATGAAGAGGCAAGCCACCGCCAAGATGCCCGGGTCGACGTAGGGGGTCATCCAGGCAAGTCGGGTTCCCTGAATCATGTACCCAAACAGGAATGCCGTCAGCAGCGACCCGGTCAGCGCGCCCGAAATCATCCACGCCTTGGCGTCCAACCTAAGAAAGGTCGATTGAATAACTCTATTGGCTCGTTTCACATAGACCGCCATAGCCAGCGAGGCTGCCACCGTGAGAGCCGAATACGCTATGCCGAGCCCGAACGGCAGTTCCCTTCCGCCTTGCATGATGCTCGAAGTCGCGTTGATCAGACCGTAGATGGCAGATCCAGTCAGGAGAGCACCATTCAACCCGAGTATCATCGGTTCAAGGTGCCAGAATCCAACGCTGAACCGCTGGGTGAAACGCCCCTTTGCCTTTTGGGATGAACCGATCAAATTCGAGATGAACAGGGCAAGCGTCGTCATGCTGGCGTCAGTCAGAGAATAGATCCCATCGAAGACGATAGCGGACGATCCGGATAGGACCCCGAAGACGACGCCCATCACGGCAACGAAACCCGTCACGCCGATCGAGACTTTCAGGATGGTCTGCTCGGACATCATTCTAACATCCCTGAACACGAATTCATTCTCGTCGCCCTGTCACCGACGTGCCGTCCATCTGGCGTTTGGTCAGGCTTAACAATGCCAAGCGGCAATGCGCTGATTGTGCCGGCTTGCCGCCGAGGGTCCGCGTTTCGGGTTGTTACTGGCAGACTTTCGAAACGAGGTCCTTGAGGTAGATGACGTCGTCCGGCTCCGCCAGCGCCTTTTTAAGGTGCTACGGCTTTGTCGCCGCACTGCCGATCGTTCTCTGTTCTCGCGCCTCCGCCGCCGCTCTCGTGCATGTGACGGGCCTTGGTATCGGGGGTGGCTTGGGGACCATCCCGGCGTACAGGTGCCCATGGGTTGGGCAGGGAGATCCGGACGAGCCTCTTGGCCTGGAAGATCGCGACGCAGCCGAGCGGCGCCATACGGATGAACGCTGCCGGGCCGACCGGGGGGAATAACCGCCGCTGCCCTTCTTGTCGTGAACCCGCAGACTTTGGGCATGGCGCTTGCCGTCATCGGCGTGCTCGGCGGCGAGAGTCCCGACACGGGGCGCTATGCCGTCCTGTCTGCGGTCTTCCTGCTGGTGTCGTCGGCATCTGGGCCGCCCTCGGATCAAGAGTCGGCAGTTCTCTTCTCCCGCCGGGAACGGTCGCGAGAGCGCTCAACTTTTCCCTCAGAGCCGCCCTCCTGGCCTCCGCATCGGTCGCCTTTTGGAAGGGCAGCTAGGGGGACCAGCTATGTCCCATCCTCCTCACGTTTGCGAAACGTTGCCGTGGCGACCGCCCTGCACAAGACCTGACGGTTGCCGTCAACCGCCGGCTCTGCAGACTGCCGTACCGACTATGTCGGAGCCCGGCCAAAAACCTTCTCGCAATATGCCGGCAGGAGATTGGCTCGGTCGGCGGGACCGCGGAACGCGATGTGCCCGTCGGGTCGGACAAGAACCAGCGAAGGAGACGATCCGATGCCGTAGGCGGCATGTGCCTCGCCGTCGAGGTCCGACAAGGGGACCGCATCGCCACCTTCGGCCACCGCCGCGCCAAGGACGAGCCTCGGACGAACCCAATCCCAGGGCTGAACTGCGCTGGCGGCCTGACGGAGATCGGAGAGCGCGTCGCGCTGCCGTCCGTCGAAGAGGAGGAGCGTCCATCCGAAGGTGCGGCCGTCCGGGTTGTAGATATGCTGGAACAGCGTCGTTGAAGCGCCGTCTGCCGCGATCACCGGGGCGTCGGGCGCGCGTTCGCCTGGATTGGGCGCATCGCGATGCAGGAGGCCGTGAGCCAAGCCGAAGGCGTCCTCGTTGAGTGGGCTCGTGGGATAGGCAACGGAGAGCTGCTGGAGGTCGTCCGTGCCCTGAAGCAGTGAGCCGATGTCGGGCCGGACGACGGCGGCGAGGTTCACTGCCGCATCCTTGAGTCGCCCTCGGTAGACGCTGTTCTGGAACCCCTGCGCCTGTTGCTTGTCGAGGCGACGGTGCTCGCCGCCGCGCTCGGTGTCGTAAGACTCGAGGAGTATGCGCTCGGCCCTGCCGCGGAGGACCGTGGCAAGCCGCCAGGCAAGGCCGACCGCGTCGTGGAATCCCGAGTTCATGCCCTGACCGCCGACCGGCAGGGTCAGGTGTCCGGCGTCGCCGACGAGGAACACACGGTCCCTGCGGTAGTGCGGTGATACGCCGTGCTGGAAGCGGCTGTGCGTCAGCCAGATCGGGTCGGTTAGCGTCAGGGTCTCGTCCTCGGTCACCTCGCGGGCGATCGCCTGCATTTCCTCCAGCGTCGGGTCGCGGTCGGGAAGCCCCGTGTCGTCCGACAGGAAGAACAGGCGGTGGTAGCCGCCCCAGACGGGCAGGACGCCGCAGAAGCCGCGGGGATAGTAGAAGAACCAGAGATGGTCGTGATCGGTGGAGCGGCGCCATGACAGCTTGGCGTCGAGCTGGCGATTCATGCAGTTCGGCAGCTTCTCCGGCTCAAAGTCGAGGCCAAGCTCGCGCCGCACGAAGCCGTCGCTTCCGTCTGCCCCGACGAGGTAACGGCACCGCAGGCTCTCGGGCTCGCCCGTGGCGTTTCCGTCCCCGTCGACGGCCGCCACCTCGACAGTGACGCCACCTTCGTCTTGCCGGAAGCCGACGACCTTGCGTCCGCGCTCCAGTCTGCTGCCCTTGGCCTCGATCTGTCTGCCCAAAGCTGTCTCGATCACGTCCTGCCCGCTGTAGAGCACCGGACCGAATGGGCTGGCGACGTCTGCGATGGCGATTGGATCGACGGGACGGCCGTTCAGGAGCGTGTTCACTTTGGTGATCGCGTAGGCCTTCTCCGCGATGGCGTCGCGAATGCCGATACTGGCGAGCAGCTCCTGCGGCCGGGCCCAGAGGTTGTTGGCGCGCGAATGGGGCTTTGACACGGTGCGGCTCTCGAAGATCCGGAACGGCACGCCGTGGTGGGCGAGCGCGCAGGCCGTGGTGAGGCCGATCGGGCCACCGCCCATGATGATGACGTCGATGTCGAAGCGGTCGGTCTGGATCGAGGGCATGGGGAATCCTTCGCTGAGAGGGTCTGGCAGGGTGTTTGGATGAGTCTCAGGGGGCCTACGGGAGCATGTCGCTCATCTCGCGCAGAACCGAGATGGCAACGGCGAGCCGCTCGGTACCGATCCGCTCCAGGATAGCCCGGTCGAGGGGGGCGACCGCGGCCTCGGCTGACGATAGGGCTTTCCGTCCCGCCTCGGTGAGCACAACGAGCTTGGCCCGCTGGTGATGTGGGTTGGGCCCGAAGGCGACAAAACCACGCTTTTCAAGGAGGTCGACGACCCGTTGCACGGCCTGACGGGTCAGGCCCATGTTGCGTGCGATGTGGGCGACCGGAAGCGGCATCGGCGCATAGCCCAGAGCCCCCAGCACCTGCCACCAAGCGGTGCTGAGCCCGATCTGACCGACGAGGTCATTGCCCGTCTCGACCAAACGGCCGTTCGCCTCGAAGACCGCGATCGACAGGGTGCGGACAAGGTAGGTCGCTTCATCCTCGCTCAATGTCAGCCCCTCGTCATATCGACAGCATGCTGTCAAATGAGTTCTGAGGCGAAATGTTCCCCTGTGCCGCCGTCGATCGTTCGCAGACTCGGATCGCCGAGACGTCGTGGGATCGAGGGCACGGTACGGCTGCCCCTCGTTCCGCTCGACCGAAATGCGAGGATCCAGGTCGAGACCGCGTATTCGTCATGACGACCGCGGAACTCGAGGAAAGGGTCCCGACGGCACACTCGGCATTATGCGGATCGAACCGACGGGACCGCATCGTCATGGGAGCTGGGCGGGGATGATGGATCGTCTGCCTTCGGCAAGCGCCATGCCGCTAGCCAAACAGGCCGAGCCCGTCATCAAGGACGAGTTCTTCGAGTGGATGGTCGGCATTACGGAACGAGGCGAGTACCTCAAGCTCTTGTTAAGGGGCTCGCCTCCCGGCTACGAGCGCGAAGCGATGCTCGCGTCGACCCTGCGGCTTCTCAAGCATTGCTGGGAGGAGATGGCGGAAATGGAAACGAAACTGGGAGAGCGGGAACGTTACCTAAGCGAAGGCCGATGAGCCTCTCCCGGCGGGCCGCCGGAGAGCGGCTTACGAGAGGAACGGGCGTCCGGATCATAGCGGCCGAAGCCGAGGGCACCGCTGCCAAGACCGCTCGGCTCCATGCGCCAGATTGGAACGGGATGCAGCCTCAGCGATGAAAGAGGCAAGCGTCCGCATCGAGAAGCGATTGAAGCGGTTGCCATCTGAAAACATGAGCCGTCAGCAAACCCTGATCTAGGCAAGCCAGCCCAGCTACTGACCGCATCGTCTCGGCCACGACGGCCGTCCAGCCTGAAAGGCCAAGGAATTGAACATCCCTGAGATTGTCTGGACAGCTCTCGCGACGACCTGCGGCACGGCATGTGTCCTGGCTATCCGACATCTCATCTGGCGCCGTCAAAGGGCACGAATAGACGGAAACGAGCGATCCAGACTTGCCCGGCACCTTGCAATCCGTGTCACCTGCATTCTGGACAGGTTCATCTTCGAGTGCAGCGAAGTCGTCGCCGATGGCGGCGAATACGAAGACGGCGAGCTGCACGCGAGCGTGGCGCACCCAACACTCCGCATGCCGGATGACGTCGACTGGCGGTCGATACCGCCTGAGCTGATGTACCGACTGTTGTCGCTTCCCAACGCCGTCGACAGCGCTGGCAAGTCGATTGACTACAAGACCCATGTTGCTTTAGCCCCAGGATATGAGGAGCACTTCGACGAGGTAAGGTACCAGTTCTCCAAACTTGGTCTGTTGGCTTTAGACCTCGCTCGGTTGCTCCGGGAGGAGTACGGCGTTCCCGCGATCGAGGCGGTCAACGGTTGGGATCCCCGTCAGACGTTCCTCATTCATACCGTCGAGCGGGATGGAGCGTCGGGCCAACGGTCAGCGGTTGTCGGGAACATAATCACGCGAACCTCAATGGCGAAGGCTCGGTACTGAGTCCGCAAGGGCGAAGGTCGACGCGGCGGGATCTTCCTATCGCTGCGGGTTAGCTCACCTTCGGCACTTCAGTACAGGTAGAGGAAAACGGGCAGGACGTTGACGCTTTGCAACTGCTCGACCAGCTCGAAGGCAGGTTTGGCGACGAAGAACACCAAGCCGTCCCTGAACGTCTGGTAGAGGCGTCCGGTGTGGGCGCTGAGGATGGGCTGGTCGCGATAGAGGCCGAGCTGCGGCCAGAACCGTGGCACACGCCGCATGTAGTCGACGTAAGAGGTCCCGAACGCATCCGTCAGGTGACGTTCCTCCCGACGGATGACGAGCTGGAAGGCGGCAACGCACCCGACGAAGAAGAAGACCGCAAGGACGATGCTTCCCGTCTGCGCACCGACCCCGCCTGCGGCGATCGATGAGAAGACGTACAGGGGGTTGCGGGTGATGGAGTACGGACCGACCTCCACGATCTCCGCCGCCTTGCGGCCGCCGATGTACAGCGTGCACCACATGCGTCCGATAATGCCGATGACGATGAAGCCGAGGCCGATCGCTTCGACCAGGTCGTGGATGGCGTGGGTCTCGGAGTCCCAGACCGAATGGACGAAGAGAAGGACGAGGAAAGCCGCCGCTATAAGCGCGGCGATCGCGAAGCGTCGCAGCCGTTGGTACCGACTCAGGGTCATGTGAGGCTCGCTGTGGGAGTTCGGAACGGGCCGGCCGAGAGGAGGCGACGTTCGCGGGATAGCAGTCCTTTGCGGCGACTTCACCGCCCAACGGCACTAACGTCCTGGAGGCGATTGTCGCAGAGCTCGATATCCGCTCGCTGTCCCAGCACAAGGCGCGGGTTCTCCCACCCCAGGATTCGATCCTTGGCCTCGTCAACATCAAGCAGAAGACCTTCATCGAAGTGTTCTCGATGTCTCCCGTGGATCCTCGCTGCTGCGCGGCACGACATCGGGCGCCACTCAGTCTGGCAACTCGAAAAGGTCGGCAAGGAACGTTGCTGGACCATCGGCGAAGCGCACGGGCGCCGGACTGTCACACAAGACGAGAATCCGTTCCTTCCCGCCGTCCCTGCCCCACAGAGCCAAGCCCTCTGGATGGTCGACACCTCTTCCGTGCGGCAGCTCGAGAAGGCGTTCAGGACGATGGACCGCTACCGTGTCCTGTCCGGACGCAGGCTCGTTCACCCAGTTCCGCCAGACATACAGCGCGCAAGGACCCGACAGGCTGGACGTCGGTCCTGCGAGAATCAGCAGATCGTCACCCCGGCGCTTGAGGTCCCGGATGCCGAGGCCCTCTAGGTCAAGGAGCCGCTTCATCGGCGGCGACGGCAGTTTCAGCGTACCGTCAGTCTCCGCGGCAATTCCGGCTTCCAACAAAACCGCGTAGTCGCGGATGACGGGTCCGCGCATTCCGAGCGCGAGACGGTTCCCCGAAACCGCGATGCCCTCGATGTCTACGCCGCCCTCCTTCGCCGCGATACGCGTGAACGGTTCGAGAAGAACGTCGAGGCGCAGCATCTCGGCCAGCTTGTTGCCGTGCTTCGTCTGCCGCAGCATCCCGGCATGGCGGTCTCCGTCCAAGCGTGTTGGATAGAAAGTTCCCGGTGCTTCGGTTCGCTCGACCAGCGGGATCCGCGCGAGCACGCAGCGCGGTCGTGTGTCCTTCAGGTCTGCCAACTTGGCGAGTTCGATCGGCACGTCGGGTGTCTTATCCGGCTTGTTGCGGGCCCGCGCGTGGCTGCCGACGATCCAAAGCCATCCGGCCTCTGCAGACAGTCCCTCGATGTCGACTTCCTCCCCAGGCTTGCGGAGGTCGAGCAGGTCCGCGAGCTCGTATCGTTCGTGGGCGGAAGAACCGCCTGCGGCGTCCAGCGTAAGGGCCTCGAGGACCGCCATCTCGTCTCCCGCAACCAAGAGAGTATTGCCGATGCGGGTTCCAGCCGACAGGTTGTGCTTCGGGTCCTCCCCGTCGCCGTCTCCAAGGCTGAGAAGCACCTGGCCGACAGGCACTGCCGTGGTGGGGTGATCGCGTCTAGGATCATGCATTCGGATAGCTCTTTCAACGATCTGGCTGGGGCACTGACGAAGTGGCCATCGGGTGCCCCCAGCGTTCTGGCGGCGCGACGGGGAAGCACGAACAAATGGTGATGGACCTTAAGTCCGTCGTTGATGTGGCGAGCCCCGTTACCGTGAGGCGTACCTAGGCTATGCCCGCTCGCCTATCCGGAACCGCCACGCCTATCGCGCACCCTTCTCATCCGACTCGATGGCGGTTGTAACGCCCGTCATATGCGGCTTGTGACAATCCTTTATGATCTGCTTGGTCAGTTCGGCTGTCTGAATGGGGAAACCGGGATGCGCATTGCCGTCTATAATGTGGAGAACCTCTTCGACCGCGCGAAAGCCATGAACCTGGACACCTGGGAAGAGGGCAAACCAGTCCTTGAAGCCTTCGCAGAGCTCAACCAGCTTTTGGGATCGGTCAGCTACACCGATGCCAATAAAGCGCGAATGGCTAAGCTCATGATCGAGCTTGGGCTGGAACGGTCGGACACTGGTCCCTTCGTGATCCTTCGCCGCAATCGGGGCGGGCTGGTGAAGCGGCCCCGCGCCGGCGGCATCGAAATCGTGGCTGACGGCCGCGTCGACTGGGTCGGCACGCTCGAGCTGCGCGACGAGCCGGTCAACGAACTGGCTATGCGGCACACCGCACGTGTCATGGTGGACGTCGAGGCGGACGTGCTCGGAATCGTCGAAGCAGAGTCTCGCCCCGTCCTGTCAGCCTTTAACCAGGAGATCCTCCCCGCGATCGGAGGGAGCGCCTTTCGGCATGTCATGGTGATCGACGGTAACGACGAACGCGGCATCGACGTCGGCCTAGTCACCCGTGAAGGATTCCCGATTGGCATGATGCGCAGCCATGTAGACGACAGGCAGCCGGACGGGTCGCCCGTGTTCTCCCGCGACTGTCCCGAGTTCAATGTTGCAACGCCCGGCGGCAATCGGCTCGTTGTCCTGGTCAACCATCTCAAGAGCAAGGGCTACGGCTCGCCAGCAGTGTCCAACAAGCGCCGTCGCGCGCAAGCCAAGCGCATCGCAGAAATCTATGAGGGACTGAAGGCAGACGGAGAGAAGTACGTCGTAATCATCGGCGACCTTAACGATACCCCGGATAGCGCACCGCTGGACCCGCTGCTATCGGAGACAGACCTGAGAGATGCCTTTGAGCATCCGGCGTTCGACGACGGCGGCCATCCCGGCACCTATGATTCCTGCCTGGCAGGCAACAAGATCGACTACATCCTCCTTTCACCCGAGCTGTTCGAGCGTATCACCGCGGGTGGCGTGTTCAGGGAAGGCATGTGGCCGGGAGTTCGCCCGCGGAAGTGGGAGGCCTATCCGGAGATCACTCGGAAACAGGAATCCGCGTCAGACCATGCCGCTGTTTGGGTGGACCTCAATCTCGAATAATAGCCAACCCGTGATGACCTTCCAACTCCTTCGATGCGCCCCCGTTAGAAGGTCGTTCCGCGGTTGCGGTCGAGGTTCAGCGCGTGCGCTCACAGATCGTGCTGTCCGACCGCGCTACGCTGTCCGCTTACGGTGAGAGGGCCCAGCGTGAGGTCACGGGCTTTGCGCAGAGGATTCTTGCTCAAACGCGGTCCGGGGACGCGGGAGCCGGCGGCGACCTCATCACCGAGGTAATTCTGAAGGTGAAGGGCGTCGACCCGGCTTCGCTGCGCGAGCGGTTTCCTGTCGCGCATGTTCGGTTCGGCCCGCGCCGAACTGGATATGTTCCGTCAGCGCTACGAGACCGTCGTCGCGCAGCTACTTGAGATCTTACCTCTCCGGAGGCGCTGGAACTCGCCTGGAAGCTCAACGGTTTTCGTGGCCCGTTCGGCACCTTCGGCGGCGACGAGGCCGACGCTGAGGTGGCGCGCTATGTCCAGCCGTCAGTTCCCTCCGTCGTCCCGATGCCGGACTCCACGGTCATGGACTCCATCTCCGCGATCCTTGCAGTCTGACTGCCCGGGAATACGAGGTTCGATGCGCTTCGCTCCCGCCTCCGAAAAGACGCTGGCGAACGTCCGGAAGCGGTATCTCCGTGCCATGCGACCCAAACGCAGGCTTAAGCCCGATGCTCGATCGCTTGTCGCCTACCGCGATGAAAAGGCCTAAGATGCAAACATGGAAAACATCAACGATGGCTTCGATACCGACCGCACTCTCACCGAATGGCGCGACGGCCGCATCACGCTCGATGTCGCAATGGCGAGGATCGGCGCGACGACATCGGAAGAGCTACTCTTTGTCGCGAAAAACGATCACGTCGCTCCAATGAACCTTGCCGCCGTCGCGAAGCTCGCAGGCGCAACCGGATCGAACGGGAGCAGTGCGTGGACTCCGGAAAATTAACGACTTCGCCCGCCTTACTTGCAGCCGAGGCACGTTTCCAGAAGCAAAGCGAACGACACGAAAAGGGCTCCGGTCTCGACATCATCGCAGCCGAACGCGCAGTAATGACAGCCAAGTCAGCACGGTTGAAGGCCGCGAGGCAGGTTCAGGAAGCGGCCCAAGCCGTGGTTGATGCCGAAGCTCTCAGAAATGCGCCCCCGAAACGGCTCTCGAAGAAACGGGCGCCGAAAACCTAAGCGGCGATCTGCTTGCGACGTTGCCCACGAATCCGGGTATGCAACAGGCAACACGAATCAACGAGATCGATCATGACAGACAAGGATTCGCCGGCCATCAGGGCGGCCAACATGCACTTCCGTCCAAACGCCGAGCAAGAGGAGTCGCGAGGGACAGGTTCTGGAGCACAGTCGCAGGTCGAAGCGACCGCGGCGAAGACGGCGCGGCTCCGGGCAGCCCGACTCGAACGTGACGCCGCCATCGTGGCAAAGATACCCTTCCTCAAACGGTAGTCAAAGCACCAAACGTCTGATTTCTGAGGAGAACCACCGGGGAAGCGTTCGGAAAACGCCGGAGATTCGTTACGGCACGCAGCATGCGCACCCTAAGCTCTGGTAGTCGTTCTCTTGACATGTATAGCCAGCTTGAGTTTCTGTGACATTCAGATGAATGTACGGGAACGCTCAAATGCCGTCGGACATCGAACTGATCGCAGGGACTGTGATTGATCTGGCAACTCCAAACATCAGACCGAAGCAGCTCTTCGCGGCCGTGCGGGAAAAGCACCCGGACGCGTCGAAGTCCGATGTAGTCCGAGCTGCCTTTTATGCCGTGATTTCGCATTCCGACTCCGATCCAGCGAAGGTTGCCAAGCTCCAGGCGATGGCGATTTCCGAGCGCGGCGGCGGGGACGACGAGGCGAAGCCGAAGTCGAAGAAGCGGAAGCGATCAAGGATTAAGCAGGTGGAGAACGGAAAGGCTGCCTAGGCTGCTCTGGCACGATCGATGACGCTGATCCGGTTTTCAGGAAGGCGGCGATACTCGACCGGAACACGCTCATGAAGAGCGATGCTGATCATCCACCGCATGTCGTCCGTCAGCGCTAGATCTTCGTAAACCGCTACCGCATCGACGACGGACAGCAAGCAACGCGCCTTGACGCCGTAGTCCTCGTCGCGGCGAAGGACCGCAGGTCGCTCACCTCGTTTCTTTGCGTCGAGGACAGCTGAATCGTAGTAGCCACGTCTGTCAATGGGAGCTGCGATCAGTACCAGGCGCATCGCATCGGCTCCATTCTCACGGACCCTTATACTGTTCGACGACAACCGAATAATGACGGGTCCACCTACGACAGCCACAGACGGGTCGACTGCTCGAGAGCTGCTGAAATCAGGCGCACCTCATCGGTCGTCGGCGTCGATCCGTTTTTGATCGTAAGAAGCCGCATGCGGTTCATGCCGGACAGCTCCGCCAACCTCTCGACTGTCATCCGAGCATGAATGCGCAGCGCTTTGGTCGTCGGACTGCCGTCAGCAATCAGGTCCGCGATGCCGAGGCTCTCCTTGTCGTATTCCGTTATTCCTACCTCCCGTTCGGGAGCGGTCGTAAAGCACGTCGATCCTTCAGGAGTATGACGGTCATCTATCGAGAGGAGATGCTGGGTTGGTGTACCACGTTGATGAGCGCGTTAATCGTAGACGATGACTTGCGCTACGACGAAAACCGCCTTGCCTGGCCGTTTGTCCGGATCGCAGTGTGAGCCAATGATCAAATCCGAACTCGTCCAAATCATCGCGAGCCGCAATCCGCATCTCTTTCAGCGGGACATCGAGAAGCTGGTCGATACGATCCTCGATGAGATTGTGGAGGCATTGGAAGACGGAGGGCGGGTCGAGATCCGTGTGTTTGGCAGCTTCTCGGTCAGGAAACGAGCGCCGCGTGCAGGCGGAACCCGCAGTCCGGAGAGGCCCTTGATGTCGGAGAAAAATGGGTACCGATGTTCAGAGCAGGTAAGGTATTACGCGATCGGTTGAATGGCGGTGGCCAAGCGCTGGGCCGCCCCTCGATGGCCGATCAAACTTGCGCTTCGCCAACAGTATCGGCCATCTCAGCCCCTCGCTGCCCCAATGGCCGCTCGGGCGTATGCGTGGTGTCACGGGCGGTCTGGTGCTCGAGTTCGGCGTTGAGCTCGGCGCCGAAGAGGACGACGATGCATGAGAGCCACGTCCAGGTCATGAAGCCGATTGCCGCTCCCAGCGAGCCGTAGGTTTCATCGTAGCTCCCGAAGTTGGTGGCGTAAAACGAGAAGGCGATGGAGAAGGCCACCCACATCACGGCCGCTACCACAGCCCCCGGGGTAACCCATCGCCATTTTGCGCGGCTGCGGCTCGGTCCATAGCGGAACATGATGGAGATGCCGAGCGTCACGATCACGAGCAGTAGCGGCCAGCGCAGGACCAACAGCGCCGTCTCGAGCCCGCCGAGACCGATGTACTCGAAGAGGATCGGCATCAGGACGACGGCGCCGAGCGTGAAGGCGATGAAGATTAGGAGGCAGAGGGTGAACGCGAGGGAGATAAGCGTCAGCTTGACGAAGCTACGCTTTTCTTTCTCGGCGTAGACGATGTTCAGCGCGTCGAAGAAGCTCTTCATGCCCGCGTTAGCGCTCCATAGCGCAACGCCCACACCGAACACCAAACCAAAACCGAGAGTGACGTCGCCCTTTTTAACGGTGCGCTCGAGTTGCTCGCCGATGATCTGCACCGCTCCAGACGGCAGGATTCCGTACATCGACTGGAGATGGTCGTTCACCGTGCCGAGATCGCTGAAGAGCCCGTAGATGGAGATGAAGGCCGTCACCGCCGGGAACAGCGCCAGCAGCAGGTAGAACGTCAGGCCCGCCGCGACCAACATGAGGCGGTCGCTCGAGAACTCCTCGTAGACCCTCCACAAGATGTCCTTCCATCCTGTCGCGGGTATCTCGCTAGGCTTGTCAGCTTCGCGGCCGCGACCTGGCTCCGTCGCGGCCTCGGCGTGGGCCTGTTTCTGTTCACGCGCGACGAGCTTCTCAGCATGCGTGGGTGGAGTATCCTTGTCTGGAGCGAAACCTGTTTCCGACATGTCGACCCCCCTTTTGAACGCAGGGAGAACATGTGAAGGACGGTTACGATCCCCGGTACAGAAGCGTATCCTCTGGCCAGACCGAAGCGTCCGCTTTCGGACGGTCGAGCGCATACCCACAAAGGGACGACGCATCGTCAGCGAGGGTTCGGCGGTGCCCTTCCCCCATCCTGTCATTACCACGCGAGCACTCTCATGACCGTCAGATACCGTCTCGGCTGCGAGCTTTCCTACGAGGTGCTGGCACCGACCGTGTTCATCTTCAATCTCGAGGTGGCCAAGCTCGAGCGCCATCTCGACCTGGTCGAGAGGCTCACGCTTTCCCCTGATATCAAGCGGCGTGCGTACACCTCGCCCGACATCCACAATCGGTACTTCTCCGTGTCGGCGGAGCCGGGTCCCCTGCACGTCAAGTACGAGGCCGAGGTGACGCTGTCGGACTTCCGCGCCGACCCGAACACAATCGGCGAGATGCCCATCGGCGATCTGCCGCTCGCCATCATGCCGTTCCTCCTACCCTCGCGGTTCGTCCCTTCGGACCGTCTCGGCGCGTTCGCTGAGAAAGAGTTTGGATCGATGGCGAAGGGCCACAACCGCGTGACTGCAATCTGCAACTGGATCTACGACAACCTCGACTATCAGCCAGGTTCCTCCGACTCGCAGACGACGGCATCCGAAAGCCTTCTGCTGCGCGCGGGCGTGTGCCGAGACTTTGCCCATCTGGGGATTACCTTCTGCCGCGCGCTGGGCATCCCTGCCCGCTTCGTCAGTTGCTACGCCTATGGCCTCGAGCCACGCGACTTCCACGCGGTCTTCGAAGCCTATCTTGACGGGCGTTGGTGGCTGTTCGACGCGACGAGGCAGGCGAACCTCGACGGACTCGTGCGTATCGGCGTCGGCCGAGATGCGGCGGAGATCGCCTTCGCGTCACAGTTCGGCTCCATCAACCCCGGCCCCATCAAGATCGTGATCGAGCACGCGGATGGGTCACCCGAGGTACCCGGCCGCACCACCGATGCGATCTCGACCGAGGAGCCCGCACCGCATGCTGGCGCCAACTGAAGCTTCGGAAAGGGCCTTACGAAGCGCGCACCTCCGCGAGCCCTTGCAGCTCAGGCGAAGGGATGCAGTCACTTGCATCGGTCTTGCCATGGCTTGTGCAAGCATCCGCATGACGGGCGTGACTGTGACCCCGTGCATGAGGATCGACATCCGAATGATCAATCCGACCACTGTCAGGATGAGGATGTAGGGGTCGGGACTGAGGTCGAGGGAAAGGTTCATGCCGTTCTTGCCGTTGATGATCTGCCACGCACGAAAACGGGAGGGACATGCCCTCCCGTCTCCAATGGATGTTCACGGCACGGACCGCTCGTTGGCGATCCCGACTTGCAAACTAAAGCTTGCCGGGCGATGCCTCGGAAACGCTTTCTTTCGCGGCACTGGCCACGTTGCCAACCCGGTCCTTTAGGTCAGCAGCAACCTCTCCGAGCTTTGCCTTCGTCAGGCCCTGCGCCTCGGCTTCGCGTCCAACCTCGTCCAGCGCTGTCGCCGCCAGATCTTTGGCTTCGCCGATCTTCTCACCAACTAGCGAGCGCGCCTGCGCCTTAAGCTCGTCACTGGTCTCACCAAAATATTCCCGCTCGATGTCCGAGACAGGAAGCAGCGCTGCGACGCCCGCGCCCAACGCAAGTCCGAGCACGCCGAGCGCCAAAGGTTGGTCCTCAAAGAACTCACCGACTGTCTGCTGCACGTGTCCGGCCTGGCTCCTTGCGATCCGCGAGCCAGCCCTACCCGCGTCGTAGGCGTGCGACCCTATGTAGGAAGCCGCGTCGCCGGCATAGGAGGCGACCGCGTCGTACCCTTGGGATGCCGCGCCAGCGATTGACGATGCCCCGCTGGCAATACTGGATCCTGCCTGCTGGGCACCATAGCCGACGGCATCCACGGCATCGTTGGCGGCACTACCCACACCGCTCGCCATGGTGCCAAACCGGTCGGACGTTCGACCAACGTGACGTGGCGCCTCAAAGCGCATCTCGTAATCGTCGCGCTCCGACCGATGACGGTTGCGATGACCGTGGTCGCGATCGTCGTCCCGCTTCGAGCCGAACAGCGACGTCTTGCTTCCACCGAAGAACAGCCAGGCGACACCCATGCCGATCAGCGCAGCCGACGCCGGGTTTTCGCGGACAGCGTCCGTAAGGCTGGTTCCGAAGTCCTTCTTCGTCACGGTGTTCCGGGCGTTGGGAATGGTGGGATCTTCCGCGTATGTGGAAGGGACGGGACGTTCGTATGTATGGCTCATGGCTGGGTTCCTTTCGCCGCTTGTGCGTCCATCTGGACCTGATGCACCGTGCGCTCGGGCACCATTGTCTCGGACTTCAGTTTTTTGACGCCTGCCAATACGAGGATCGCAGCGACCGCGCCCCCGACGACGGTGGCTAGCAGGAACGCCAGCCCTGCACCCATGCCCGCCTCAACGAGAAAGGTTGCGACGGTGGTTAAGAGCATCACCAAGGTAGCCATCGCGAAGGCTACTCCGCCGACCATCAGTCCGATGGCCACGCCGGCATTCGTTGCCTTCTTGGCCATCTCCGCCTTTGCGAGCTGGATCTCGCTCCGGAAGAGGGCCGAGAGCTGCTCGAGGCCGTTGGAGATCAGCTCCGAGAAGCTTCTGTCGTCGGGGGACGTAGCCATCCGATGCCCCTTCAGCTCAGTGTGCCGCGGACGGGCAGCGGCCGGGGTGCGCCGACATGGTCCGCATCGCTCTTCCAGTCACCGACGTTCGCCTCGCGTGTGCGCTTCTGGGCTGAGGTCGACAGGAACCGAGCAACGACGAAGCCAGCCAACGCGGTGGCGCCGAGGAACACAGCCGGCTGACGGCGAGCGTAGTCGTGAACGACACCGACGAGATCGGCAAGGTCGCGATCTTTTACGGCATCGGCCAAGTGCTCGATCTCGCCCGCTGCCTTCCGGGCAAAGTTGGCGACCATCGGCATTTCTTCGTCGAGGCTGTCGGCAGCGCGGTTGATCGACCCGGCATAGCCCTTGAAGCGGTCAGCCCCTGCGGCCTTTTGCTCTTCGGCGAGACCGCGCACATGATCTGCCGCGTCGAGAACACCCTGTTTGGCACGGTCACCGAGATCGTTCACGGCGGCCTTCGCCTCGTTTGCAAGCGAGCTTGCCTCGGCACCGACATTGTCGGCGGCGGCCTTTGCCTGATCGGTGATGTCTGGCTTCGCGGTCTGGTTCTGATTGAAGGTGGTGTTGCTCATGTCGGTCTCCATGCATTTGACTATGGGTTGGTCAGTGGCCTAACGGCCCGTTCAGTGATCCATTGGCCGAGTCGTGATGGGCTTCTCCGGCTCGTCGGTCGGCACGACGGCATTCACGCCAGCATCGACGACGGCTGCCGCGCGCTCGCTAAGATCACGGATTGCATTCTTGCCGGACTCGACGTCGAGGCCTTCGTCGGAGGCGGCGTCCACGGTCGAGGCAGCCACTCGCTCGCCGACGTCCATTGCGGCGTGCAGACCTCCGCGGGCAGTCGCCTCGGCCTTCTGCCTCACTCGCGAGCTCGCGTCGCCGAACAAGCGGGATTCAGTGCGGCTATGCGGGATGAGCGCGGCAAGTGCAGCACCTGCTAGGGCCGTCAGCGCGCCGACCAATAAGGGGTTGCGCTGGACTGTATCGACCAGCGTGTCACGACCCTGTCGGCCAAGCACAACCGCTTGTTCGGTCACTTGGCCAACCGCGTGTGTGGCATCGTGATAGGTCGTCCGGGCTTGATGGGTCACGGCATCGGCTGCGTCCGTCAGGCTCTGGGTCGCATCGGTCAGGGTGTCGGTCACCTTGTTCGTGGCTGCCGATGCGGCGCCGGTTACGCGGTTGGACATATCTTGTGCGGTTGAGGTAACGGAGGCCGCGGCGGCCGATGCCGTGTCCGATGCCTTGCTTGCAAGTTCGGAGGCCTTGTCGTTACCTGCCGAGACCGTACCTTTGACCTTGTCTCCCGAGATCAGTCCCGAGAAGATGTTGTTGCGGCCGGACAAAGCCACGCCCGCGCCCATCAGCAGTACCGGAGCCGGGATGCTCCGAAGAATGCCGATGATCGGGTAAGCCAGACCAGCTCCAATCGCCGCGGTCTGCAACGGATTTTCCCGTGCAGACCGCTCAAGCTTGGCAAGCATATCCTGGCCCGACTGGACAATGCTGTCCTTGACATCCGCTTTGATGGTGTCGGGCGAGAGGCGGTTCCGCAGTTCTCCAACGGTGTCGGCAAGCCCGGAGCGCAAATTTCCGTTCCGTGCCTCAATCGCATCTAGGCTCAGGTCGCCGATCTCGGTTCTGTCGGTTGAACTCATCATCTTCTCCTCAGCAGCCCGTGTTTTTTCAGAGGCCACGTTCACGCTTCCGAGAACCATCATGGGAGTCCCTTAGTTCCTCCCGACACCATGTGGGGCTACACCTCTAAGTCAGCTCTCGTTGTTTGATCTTTGAGGGCTATCGGCATTCATCTCGTTCTCATCGACGCGCTGGAACCCAACCGTTGGTGCGCAAACATCGAAAACCGTGAGGCTGGTTGGAGCCGACACCGCAGTCTTGGTCGTTGCGCTCCGCAACAACTTGTCCCGTCGCGTACGCGCCGTAAAGGATGGTGAGCGTACTGTCTCCCCATCTGGAGTAAGCCTTACAAACCTTCCTCAGGAGCGTTCATAAGTTCAGCTCGACGAAAGGAGGACCCAGATCACGCAGCCGCGCTATGCGCCCTTCAGTGAAGCTGCAACGGTGCCGTGCTGAACATCACCCACGCTTAGTCCGGTCCGTCGAGTGCGAGCACCATCGCCAACACTAGAAGCAGTCGTGAAGTCACTTCCCGGCGATGCGATACAGTGGGTGCAGCCTCATCGGCTCCCCAGTCCACGGGAGGCGCGCTCGGCAAGGAACGTGTCCGCATCGCGACCGACCTGGTCGCGAAGGTCCGCCAGTCCTGCGCGCATCCGTCCGTGTACGGCCGTATCGAGCGAGGGGTCAGGGTAGCGCTCGTCCCCGAAAAGCACCGCGTCGATCGTTCGCTGAAGCTTGGGAATATCACCGAAGGCCCAGCCATTCACTGCAGGTCCAAGCGTCACCAACAGCGATGAGAACAGGGCGGGCTCGCCAGTCGGGTCCTGGTCCGGGTCGGCAATCAGACGCGAGCGCCAACGCAGCTGACCGGCGTAGAACCAGAACGTAGCCTCGTCACCCTTGCCGGCCTGCATCAATGGTGCCGCCCGCAGCATGATCTCATAGGGCAATTCGTGCCCCGCCGTCTCGGTACCCGCTAGAAAGCTGGGCTCTTGTGCTCCGGCGCGTGTCAAAGGACTCAGAACGAGGGCTGACGCCATCAGAACGGGAAAAAGGGCGCGATAGATGTGATGCAACGGATCCCTGCGATGGGCAGCGCAATCAGTCGGAAGATATGCCAATTCGAAGCGGGGTACGGAGGGTTTCAGCCTACGACCGCGGTCCGAAAGAACAGGCGGGCAACGAGGTTCCCGAGGAACCCGAGGGCTCTAGCGTGGTCGCAGGGTGCCTTGGATTTGCTGACGCCTAGTTGCATGCCTTGTTTCTAATGAGAGATGGAGATGTCAAGCTGCTAGGGGCGCCGCCGATAGCCTTCCGGGCAGCCTGCCGGATCGCGTGAACAGCCGTGCCTGTCGGATCACTAATGGAGCTGAGGACCAGCCACTTGGCCCGGTCCTTCTGGGCCGGGCGCAGCGTCGCCGCCGTAAGTTTGAAGCCATTCTTCTGGGACACGGGACCATGGTCGGCATGCCCCCGCCTGTCGCGGCATCACGAAGATCGGAAACCGGCAAGGTGCGGCACGATCACACCGTCGTCCGCGTGGATCCATTATCCGGCCCCGACTGGGCTCGGCCCTCGCTCGAGATACGTCGACAGAGCGATGTAGCTCCTCGTGCCCTTAAAGCCCTCGATGGAGTGGATCCGCTCGAGGAGGTCTTCAAGCGCCTGCGTGTCCCGGGTCCTGACCTTCAGCAGCATGGCGCTCTCACCCGTCACCGTGTGGATCTCCTCCACTTCCGGGAGTTCCTGCAACGCCAGGAGCTGACGGGTCACCGCCCAGCTCGTCGTGTCCACATGGACGAATGTCAGTAGTGGCCGACCGAGCTTGGCTCCGTCGAGGACGGCGACGTTCGCCTTGATCACCCCGTCCTGCCTTAGGCGCTTCACGCGCTCGTGGACGGCCGGCGCCGATAGATGGAGAAGTTTCCCGAGATCGGCGTAGCTGCGGGTCGAGTCCTCGGCCAAGAGACCTAACAGCGTTCGGTCCCGGTCGTCCAAGCGGGCCGGTGACGGGAGGCGTGGCCGAACCGGGTTCGTATCTTCCTTCACCTTGCCGATATCCTTTGTTACCGAATGCCGTGCGGCATTATGAAGGCATCCTCTCACGCAATCCATCTCATTGCGCATGTGGCCGAAGGATGTAAGGCATGTTCGACACGAAGGTCGCCATCATGGTCCTGGACGATCTCGCCACATGGCAGAAGCTGAACGTCACCGCGTTCTTGGCGACCGGCATCGCCGGCGCGGCGCCCGAAGCCATGGGTGCGCCATACGAGGATGCCGCGGGAGGTCGGTTCGCGAGTCTGCTCGGGCAGCCCATGCTGATCTTCGCGGCCGGCCCAAACGATCTTCTCCGCGCCCACCGGATGTCGGGCGAGAAAGGCCTAACCGCTGCCATCTACGTCCGGGCGATGTTCGCGACGGGTCATGACGCGGCGAACCGCGAAGCGTTCAAGGCCGAACCGACGGACAGGCCGGACCTCGTCGGTATCGCGATCCGCGGCCCGAGGAAGGATGTCGACAAGGCGACCAAAGGCGCAAGGCTGCATCCATGACCGCGCTTCCGATCGCCCTCGTGCAGCTTCTGCCCTTCGTGACCTTCGCCTTCGTCGCGTCGATCACGCCCGGCCCCTCCAACCTCCTTGTCCTCGGCAACAGCGCCCGATACGGCTTTTTCGCAGCGCTCCCGATCGTTTGGGGTTCGTGCGCGGGATCAGCGGCGCTGGTCCTCGTCGTCGGCTTCGGCATTGGCGGATGGCTGGCTGAAAACCCTGGCGTCCAGGTGGCCATGGGCTGGGCCGGAGCGATTTGGATGAGCCGTCTGGCCTGGAAAATCGCCTTCCACACGACAGACACCGACAAGGCGGTCGCGGACAAGCCTACCAGCGGCCTAACGGCTGCTGCCCTTCAGATCGTCAATCCCAAGGCGTGGGGCATGGCCTTGGCCGTCGTCAGCATCTTCGCCGGTGCCGACGCCGACATCCGACGGTATGGCGTACTTTCGGGTGTCTTCCTGCTGGTCTCACTACCCTGCTTGAGCGCCTGGGCGGCGCTTGGAACGAGAGCGGGGTCGTCGGTGCAGTCCGAAACGTCAGCAAGGGCCTTCAACGCGGTCCTTGGAGCGTCGCTGCTCGCATCGGCCTGGGTCGGGGTATGGGAACATGGCTAGGCGGCTGATCCGTGACGCCGATCCTACCGCCCGACGTACCCGGCGAGCTCGTTGGGCGTCCCGTTCGGAAAGGCTTCTCGCAGGTGGTCGAGAAAGGCGGAGACGCGGGCGCTCAACAACCGACGGCTTGGGTAGAGCGTCCAGAGGGCGATCTCAGGTCCGTCGATGTCGCCCCAGTGGACTAAGGTCCCGTCCGCGAGATCGTGACTGACGAGCGAGATCGGAAGGCACGCGGCGCCTGCTCCCGCCCTCACGGCGTCGCGGACCATGACCATCGACGACAGGCTCATGACTGGGCGGACCGTGATGCTGGAGCGCCCTATTGCGGTGGTCACATTCCAAGTCTCGGTCGCGCTGGTTATCCCCCGCACGACGGCTGGAACGGGCGTCCCGTCGTCAGGCGCCTTCACCGCCGGGCCTGCGACCACCACAAGCCGATCGCGCAGGAAGACCCGACCGACAAGGCTCTCGTCCGGTTCAGGGTTCACCCGGATCACCAGATCGAAAGCCTCCTCCACCATGTCGACGGAGCGGTCATCCGACGTTACCTCGAGACGCACCTCGGGATGTTTGATCGCAAATCCGGCCGCCAATTTCCCAATTGCGGTCTGCGAGAATAGATACGGTGCACTGATCCGCAAACGGCCACGTGGTCGGTGTCCCCCTGACGCGATGGCAGATGCAGTCTCGTCGAGGTCCGTAAGGAGTGCACTCGTACGTTCGTAAAGGGCGCGTCCCTCCTCGGTGAGCTTCAAGACGCGACCCCCGCGCTCGAACAGTCTGAGGTCGAGGCTCGCCTCCAACTCCGTGACCCGGCGAGACAGGGTCGCCTTGGGGCGCCCGGTTGCCCGGGCTGCACGGCCGAACCCTTCGTGCCGGGCGACCAGGTTGAAGTCAGCCAGCGCGAGAAGATCCATCTGTTCCACCCATGGGACGGCGCGTCCAAAATCGATGTCTATTGGAATGAGCCGTGATCACCGATCTTGCAACTGTACCCAACGCAAATCGGAGATACCCCAATGACCATTCTCGTCACAGGCGCTACAGGCACCGTCGGCCGCAACGTCGTCGAGCAGCTTCTCACCCGCGGCGCTGACGTCCGTGCCCTTGTTCGCGACCCAGCCAAGGCGAACCTCCCGGCCAATGTAGAGGTCGTGCAGGGCGACCTTCTCGACGTCGACTCGATGCGCGGCGCGTTGTCGGGCATCTCCACCCTGTTCTTGCTGAACGCCGTCGTCCCGGATGAATTCACCCAGGCGCTGATCACGTTGAGTCTGGCCCGAGAGGCCGGCATCGAACGGGTCGTCTACCTCTCGGTAATCCACAGCGACGTCTACGTGAACGTGCCCCACTTCGCGGGCAAGTTCGGCGTCGAGCGCATGATCGAGCAGATGGGGATCCCGGCGACGATCCTGCGGCCCGCCTACTTCATGAATAACGACATCACGGTCAAAGACGTGGTGACTGGCTACGGCGTCTACCCGATGCCGATCGGCGACAAGGGCGTCGCCATGATCGACGCTCGGGACATCGGCGAGATCGCGGCCATCGAACTGCTCCGCCGCGAGCAGTCGGCGACCGCCCAGCCGCTTACACGAATGAACCTTGTCGGTCCCGACACGCTGACCGGGACTGACATTGCCGCGATCTGGACCAACGTGCTCGGCCGCCCGATCGGCTACGGCGGCGACGATACCGCCGGGTTCGAGAAAAACCTTCGCCAGTTCATGCCGAGCTGGATGGCCTACGACATGCGCCTGATGGCCGACCGCTTCCTCACCGACGGCATGGTGCCTGAGACGGACGACGTCGATCGCCTGACCGCACTCCTCGGGCGCCCGCTGCGGTCCTACCGCGACTTTGTCGCCGAGATCACGGCCGCGGTCTGACCCTCGAGCGATCGTTCCCCAAAACAAGGAGCATTCCCATTATCTACTCGACCGCCACAGTCCCGGTGAACCCGGACGGCGAGACCAAGCTGACCCTCGAGCAAGCCTGGGCAGGACTCGGGCTAAAGGCCCGTGACGCTCGCGAGTTTCTGCCACCTGGTTTGTACCCGCTGCGAGGTTGTCGAGGACAGCGCGACCCACCTCGTCCGCGAGGCGACCATCGCCGGGGCCGATATTCGCGAGATCATCACCCTCGAGCCACAGGCGAAGGTTACCTTCTTCCAAGTCACCGGACCCCGGGAGGGCGCCATCGTCAACGAGCTGTTCGAGGACGAGGCCGGCGCTCTCCAGCTTCGATTTTACTGCTACGTCGGTCTGCGCGGGAAGGAACCGAATGGTCCCGAGGAGCAGGCCGAGCAGGCACAGTTCAACAGCGATAGGGGCTACAGGAGTGCGCTCCTCTCGACGCTGAAAAGGACTCGCGAACTCGTGGCCGATGGCCGGCTCTGAACTCTACGGACGATCGTCAACGACGGGATTGCCCGACCGGGCGTCCCACTTCCGGAGGAACACACCATGGAACTGTCATCAACTATCGGAACGGCCGCGGCCAAGCCGAAGCTGCTTGTTCTCGGCGCGACCGGGGGGACCGGGCGGCACGTCGTCACCCAGGCGCTTGTGCGAGGATTCGACGCTGCCGTTCTCGCCCGCTCTGCTGAGAAGGCAGGTAACCTCAGCGGCGCTAAGGTAGTCGTGGGCAATGCCCTCGACGAAGCGGCTCTTCGCCAGGCACTGGATGGCTGCGACGCCGTGGTCAGCACCCTCGGCACTCCGGCCAGCCCCTTCAAGCAGGTGACGCTGCTCTCTTCCGCGACACGCGTCCTCGTTGAGGCAATGAAGGCAGAGAACGCCGTCGCCTCGTCGCCATCACCGGGATCGGGACCGGCGACAGCGCTGGGCACGGCGGCTTCCTGTTCGGTCGCCTGATCTTTCCGCTATTAGGTAGCACAAGCCACCAACGCGTGGCAGCTTTCGACCCCATCAAGACATTCAGGTCACCGTTTGGTCATCCCGGAAGCAGTCATTCGTTTGGTAAACACGAAGCCGCGGCCACGATGCTGCTTCACCTCCGTTAGTAAGATGCCCGATTTCGGCCACCGTTGGTTTCACTCGAGAGATTCGCCGAGCCTTTTCCCGAGTTGAACAACTGAACGTCCTAGCTGTAACCTGTGATCCTCGAACTGCCTTCGCCCTTCGGCCGTCCAGCCGACGTTGACGGCATTAGCAAGAGCCAGCGCATCTCCAGCGGCCTTCGCCACGCCCATCGCCGTATGCGGCCTTGCAACAAAGGCAGCGTCGCCAATCAGAACTATGCGCCCGTCGATCATACGGGGTGTCTCCATGTCGAAGATCGCCTGCACGAACGGCGCGTCCTCGGCTTCGAACACGGATGCAAAAGCTGGAGGCAGATCTCGCACGGCGGCCTTGAGCAAGGCGCGTTCGGCTTGCAGCTTCAGGCTCCCGGGCGGCAAAGAGAACGGATGCGTTCGCCCGTCCTTGTCGGCCAGCGTCAATTCTACTTCCTCATCGCGGCGGTACCAGACAGCGTTGTAGCGTCTCAGCCCCGGCTCGAGTTCGCCATTGGCGCCGGGTACGGTGTATCCGAGTGCCTGGCCTCCAGGCATGTGGTAGAATGCGAAGCGGTCGGACAGCGCCTCTGCCGCAGGCGCCGGTAGCAAACGTTCCGGCACGATGGCGCGCCAGGCGACATATCCGGCATAGATCGGCCCTCGATCGTCAGGGATGATTGAGGCGCGAACGGCCGATCCAATGCCGTCCGCGCCAACGACGAGGTCCGCCTCGACCCGTGCTCCGTCGTTCAGTTCGAGCCACGCCGATCCGGCATCCTGTCCAGCAGCCACGACGGCGCGACCGACATGGTGGTCCTGGCTTGCGATCACGTGGCGGACCGCAAGGTAGAGCCGATCCCACGAGATCTGCATCTGCGGTCTTGGATCTCGCTGGAGGACTTCTCCAGACCGACCGAGAACGATGCGCTCGCGTGCAACGACGCCAACGCGTGCCGCCTCGTGAAGCCCGAGGGTCTGGAGGAGATCGAAGACTTCCTGCTGAGGCACGAGGCCCGCGCCCCGTCCTTCCAGCCCCGAGCGCGAGCGCTCGAACACCTGGACCTCGTGACCAGTCCGGGACAGCAAGGCCGCAGCGAACAAACCAGCCATTGATCCGCCTGCGATCGCGATCCGCATCGTCATGTCCTCCGCAGGAGGCTGATGACTTGCAGGGCGGTCGCCAAGGCGGCGAAGATGGCGCCGAGGGCAGCAACCGCGCCCCATCCTCCAACGGCCCAAGCCTTGATGGCGGCAGCCGAGCCAAGGGCTCCACCGAGGAACATCGCGCACATGAAGATGGTGTTCAGGCGTCCACGGGCCTCGGGACGAAGCGCATAGACGAGGTGCTGGTTCGAGACGAGCGCTCCCTGCATGCCGAAGTCGAGGATCACCACGCCGACGACGAGGCCCGGGATTGAGGTCCAGAACCCGAAGACGATCCACGAGAGAAAGACCAGCGCGGCACCAAGTGCGATCACCTCGTGCGGTCCGCGGTGGTCGGCAATGCGTCCAGCGATCGGTGCAGCAAGGATGCCGACGGCACCGACGATCCCAAACAGGCCGGCAATATCGGCTCCAAGGCCGAAGGGTGGCTCCTGAAGACGGAGCGCGAGGATGGTCCAGAAAGCGCTGAAGGCGGCGAACAGAAGGCCCTGCGTGATGGCCGCCAACCGCAAGGCACCGAACTCGAGCCAGAGGCCGACGAGCGAACGCATAGCGGCTGGATAGCTTAGGGCCACGCCAGGGACGCTGCGGGGAAGCCGGGCCGCCATCAGCGCCCCGGCGGCCAGCGCCATGGGAACGCCGAGCCAGAACATGGCGCGCCAGCCCAGGCTGGTGGCAACGAAGCCCGCCAGGGTCCGGCTTAGGAGAATGCCGCAGAGAAGGCCCGCCATCACGATGCCGACCGTCGCGCCCCGGCGCTCCGGGGCCGCCAGATGTGCTGCGAAGGGAACGATCTGCTGTGCGGCGGTGGCGGCCGCCCCCACCAGCGCCGACGCCAGTACGATGGTGATCGCAGTCGGAGCGATCGCGGCCATGGCAAGGGCCGCTGCGAGGGCCACGAACTGCACGACGATGAGGCGCCTACGTTCGAGAATGTCGCCGAGGGGCACGAGCAGGAACAGTCCGGCGGCATAGCCGAGCTGTGTCGCCGTCGGCACCAGGGTGGTGGCCGTCCCGGGAAGGTCTCGCTCCATCACGCCGAGCATCGGCTGATTGTAATAGATGTTCGCGATGGCGATGCCCGCCGCCGCCGCCATGGCGAAGGTCAGGCCTCGTCCCATCGCAACGTCGGACGCTACATCCGTTTGCGTCGATACCGTTGTCATGTACACCTCCGAGGGTCGTTCGTTCCGTCGCAATTCGTAGCATCCGCGGGAGCACTTGCAGACTTCATGCAACCCATGCAGCCAGGTCTATGTGCTTCTGTCCGGCGACGAACTTGCGCCTCGCGAAGGATCGAGCCCACCCATACTTAGATATGCAAATCTTCGTATAGATTGGAGTTTGGGATCCTCGGCGTAACTCTTGGGACATCGAACGGCATATCGCCGTTCCATGGCAAAGGAGACCGACATGGACACGAACACCGAATTTCCCACGATGGCGCATCGCGAGCTCGGCACCCCCACGGATCTCGGGTCGATGTCGACGGGCGAGATCGGAGCGGGGCTGAAGGGACTTTTGGCGGACGTGTTCGCCCTCTACCTCAAGACCAAGAACTTCCACTGGCACATGAGCGGTCCGCACTTCCGCGACTACCACCTGATGCTGGACGAACAGGGCGACCAGATCTTCGCCATGACCGACCCGATCGCAGAACGGGCCCGCAAGATCGGCCGGACCACGATCCATTCGATCTCCGACATCGGCACCCGCCAGCGCATCCTGGACAACAATGCCGAGTACGTGGAGCCCAAGGACATGCTCGCCGAGCTCCATGGCGACAACAAGCAGCTTGTCTCGGAGCTCCGCGCGGTTCACGCACTGTGTGACGAGTACAACGACGTCGCAACGGCCAGCCTGATCGAGGTCTGGATCGACGAGACCGAACGGCGCGCTTGGTTTCTCTACGAAAGCTGCCGCTCCCCCGCCACCACGTAAACGACAGGCACGCAGCAGGCTTGCAAGGTTCCAGCACATCACCCGTTCCGGCCCTCCAGGCCCGGGGCGGGTAATGTGCGGAGAGCGCGATGCTTCGTGAAAGAGTTACAGCGCCGAAGGAAGCCGCCTCACGACGTGCCGTCGATACCGCCGGAGGCGCAGGTCTCGCGCTGGATCGCACCGACTGCCAGGACTGCGCGGACGCAAAAAGTTAGAACGTCCCTTGTGCGTCCGACAGGATCCTCTCGGGCGAACTCCGCTAACGGCTCTATCAGTGGATCGCGTCTTCGATCGCGTCCAGCAGAGCATCCGGATCGATCGGCTTTGTCAGAAACGCCCGGGCGCCGGCGCCAAGGGCTTGGTCGCGAGCGGCGGAGGTCGGGAAGGCGGTCATGACAATGAGGGGTTGCTTGCAACCACGTCGTGCCATCTCGGCCTGGAGTTCGAGCCCCGTCATGCCCGGCATGTGCAGGTCCGTAACGATGCATGCGAGTTCGTCCAGCGCATCGCATGAGAGCAGGTCCGCCGCCCCCGAGAAGCCCATCGCGATCATCCCTGCCGAACGCAGCAGGCTGTCGATGCTGCCGCGGACACCGGGGTCGTCGTCCACGACGGCTATCAAGGGGGATGGGGTCAAGATTCTTGCTCCGGTGGTCGTCGCAGCAAGCCGCTGAACACTCGATACAAATGTGCCCAACCGAGCCCGAGCACCACCATACTCAGGTGTTATAGCGATGGATTGACTCGTCCCGGACGCCCAGGACCTCGGCCATCCGCACGAGATCGGCCAGGGACTGTGCGTCCATCTTGCGCATCACGTTGCCACGATGGATCTTCACCGTAATCTCGGACAGCTCAAGCCGGGCGGCGACCTGCTTGTTCATGAGGCCCGTGACGACGAGGCCCATCACGTCACGCTCGCGTGGTGTCAGCCGATCGTAGGAAGCCCGGAACACGGCGTTGCCTGCGTCCTCGGTCCGGCGCAGGCGATCGGCCTGGACGGCAGCCGCCACCGCGTCGAGGAGCTGATCGTCGCCGAAGGGTTTTGGCAGGAAGTCGATGGCGCCCGCGCGCATGCCCCGCACCGTCATTGGAATGTCTCCGTGCCCGGTGATGAGCACGACGGGCACACGGATTCCCGACATCACCAATTGCTCTTGAAAGTCGAGACCGCTTTCCCCGGAGAGCCGCACGTCGAGTAGAAGGCAGGAGGCAAGGTCTCGCGCGGGATCGGCCATGAAGGCGGCCGTGGTCTCGAACAGGAACACGTCGAACCCGCTTGACCGCAGGAGGCTGCCGATCGATCCGCGAACCTCGGCATCGTCGTCAATCACGCAGACACGCCCAATCAATCCATCAGCCTTCATGCCGCGGCCCTTTCAGCACTCGTTTCGACAGGGAGATGAAAGCGGAACGTCGCCCCACCGCGGGCGTTGGCAGCCGCTGTCAGAGCGCCACCATGCTGCTCGACGATCGTGCGGCAGATCGACAGGCCCATGCCCATGCCGTCGCTCTTCGTGGTGAAGAAGGGACGGAACAGGGTCTCGGGATCCAGATGCGCGACGCCGACGCCGCAGTCGCTTACATCGACGATGACACGGGCTCCATCGAGCTTTGCCTCTACACAGAGTTTTCGCTGACCGGGATCGACGGCGGTCATCGCTTGCTGCGCGTTCAACAGGAGGTTCATCAGCACTTGCTGGATCTGGACCCGGTCGCCCGAGATGTCCGGCAGATCCAGGGCTACGGAGACATGCAGATCGACCGCATTTGCCTGGAGATCCCGGTCGAGAAGAGCCACCGTTTCGTCGATCAAAGGGCGGATCTCCAGCCGGCTGGGCTTCGGGTCCGCGTTGCGTGCCAGATCCCGAACGCGCGCGATCACCTCGGCGGCCCGCGTCCCGTTCGCTGCGATATGGTCGAGGCAGTCGGAAACCTCGAAGGGGTCCGGCACCTCCCGCGAAAGCCAGCGCTTGCCGGACTTGGCGTAAGTGATGATCGCTGATAGCGGCTGATTGACCTCGTGGGCGATGGAAGCGGCAAGCTGCCCGAGCGTCGTCACGCGCGCCATGTGGGTGAGCTCGGCCTGCGACTGGGCGAGCCTTGCCTGCGTCCGGTTGCGCTCGGTGAGGTCGAGCGCCATCACCAGCACGTGCTTCCAACCGTCGTGATCCGAAGGCAGGGTCACGCGCAGCACCACCTCGACGGTCTGCCCGGCCAGCGTCTTGAACTCGACCTCCTCCTCGACGGTGGCCTCGCCGTCCATTAGCCGAGAGAAGATTCGGGCGAGCCCTTCCTGGGCGCTCGTCGTGTGGTGGAGAAACAACCCATTGGCAATGAGCGCGCCTCGGTTGGCATAGCCGAAGAGCTGGGCGGCGGCCTCGTTCGCGTTCCGGATCTTTGCTTTGTCCGATACGGACCGGACCAGGTCGAGCGTCGGCTCCGTGCCACCCTTCAGGAACTCGTAGGCGGCCGACCAGTCGGACTCCCAGATGGGAAAGCCCGCGGCGTTGAAGATCAAACGATACCGCGTGTCGGATCGCTGTCGCTCGGCGGCGACATCGATTTGGCGGGCGGACAGAACGGCCGTGATCCAGATGGCGACGAGGCTGACGACCAGGCGGATCGCAGGCGAGCCCAGTGGCTCCGCCCGATGGGACAGGACGTATCCGATGACGGCCAAGGCCGTGCAGACGGCAGCCGCCGCCAGCACGAGCCTTTGCGAGTGGCCACGTGCCGCAATGAGGATGACCGTGGTGTAGAGGACGGCGACGGCGCCCTGGAATGGTGTCAGCACATCGGCCGCGAAGATCGCGACGGCTATCGTGGCGGCCGCGGCAGCCTGCATTCGAGCCGCCAGTCGCCTTGCACCCGGATCGCCCCTCATGGCCGCCTCTTTCCAGCAGGCCGTGTCGATGCGGCCGTTGGCGGGCACGCTGGATGAAGCGCCGTCCGTTCGCAAGCCGTACACAGCGTTTCGAACGGTCCATGAGTTCATGGATGGGGAACATCGAGCGGGAAGCGGGTACCGGGTTGGAGATTCTCCCACAGAACCGAAGCGCCGAGGCGCACGGCCGTCGTCTTGATCAGCTTGCTTCCGAGACCGCTTCCCTTCGTCTCCCCATCGAGGCCTCTGCCTTTGTCTTCGACAATGAGCCTGTAGCCATCCGCAGTCTCCTGAACCGACAGCGTCACGATGCCGGACACTCCAGCCGGATAGGCGTATTTGCAGGCATTCAGCACGACCTCGGTGACGATGACGCCGAGTGCACTCGCGTCACCGGACGTCACGCAGATCGGCCGTCCGCGCGTGTCCAAGTCCGCGACGAGAACGTGCTGACCCGCACTCCCAAAAGCCAGTTGTCGGGCGAGATCACTGAGATAGGCGTCGAGTTCGACGTTTCCCTCGGTCGACGCATGGAGATGACGATGAACACTCGCGATCGCGGCCACGCGATGAAGCATGCGCTCGAGCGCGGCACGGCCTTCCAGATCCTTCGCCTGGCGGGCTTCCAGGCCAATGAGGGCAGACAGGAGTTGCAAGCTATTGGCGATCCGGTGGTCGGCTTCTTCTGCGGCGCTGGGAACGGGGAGCGTTCGCAAGCCGAGGACCGCTATCCCCTCATGGACCATGCTGTTGCCGGGCATCATGCTCATTGGGTCCACCGTTGTCGTTGATTTGGTCGTGACGGACCTTCGCCGATGGGTTCCGTGCGCGGTATCATACGGAGGTTTGGGGCTATCAGCCGCCAGTCCCAAACCTCCGTATGATACCGCGTCACCCCCGACTGTCCGATGTTGAGGCCACCGGACGCATCATGGCGAGGCGTCCATCATTCGGAGGCAGACATGGCTTACTTCACCACCACGGAAGGTACGCAGATCTTCTACAAAGACTGGGGTCAGGGGCAGCCCGTCCTCTTCAGCCATGGCTGGCCGCTTAGCGGCGACGCATGGGACTCGCAGATGCAGTTCCTCGGCTCGAAAGGCTACCGCGTCATCGCCCACGACCGCCGCAGCCATGGACGGTCGGACCAGACGTGGGACGGCAACCACATGGATCGCTACGCCGCCGACCTGTCGGAGCTCATCGAGTTTCTCGATCTCAAAGATGTCGTCCTCGTGGGCCATTCAACGGGCGGGGGCGAGATTGCGCATTACGTCGGCACCTACGGCTCGGCGCGGGTCGCGAAGATGGCACTGGTCAGCGCTGTGCCGCCGCTGATGGTGAAGACGGAGGAGAACCCCAATGGCACGCCGATCGAGGTCTTCGACGGCATCCGCAAATCCGTGCTCGACAATCGCTCGCAGTTCTATCTCGATCTCGCCACGGCCTTCTTCGGCTTCAACCGCGACGGCGCCGCCGTGTCCGAGGGTACGCGCCAGGAGTTCTGGCGCGAGGGCATGCAGGGCGGCATCAAGGGCCACTACGACTGCATCCGTGAGTTCTCCGAGGTCGACTACAGCGAGGATCTCAAAAAGATCGACGTGCCCGTTCTCGTGGTGCACGGGGACGACGACCAGATCGTGCCAATCGATGCGGCGGGACGGCGCTCGGCGGAAATCCTCCCTCATGCCGTCCTGAAAGTCTACGAAGGCGCGCCGCACGGCCTGCCCATCACGATGCACGATCGGCTGAACACTGATCTCTTTGCCTTCATCGCGGGCTAACGCGACCTATGGCGGCGGAGCCATCCGCCGCCACCCTGAACCCGGGAAAGGCCAACACCGTGAGCAACACAGCCAATCGCGACCACCAGATGTTTCCCGTGCTCGATGCCTCGCAGATCGCGGCTGCGCGCCGCTTCGCCAGCGGCCCGGAAACACGGTTCGAGCCGGGTGCCGCCATCTACGAGATTGCGGAGGAGAACGCGCCGGCCTGGGTCGTCCTTGAGGGCACAATCGAAATCGTGCGCCGCGACGGGCTCAACCGCGAAGCCTCGGTGACGCGCCAGGGCATCGGCCAGTTTACAGGCGAGGTTGCCCAGCTCGCCGGGCGGCCTTCGCTCGTCGCCGCCCATGCCGGCCCCGAGGGCTGCACCGCCCTTCCCTTCGATCCCGCCCATCTCCGGGCGCTGATGGTGGGCTCCGCCGATCTCGGCGAGATCGTGATGCGCGCCCTGATCCTCAGGCGCGTTGCGCTGATCGCCGAAGGCGGCGCCGGCACCATCCTGATCGGGCGGCCCGGCAGCCGTCAGATCGTGCAACTGCAAGGTTTCCTCACCCGAAGCGGTTTCCCGAACCTCGTGCTCGACGCAGAGGTCGACGAGGAGGGCCGCGCGCTGATCGAGCGGGCGGGCATCCTGCCGGACGATCTGCCCCTCGTCGTCTGCCCGAGCGGAACGATTCTGAAGAAGCCCTCCGAGCGGGACGTCGCCACGTGCCTCGGTATGATGCCGGCGATCGATCCGGAGACCGTCTACGACGTCGCCGTCGTCGGCGCCGGGCCGGCCGGGCTGGCCACGGCTGTCTACGCGGCCTCGGAAGGATTGCGCGTCATTGTCCTCGATGCCCGCTCGACGGGGGGACAGGCGGGTGCGTCCGCGCGAATCGAGAACTATCTCGGATTTCCGACCGGCATCTCTGGCCAGGCCCTAGCGGGCCGCGCATTCAACCAGGCCCTGAAGTTCGGGGCTGAAATCGCCGTCCCGGTGGAGGTCGAGCATCTCGACTGCACCGACGGTAAGCTGTCGCTCCAACTGGCCGGGAACCAGCGCCTACGGACGCGCTCGGTCGTCATCGCGTCCGGCGCCCGTTATCGAAAGCCCGACATCCCGAACCTCGCGACTTTCGAAGGGGCGGGCATTTCCTACTGGGCCTCGCCCATCGAGGCGCGCCTTTGCGTGGGCGAGGAGGTCGCGCTCGTCGGCGGCGGCAACTCGGCGGGACAGGCGGTCGTGTTTCTCGCGCCCCAGGTGAAACGCCTGCATCTCGTCGTTCGGCGAGACCTTTCTCAAACCATGTCGCGCTACCTCATCGAACGCATCGAGGCGCTGCCCAATGTCGAGATCCATGTCGGGCTGGAGATCGCAAACCTTGAAGGCGACTCAGGGTCCGGTCTCGAAGCGGTAGCCTTCCGGGGCAGGTCCGGAGCCAAGCCGCTTCGCCTGGCTCTCCGTCATCTCTTCCTCTTCATCGGCGCCGATCCGAACGCCGACTGGGCCCGGGGCTGCGTCGAGACCGATGCCAAGGGCTTCATCGTCACTGGGCAAGGCAAGCAGTCGCTTGGAACGAGCGTGCCGGGTGTGTTCGCGATCGGCGACGTTCGCGCGGGCTCGACGAAGCGCGTGGCGGCGGCCGTCGGCGAAGGCGCCGCCGTCGTCGCGCAAATCCACGCAATGATCGCCGAGCGTTCGGCCAAGGAGGATGCATGACCGCCTGTTCTCACCTGAACACGATTCGTTACGTGACCCCGAGCGCACGCGGCTGCGAGGAGTGCTTGAAGATCGGCAGTCCTTGGGTACACCTCAGGCTCTGCCGAAGCTGCGGGCATGTCGGCTGTTGCGATGACTCCCCGCATCGTCACGCAAGGGCCCATTTCGAAGCTACCGGCCATCCCGTCATCGAGGGCTACGATCCCCCGGAAGGCTGGGGCTGGTGCTACATCGACGAGACCGTTGTCGACCTGCCCGACCAGACGCAGCAGATCGGACCGATCCCGCGTTACGTCTGAGGAAGCGCAGAGCAATAAACGTCTGCTTCCTCGCGTAGGTGCTTCTAAGCAGACAGACTGGAAACCACCCAGTCCGGTCTCAGGGACGGGAAAGCGGACGCTTGGAAGAGGTCCAGCCGCTTTCGATCCATTTAGGCCGTCGGAGACATCAGAGTGACATCTCCTAAGCAGACGCTTCCCCCTTCACATTAGTCTAGTTCCATGTGGCAGACGTCGGGTCGCTCGTGCGGAACGCCAGATAGGGGGTAAGGAAGAGGCCTGCTTATGCCTAAGTGGTTTTTCCAAGAGCAAAGGGACCCTTACAGCTTTTCGACCATTCAAAGCGGATGGATAAGCTTGACGACGATCGCCGCCCTTTCGCCCTCGTTGCTGATGATGATCTCATGATCTTAATGGATGCCATGGACATTCTCGACGATGCAGGGTTCAGGCCCTTGGAAGCGCACAGCGTCGATGAAGCCGAAGCCTTGCTTAGTGAATATGCTGACGAGGTCACCCTTCTGTTTACAGATGTCGAAATGGGTGGCGAGCGGAACGGCTTCGACCTGGCACTGCTAACTGCTGAACGTTGGCCTGATATAAGCATCGTCGTTGCCTCGGGTGGCGTTAAACCCGGGCCCGACCAAATGCCAAAAACCGCTGTTTTTCTCTCAAAACCGTTCTCGGCCGATGTGATTTACGATTGTCTTCAGGAATTACTGCCGGACGGCAAAAAGCCAGAGCCACTGAAAGCAAAGGTAAGGGCACACTGAAGCTGCGTGACACCTAGCCTGAAAATGTGCTGATCCCTGACGTTCCTCGTAGGTTCTGAGCTTTCGCTCCGCACATTCGTTTGTACTTAATCCGCCGACTTCGGCGGCACGTTCAGTGCGACGATCGCGGCAACATCGCCAGCCCGGCTGTCTCGGAGGCGAGTGAGGAACGACGTGATGTCCTCGCCATAGGCCCTCCGGCTGATGCCGACGAGCCATCCTCCCGCTGCGCCGTCCTTGTTTTTACCCCCGACGTAGCGGTAGGCGTTCCACTCCGCGATCCGGGTGCCCGCTTCCGTCTCGCCCGACATGATGAAATCGAGGATGACCGCGTCCCCCTCGTTCGCCAGCGAGATCTCGTAGTTCACGAGTGGATCGATCGCACGGCGCTCCTCCAGCATTTGAACTTGCGAACGAACAATGTCGGCCGGCGTTGTCTCGCCCTCGAGGAACTCGATGAGGACCATTGTCTCGTAGCGGTCGAGCGTCTGGCCTGCGGGCAGGTAGTCCTGCTTCACGTAACCGGGTTGCGGCTCGTCGGCCGAGGCCAGCTCATAACGAGTCCCGGCAAGGTCGATCGGACCTGACACACCGAGCTGATCTTCAGCCGCCCGTGCGGGTCCGAACGCCAGAAGTGTCCCGACGAGGATGGTGCGGAGAAGGCTGTGGCGCATGCGACTAACTTCGGAGAGGGTTCGGCTGATCACCATAACCGTCAACGAGGAGTCAAAGGCAAGCGACCCAATATGTTTCGACCCGAAGCGGACCACCGCCCGTGCTTCAACTCCGCTTGCTTACCCGCCGCCGGACGGAATGGTCGAGGAGCAACATCGCTGTACTTGCCAGAATGGGCGCTAGGGCCGATGCCGCATTCATCAATAGCAAGTAGATGTGTCCGTAAAAAAGGTTTGGTTCCTCACGATCAAGCACGATCTGCTCCGAGACTAGCAGGTCTCGGGTTTCTGGACGTTCTATCCACACGGCTGGAGCTCGTTTGAGAACGAGGACCGCGGTCGGTTCATCGGACAGGTAAATTACTCCGGTGAAAAGGCGCGCGCACCCGACCAGGAACGATAGGACGAGCAGGACATAGGCGAGTTTGCGCATCGATACCCGACAGTAGAGTGGCTTCATGGCTCGCTCACCGGGCAAATATGCTCGTGGACGAACTCCGCAACACGTTCAAGCTTTTACCAAGGCTCGGACGGAGGCAATCGGTCAGGCGATGGCATAACTGCATTCCACCCTGTGCGGAATCATTTCCATTGCGGCCGCAAGACGTCGGTCAAACGTCTGCACACGACCCTTCCAATACACCCGCTCGCCCACCAGCGATCCCAGGAAGCTGACGTTCGGTTGCAAGAGAGGCGTTCAAGTCATACGTTGGATGACGAACCGCAGAGGGAGTGCAGCCGTGAACAACAGGACGAGCAACGCGATCCGCCTTGTCTCTATCCCTTCTACGGTTGCCTATGTCCGCATTCCTCACGTTCGACTTCGTTGCCGCTCGGACGCCTGACCGCTCTCTTTTCCACGATCTGACGTTCGCGATCGGCTGGGAACGTGTCGGACTCGTCGGCCGTAATGGATCCGGTAAATCCACTCTTATTCGCATCGCCGCCGGTCTCGCAGAGCCATCCTCCGGCGCTGTTCGGCGAACGGGTACGATCGGTGTTCTCCAGCAGGATATGCCGGGAGGGTGGACGTTGGCCGAAGCCCTTGGCGTCATGGATCGTCTGGAGATGCTGGAGCGCATCCTGGCAGGGAACGGCACCACCAGCGATTTCAACGCTGCGGATTGGACCTTGGAGAGCCGCATCGGTACCGCTCTTGCGCATGCAGGGCTTCCCGAGCTGCCGCTGAACCGTTGCCTCCAAACGCTGTCGGGCGGAGAGCGGACGCGCGTTGGCATTGCTCGTCTCTTCATCGAGGCACCGGACCTCCTGCTTCTGGACGAGCCGACGAACAATCTCGACGCCGCCGGTCGCGATGCGATGCGAGCCCTGATGCGGGATTGGCACGGAGGCGTCCTGGTCGCCAGCCACGATCGGGAGCTTTTGGAAGATGTGGATCGCATTTTGGAGCTGACGGCGACCGGAGCGCGCAGTTTTGGCGGGGGCTGGCGGGCCTTCGCCGCTGCCCGCGATGAGGATCGGCGCCGCGCCAGCGCCGAACTCGAGCGCGCCGACGCGGGTGTCCGCGCGGCGCGGCAGGCCGCGCAGGCGCAGCGCGAGGCGAAGGAGCGACGCGACAGGGCGGGACGTGCGTTTGCAGCCAAGGGGTCCGAGCCGAAGATCTTGCTGGATGCGCGAGCCGAGCGAGCGGAGAACAGCGGCGGGAGGGCACGGGCGATCAACGATCGACGCATGGGCACTGCTCGGGCAGAAGCGGAACAGGCTCGTGCGCAGGTGGAAGTCCTGACGCCCCTGACCATCACGCTGCCCCCGAGCGGCCTGCCATCAGGCGCCAACGTCCTTGCCATGGCGGGCGTCATGGCCGAAGCGGGCAACCGTTGCCTCGGGCCGTGGACTTTCCGCATCGACGGGCCGGAGCGCATCGCCTTGAAGGGAGCGAACGGCGCGGGCAAGACGACCCTTCTGCGGATTGCCTCCGGTCTTCTAGCCCCCGTCGCGGGAACGGTGAACCGCGCCGAAGGACGCATCGTCATGCTGGACCAGCATGTCGGGCTGCTTGATCCCGAAGGCAGCATTCTCGACAACATCCGCCGGCTGCTTCCCGATGCCAGCGACGAGGAGGCCTACGCCATCTGTGCTCGGTTCGCCTTCCGCAATCGGGATGCAAGGCGCGTCGTCGGCACTCTGTCCGGCGGCGAGCGGCTGCGGGCAGGCCTTGCCGCGACCCTTCTAGGCGCGGCGGCACCGTGGCTCGTCATCCTGGATGAACCAACGAACCATCTCGACATCGAGTCCGTCGAACTGTTGGAAGACGCATTGCGGAGCTTCGACGGTGCGCTTCTCGTCGTGAGCCACGATCCATCCTTCGTGGAGCGCGTCGGGTTCGATCGGGTTTTCGAGATCTGATCTTTGACGAATTGAGAGGCAGCTTTCGCCCAACCCGATCCGGAAGCGGACAGGCAGGCCCCCCCAAGCGGGAAACGATTTCCGATCCCACAAAGAGCCGAAAGCTGACTATGCGCGTCTGGCCAGCCAAAGCTGATAACTGCCGTTGACCGTGGTCCAAATGGTGCAGGTTCGCGCGGCACCCTCGGTGGTTCGATTGACGTTTATAGAAAAGTTACGGCTTAGGGAGAGCGCCGCGGCATTGTGGCGATAGCGCGGCAAACCGATCGCGTACGCCAAGTCAAGAACTCGGCGAAAATGCAGCCCCGAGAGTAGGTTACCGGATATTTCAGATCGTGGGCAGAAACAGTTTGACCGATAAGGCTGGATGGCTAGCTTGGTAAGGCATTATTAGAAACGGATCTAATCACAGGCTCTCTAGCTGTTTATTGGATTGGGTAATCTTCGACCCGAGCTAGTTCCAAGGGACCGCCGTAAGGGAGAAAAATACCATGCAAGAGCAATTTGATACCGCTACGTCGAGCGTCGTCATGGGTGAGGGCCGCGTCACGGCTAACGACTTCAACATGATCAATGAGACGACGCAGGACGCCAACAACCTCGAACAATCGCTCATCTACCTTCAGCAGTCGCCTTACGCGACTGAGATCATCGACGCTGCGAGCGGCACGAGCATCACTTTCGACCGGGCCGATATCAATGCCGATCAGGCATTCATGGACGCGTCAGGTGTCGGCTGGAACCCCGAAGTCGCGCTTCAGCTTTCGACCGGCGAAGTCATGAGTCCGGCGCTTAATCTCGCGTCTGAGTTGGCGCATTTAACCCTTGAAGGTGGTCTCGACCCGAATGCAACGCCGGATGCGGTATGGGATAACTCAGCAGAGGCGGTCGCCCATCTAGCCGCGAACGATATGGCGATCGAGCTGGGCGAACCACAGCGGGCGGGATATGCAGACGGCGATCTCTTGCTTGTAACAGACCCAACCGTTTCGTACGCCGACACATCCGGGGTTCTCTCCAACGATACGTTGAATACGTCAGACCTTGGCACTTATGACGCTAGCAGCTTCGATGCGGGATCGTTCGCCGCCGACTACGGCGTTACGGATTTTGGGTTCAACAACGGCGGTTACGACAGCTTTGGCGGCGACTTCGGCTTCGACGCTGGGTCGTTCTCATCTGACTACGGAATAGGTGACTTCAGCTTCGATAGCTTCGGCGGTGGGTCCGGCGGTGGTGGTGGGGGCGGCTTCGGCAACGACGCTCTCATGGAGATGATGGTAGCGGTCTAGCAGACAGGCCGGAGGCGAAGCACGCGGCCGGCCATGACGACAAACAGCCGTTTGTCAGCCTCTCCGAGATCAATGAGCCCGAACTCTCAATGTCAAAGGCTCAGGCAGTTCGGCATCGGGAAAAAGCTCCTAAAGCAGACAGACGGCTTTCCACCTGGTCGCGCCGATCGTCGCCGACGCCCGAAAGCGGTCCAGCCGCTTTCGACCCTTCTTAGTCATCCAGAAGTCCATTCGGCTACCACGAAAGCAGACATGACCGTGGGTCGTTCTCAGCTTTCGGCACCTTCCGAGAAAGCAGTTCGGCAGTCCACTCACTCATAAGCCTTCGTTATTGGTCTATGCCGCTTTAACCGCCTAATCCTACCTAACGCGCCCGCGTACCTTGGCATCGAGACACCTCGAACAACCAATGGAACGGACGGGTGCATGAGAAGCAAGAGTCAGCGAGCGGTGTGGACGGCGGCCATCGCTCTCGTCGCGATCGCCGTGGCGTCGTTCATGCTGCCGGGCGACGCAAGCCTGCCCTCGGCGCATGCGGAAGAGAACGCGGTGACGTTTCCGCCGCTGGAGCAACTCGAGCATTACACGACGGTACGCCGGGGCGTGACGCGTGAGCACATGCTCACCAACCGCTCGGCGCTCGACGCCATCAAAGCCGGCCAGTCTGTGCCGACCGGGTCGCACGTCGTCCTCGTCGACTACCAGAGCGATGTTCTCGAGCGATACCTCGTTGCCCAAAAGACGGGCGATGGCATCGCCGACTGGCAATACCAGTGGTTCCGCCCCGATGGATCGGTCAAGGCCGACGAGAACGTCGAGCGGTGCTACTCCTGCCATCAACGCAGCCGACAGGACCGCCAGTTCATGTTCACGTACTCCGACGCCGTGGAGTTCGAGTGATAGCCCTCCGCGGCCACCGTGGAAGGGGTCCGGTCTCCGCCGTCGTCGCCCAGCGCTTGGGACTTCCTGCTGCCATGGCAGCGGGGCTCCTCCTGTCGTTGGCGTACTGGTGGCTCGGGAACATCGCCCACGAACTATTCGGCACGGCCGTCTTCGCCCTGCTTGCCTTGCATCTTGTGGTGAACCGCCGTTGGTTCGCGAACCTGGCGCACGGACGATACGACGGTCGTCGCGTCCTGAAACTGATCCTGCATCTGGTGTTGGTGATCAACATGGCGGTGCTCCTCGTGACGAGCGTGGTCATCTCCAAGTCGGTGTTCGCCGCCCTGCCGATTCAAGACAGCATCTACCTGCGGGACATCCATTGGTTCGCGGCCTACTGGGTGATGGTCGTCGTCGGCGTTCATGTCGGGCTTCACTGGACGCGGGTGATGACCCTGGTCCGCAACACGCTCGGACTTGGTCCCACGAACGTCAAGCGCACCTCGGCACTTCGCCTGGTCACTGCGGTTCTCGGTGCCTTCGGCCTCTGGAGTTGGTCCGTGTTGGACGTGTGGGGCAAGCTCACCTTCACTTACAGTCTCGACTTCTGGGACTTTACGACCGCGGTCGCCCCGTTCTTCGGGCATTGGGCAGGCGTGGTTGCCCTGCCGGCGATCGCCGCGTTTTACGTGAGCTCTTTGACCGGACGGCCGAGGCCGGCTGGCTCAGGCAATGCCGCGATGGGTGGGTAGCAATCCCCCGGCTCGCGGATCACGGTCGCCGACCACGGTGCAACAGCGGCAGCAAACGGGATACGATTGATAAGCTGCGTTTATCATAGCATGTCGATCTTCCAGGATAGTGCCACTCACCCCGGGGGCTTATCTCCGGCAATGACTTCGATGGGAAGGCCGGAGAAGTTGCCTGCCGAACGAGACGGTCGTCTGCCCGACGCGCAGGCGACCGCCGTCAAACTGAGAGACCCTCATGTCCATAGCCATCCGAACCGAGGCACCTGCTTCCGCCGGGCCCGCCGCCTGGGGCGCTGTCCTGTCGATGTCGCTCGGCGTCGTCGTCCTCATCGCATCCGAGTTCTTGCCCGTCAGCCTGCTCACCCCCATCGCGGAAACGTTGCGGATCACCGAGGGGCAGGCAGGGCAGGCGATCTCGATCTCGGGTGTCTTCGCCGTCCTGACCAGCCTGTTCGGTTCCGCCCTCGTTACACGCTACGATCGACGCGCCGTGACGCTCTTCTACACGTCGCTCCTGATCCTTTCCGGAGCGATCGTTGCGCTCGCCCCGACCTATCTGGTGATGATGGCCGGCCGCGCGCTGCTCGGGATCGCCATCGGAGGCTTCTGGTCCATGAGCACCGCGACCGTCATGCGCCTCGTGCCGAGTGACGCGGTGCCGAAGGCGCTGGCGATGCTGAATGGGGGAAACGCGCTCGCGGCAACGGTCGCCGCGCCGCTTGGAAGCTACCTCGGCAGCATCATCGGTTGGCGGGGCGCCTTCTTCGCGGTGGTGCCACTCGCAGTTCTTGCCATCGTCTGGCAGCTCCTGTCGATGCCCTCCATGCCGCCGGAGCCGGAGGCAAAGCCAGCGGGCAATGTCTTCCGCCTGCTGCGGCATCCGGCGGTCGCCTACGGCATGGCGGCCATCTTCCTGCTGTTCATGGGCCAGTTCGCCCTCTTCACCTACCTGCGCCCTTTCCTCGAAACCGTCACCCGGGTTGATATCTCGGTCCTGTCGCTCCTGCTGCTGGTCATCGGCCTGACCGGGCTCGTCGGCACGTCGGTGGTCGGGGCGCTCCTGAACTCGCGCTTGTTCTCCGTCCTCATCCTCATCCCGTTGGGGATGGCGGCGATCGCCGTCGCGCTGATCCTGCTCGGCGCCTCCACCACTGCGACGGCAATCCTTCTCGGTCTCTGGGGACTCATCAGCGTCCCGGCGCCCGTCGGCTGGGGCACTTGGCTCTCCCGGACGGTGCCGGAGGACGCAGACGCCGGGGGCGGGCTCATGGTGGCGGTCATACAACTCGCCATCACCCTCGGCGCGACGGCAGGCGGCGTGCTCTTCGATCACAGCGGCTACCGAAGCACCTTCATCCTCAGTGCCGTCCTTCTCTGCTGCTCTGCCGGAATGGCGGTCATGGCGCAGAAAGCCGGAAACGCGCAGAGCGCCTGAAGCTTGCGGACTGTCCCCAGTCTAGCGACACGAGCCGACGTGAGCTGTGACTGGCGCCTCCCAAAGCGGCTATTTCCTCCCGCCCATTCATAACCGCCGCTCATAGGAGCATTCAGCTTTTGAGCGGTAATCAAACGCGCAGTTTAGACTAGTTTCAAACTGCATCGGGCTGCCCATGCCTCGTACGCCGACATCGTCGGCCGGCCGAAACCATTCGGGACGGAGGGTGGTCCAACCGAACACTCAACCGGGGAAACCACGATGAGATCGACCGACCTTGAATTGAATCGTCGGGACTTGATGGTAGGCGCCTCCGCTGGCGCGGCGGCCTTGGTCGTCCCATCCTCGTCCTACGCGCAGGCACCTGTTGGCGGCGAGCTACCGCCCGTGACGTCTAAGGTTTCCTTCACCGTCAATGGCGAGCGGCGCGACCTCGACCTCGACCTGCGCACATCGCTCCTCGATGCACTGCGCGAGCACCTGCACCTGACCGGGACGAAGAAGGGCTGTGACCACGGTCAGTGCGGCGCCTGCACGGTGATGGTCAACGGAAGGCGCATCAATTCCTGCCTGACGCTCGCCGTCCTCCACGAGGGCGACGAGGTGACCACGATCGAGGGGCTCGGCACACCCGACAATCTCCATCCGATGCAGGACGCCTTCGTGAAGCACGACGGCTACCAGTGCGGCTATTGCACACCCGGCCAGATCGTCTCTGCGGTCGCGGTGCTGGCTGAAGTGAAGGCGGGCATTCCGAGCCATGTGACAGCCGATCTGACGGCCGCGCCCGAAGCGTCGAACGCGGAACTCCGCGAGCACATGAGCGGCAACATCTGCCGCTGCGGCGCCTATTCCAACATCGCGGAAGCGATGACCGAAGTCGCCGGGAGGCCAGCATGAAGTCCTTCACGTTCGAACGCGCCACCTCTCCCGCGGAAGCTGCCAAGGCCGCTAGTGCCACGCCGGGTGCGAAGTTCATTGCAGGCGGCACCAATCTCCTCGATCTCATGAAGCTCCAGATCGAGACCCCCGCACACCTCATCGACGTGAACGGGCTGAAGCTCGATACGATCGAGCCAACCGAGGACGGCGGCTTGCGCATCGGAGCGATGGTGCGCAACACCGATCTGGCGGGCGATGCGCGCGTGATGCGCGACTATGGCGTGCTGACGCGGGCAATCGTCGCCGGTGCCTCGGGCCAGTTGCGCAACCGCGCGACGACGGCGGGCAATCTGCTCCAGCGCACGCGCTGCCCCTACTTCTACGACACCAACATGCCCTGCAACAAACGCAACCCGGGCTCCGGCTGCTCGGCGCTCGAAGGCTACTCGCGCCAGCTTGGTGTCGTGGGAGTCAGCGAGGCCTGCATCGCGACCAACCCGTCCGACATGAACGTCGCGCTGCGCGTGCTTGATGCCACCGTCGAGACGGTGAAGCCGGACGGCGCAACCCGCACCATCCCGATGGCCGACTTCCACCGCCTGCCCGGCGATACGCCGCACATCGAGACCGCGCTGGAAGCGGGCGAGTTCATCACCGCGGTGACGGTTCCAAAACCCCTCGGCGGCAGGCACATCTATCGCAAGGTCCGCGACCGCGCGTCCTATGCTTTCGCGCTGATCTCGGTCGCCGCCGTCGTCCAGCCGGACGGCACGGGCCGCTTTGCCGTCGGCGGCGTCGCCCCGAAGCCCTGGCGCGTTGCCGAAGCCGATGCGGCCTTCGCGAATGGCGCGAAGACGGCCGCGGGACGACTTCTGGCCGATGCTAGGCCCACGGAACACAACGCGTTCAAGGTCCCGCTGGTCGAGCGCACGATCGGCGCGGTGATGGCGCAGGCGAGGAGCTGATCTCATGAAGTTCAACAAAACCGCCGGCACCAATCCAATCGACCAGTTGAAGGTCGTCGGCCAGCCGCACGAGCGCATCGACGGTCGCCACAAGGTGACGGGCACCGCGCCGTATGCCTACGAGCGCCATGATGTCGGTCCTGATACCGCCTACGGCTATGTGGTGGGGAGCGCGATCGCCAAGGGCCGGGTTTCCGCCATGCAGCTTGAAGATGCACGGCGCGCACCCGGCGTTCTCGCCATCGTCACGGCCGAGAGCGCCGGGCCGCTCGGCAAGGGCAAGTTCAACGTTGCCAAGCTTCTGGGTGGCCCAGAGATCCAGCACTACCACCAGGCTATCGCACTCGTCGTCGCGCGGACCTTTGAGGAGGCTAGGGCGGCAGCAGCCTTGGTGGGGGTCGACTACATCGGCGAGGATGGGCAGTTCGATCTCGAGGGATCGGCCAAGGACGCTTCGCTTGTCGTGCGCAGCGGTAGCGAGGGCAGCGCGACTCCGGGAGAGGACCGCCTCGGCGACTTCGACAAGGCCTTTGCCGATGCGCAGGTCAAGCTCGACGAAGAGTACACGACGCCGGGCCAAAGCCATTCGGCGATGGAGCCCCATGCCTCCATCGCGCGATGGGACGGCGACGAGCTGACCGTCTGGACGTCGAACCAGATGATCGACTGGAGCGTGACGGATCTCGCCACGACGCTGAACATGCCGAAGGAAAAGGTTCGTTTGATCTCGCCCTTCATCGGCGGCGGTTTCGGCGGCAAGCTCTTCCTGCGCACGGACGCGGTACTGGCAGCACTTGGCGCCAAGGCGGCCAAGCGCCCGGTGAAGGTGGCGCTGACGCGTCCCATGATCCCCAACAACACGACGCACCGTTCCGCCACCATCCAGCGCATCCGGATCGGCGCCGGCGAGGACGGCCGCATCCTCGCGATCGGCCATGAGAGCGCGTCCGGCAACCTGACCGGCGGCGATCCCGAGGACGCCGTGGCGCAGACCAAGCTGCTCTACGCCGGCGCCCATCGTCTGGCATCCAACCGACTTGCCAAGATGGACCTTCCTGAAGCCAACGCCATGCGCGCCCCCGGGGAAGCGCCCGGCCTCATGGCGCTCGAGATCGCCATGGACGAGATGGCCGAGAAGCTCGGGATAGATCCGGTCGAGTTCCGGGCCCTCAACGACACGCAGGTAGATCCAATGAAGCCGGAGCGGCCCTTCTCGGAGCGCCAACTCGTGCAGTGCCTGCGTCAGGGTGCCGAGCGCTTCGGCTGGAACGCCCGCAATCCCCAGCCGGGCCAGGTCCGCGACGGGCAGTGGATGGTCGGCGTCGGCGTCGCTGCGGCCTTCCGCAACAACATGACGCTGCCTTCCGGTGCTCGGGTTCGCCTGGGGCAGGACGGTATCGTCACCGTCGAGACGGACATGACCGACATCGGTACAGGCTCCTACACGATCATCGCGCAGACGGCGGCCGAGATGATGGGGCTGCCTCTTTCCCGCGTCGCGGTTAATCTAGGCGACTCCAGCTTTCCCGTATCGGCGGGGTCCGGGGGCCAGTTCGGCGCCAACTCGTCCACGGCGGGCGTCTACGCCGCTTGCGTCAAGCTGCGGGAAGCAATCGCCGCCAAACTCGGCTTCAACTCGGCGGACGATCTGGTCTTCGCGGACGGCGAAGTGCGGTCCGGCAATCGTTCGGTCAGCCTGACGGATGCGGCGGCCGATGGCGAGCTGGTCGCGGAAGACACGATGGAATGGGATACCGCCTTCACCGACGCCGAGCAGCAATCGACGTTCGGCGCCCATTTCGTGGAAGTGGGAGTCGACGTGTCGACGGCGGAGGTGCGCGTGCGCCGGATGCTGTCCGTCTGCGCGGCCGGCCGCATCCTCAACCCGATGACGGCCCGCAGCCAGGTGATCGGCGCCATGACCATGGGCGTCGGTGGCGCGCTGATGGAAGAGCTCGCCTTAGACAAGCGGCATGGCTTCTTCGTCAACCACGACCTCGCGGGTTACGAGGTTCCTGTCCACGCGGACATCCCGCACCAGGAGGTGATCTTCCTCGACGAGACCGATCCGCGATCCTCGCCGATGAAGGCAAAGGGCATCGGTGAACTCGGCCTCTGCGGCGTCGGCGCGGCGGTCGCCAACGCGGTCTATAACGCCACGGGCATCCGTGTCCGATCCTACCCGATCACGCTGGACAAGCTGATCGAAGACCTCCCGGACGTAGCCTGAGGAATGACCGGCGCGCGCGGGACCTTCCTAGCGCGCCGTGACGCCAAGAGTTGGTCGGGCCCTCCGTAGTCGGGCCTGACGCAAAGTTGGTCGAGCTGTTGCTCGATCTCAGCAATGTGGACCGCATCGGTCCAGTCAGCCATCGGCACGTCCTCGAGGACGATCCACACCGCCTCCACGCCGCCGCCTATCGTCCATAGTGAGGCCTGCGTCGTTTTGCGGGCTACTGGCTGCCGCATCTTCTCGAGGTGCTACCCGTCGAGTCCCATCAATATCGGTCATCTTGATGACAGGTGGCGGCAAACGTCGTCGAAAAGCGACTGCTTGCCCATGACAAGCGAACGGCAACAACGCGTTCAAGACTCCGCTGGTCGAGCAAATGCTCGGCGTGGTGGCGGGACAGGCTAGGAATCGATCCCATGAAGTTCGACACACCCGCGGAAACGAACCCAATCGACCAGATGAAGGTGGTTGGTCAGCCCGTCGACCGCATCGAAGGTCGATTGAAGACCACGGGGACCGCGACCTACGCCTACGAATGGAAGGACCTGCCCCAGGATGCCGCCTACGGCTTTATCCTTGGTTCGGCCATCGCCAAGGGCAGCATCGCCTCAATCGACACCACTGCGGCCATGGCGTCGCCCGGCGTGCTCGCGGTCGTGACGCATGAGAACGCCGGCCCATTGGGAAAGGGCGAGTTCTATGTCCAGCGGTTCCTCGCCGCTCCCGAGATCGATAACTACCACCAGGCCGTTGCCGTGGTGGTCGCCCGGACGTTCGAAGAGGCTCGCGCCGCCGCCCAGCTCGTTCGCGTTAAGTACACGAGGGAGCAGGGTTCGTTCGACCTCGCCGCGCAGGTGGAGACCGCGCCGGTCGCGGCGAAGGCGCAGTTCGGCGGACCGCCTGAGACCTCGGTCGGCGATTTTGACGAAGCCTTCGCCGCCGCGCCCGTCAAGGTGGACGAAACCTATGAGACGCCCGACCAAGCCCACGCCATGATGGAGCCCCACGCGACGATCGCGTGGTGGGACGGCGACCGGCTGACCTGCCGCACTTCCATCCAGCAGATGAACTGGGGGCTGCGTGATCTCGCCAAGACGCTCGGCATCCCGAAGGAGAACATCCATCTGCAATCGCCGTTCATCGGCGGCGGTTTTGGCGGAAAGGGCACCGTTCAGTCCGATCTCGTTCTGGCGGCGTTGGCGGCCAGGGCGGCGCGGCGTCCAGTCAAGGTCACGCTTCAGCGCCCCTTGATGTTCAACAACACCAAACCGCCCGGCGACGATCCAGCGCATCCGGATCGGCGCGGAACGCGACGGCACCATTACGGCCATCGGACATGAGAACTGGAGCGGCAACCAGCCGGGTGGCCGGACCGAGCCCTCGACCCTCTCGACACGTTCGATCTATGCCGGCGCGAACCGGATGACGCGAAACCGCCTCGCCGTGCTCGACCTTGCCGAAGGCAACGCCATGCGGGCGCCCGGCGAGGCGCCCGGCCTGATGGCGCTGGAGATCGCCATGGACGAGATGGCCGAGAAGCTTGGAATGGACCCTGTCCAGTTTCGCATACTCAACGACACGCAGGCCGATCCCGAAAACCCCAAGCGACCCTTCTCCGTCCGCAACTTCGTCGAATGCCTGCGAACGGGCGCTGTACGCTTCGACTGGGACAGTCGCAAGCCGATGCCTGCCAGCGTCCGCGACGGGCAATGGCTTGTCGGGATGGGCGTGGCGGGGGCAATCCGCGGCGGCCCGATCAGCAAGGCCGGAGCCAGGGTTCGGCATGATGGGGATGGCTTGGTGACGGTCGAGACCGACATGACCGACATCGGGACTGGATCCTACACGATCGTCGCGCAGACGGCTGCTGAGATGATGGGTGTGCCGCTATCGATGGTGGCTGTCAGGCTCGGCGATTCCAGCTTTCCCGAAACGCCGGGTCCGGCGGACAGCAGGGAGCAGCTTCAGTCACGGCAGGCGTCTACGCCGCCTGCGTGAGGCTGCGGGAAGCCGTGGCGCAGCGGCTCGGCTTCAACTCGGCCGATGCGGCGTTTGCCGACCGCAACGTCAGCTCGGGCAACCGCGCGGTGCCGCTTGGACAGGCCGCCGAGGCCGGCGAAATCGTTGTCGAGGGTACGATGGAGTTCGGCAACCTTCCAAGGAGTACGCGCAGCAGACCTTCGGCGCCCATTTCGCCGAGGTCGGGGTCGACGCCCACACAGGCGAGATCCGCGTCCGCCGCATGCTCGCGGTCTGCGCCGCGGGCCGGATCCTCAATCCCAAGACGGCGCGCAGCCAAGTGATCGGCGGCATGGTGATGGGCGTCGGCGCCGCTCTGATGGAAGAGATGGCGGTCGACAAGCGGATCGGCTTCTTCGTGAACCACGACCTCGCCGGCTACGAGGTCCCGGTCCATGCCGACATCCCGCATCTTGATGCCTTCTTCGTAGAGGAGGTCGATCCGACGATATCGCCGCTCAAGGCCAAGGGCGTCGGCGAACTGGGCCTGACCGGCGTCGCGCCAGCGATCGCCAACGCGATCTACAACGCTACGGGCATCCGTGTTCGGTCCTACCCGATCACCCTGGACAAGCTGATCGGGAGCCTCCCAGACGTGGCCTGAGGATGGGAGACACGCGGGAGTGACCGCGTGCGCCTTTACGCCGAATGCTGATCAGGTCACGCATGGCCAGCCTGGTGTGAAGATGGTCGAGCCGTGTCTCGCTTTCAGGTAAGCAAACCGCGTCGTTCCAACCAGCCATCGGCACGTCCTCGAGGGCAACCGATACAGTCTCCGCCACAGCCGATCAGCGAGGTGAACGTGTCCGCTAGCTTCTGCGGCAGTTATTGGAAACTGAATATCTCAGTTGCAGCGGACAGATTGCGGATCTCGACCTCTCCCAGACTTTGCAAGCGGTGGTCTTTGACAGCCCTGCTGACGGTACCTCCCGCTATGAGGCATCTCGTACCTTTCAGCTTGTTCAGCTCTTGCAGCCTCTGGGACAGGTTCACCGCATCTCCGTAGAGTGTGTAGACCTGCCGTTCATCTGCGCCGACCGTCCCGGCCGCCACGCTGCCTGTGGCGATGCCGATCCGGAGGCGGATCGCGACGCCGTCGAACCGACGCTCCTCCACCATCGCCAGTATCTCCCGCGACGCGTCGATCGCCTTGTCCGCGTGGTTCTCGGTTGGAAGCGGGGCGTTGAAGGACGCGATGACGGCGTCGCCCACATAGTTGATGACGACACCGTCGTATCGGTCGACGATGCCCGTGACCGCGGTGAACAGCTCGTTCAGGAGAGAGACGATCTGCACGGGAGGCATTGTCTCCGACAGTCGCGTGAAGCCCTCTATGTCCGCGAACAGCAGGGTCGTTTCCCTTGTCTGCGGAACGAGATGGCCTTCGTCGAGCAGTTCCCGCAGCACGGGCGCGGGAACGTAGCGTTGGAAGAGATTGCGGACATGGCGATGGCTGGCATCGGCGTTCGCATGATCCTTCACGACCCCCCTGGCGCGATGGACGGCTAGAGCAGCCGTGGCGGTCATCAAGGCGATGATGAGGGCCTCCTGCATCCTCGATGCAAGGCCGATGAAGTTTGGGCTAAGCACGATCTGGAAGTAGACGTCGCGCGTCGGTGCGATCGGCAGGTCGCTGTAGGTCAGAACCTGCTCCATCCCATGCACGATCCATCCGGTCGCGAAGAGGAGGCCGCAGACGGCCCAGGCTCCCGTCCAGAGGACAAGGGTCGGTGACAGCGTCAGGGCGGATGCGGCGACGACCAGATAATAGTGCTGGGTGGAACTGGTCAGGAACACGAGGTTCTGGGGAATGTCGTCGCCGCTGCTCAGCGGAACAAACGCCAGGAGACAGGTCACCGCGCTTGCATCGAACGCGAAGAGCGCAAACCTCGTCGCCATTTCAAAGCGTGTGCCGACTGCCAGGAGCGAGGCGAGCCCGCCGACCGCGATCATCGTCGTGGAAAATGCCACGGCGACGTTGATCGGAAAGTAGAACGCGAACAGCGAGGCCAGAGCGATCGCCATTATGGCGATCGTCCGGCCGATGACGGCAATCCTGAAGCCGTTGCGCTCAGCCTTGATTAGGGCGACCGAAACCGTATTGATCTGACGATCGTGCCTGGAGACATTGGCCAATGCGGCATCCTCGTCGTTTCGCTTCGGTCTGCTCGCAGACGAGACCTAATCCCCGCCGCAATGCCGCGATCAGGTGAACGACTTCGACTTGGCGGAGCTGGTATCCGTCAAGTCGACGCTCAGCGGCCAGAGGCTACATCATGTTCTGACGACCGTCTCCAATGGCTAAACGCCAGTTACGGTGTCAGCGCGTTAGTTTGACAGTGATCTCGCCCGGTCGATCGAAGATCGAGACGTCTCCGGTGACCTTGCCGAGGATCACGATGCCCGGCAGGGGAACGCGGCCGTCCCGGTAGTAGATCACGAAGTCGCTCGATCCCCAGAGCCCGAGCGTTCCCGAAGAGAAGTCGCGCTGGCGCGCGCCTTCCGGAAGCGGTAACGGCAGGTCGCCCGTCTTCTCCTGACGGAGATGATCGCCCATCTGGATCGTGAGCGGCAGCATTCCCGCCAGCGAGCGAGCGGCCTCGTTGTCGGCGAGTTCAGCCGTCACGTTCCCCCATTGCGAGGTGATCTGGATGGGTTGCTGGGCCATGGCGGGTTCCGTGATGAATAGGGCGAGGAGGGCGGCGGCGTAACGTCTGCGCATTATAGGGTTCCTTTCCGATATCCTCTGTGGCCTTCGGGCCGCGAACGGTCAGAGCGACCAACCACCGTCGACGGCGATCGACGCCCCGGTCACGAAGGCGCCGAGGTCCGAGGACATCCAGAGGACGGCCTCCGCGATCTCTTCAGGCTTGCCCAGCCGGCCGACGGGCTCGAGGTCTATGGCCTTCTGGATGTCGCCGTCGGTAAAGCGGTCCATCATCTCCGTGTCGATGTTGCCGGGCAAGACGCTGTTAACCCGGATGTTGAGTTTGGCGTAGTCGAGCGCGGCGGACTTGGTCATCCCGATCATCGCGTGCTTGGACGCCGAGTAGGAGGCGCCTCCCGCGACGCCGCGCACCCCGGCGCCCGACGAAGTGTTCACCACCACGCCGCCGCCTTGGCGCAGCATCTGAGCGATCTCGTGTTTCATGCACACGAAGGTACCGCGCAGGTTGATGCCGAGGACCCGGTCCCATTCCTCCAGGTCAATCTCGTGGAGCGGGGCAGCCTCGTTCTCGACGCCGGCATTGTTGAAGGCGCAGTCGAGCCGCCCGAACCGTTCGACGACGCGTGCGACCGCGGCCTCGACCTCCTCTGGCCGGGAGACGTCGCAGGCAAGGACGAGGACTTCGCCGCCAGCGCTCGCGATGGCGTCGGCGGTGCCGCGGAGGGACGCCTCGCTGCGATCGAGGATGGCAACCTTTGCCCCCTCTACGGCGAAGGCGAGAGCAGTGGCGCGACCGATGCCATTGGCCGCCCCCGTGACCAAGGCGACCTTGCCGACGAAACGGCTGGGATTGGACATGGTGTTTCCTGTGGGATCGTGGGTTGGCGTGACGCGCCATTGTGTGTCGGCGAGTCACTGGCAGACGGATACGAGACCCGTCCCTGTTCGGAGGTCAGCTAAGGTTGCCGCGGAAGAACTCGGTCAGCTTGTCGAAGGGGATGAGCCCCGTGCGGTCGTAGAGGTCGACGTGGCCGGCCCCCGGGATGATGACCAGTTCCTTCGGTTCGGCTGCGAGCTGGTAGGCGTCCTCGCTGAACTCGATCGAGTGCGCCTCGCTCCCGGCGATGAACAAGACCGGGCGTGGCGAGATCGTCTCGATCGCCGCGAAGGGATAAAAGTTCATGAAGGCCGCGTTGCTCGAAAGGGTGGGCTGGGTGGTCGGCACGCTTGGCTGGCCGGGCGGCGTGAACTCGCCACGCGAGGTGCGGTAGAAGTCATAGAACTCACGCTGGATGGGATGGGCGTCCGCTGTCAGTTCGGTGACCGTCCCGCCCGTGTAGGCGACGGGCACCCCCGTGAACTCGGCCATCCGCTGCTCCGCCGCAGCCGCGATACCTGCCTTGCGCTGCTCCAGCGTCACCCCGTTGCGCAGGCCATCGCGGTTGGCGGCGCCCATGTCGTACATGCTGACCGTCGCGATCGCCTTCATGCGCGGATCGATCTGAGCGGCGCTGAGGGCGAAGCTGCCGCTGCCGCAGATGCCGAGGACGCCGATGTTCTCGGCGTTCACGAAAGCCTGCGTCGACAGGAAGTCCACGGCCGCGCTGAAGCTGTCGGCGTAGAGCTCCGGAGCCACGGTGTTGCGGGGCATGCCATCGCTTTCTCCCCAGAACGGCAGGTCGAAGGACAGGGTGACGAAGCCCTGCTCGGCGAGCTTCTGAGCATAGAGGTTGGAGCTCTGCTCCTTCACGGCGCCCATCGGATGGCCCACGACGATCGCCGATGCCTGGGTGCTGCGGTCGAGGGCCTTTGGCACGAAGAGGTTGCCGACGACGTTCATGCCGATCTTGTTGCGGAAGGAGACCTTCTGCACGTCGACGGTGTCGCTCTTGTAGAAGTTATTCGCGCCGTTGGACATGTCCTGGGCGAAGGCGTGGCGATCGGGCAGCATCACGATGGATGCCGAGGCGAGGAGCATGGAGAGCGAGAGGATCGTGGCGTGCATGGGGCTTCCTGACGGGGTTGGCGATGTTGTTGGCCAACCTGCGGGCCGGCGTTCGATCAAGAACTAGTGCCTGTACGCGGTCCCTATTAGACGGTAGATCTCGCATGGAGCTATAAACAGGGGTTATCAGTCGTGCGGGAGAACGTCGGCGATCTCGTCGCCTTCCTGGCTGTAGCCAGGGCCGGCAGCTTCACCCGGGCCGCCAAGGAACTGGGCGTCTCGCAGCCGGCCCTCAGCCATACGATGCGGGAACTCGAAGCCAGGCTCGGCGTGCGACTGTTGAACAGGACAACGCGCAGCGTTTCGACGACCGAGGCGGGAGAACGCCTCCTCAAGACCATCTCGCCCCACTTCGACGGGATCGAAGCAGGTCTTTCCGCCCTGACGGACGTCCGAGACAAGCCCGCGGGTACGGTGCGCATTACCGTGGGCGATACGCCCGCCGAAGGGATCATTCTTCCGGCGATCGCCAAGCTCCTCCCGGACTATCCGGACCTACGCGTGGAGATCAGCGTCAACGCCGGCTTCGTCGACATCGTAGCTGAGCGCTTCGACGCCGGCGTTCGCCTCGGTGAGACGGTCGCGCAGGACATGGTGGCTGCCCGAATCGGCCCTGACACACGGATGGCGATCGTCGGGTCGCCCGGATACTTCAGGTCCCGCAAGCCGCCCGTCACCCCTCACGATCTGGCTGAGCACAACTGCATCAACCTACGTTACACGGCAAACAGCGGATGGGCGGTCTGGGAGTTCGAGAAGTTGGGACGTGCCGTGAACGTGCGCGTGGAGGGCCAGCTTCTGGTCAACTCCAACACCCTGGCTCGCTTGGGAGCGTTGGACGGAATGGGCCTGGCCTATCTTCCCGAGGAGTACGTCGAGCCTTACGTGAGCTCCGGCTCACTGGTCAGTGTCCTTCAGGATTGGTGCGATCCGTTCCCTGGGTATTTCCTCTACTATCCCAGCCGTCGCCAACCGTCGGCCGCGTTTTCGCTCGTTCTCGAAGCGCTCCGGCATAGAGTTTGAGCGGAGTACTGGTCGAATCGGAGCGTGCGACGGCACTCCGGTTGCGCGGTCGGATAGTGGACTGCCTGCACCTCTGTGTCGCATCCCGAGGCGGACATCAATAAGTGCCCGTCCGGTCCCAGAATTCGCAGTGATGTGCGTTGGCGAAGCGTCCCAATACCAGCCTCGAAGCCGGGAGCGCGAAGGTCATGACGTTCTCGCGAGCAGGATCAAACTTAGGCCACTCCGTCCCCTGCGACGGCAGTTTAGCGACGTTCGCGAAATAGCCGACCATCTTGTCGGATAGCTTCTCCTGCAACGGGTTCAACTTGACCTGGGCATATCCGCCGCCGCGAAAGCCCGTGAAGACGTAGGGCAGCTCGTAGGTATGCGCTGCAAGGAGCGGGAACGTCGTCGGCCCTACATAGGACGGTGCGGTGCGGTCGCCGAACTCGTAGGCATAGACCGGGATCTTGTCGGCCAACGCCCGGCTCATCGCCAATCCGGTACACGCGAACATGCTGTCCGTGCTCGCCGCGGCGAACGCCTCGCTCGGACTGTCGTAGTCGTGGAGGGGATACTCCTCGAGTACCCTTGGCGCGAGGGCGGCGTACTGGCGCCCGATCCAGACAGGGTAGTCTTCGTCCGTCAGTGCTTTCCCGGTCGCGAGCTCGGGAAGGGCGACGAAGAAGCGCCCCTCGTCCCGCGTCGACCCGTGCACGAGGGTCACGCGGTTGATCTCGCCGGAACGGTAGGCGTCGGCGGGATGGATCGGAAGCACCTTGCCATCGATGATGAACTCGTTGAGCAGGAAAGGCGTCTGGGCGTCGAGGACCCGCTTGGTGGACAGGCCGCGCAGGCAGTCGGCCCCTCCGGAGGCGCACCCGGTGGCCTCGGCAAAGGCGGTGCCGACGTCTCGCGCCACGTCGAGCGGCCGCGGCGCACCGAACGCGGGATGGCGGGTCATGATGCCGGCGCCGCTCATGGCGACGACGTGCTGGAAAAGGCCCGCCGACGATGGCGACGCGATGTGCGCCATAACGCTGTTGCCGCCCGAGGATTCACCCGAGATCGTCACATTCGCAGGGTCGCCACCGAACCGGGCGATGTTCTGCTGCACCCACCGAAGCGCGGCCTGCTGGTCCATCAGGCCGTAGTTGGCGAAGTCGTGTCCTTCGCCGTCGAGATCGGGGTGCGACAGGAAGCCGAAGGTGCCAAGCCGATAATTGAGCGTGACGACGACCGCCTTGCCCTCGGTGGTCAGCTTTGTCGTGTCGTAGTGGCCGCCGTCGCCCACCTGCAAGGCGCCACCATGGATCCACACGAACACCGGAAGGTCTTGACCCGACGCCGCGGCCTGCGCGCTCCGGTAAACGTTGAGGTAGAGGCAGTCCTCGCTGCCGCCGGCGCGCGCGAATATGCCGAGATCGGCGTTCTGGGCGCATGCGCTGGACGGTGCGTTGGCCTTCAATGGCACCGTCCATCCCGCGGCGGGCTCGGGCGGGCGCCAGCGGTGCGGTCCGACAGGTGGCGCGGCGTAGGGAATGCCAAGCCAGGATTCGATGCCGTCGGTTGCCGTGCCGATGACAGGTCCACCCGCAGTGGTCACCTCAAGGGGTGCTTGAGCCTGGACGGGCGAGGACACCGCCATAAGGGCGGCGACCGCAATGGATGTCAGCGCGTCGCGCAGGCGGAAATCATTTCTCATGGGATTTTCCTGAGCCGCTGAGCCCCATGCTGCCGTCCCCGATCGAAGGGGGACGGCAGCATGGGCCCGGGCCGATGGCCGAGAAAGACGAGAAGAACTACGCTGCGGCGAGGAGCCGGATCGGGCTGGCCGGCTCCGCGCATGGTGCGTCAGCGGGCGGCGTATTCTTCGTCGGTCACAAGCTCCATCCAGTCGGCGTTCTTGCCGTCTTGGATGTACGTGACGGCGACGTGGCTCATGGCGTTCGTGTCGGTTCCGCCATGCCAGTGCTTGATCCCCGCCGGGATCCACACGACGTCGCCGGGCTTGATGTCCTGGCGCGGCTGACCATCCCGCTGGACCCATCCCTTGCCCGAGGTGACGATCAGCATCTGCCCAACTGGATGGCTATGCCACGCCGTGCGGGCGCCGGGAGCGAAGTTCACCAGCCCGGACGACGCGGGCGTCTCGACGCCCGACGCCACGAGCAGGTCGACGACCACTTGGCCGGAGAAGTTCTTGGGATCGGCCATCATCGACGGGGCAGAGCCACTCGGGAAAACCCGAATCTCCTGAGCGGAGGCGGAGGTGGCGCCTGCGACGGCAAACGTGGCGGCGATGAGCGTGTTTTTCATGGTGGTACCTTCAAAAGTTAAGGGACAAAACGGCCCTGGGCCGTGGCTGATTGCAGGCTGCGCTCAGTCAGGTCGGCTTTCGAGCACGTCCTTGACGACGGGGCCGGCGGAGAAGGCGTTTGGCCAGCCCGCGTAGAAGGCGACTTGGGTAACGACCTCGCCCGCCTGGTCCTTCGTCAGGCCATTGTCCAAGGCGCGGTTCAAGTGGCCCGGGAGCTGTGCGACCTGACCATTGGCCATCAGCGACGTGATGGTGACGAGGCTGCGGTCACGCGGGGAGAGATCGGGGCGCAGCCAAACGTCTCGGAAGAGCGGGTCAGTGGTGTACTGGGCAAGGCCCGGGGACGCGGTCCCTACAAGACCTTCGACGCTGGTCACGCGTTTTGCCTCCGCCTGCATGTCGATGGGGCAAAGCTCCGGCGAGGCGGGCGGCAACTGATCGCCTCCAATGCCGCGGGCGGCGAAGACGTCCTTGGCGACGGATACTGCGGACATGGCGCTCGACCAGCCCGAGTAGAAGGCAAGATGGGTGATCGCCTCGGACAGTTCGCGAGGTGTCACGCCGCTGTCGAGGGCAACGTCCATGTAGTGGGCAAGGTCCACTGTCTGGTTACGCGCGATCAGGATGGTGACGGTAACGAGGCTTCTGTCACGGGGAGATAGCTGCGGGCGCTCCCAGAGACTGGCGGCGATGTCCTGCTGTCCATAGCGGGCCAGAGCCGGAGCGACCGCCTGAATGTCGGCAGAGGAAAGGGCCGAGGGTTCTCTAAGGGGGCTAGCGGGGGTGGCGGTTTCCTGGGCCATTGCTGAAGTTCCTATCGTGAGGGCAAATAACAACGCGGACAGCAGCTTCATCAGTTCGGTCCCCTTCTGTCGTGAATGGACGATGGTTCGCGGGCGATCACGAGGCATGGCTTCAGAGGTTGCCGCCGCGTCTCGGTCAAAACATAAGTCAGGAAGGGGCTCAGGATTAGACAGCCCAATCCGCACGAGGCTATAGATGTTATCTATGAATGGCCGCGACGACCTGAGTGACCTGAAGGCCTTCTTCGCAGTGGCGGAGGAGCGCAGCTTCACGCGCGCGGCGGCTAAGCTCGGCGTCTCGCAGCCGACGCTCAGCTACACAGTCCGCCAGCTCGAGACACGGCTCGGCGTTCGCCTCCTTGCCCGCACCACCCGCAGCGTCTCGCCGACCGAAGCGGGCGAGCGTCTGCTCCGGACCGTGGGCCCCTTGTTCGAAGGCATCGTCGCAGGGATGAATGCCCTAAGCGAGTATCGTGACAAGCCGGCGGGCACGATCCGCATCAACGCCGACGAGCACGCCGTGGACGCCATCATCTCGCCCGCCCTTGGCCGGATCCTGCCGGAGTACCCAGACATCAAGGTCGAGGTCACCGTTGACTACGGCTTGACGGACATCGTCGCGGACCGCTTCGACGCGGGCATTCGTCTCGGGGAGCAGGTGGCGAAGGACATGATCGCAGTGCCGGTCGGGCCCGAGATGCGCATGGTGGTGGTGGGCGCGCCGTCCTACTTCGCCCGGTGCCCAAAGCCGACGAAGCCGCAGCACCTCCTCAGTCACAACTGCATCAACCTGCGCCTGCCGACCTACGGCGGCTTGTACGCCTGGGAGTTCGAAAACGACGGGCGTGAACTGAAGGTGCGGGTCGACGGGCAGCTCGTCTTCAACAGCTCCGGGCCGATCATGGACGCCGCTTTGGCAGGCCTTGGCGTTGCGTACCTTCCCGAGGAGCAGGCACGTTCCTGCATCCGCGAGGGCCAACTGGTTCAAGTGCTGAGCAAGTGGTGCCCCCCATTTCAAGGCTACCACCTCTACTACCCGAGCCGCCGGCAGTCCTCGCCGGCCTTCAACGTCATCGTCGAGGCCCTGCGCTATCGTGGGTAAGAAAAACCACACATTGTCGGCCGCCCATCGGTTGGCTCGTCACGCTCGGTTATGGTCTGCTTCCCGCTTGTGGCGTCCAGAAGCTGACTGTCGCCTTTCCACCCGGATCGGAAATCTTTTCCGGCGCCGCGTGCTGATACCTTGAGGGTTTGCGCGGTAGTTGGCCTCGCCGTGGGCATGCGCCGGCTCCAGTGATACGCCACGCCCGCGATCCTCGTAGCTCGGGGTGAGGCAGGCGCGTGCCGCTCGCTGACAACCTGGCCTCGTGCACGAAGCGTTGGCATGCCGTATCGAGGTGGATCCACGGAAAGGCAGCAAACCGATGACGCCATTGGAGCAATATATCGCCGGCTGGCGAGCACACGACTTGTCCGCGATCCTCGGAACGCTCACCCAGGATTGCGTCGTCATCGAAAGTTTCGGACCGATCTACCGCGGGCACTACTGGGTTGAACGGTGGGTCTCGAGGTGGCTGGCCGAGGACGGTCGGGTCATCGATTGGACAGTCCACGATCTACGATCTTCGCCCGAGGGTGAGACTGCGGAATGGACCTTCCATTACTCGTGGCGCAGTGAGGAAAAGAGCTTTAACGGCGCGACCATCGCGAAGCTGTACGACGGCAAGCTCTCGTATCTACGGGAATATGCCACGACCGCAGCTCTCTACGACTGGCAAGGCGCGTTCGAATGACCGTTTTAGGGCAGGCACTGGTCTGGACATTTGCCGAGCAGTGCGGTGGCTTCAGCTACCTGATGCTGGGCCGGCAATCAGTCGGGCAACTCGAATAGGTCGGCGAGGAACGTCGCCGGTCCATCCGCGAAGCGGGCGGGCGCCGGACTGTCACACAAGACAAGTATCCGGTCCCTCCCGCCGTCCTTGCCCCAAAGAGCCAAGCCCTCCGGGTGATCGACTCCCCTTCCGTATGGAAGGTCGATCAGCCGTTCGGGTCGATGGACCAAGACCGTGTCCGCCCCGGACGCGGGCTCGTTGACCCAGTTCCGCCAAACATAGAGCGCGCACGGACCCGATAGGCTCGACGTCGGCCCTGCGAGGATCAGCAGGTCGTCGCCACGCCGCTTGAGGTCCCGGATGCCGAGGCCCTCCAGGTCAAGAAGCCGCTTCATCGGAGGCGACGGCAGCTTCAGAGTACCGTCCGATTCCGCTTCGATTCCCACCTCCAGCAGAACCGCGTAGTCGCGGATGACGGGTCCGCGCATCCCGAGCGCGAGACGGTTCCCCGAAACCGCGATGCCCTCGATGTCAACCCCGCCCTCCTTCGCCGGAATGCGTGTGAACGGTTCGAAAAGGGTATCGAGGCGAAGCATCTCGGCCAGCTTGTTGCCGTGCTTCGTCTGCCGAAGCATCCCAACATGACGATCTCCGTCCGAGCGCGCAAGATAAAACGTTCCCGGCGTTTCGGTACTTTCAACCAGCGGTATCCGGGCCAGCACGCAGCGGGGGCGGGTGTCCTTCAGGTCCGCCAATTTCGCGAGTTCGATCGCCACGTCGGGTGTTTTGTCCGGCTTGTTGCGGGCCCGGGCGTGGCTGCCGACGATCCATAGCCACCCGGCCTCCCCCGACAATCCCTCGATGTCGACTTCTTCCCCGGGCTTCCGGAGGTCGAGCAAGTCCACCAATTCATACCGTTCGTGGCCGGAGGAGCCTCCTGCGGCATCCAGCGTAAGACACTCGAGGACCGCCATCTCGTCGCCCGCCACGAAGAGGGTGTTGCCCACGCGGGTTCCCGCCGACAGGTTGAGCTTGGGATCCTCACTGTCACCATCTCCGAGGTTGAGTAGGACCTGGCCTACAGGCAGTGCCGCGATGGGGTGATTGTGTCCTGAATCGTGCATACTGATAACTATTTCAACGATCTGGCTTCGGCGCCGACGAGGTCGGCCATCGGGTGCCTAGCTACGAGCTTTGCCCAGGCACTGGAAGGCCAAAGCATTCGTCGATTGACATGCTTAAGATGTTGGCGATGAAATAAAGCCTACTCACACTAATCCGATTAGCGCCGCTTTTGTATTTCTGAACCTGTTGGAAGGTAACGCCAATCTGCTCAGCGAGAGCGGACTGGCTCATGCCTATGGCTAAGCGACGCAATCGAATTGCCGCACCTAAGCTCGCATCGATCTCGCACATGGTCTTGGTTTCAGCCCTCACACCAGTGGTACGGCACACCAGCCACCGAGACGCTGCGTAGTTCATTGGCGTTTTCACCGCAACGCACAATGATACCCGATGCCGCGTTTGTCACCTCGTGGTATTATACTAAGCTGGGGTGTTAGCGGGTGGATCCGTACAGATTTTAGGGATTTCGGCTACTGCAGCGATAGTGCTCGATCGTGATGCCGAAGGTTAATGCGTGCAGAATGATGGAGAAAGAGATTACGGCGCATTGGCTGCAGGAGCAGCGGGCTACCTATAGCGGAAGGCTGGCATTCGACATGCCCCCTTTGGTCAGGTGAGCGCTTCGGGGTGCTTAGATGGAATTCCTGAGTAGGAACGGGCAGGGCTTTTTGAGCATCCAGCATGTCGCGGGAGGTGGGAGAAGCGTGGTTTGGAGTTGGCTAGGTAGCTCTGATATGCGAGCACCCGGCCACCGCATTCGATGCATCTCAGAACTGCGCCTCGGAGCAGGACAGCTTCAGTAATGCTAATCGGCGTCCAGTTTCCGTCTGTTTTAATTTCGCACTGATCGATGGTCTCACTCCTCAAATGCTATGTCGGCGTGCCCGGCGAGCTTACGCCAAGGTCGATCATGACGGCGTCGAACGCGGCGATAGCGAGCACTACTGGGACACCGCAAACCTCGGGCCCGTATTCTCGCCAGTCTGGTCCTTCTCGTCATTCATCTAATGCACTTTCGCTGCTGTCGATCTTTGCCCACGGGCTACAATGGACAGAATGCCGAAGGCAGCTGGATTTGAAGAGCATCTGCTTCCCACCACTCCGCCCGCATCCAGACGTTCATCTCCTCGGCCGTCGTGAGGATGACCGGCAAAGCGCCTATTTCTTTCGGTTTTGGGCACCAAGAAAAATCTTTGGCCGATGATCAGCGATCGACGAGAAGCTCCACTGGGACGTCGAGTACGTCAGAGAGAATTGCAAGCTCGAGACCGTGAGGTGCCGTCCCTTGCTCAATTGCCGCAAGCCGCACCTCTGTAATTCCAGCATCGGCGGCAACATCTTGCTGAGACTGTCCTGCTGACTCGCGGAATGCCCTGACAGCAGTAGCGCCATCTGCCATAGCCTCTGTGACGGGAGCAGGGACTTGAAAATCGGTTTCGCGATTAGTCATTGCGATCAAGACCTCTCTGCTGAAGCTGCGGATGCATCGCGCTCCAGCCTTGCAGCCCGAAGCCGCGCAGTCTTTTCTGCCGTCGCATCCTTTTGAGATACCGCTCCGGATCCCGTGCCCCGCAATTCTTCTACCTCGGCGGACGGGCGAAAATGCTTGTTTGCAGCCCTGACGGCTACTGACTCGTTGGAAGCCAATTTAATTATCCGAGTGAGTTAACATATTGCTACCATACATCTATCAGCCAGCTGCGTCTCGTACACGAGGTGGAAGGACCGCGAGCGCCTTCCGGACTTCAGGTGCGAGACGGCTTAGCCCATACTCTCGTGGTAGTGGCGAGATTTGTTCACCAGCTTTTTTTCGTCAGCTATTGCGCGGTCAACAGCCTCAATCTTCGTCTGAACACGCACCAATTCATCGATAGTCGCGGTCCCGGTAATGCTGATAGCTAAGCTCCGACGCTCGGCTACCAGATTATTACGGACCTTTTGCGATGCTTCTTCGTATTCACGAGATTTATCGTCGGCCATGGCAAGCTTCCAATTTTATTCTCAACCCTGAGCTACACAGAGGCTGGCAGCGAGTAGCCGTGATAGCCATCCCTGACTTCGCGCAAATCTGATGCGAGGCCGCTTAGGCGCGAACCGGCGACACCAGTTGAGGGGATGTCGCCGGACCTTCGCACCTGCTTCAGCGCTGACACTGGAGTACCCTTAGGCGCTGGTGTATAACTCTCGGCGATCGAGCATGCCTGAGGCTTGTGACACCTGCATACGAACTTCGTGCTCAATCAGGTACGGGGCGGCGCCGATTTGTTGTGTTGCGAGACAGATCGATTTGGGCGACGCGGTACACCTTCCAGGATCTCGGTAAGGCGAGCGATTTCCCGCCGATGAAGGTCCGCGGAAGCATCGTGCTTGCTCTCGACAAGAAGCCCTTGTCGACGTGCGATTGGTTGCCGCCATGCCGACCGACAGGCCCGCGGCCTCGGCCAGTCGGTCAGTTGCCGTGACAACGCGTCGATTACCTTCCCGACCCACCAGCACCAGCGGCACGTCAGCCGCGAGCGCGGCGTCGGGCGATTTCCGACGGAGCCGATCGGTCGGCCATCTTGGAAGGAACAGCGAGACGACCCTTGCCATCGCAAGCCTCCACTTCGAAATCGGCACTCTCGCCCGCACGGCATCGGATGAGTTCAAGAAGCCAGCGGCTGCGCCCGATGCCGGGTACGGGGAGAGCCGCCGACGGCATGGCGGAGACCCGCCAACGCGTGACCGACGCGGTCGGCTGGCCGAAGTCCGCGGCCTCCGTCTGTCGTCGCCATCGGCGGACGGCGAGCGCCAAAGTCCCCGATCCTTCGGCAGCAAGCTGCAGACGGCGCGATGCCGTCATCGAAAGCCGCGCGACCTCAGCCACCACCGCACCCAGCCCTCCGTGCCGCAGTCCGTCCTCAAAGCAGGCGAGCAAGGTCTTTTCGTCACCGGCCTCGACATAAATGACCCGCCCCGGAGCAAGGCCCGCCTGTGCGAAAGCCGGGGCGAACAGGTCTTGGCGCGTCACGCACCAAAGAATCTTGCCCTTCGTGCGCGCAGCGATGCCCGCAGCGAACAAAGCTGCGGCAGCGCCGTCCACCGCTCCGTTGCCGCCACCTGCCACCTCATGAAGAGCACCAAGGGCAAGCCCGCCACCGGGAAGTCGCTCGTCGATCTCGGCGACGCCGAAAGGAAGCGATTTCTTCGCCCGTGCAGCACCGCCTTCGAGGCGCTGAATGCGTTCTCGGAGTTCGTTGAGGACAGGAGATGCGTTCGAATTCGACATCTGGATATGAACAGACCTATCTTCCGTAAGCAGCACGTCCTGCGTATATGTTCCTGTTCTGTTCCGTATCTGTCGGAGAGTCAACGGGACTCACACGCCCGTCCACCGAGTCTGCCCCACCTGTGGATAGAGGACTACGCATCACCGAGGTCTGGAGCTTGGTACTGCCATGGCAAGAACCGAAAAGTCTTCCGATGGTCAGAACGAAGACGACGATGAGGCGGCGCCGATCTTGCAAAGGGACCTGCCTGACACGTCCACAGTCGGGTCGCGCACCCGACAACGAAAAATCATCCACGTCGACATGGACGCCTTCTACGCCTCCGTCGAGCAGAGGGACGACCCATCGCTGCGCGGCCGACCTGTTGCCGTTGGTGGATCTGCGGAGCGCGGCGTAGTCGCGGCCGCAAGTTACGAGGCACGTGTCTTTGGCGTCCGTTCGGCCATGCCTTCAGTCACGGCGAAGCGGCGGTGTCCGGAACTGGTGTTCGTCAAGCCGCGGTTCGAGGTCTACAAGGCGATCTCCGCCGAAATCCGGGCGGTCTTCGCCGAACACACAGACATCATCGAGCCGCTTTCACTGGACGAGGCCTATCTTGACGTAACGGAGAACAAGCAGGGCATGGCATCTGCCACCGAGATTGCCGAGGCGATCCGTCGACGCATCCGCGAGGTCACGGGCCTGACCGCCTCGGCCGGAGTGTCCTACAACAAATTTTTGGCAAAGCTGGCCTCCGACCATCGCAAGCCCGACGGGCTGTTCGTGGTGACGCCGGCGATGGGCGAGTCCTTCGTCGGGGACTTGCCCGTTGGCCGCTTCCATGGCATCGGCCCAGCAACTGCGAAAAAAATGGAAGTGCTCGGTATCCAGAAGGGACGCGACCTCAAAGCGCAGCCGCTGGCCTTCCTGCAGGAGCGCTTCGGCAAGATCGGCCCCTACTACTTCGGCATCTCACGCGGAATCGACGAGCGTCCAGTGCGAGCCAATCGCATCCGCAAGTCGGTAGGCGCCGAGAACACGTTCGACCGGGATCTGTACGACAAGGATGCGATGCGGGATGCGCTTCAACCAATCATCGACAAGGTTTGGCGGCACTGCGAGGCCACGGGGACGCGCGGCCGAACCGTTATGCTGAAGGTCAAGTATGCAGACTTCCGGCAGATCACGCGGCGCCTTTCTGCGACCGCGGCTGTTGCAGACCATGCGGATCTGAAAGGCAGGGCAATCCGGCTGCTTGACGAGCTTTCTCCGGATCCGCGTGGTGTCAGGCTGCTTGGCGTGACGCTTTCGGCGCTATCGAACGGATCAACCCGTACCGCCTTCGAAGCCACCCAATTCGCACTACCGTTCTGACGGTCGCGATGGGCGATTGCACGACGGCAGTTGAAGCAAACTTCTTGCGAACAAAACAAGAAACATGGATCGTCCAGTTCGACCGAAGGACGATTCGCCGATGCCCGCTGCTGCCTATCTCGACAAGCTGAATCCTGAGCAGCGCAGTGCCGTCGAACACGGAGTGGAAAGCAGCAATTCCGAGCCAGGAGGTCCGTTGCTGGTGATCGCCGGGGCAGGATCGGGCAAGACGAACACGCTGGCGCACCGGGTTGCGCATCTCATCGTCCATGGTGCTGACCCACGGCGAATCCTTCTTATGACGTTCTCCCGTCGCGCCGCTGGCGAGATGAAACGGCGGGTCGAGCGCATCGCCGGCGAGGTTATCGGCAAGGACGCCGGCATCCTGACGGACGCGCTGACCTGGGCCGGAACCTTCCATGGCATCGGCGCCCGTTTGCTGCGCGACTATGCCGAACAGATTGGGCTCGACCCCGCCTTCACGATCCACGACCGGGAGGACTCAGCCGATCTGATGAACCTCGTCCGGCATCAGCTCGGCCTGTCAAAGACCGAGAACCGCTTCCCGACCAAGGGCACGTGCCTTGCCATCTACTCACGCTGTGTCAACGCCGAGCTCGGCATCGACGAGGTCCTGCGCGACACCTTTCCTTGGTGCGGCGAATGGGCGGCGGAGCTGCGCCAGCTCTTTGCCGAATACGTCGACGCCAAGGAACGGCAGAACGTCCTCGACTATGACGACCTGCTGCTCTTCTGGGCTCAGACTGCCCTGTCGCCGGAACTCGCCCGGGACATGGGCGACCGCTTCGACCATGTGCTGGTCGACGAGTACCAGGACACCAACCGCCTCCAGTCATCTATTCTGATGGCGCTGAAGCCGGACGGTTCCGGCCTCACCGTGGTGGGCGACGACGCCCAGTCGATCTACTCGTTCCGCGCTGCGGAGGTGCGCAACATTCTCGACTTCCCGGCGCAATTCAAGCCAGCCGCACGGATCGTCACCCTTGATCGCAACTATCGATCCACGCAGCCAATTCTCGCCGCAGCCAACGGCGTGATCGGCCTCGCGGCGGAACGCTTCACCAAGAACCTATGGACGGAACGGCCGTCGCTCGAGCGACCGGCTCTCGTCGTGCTCCGCGACGAAGCGGACCAGGCGCGCTACGTCGTGGAGAAGGTTCTGGAAGCCCGGGAGTCCGGGACGCGGTTGAAGCAGCAGGCGGTGCTGTTCCGGACGTCCAGCCATGCGGGCCCGCTGGAAATCGAACTCACCCAGCGCAACATCCCGTTCGTAAAGTTCGGTGGTCTGAAGTTCCTCGACAGCGCCCACGTGAAGGACCTGCTGTCGGTTTTGCGCTTCGCCCAGAACCCGCGCGACCGGGTGGCTGGCTTCCGGGTGCTTCAGCTGTTGCCGGGGGTCGGTCCGAGCTCGGCGCAACAGGTGCTGGACCAGATCGGGGCTGGTGCCGACCCGCTTCGGATGCTGGGGGAAATCGCTCCGCCTCCTCGCGCAGCAGCAGACTGGCCGGACTTCGTGGTGGCAATGCAGTCTCTGAGACTGGGAGCCGCAGGATGGCCGACGGAGCTGAACCTCGCTCGGACTTGGTACGAGCCGCACCTCGAGCGGTTGCATGAAGACGCGACGGTGCGAAAGGCCGACCTCCTCCAGCTTGAGCAAATCGGCAGTGGCTACCGCTCGCGTGAGCAGTTCCTAACCGAGCTGACGCTCGACCCACCCGACGCGACCAGCGACCAGGCAGGGGTGCCGCTGCTCGACGAGGACTACCTGATCCTATCGACTATCCATTCCGCCAAAGGCCAGGAGTGGAAGTCAGTCTTCGTCCTCAACGTGGTCGACGGCTGTATGCCATCCGATCTCGGAACGGGAACGACGCCGGAACTCGAGGAAGAGCGACGACTGCTCTACGTGGCGATGACCCGGGCCAAGGACGACCTGCATCTTCTGGTGCCACAACGCTTCTTCACGCACGGTCAGAGCCGAGGCGGCGACCGTCATGTATATGCCGCGCGGACACGCTTCATTCCGACGTCGCTGCTGCCCCTGCTGTCGGCTTCAACATGGCCTGTTGCTTCACCGGAGGCGGCACGTGCGTCCGTCGAGAAGCCACGCATTGACGTTCGCGCGCAGATGCGAGGCATGTGGCGCTAGTTGCCGGCGGCGACCAAAGTCGCGACGCCCGTTGGGTCCTTGAACGTTGTGAACATGCGTCTTGCTGAAAAGGAAGCTGACGAGTCCCATGTGTCGACTACCGCGGCATGCTCTGCGATGTCGAGGTGCAGGTCTTACTTCCCCGACGGTTGCACACCAAGACCGCACGACGGCACACGGTGGATGCTTACGTCACCAAAAAGGAATGCAAGACGGTCTTTACCCATCGGACTGTGCGGACCCGGCAAAATCGGCAACAGCAGAGCGCACGCGTGGACGTATGACATTGACGAACGTATTCACCCGCTCGCCCAACCACTGGAAAGCGCGCTGCCTGTTATCGATATCCGACAACGGCCCGAAGCTCGCAGACTCTCCAATTCGTGGCCGACCGTATGAGTCCTTTGTAATCGTTGCGGCTCCACCCAACTCCGGTGCAATCGCTGCGAAGTCCTCGACGAGCCTGTTCGAAGCATACTCCCCGGCACTATTGCGGGTGGCGGACAAGAAAACGCCTACCTCGTTCTTGCGCTGATCTCGATAAACCGTGAGCCAACTGCTACCATTTGGGGCGGGCATGGAGACGCTGACATAACCTTGTCGAGGGGCACGCGGTAGGGACTGTTCTGGATCATCCAGGCTCAAGCCATCCAGAAATTGCTTCCAGAATGCTTGCTGGGCGTCACCAAGAGCTTGGCGGTCTGCATCGACTTCCTCCTCTTCTGCGCCCTTGTCTTCAGCCGCGTCCTTATCGACGGCATAGCCGTCAGGCACTGCGACCACCGTCCGAGTAATGACGGCGGTGCGAGCTAGCACCCGGGGAACGACGATGCGGTCGCCGTTTGGCAATACAAAGATTGGCATTTCGACGAGACCAAGCGAGAAGTGCAGCCCAGCATGTCGCTGGATGTATTCCGCGATCGTTTCCACGCCCTCACGAATGCCGTCGCCGACGATGAGCAAAAGGAAACGACCCTTGCGGAGGTTCAAGGTCAGGGCATCGTTGAAGGCGATCTCGTCGATGGTCGGATCGACACCACGAACGATATCCAGCATCGCGTTGCCGGGCCGGCCGAGCCGGATGCTGACTGCGCGCTGTAGATCGGCTGAGGACCAGCGGCTGAGCTCCTTCGCATAGTCCAGGATCTGCCCGACGACTTCTCGTCGCCCTTCCGGATTCCGCCAAAGCTTGCACTCAACGATGACGGGCAGGCCATTTGGTGTAACCAGTAGATTGTCGATCGATCCGGCCGGCGTCGTCAGCTCGCGGCAAACGGATACCGCGCCGACGAACATCGGATCGACCTCGGCGATCGGAAGCGCTTCCGGGAAGTCGTGTACCAGTGCCTGGATATCCGCCTCGCTGACAGCATCCAAACCCGAGGTGAAGCCGAGCGACGGAAGGACCCTTGAGTCTGCTCCGGACAGAAGGATGGGCGCGGCATGTTGGCGTGACATCAAAGGGTCCGTCCGTCGAATATCCGTGGGAAGGGCAGGCCGGACCGATGGTTTGCTTTTTGACGAGCTTCCCCGGTCTGGTACGGGCACGGGAGGAGAACTCCTCCCGTCAGTTGAGAAGCGTTGTCATTGCCTCGATGGGAGACATTGAGGGAATGACATCCGCACCGATGACCAGCATCCGGTCCTGTCTTGAAAGATTACCGTCGTCGACGAGAGATGCGATTACCGTGCCGATTGCGCTCTTGAGCTGCGCGCTCGTTGCCTTGAACCCGAGCATCCGCGACAATGCTGCGACGATCTCGTCGTCTGTCGCACCAAGGTTGTCGGTCACGATCCGCAGGACCCCGACCGTGAGTTCGGAGGGCGGTAGCATCTCGATCCGCCGAAGACCGGGTGACATTGCGTTGCGACGATCTCGGACAGTCGTGGCGGCGTCTGGCAGCGAAAGGAAGCTGCCCTCACGTGCGATGCCGCGTTGGGTTACCGCACGCTCCACGCCTTGCTCGACGGCTGCCTGAATGCGAGCGCCGGCACGCTGAAGCCCAAAGGCATCGCGGACACGGGCTACGACCTCGTCGACGTGGACCGGCGACTCGATCTGCACGACCTGGGCGACGAGATCGGCCATCCGCCCAACGGGAGTCTCGTGCAGATCGTATGTGCCGGGCCGCTCGAGCGTTGCCTCGACATAGGTAGTATCGACGCCGTTCTTCTCCGGCACCGCGTCCACGAGGCCGACCTCCGTCACGTCCCCGCGGTCCACGGTGACGATCTCGACCGGGACCGCGCAATGCGCCGCAAGGCCACGTTCCATCCGCTCGTCCAGTTCCGCCTTCGCCGCCTCGATCGCTGCGACCGTGCGCTCAAGCTGCTCCTTCGGCCGCTGGAACCAATCGGTGCTCCAGATCCGATGAATGATCCAGCCATGGTCCTCCAGCACAGACTGCCGGAGGCGGTCACGGTCACGAGCCGAGCGAGAGGAATGGTACGAGGCGCCGTCGCACTCGATGCCGAGCAGGTAGCGACCGGGCCGATCCGGGTCCGAAATCGCGAGGTCAATGAAGAATCCAGCGATGCCGACCTGGGGATGCACCTGGTAGCCCTTCGCCTGCAAGGCACTCGCGACCTGCTCCTCGAATACACTGTCCATCTCACGGTCGCTCACCTGCGCGATCGAGAGGCGGCCTGTGCGGGCGTAGTGAAGGAAGAGCTTGAACGCGAAGATACCCTTGCCCTTGCCGCGCTCGAGGTCGATGTCCTCGTCGGTGATCGACGCATAGACCTCACAACGCCGCTTGGCCCGGCTGATGAGGACGTTCAGGCGCCGCTCTCCGCCGTCAGCACCGAGCGGACCGAAGCGCATCGCCATGTAGCCTTGCGGATTCTTGGCATAGCCGACCGAGATCATAATCACGTCGCGCTCGTCGCCCTGAACGTTCTCAAGGTTTTTGACGAAAAACGGCTCGCTCGGATGGGCGTGGAAGAACTCCTCGGTATCGGGGTTCAGGCGACGCAACGCTTCGAGCTCGTCTTGGATTGCTCGCCGCTGCGACGTCGAGAAGGTCGCGACACCAAGCGACTCGCCTGGATTGGTCTTGGCGTGTCGCAGGATCGCCTCGGCGACTGTGCGTGCCTCGACGGCGTTGGCCGAAGTCCCGCCTGAATCGAAGACGCCGTTCGGAACATGGTGGAACTGCAACCCCATCCCGGCCTCGGCCGTGTAGGGGCTCGGCACGATGAAGAGCCTGTTCTGGTAAAACTGCGAGTTCGAGACCGCGATCAGCGACTGATGTCGGCTCCGGTAGTGCCAACGCAACATGCGCTGGGGCAGGCCGCGTGCGGTAAAGAGGCCGAGGATGCTCTCGATGTCCGTGACCTGCGCACCGTCCTCATCCTCGTCGCCGTCCTGCCCGCCCGTCATCTTGGCGAAGAACTTCGTCGGTGGGAGCTGGCGTTCGTCACCCACCACGACGACCTGCCGCGTCCGGGCGATCGCTCCGAGTGCGTCGACGGGCTGGATCTGGGACGCCTCGTCCATGACGAGGAGGTCGAACGTCAGCTTGCCGGGAGTCAGGAACTGGGCGACGGAGAGCGGGCTCATCATCATGACGGGCTTCAACGCCTGAATGGCCGCGCCGGCCCGCTGCATGAGCTGGCGGATCGGCATGTGGCGGCTGCGCTTGGCCATCTCACCACGCAGGATGCCCACGGGTCCGGCGTTTCCCTCCCTTGGCGGGATGCGGCGGTGATGGGCACGGACCACTTCAAGGCTCGCGGCCTTGATGCGTTCGCGGTCGAGGTTGGCGAACTCGCGAACGTGCCGGCCGTGAAGGTTGCCGTCGAAGCGGCCGAGTTCAGGATTGTCGCGGATCAGCTCGGCGAGGATCGCCTCGTGGTAGGCCATCTCGAAGGACGGAAGCGCCAATGTCGTCTCGAGGCGACCGTCCTCGAGGGTATCGACGAATGCGGCCAGGCCAGACGCGCGGGCCTTGTCCGCACGATCGCGGTACGACACCCATTTCGAAAGCTGTTCGGTGTTGGCGAGCCATGCCTCCAAGCGTTCGGAACAGCGCTCGAGTGGCACGTTTGCATTGGTGTCGACACCGAAGAGACTGCTGGCGTCGGTAGAGAGCAAGGTTTCGGCCTCACCAAGGGAGAGCATGGCAGCAGATGATGCTGCCTCGGCCTCGCGAACTTGCGCGGCGACCGCGACGCGGTCGGGAAGACGAGCGGCGAGGTGGCGGAGTTCGCCAGCTCGTTCGATCCAGTCGGCAGCTATCTGAAGAGACGCCCAGTTGGAAGTCCTTCCGTTCCACGCGGCACCGAACGCCTCCGAAGCAAGTTCGGCTCGCTCATCGAGCGCGCGGGCGGCGCCCTGCCACCCCGCAACATGCGCGATGAGCTCCAGACGCTCCGGCATCGTTTCAGGTACCGTGCGCATGAGCGAGCGGCAGAGGTCGTCTGCCCACACAAGGTTCCGCACCCGGGCGTCCACGAGGCCGAGCGCTGCGCGATCCGCGGAGATTGCATTGTCGAAGGCCGGGCCGGCGGCCGAGCCGATGTCCGACCATAAGGCGTTGAGAAGAGGCTTCGCTGTTTCCACCAAACGCAAGACAAGCGCTGCGTGTTCGCCGACGACCCGGCGCTCCGCAAGGCGTCCAGCGATAAGGCGCGGCTCGGCGCCAAGACCACGGAGGGTCCGCATCCAGGCGACGAGCGCAAGAAGCGGAGCCGATTCCGACCGCTCGCCACGCCAGTCGCCGCCGAAGGCCGATCGGCCGAAGGCGTCGCCCTCTTTAACGCGCGACGCCGCTGCCTGGCCCTTCATCAACTGGTCGAGCAGTTCGATGACCTCGCTGGCAGGGGCATCCTGGTTGCGCACGATCGAACGTACCAGTGCCTTCGCCTTGCGGTAATCGCCGCTCAGCACCTTTAGGAAACCCGTGTTGGTCGCAAGCACCTGCCTCGTGGACGCCACGTCCGTCGTCCAAGCGACATCCAGAAGGCGATCACCGACGGCGGAGCGCGCGCGTTCAAGCGCCTCGACGGATTTGGCCAAGTCGCCGGCCTGCTCGACGCCTTGGTCCCACACGGTGGCAGCAAAGGCTTCGGGGCTGGCATCGGGCGCCGCGGCGACGCGCTCGCCTGTCGTCACCAGTCGTGTCACGGCAACGAGGTTCTCGACCGGGCCCTCGATCCCGAGTTCTGCCGCAAGCCGATCGGCTTCGGCACGCAGACGCGGCAGCAGGTCTCCCAGTTCTCGAGCCCGCACAAAAGCTTCGGAGGGGAAGCGCTCCGGAAGCCATGCGAGCTGCGCCTCAAGACCCTCGATGGAGGTATCGAGCGCGGCCGGATTGACGAGGTCAACGAGAGCCTTGCCTTGCTGCTCAAAACTGGTCCCGGCGACCACAAGCTGCGCCACTTCCTCCCGACGCTCGTTCCAGACGGATGAGGTAAAAGCCTCCACCGAAAGATCAGGCGCAGCAGCCAACGTCTCGGCACGTTCACGCAGCACCGCGACGTCGCCGAAGCGCGTCGGCGCTGGATCGGACTCCAAGGTAGACGAGAGCTGTTCGAGGTCTGTCCGCAAGTTCGCGACGGACATGCGGAGAGCTTCAATGCGCGGTAGCAGCCGTTCCAGGGTAGTCGGCAGGACCATGTCGAGCCCGACGCCGTGCCATGGATGGTGAACGGGCAAGCCGATCTCGTCGACGCGCTGTGTGACCTCAATCAGCAACCGTCGGCGTGCCGACACGTCGTCCGGGGACCATTCTGTCGGGGCCTCGAGCTGAAGGTCGACCGGACGCTGCCCCTCCTGTCTCAGCTTCGTCAGGGCGCCGAACACCTGGTACGGTGTGAGGCCAGACGGCTGATGGGCTACGTGCATGCGCTCGGCATGAAGGTTTAGGACGTCCCGAGCTTCCTTCAGTCGCCCGGTAAGGTTCGTCGGGAACTCCCCACGAGGCGAGCCTAGCTCCCACGTCCGGCGTAGCTCCTCCAAAAGCAGCCGCTTGTTGGCTTTGTTGCTATGGAGCTCGAGGCATGCGTCGCCAACGCCAGCATGGTCGAGGCGTCGCTTGACGACGTCTAGCGCGGCCATTTTCTCTGCGACGAACAGCACCGTCTTGCCATCCGCGATAGCTGAGGCGATCACGTTGGCGATGGTCTGCGACTTGCCCGTGCCGGGCGGCCCTTGAATGACGAGGTCGCGGCCGCGTCGCACGTCGTGGACCGCGAGCGTCTGTGATCCGTCGCAGTCGACGATGTGGAGCATGTCGGCTGGCGCGATGTGGTGATCGATCGACTCGCTCTCGGAAAGGAGCGGCTCGCTTGCCTCGAAGCCGTCGGACAGGAGGGCGCGGATGACCGACTGTTCGGTTATACGCGCTTCCGGTGGCCAGTTCTCCGGGTCAAGGTCGCGGTACATCAGGAACTTCGAGAACGAGAAGAACCCAAGCACGATGTCGTCGGCGGCGACCGACCAGTCGGCCTTTGTTGAGACGGCGGCGGCAACCTCATCGAAATAGGCGCCGGGGTCGAAGTCGTCACCGCCTTCGAACGACGGAAGGCGCAGCGCATGGACGCGGTCGAGGTAAGCCTCGAGCGAGAGGTTTGAGGTTTGGTCCTCCGGCCGGACGCGCAGGCGGAAGCGCTCTCCCGCCGTACCACGCTCGAGCCGGACGGGAACGAGCACCAGCGGCGCGTGCCGGACGTTCTCCTTGTTGTTGGGATCGATCCAACGGAGCATACCGAGGGCGAGGAAGAGAACGTTGACGCCCTGCTCCTCCTCGAGCGTCCGGGCATCGTGGTAGAGTTCGAGAAGGCGCTTCTGGAGTCCCTTTGGCGTCATCCGCGTCTGGAGCTTGGTGTCGACGTGGCGTTTGGCATTGCCGCGCTCGTCCAACTCTTCGCCTTCTTCCGGTTGGGCAAGCTCAACCAGAGCTAGATCGTCCTCTTCCTCTACAGGTTCGCCTCCGGCTCGGTCCGGCCGTCCAGCCGCGAAGGTGAAGGCTTTGGTGTCCCTGACGAGGAGGCGGTAGACCTCCGTCGACCGCTCGTCGACGATGTCGATCGTTTTGGCTGACTTGGAAAAGCGCGGAACGTTCAGGAGGCGGTTTCGGGCAGAAAGGTCGAGCAGCTCGGTGCGGGCACGCTCCAGCTTTGCCTCGATGGGCAGGTTGCTCTGATAGATGGAGGTCTCGACTGCGGACATCGGATCACCTTGCGTCTCGGGAACGACCGACTAGATCGCAATGGATCATGGAGCGCAATCGGAAGGCGAACTGCAGTCTTTAAGGAGGACACATTACTCACGGCATTGGATCTCCTCTGATCACCAAATCAGCTTCGGCAGAGTCAGCCTTGTATGCCAGGAGGTATCGAGCTGTGTGTCGCGGGCTAAATCTCCGGACAACGTCGAACAGCATCTGCTTCAACGATAAGGCCGACAAATCTGCTGGACGGGGTGCAACTGGGCACAGCTGGAGCGTAAGAACTCGCTCTGCCCGACGTAGTAGAAGGACCCTTTTGCGGATTGAGCGGAGCGGTTAGTCCGCTTATTCGGTAAGTTCGCAATTAGCTGCCGTTCTGCTCACGACTCAAGCCTGCCTTTCGGTAGATCGCTGCGAACGACGGCGTCGGGCCGAAAGCAGAATGGCAGCTATCGGGCGAACGGGCCCCGAAGCTGCCATTGCTTATTCGAAGTAACCTCGGAAGTGTCGCCCGCGTTGCGTCATTGCGGCGTTCTGAACAGAAGGCCGCAATGGATACGATCCGCCCACCTAGGTTCCTTATTCCGAACCCATCACCAAGCCTTCGATGTCGTGCTTCTGGGTGATGGGGATGAGCTCGTCGACAACGCGGCAGACGAGATGGTCGCGGACTGACTGGGGCAGTCCCGCATGGAAGGCGCGTGTCACCATCATGTCGTGCAAGGCTGCATGGCCGGCGCCGGGCGCGTCGACGCCAAGCACAAGCACCGGCCGGGAGATCGGCGAGGGATGCGCGGTACCCCGGTGCATCATCAGCGCGGAGCGGCAGGAGATGTCGCCCATTTGGGGATATTTGCGGGTGGCCCGCTCGGTGTAGCGGTCCCAGAGCGCCTTGTCTGGAAACATCTCGTGCTTCCATTCGCGGCCGTCGTCCCATTGCGTGCCGGGCGCGCATTCGAACGGACCCATGTCCTGGGTGACGTCGACGCCGGTGAGGTTGAAAGCGAGCGAGGTGATCTTCCGCTCCTTCCAGGTATCCCCCGGCGAGGGGAAGTCGCGGTGCCAGGGCTGGTTTTTCGCGCCCTGGAAGGGAGTGTCGAAGCCGATTTCGACGATTTCGTAGTTCGGCCCGCAGACCGCCTCGCACATGCCGGCGACCCAGGGATGGGTGACGAGATCGCTGAAGCCGGAAATCGCCTCCGGGTGCAGCTCGACATACCAGCGCCGAGGCCCGCGGGTCACCGCGCCGCCCGGACGCTGGATGGCTTCCCAGAAGGCGGTCATCATGTCCTCGCGCATCTGCTCGGTCCATTCGCGGGAGAACGCGCCCTTGAGACCGGTGATGCCGTCGCGGCTGAGGGTTTCGACGCTTTGCCCGACGTCGAAGCTCGGCAGTTCGTGGGTTTTCTGGAGAGCGGACATGGCGGTTCCTTTCTAAAAATCGTCGGTGGTCTTGGCGATCTTCGCCTGGAGGAGGACGAAGAGGAGGAGGAAGAGCCCGCGGATCACCGACTGCCAGTAGGCCGACAGCGAGATCCAGCCCTTGCCGTTCTCGAAGTTCAGAAGGTTGAAGAGCAGCGCGAGCAGCATGGCCCCGGCAAAGGTTGCCCCGACCGAGCCGGAGCCGCCGGTGAGCAGCGTGCCGCCGACGACCACGGAGGCAATGGCGAAGAGCTCCCAGCCGACGCCCTCGGTCGGCTGGCCGGCGCCGAACTGCGCAGCCAGGATGACGCCGGCAAGCCCCGCCAGCGCACCCGAGGCGAGGTAGACGCCGAGCTTCAGCCGGTCGACGTCGAGCCCCATCAGGCGCGAGGCATCCTCGCCGCCGCCGACCGCCAGCACCCGGCGGCCGGAGCGCGTGCGCTCGAGCACGAGCCAGCCGACGAAATAGGCCGCGACCATCACCAGCGCCGGGATTGGCAGGCCGAACATGTCGCCCTGGCCGAATTCGGTGAATGCTGTGTCATAGGAAGCCGAGACAGACTGGTTGTCGGCCAGCAGCAGCGCCGAGCCATAGGCAGCGAGCATGGTCGCCAGTGTCGCAATGAAGGGCGCGATGGCAAGGCGGGTGACGATCACGCCGTTGACGAGGCCGACCAGAAGACCTGTCGCCGTCCCCGCCGCGACACCGGCCATGAGGCCGTAGGGCGAAGCGAGGGCCGCGACGACGCTCGACAGCGCGGCCACGGCGCCGACCGAGAGATCGATGCCGCCGGTGATGATGACGAAGCACATGCCGAGCGCGATCAGCGCGAACATCGCGTTGTAACGCAGGAAGCTCAGGACGTTGAAGGGCGAGAGAAAGTTGTCGTAGCGCGCCCAGCCGAACAGGACGAGCAGCACCAGCGTCACCACGACGCCGACCTTGGCGATGTCCTGCGGCGAGCCGAAGCCAAGACGCTTGGAGGGAACGGGAGCGAGCGACATCAGCCGGCCTTTCCAAGCGAGCGCTGCTGGATCCACACTGCGGTGATGATGAGCACAGCCTTCACGACCAGCGCCGCCGCATCCGGCACGCCGTTGGCGAGCAGCGTGTAGCGCACGAGCTGGATCACCAGGGCACCCAGCAGCGTGCCGATCATCGAGGCCCGGCCGCCGCTGAGCAGCGTGCCGCCCACCGCCACCGCCGCGATGGCATCGAGCTCCATGCCGAGGCCGACGAGATTGGCGTCGCTGGCACCGTTGCGGGCGATGACGATGAGGCCGGCAACGCCGGCCAACGCCCCGCTCGCGACATAGGCAAGACAGCGCACGCGGCGGACGTTGATGCCGGAAAGGTGGGCAGCCCTCGCATTGCCGCCGACGGCCAGAAGCTGGCGCCCGTAGAGCGTGCGGGTCAGCACGAAGGCGGCGAGGCCGACGATCGCCACCATCAGGACGACCTGTACCGGCACGCCCGCGATGCGGCCGAGCCCGATCGCCTGGAAGCCTGGCTCCTTGAAGACCTGGAGATTGCCGTTGGTCACCACCTGCGCGATGCCGCGGCCGGCGATGAACAGAACCAGCGTCGCGACGATCGGCTGGATCGAGAAGCGTGTCACCAGCCAGCCGTTGAACAGGCCGAGCAGCGCCGCCGCGACCACCGGCAAGACGAAGGCGAGCGCGATGCCGACGCCGTGCGAGGGCAGCGGGAACAGCGCGCCGGTGAAGACCAGCGGGGCGAGTGCCCCCGAGATCGCCATCAAGGATCCGACGGAGAGATCGATGCCGCCGGAGGCGACGACCAGCGTCATTCCGACGGCGACGATCACGATGGCGCAGGCCTGGGTCAGATTCACGTTGACCGTCTGCCAGGACAGGAAGTTCGGGGTGAAGGCGGCGTTAAAGGCGAGCAGCGCCAGCAGCGCCACGACGACGCCATAGCGGCGGAGAAACTCGGCGCCGCCCATGCCCGGGCGGCGGACAACGGCGGATGCGGCGCGGCCAGTGATCAGGTTCTCGGCCATGTCAGGCAACCCCTTCGACAAGGCGCGGCGTTTCGGCGGCCATGGCCGAGAGGATCGCGCTTTCCGAGATGCCGGCGCCGTCGAGATTGGCGACCGTGCGCCCGTCGCCGAGCACGGTGACGCGATCGGCAAGGCTCAGCACTTCCTCGATCTCGGACGAAATCATCAGGACGCCGAGGCCCTCGGCCGCAAGCTCCCGCAAAAGCGTCAGGATCTCGGCCTTGGCGCCGACGTCGATGCCGCGCGTCGGCTCATCGACGATCAGCAGGCGCGGCTTCATCGCCAGCCAGCGGGCGAGCAGCACCTTTTGCTGGTTGCCGCCGGACAGTTCCCGGATCTTCTGATCGGGCGAAGCAAGCTTGATGCCGAGCCGCTGAATGAAGCGATCGACCACCTTGCGCTGCGCCGCCTCGTCGATAAGCCCCGCCTTGGCGAGACGCGGCATCAGCGCCAGCGTGAGGTTTTCCGCAACGCTCATGTCGGGCACGATGCCCTCGATCTTGCGGTCCTCGGTGCAAAAGCCGAAACCCTCGGCGATCGCCTCGGATGGCCGGGCGAAAACGCGTTCCCGGCCGTCGAGCACGAGCGTGCCGGCATCCGGCCGGTCGGCGCCGAAGACGATGCGGGCGGTCTCCGTGCGGCCGGAGCCGAGCAGCCCGGCAAGCGCCACCACTTCGCCGCGACCGACGGAAACGCTCGCGCCGTTGAGGCGGCGCCCGGCGATTAGGCCGCGGGCCTCGATCAGCGGCTCCGGCGCGGGCGCACTGTCGGCGGCGCCGAGGCGCTTCTCGGCCGCGGCGAGCGTCCGGCCGAGCATGGCGGTGACGAGGTCGATCTTGGCGATGTCCGCCATGCGGTGAACACCGACGGTCTGCCCGTCGCGCATCACGGTAACGCGGTTGCAGACGGCATAGAGCTCGTCCATGCGATGGCTGACGAAGAGCACGGCAACGCCGTCGGCGGCGAGCGTGCGGATGGTGGCAAAGAGCGTTTCGACCTCGCGCTCGTCGAGCGAGGACGTCGATTCATCCATGATGACGAGCCGGGCGCGCATCGACAGGGCGCGGGCGATCGCCACCATCTGCCGCGTCGCCGCATTGAAACGGCCGAGCGGTGCCAAGACGTCGATACCGAGGCCGAAGCGCGCGAGGAGCGAATCCGCCTCGCGTGCCATCGCCCGGCGGTCGATCAGGCCGAAACGGGTCTTTTCCCGCCCGAGGAAGATGTTCTCGGCGACGCTGCGCTGCGCCACGAGGTTGATCTCCTGGTAGATCGTCGCGATGCCGGCCGCCTGTGCGGCGCCGGGACTGGCGAAGTCGACCGCCCTCCCCTCGAAGGCGATCGATCCGCCGTCGCGGCGATAGGCGCCGGTGAGGATCTTGATCAGCGTCGATTTTCCCGCGCCGTTCTGTCCGATCAAGGCCATGATCTCGCCCGCCTCGATCTCCAGCGCGGCGCCGATGAGCGCCGGCACGCCGGAGAAGGATTTCTGGACGTCGCACATGGAAACAAGCGGCATGGGGCATTTCTCCGCGAAAAGGCGACCGCCCGGCCTTGCGGCCAGGCGGTCCATCCGTAACGGCTGGCCTCAGTAGGCGTTGGCGACTTCGGCCGAGGCGTTGGTCTTGTCGTAGAACGCGTCGATGTTCTTGACCCAGGCCTCGATTGTCTCGCCGTCGGCATAGCGCTTCAGCGTCTCGAAGGCCTTCGGGCCGAAACGCGGGTTGCACTCCACGACGGCCGCGATCTTGCCGTCGACGACGGCCTGCACGGCTTCCTTGCCGCCATCGATCGAGAGCACGATGATGTCCTTGCCCGGGACCTTGCCAGCCGCCTCGATTGCCGCGATGGCGCCCATGGCCATCTCGTCATTGTGCGCATAGATGACATCGGCATCGGGATGGGCCTGGAGCAGCGACTCGGCGACCTGGCGGCCCTTGTCGCGGGCGAAATCGCCGGACTGCGAGGCGACGACCTCGAACCCGGCCTTGCCAGCGATGGCCTCGTCGAACCCCTTCTTGCGATCATTGGCAGGCGAGGAGCCGGTCGTGCCCTCGAGCTCGATAATCTTGGCGCCGTCCGGCTTCTCCTTCAGCAGGAAGTCCGCGACACGCTTGCCTTCGTCGACGAAGTCCGAGCCGATAAAAGTGACGTAGTCCTTACCGGCCTTGGCCAGCGCCTGGTCGACGTTGCGGTCGAGCAGGATGACGGGAATGCCGGCCTTGGCGGCGGCGCGCACCGCCGGGATCAGCGGCTTCTCTTCACGAGGTGCGAGGAAGATCAGGTCGACGCCCTGCGCGATCATCGAGTTGACGTCGGCCACCTGCTTGGCGGCCGAGCCGGCGGCATCGGTATAGACGAGCTGGTAGCCGAGCTTCTTGGCCTCGTCCTGCATGCTCTGCGTCTGCGCGATGCGCCACGGATTGTTGCTCTCGGTCTGCGCGAAGCCGACCTTGTAGGTTTCCTTCTTTTCAAGTTTCGGCAGTTCCTGCGCGCTGGCGGACATCGGTCCCGCGGCCAGGGTCACGGCGGCGGCGAGCGCTGCGGACGCAAATAGAACGGCGCGGCGCGTTGGATTGAGCATCGGTTTTCCTCCCCAGGATATGTCGCGGGATTTTTTCCACGACCATTTGCTAATCAGATTGATAATATTATTATCTGTCAACTGTGTAGTTCAGGTGCACCGCAGCATAGAGCCTTCCGGACGCGGGTCTGGCAGAATAAGCCTTGGTCGGCGCACGGCCTCTAGCAGGGAGCATGGACAGCAAAAGATGACGGAGAAAACGCCATCCCCGCGGGCGCGTAGCAGTGCCGCGTCTCCCAGGCGACCAACGATGATCGATGTTGGCCGGCTTGCCGGCGTCTCGCAGTCCAGTGTTTCGATGGTTCTCAACAGCATGGAGGGAGCGCGGATCGCCGAAGGCACCCGCTTGCGCGTTGAGGAAGCGGCTCGAAGCCTCGGCTACGAACTCCCTGGCGCCCGGCGCACGCGTCACCGCGATCTGGAGCGGCGAACGATCGCCTATCTCGTCGACGAGATATCGACCAGTCCGCATCCCGTGGTAAATCTCGACGGCGCGCGCGATGCAGGATGGGAACAGGGGTTCCTGGTCAGCGCGCATGTGACGCGGTCGGATCCGGCACTAGAAGCAACGACGCTGGCAGCCATCCTGGACGACTCGTCCGTCCTGGGGATCATCTACTCCACGATCTTCACCCGCCGCATCACGCCCCCGGCGGCGCTTCACAGCCTACCGTCCATCCTCCTCAACTGTTACGACGAAGAACGATCGCTGCCGTCGATACTCCCCGCGGAGGTCGTCGGTGGCTTCACGGCGACGGCTTACCTTACGTCGCTGGGGCACCGCCGGATCGGCTTCATCAACGGCGAGCCCTGGATGGATGCGGCTGCCGACCGCCTGAAGGGTTATCGCCAGGGCTTGGCGACAAGCGACCTGCCGTTTGACGAGAGCCTTGTCCGTGACGGCGACTGGCTGCCTCTGACCGGCTACCAGCATGCGCTCGAACTCTTGTCCCGCCCGGATCGCCCGAGTGCAATCTTCTGCGCCAACGACAAGATGGCCGCGGGTGCCCTCGCGGCCGCGGCCGAGTTGGATCTAAGGGTGCCGGCGGATGTCTCGATCCTCGGCTACGACGATGAGGAACTCAGCCGCTACACCAACCCGCCGCTGTCCACGGTCGTGCTGCCGAACTACGAGATGGGGCGCAGAGCCGTCGAATCCCTTATTCGCCTTTCGCGCGGGACGAGAACGCATCGGCCGCACCTTCTCAAAATCGACGGCCCACTCGTTCAACGCGGATCCACGGCGGCCCACGTTGCTAACTGCTAATTAGGTCAAGCCACCACCCCAAAACACTGAAACCGACCGCCTTAGATCTTCTGTTTGAGATCCAGTTCGCTCTCTGAACGCCTTCCGTGGCGCACACTGCCCCTCAACCGCAGCGGGCCGAAAGCGGACTGTCTGCTTTCGGCCCGGCAACGCAAATAGCTGCCATTCCGCTCACACCAAGCCGGCAAATGATTTCCTGCGTCGCCTTGGGTGAGGTGGAAGATCGACTTTTAGGCAGCTCGGCTTGAGCTGCTGCCGATATCTATATCGGTAGTAGGATAACATTTTCGGATGCCATCGACGTATTTCCCGCCCTCTCCATCGTGCGCGGCGCATCTGCGTTATGTTCTAGAAGGCCGAAGAGCAACCGGAGCAAGCGGGAGTTCATCCAGGTCCTGCGGCGGACGGAAGCCATGCCGATGGAAACATGAAAGGCGCCTTGAGCAAAGCGATACGGCTGGGCGCGATCTGGTTCGACGCGATCAAGCTGATCGCCATGTCGCGGATGGAACGACACCCGCCTTGCGGCTTGATCTGGCCTGCTATCCGCAACTGACGAAGAGTGACGTCAGAACGCTTGCGGCGGCTGGCTACGCCGTTCTGGTTGTCGTGAAAGCGGCATGAGAGGCAAGGTGGAAACGAACATCGTGTCGACGGAAAAACGGGCGGCACGCACGTCCTGCTCGCACACCGCGTCGAGCAGGTGAAGCTGCTGACGGTGGTGCGTAAGTACGACAAGGTCGCCCGCGATTTTGTCCACGAGCGCGTCGACCATCATCGCTATCTGCTGCGTCGCAGCTAGCCCGAGCTGATCGACCCCGAACTTCGTTTATCTAGAGGTGGGTCAAGGCGACGCGAAAGCCGGAGCATTATGATCTGTCGATCCTTGAACGCGACCCAGCTCAATCCCGCGGGCCCGTATTCAGCGCCACAGAAGTTCGCCAGCACTTCAACGCATTACTCGAACGCAGCATAGTCTGCCTCGTCGAGGATGGCGTGTGGCACGAAGCGGGAGAGGTTGCGGGTGATGCGCGAGCGGTCCTCGCGAATGCCGAGTCCTGCCGCCTTGTCACCGACGATCCAGGGACCTAGCACGGCGTATTGCCCTACCGCTTCGAAGAGCGGCGTCAGCTCCTGCAGGATGGTCGGGCCGTCGCCGTAGTCGCCGTCGGTGCGGTCGGTTTCCGCGCCTCCTTCGGTGATGGCGATGTTCTCGCCCTCGCGCGAGTGCAGCGGCTTGCGTACGGCGGCTTGAAGGTTAGAGGCGCGGGGGTCGTCCGAGAAGAAAGCCGGCAACAGGTTGGGATGACCCCGATGCCGCTCCCAGAGGAGCGGCAGGATGCCCTTGTTCGAGAGGATCGCCTTCCAGGCTGGCTCGACGAATTCGGTTCCCGACGTCGAGAGGTGCTTGGCGAAAGGCTCGCGCAGCATGTCCTCCCAGGGGTAGAGCTTGAAGCAGCGGTCGATGACGCGATCGGCGGGGTCGGTGAAGCGGCCGACGGGGTCGATGCCGATGTCGGAGATGTCTATCAGCTCTGTCGCGTGCCCGGCCTGGATCGCGCAGTCCATGAGATAGGCGACGGTGCCGCAGTCCTCCTCGTTTTCCGTCACCACGGCGAAATGGAAGATCGGCCCTTTCGGGAATGTCGCGAAGGTCTCGATCAGGCTTTCCTGCAATAGATTGAATTGGTCGGCGCTGCTGGGCAGGCGGCCGAGCGCGATCTGGTCGGTCAGCCAGTTGTACTGGAAGTAGGCGCTTTCGAAGACGCCGGTCGGCGTGTCGGCGTTGTATTCCAGCAGTTTTGCCGGGCCTGTCCCGGTATAGGCAAGGTCAAAGCGGCCGTAGAGATGGCGCTGCCGGCTCTCGAAGGATGACCGCACGGCGTCGAATAGTTCCGGCGGGATGGCCAAGCGCTCGAGATCACGTTCACTGGCGACGACGTCGCCGACGAGGTCCATGCAGAGAGCGTGAAGCTCCTCGCTCGGCGCCTCGATCCGCGTTTCGATCTCCTCCATGGTGAAGAGATAGGCGACGTCATCAAGCCAATACGGCTCGCCATACATCTCGTGGAAGCCAAAGCCGACAGCCTCCGCCTTTTCCCGCCAGCCCTCGCGCTCGGGGATCGCTACGCGGCGCATCCTCAGCCGCCGAAGGAGAAGCCGCGGTTCGACGACAGCCCGCCGAAACCCTGCCGCGACACCGTCCGCGTGTTGACGTTGTAGGGCCTCGGCTGCGGCGGCTGGCCGATCGCCGGCGGATCGCTACGGTAAGTCTGCCCGCCGCGCCCGGTATAGATCGGCGCGGAATTGTAGCCGGTGTCGCGCCGGTAGTTCCGGTAGGCGGCGTAGTTCGTGAGGCTCGAGATCGCCGAGGAGACGAGATAGCCGGTCATGAAGGGGACGAAGAAGCCGCCGGTCCCGGTCCCCGTGCTGCCCTGCGCGGCCGCTTCCATGCAGCGGCCCTCGCCGTATTCTGCTTCGCAGACGGCCATCGCGTTGAACTTTGGCGCGTTCTGGACATGCTGCTGCAGCGCCTGTTGGTACTCGGCGTTGCAGATGTCGCTGTCGACGCCGGCCGCGACGCATTGTGCCGCAGAATTGTATACGGTTTCGGCAGGCGGTGTGTCGCCGCAGGAGGAGAGCACCAGCCCGCTCGCGGCGATCGTGCCGAGAACGAGGATGGGCGGCCGGCGCCCGGTGAAGCGTCTGGTCATGCGGGCCTCCTTAATAGGTCATGCAGGCGGCGTTCAGCATGCCGACTGCGACCGCGATACCTGCCGCCCAGGTGCCGCCCGCCATCTCGCCTGCCGTGATGCGCGCGGGGAGGCCGGACATGGTGAGCGTAGCAAGGAGGAACGCGACGCCCTGGACGAGGCCGCCAACGACGGCCCAAATCACGAAATCAATAATGCTGACGGAATTGGCCGCAGCCGATGCCAGCGGCAGCGAGAAGCCGAGTATGGCGCCGAGAAAGGCGACGACGGCCGCGGTATTCCCAGTTCGGATAAGGCGAAGCTCGTGATGAGGGGTCGCGGCGGAATAGGCGACAGCAAAAAGCGCGAGCGCGGCAAGACCCGTCGCGAAGTAGGCCAGGAAAGCCGGCAGGCCGGCGACATATCCGAACATGGGCGAACTCCGAACGAAGCCGGCAGCGCCGGCGGAACGATAAAAGGACCGGCACTACCCAACACGCGGTGCAGGCAGGCTGTCAAAGCCGGCGGACGTCGCCGGGCAGAAGGCCATAGCCAAGGATAAACTCGATCGAGGCGCCCTGCCGTGAGTCGCGGTCGGCGAGGTCGCGCTCGATATTGATGAGCAGCATCTCCTGCCGCGTGCCCAGCATGCGCGCATAAAGCATGCATGACTGGTGGATGGAACGCCGGACCCGCCCGTCGACGATATCCTCGACGAATTCGACGAGGTCGGCCCGGCCCTGTCCCTCGCCCCAGAAACGGTCGAAGAGGATGCCGTCGGCATCGTAGCGCGGCTGGCCGATTGTGCCGCGCGGTCCGCGCCATTCCGCCCATTCGGCATCGTTTGAGGGGACGACGCTGTCCCAGGGCTGATAGAGGCTGACGTCGAAGATCTCCTCGCCGGGCTGGGCTGATGCCGACATGACCTGCAGGATGGTGTCGCCGTCGTCGTAGTAGCGGGAGAGAACGGTGGTGGCATCGAGGCGCGCCTCCCCATAGGCCGCGACGATCATCATGCCGCCCGCCGGCACGGGCATCGCGGGCGACGACCCCACGGTGTCGGCCTGCAGTCCCAGCGTATCGATCTCGATCCCGCCGCCGAGGACGACGCCGAGCGGGCCGCGCTCGGGCGCCAGTGTGCCCGCCGCCTCGCCTTTCGAACCCGATCCCCAGCCGAAGAGCCGTCCGATCATGTTTCCCGCCTTGGTTCTATAGAGGTTCTTTACTAGATATCGCGCGCCGGGACCTTTTGAAGGTGGGCGCGTCGAAACACAGGGGGAATTGATCGCGTGACAGTCTGGAACCTCAATACATTGACAGAGCTCTTCGCATCCGACCCAGCAGCGCTCGGCGACGTCGACGTTAGCATCCCGCCGGAAGGAGACGTCCTCTGCGTCACGATCAAGGAAAAGGGCTTCCTCGACGTCTTTGTCACCGCCGGCGGCGATCAGGTGATGGCGAGCGTCATGCTGGCCCCGGCTTCCTCCATCCCGAACCGCGGGGCGTTCGAGCGTTTGATCCTCAAGACGCATAAGCTGGTACCGCTTTCGACCTTCGGCATCTCGATCATCAACGGCGAGGAATGGTATGAGCTGTTCGGATCGCTGTCGGCCCTGTCCACGGCCGAGGTTGTGATTGAGGAGGTTGCGGTGCTCGTCTCCAATGCGGAGGACGCGGCACATCTCATCGAGGAATGGAAGAACGGGGAGATTGCGGCATGAGCGTCTGGGGCAAGCTGTTTTCCGCCGTCCGCGGCGGCGTCAACGAGGTGGCCGAGAGCGCTGCCGATACGCAGGCGCTGCGCATCCTCGACCAGGAGATCCGCGACGCCGATACGGCGCTCCGGCGCGCGCGCTCCGATCTCGCCGGCATCATGGCGACGACAAAGGTGCTGGCCCGCCGGATCGAGGAAGCGAAGGCCAAGGAAGCCAAGGACATGGATAGCGCTCGCGCGGCGATGGCGGCCGGTCGCGAGGATCTGGCCCGGGGTCTTGCCGACCGCGTTTCCGCTGCCCGCACCGAAATCGGCCGAGACCAAGCCGAGCACGACCGTCTGCAAGCACAGCAGGGCCAAATGATCCGTGCCGTCCAGGACACCGAGACGCGCATGCAGACGATGCGGCGCGAGGTCGACGGCGTGAAGGCCAACGAGTCGCTGTTGAAGGCCCAGTCCGCCATCGCGTCCAGCCATGCCGGCGTCAACTCACGCCTCGGCAGCGCTATGGAATCACTCGAACGTGTGAAGAAGCGCCAGGAGATCACGGCTGGCCGCATCCAGGCCGGCGCCGAACTGCAGGCGCTGGAATCGGGAAGCGACCTCGACCGCGCCCTTCTCGAAGCCGGTATCGGCGGCAACCGCGGTTCCTCTGACGACGTCTTCGCCGAACTCACCCGCATCGACAGTGCTCCGGCGCTTCCCGATCCCTCCGGGCAGAACCTCCAGATCGGCCACAATCGGGATCGGTGACGACGATGAACCAGCAAGTGCATTCCAGGTGGTATTGCGTGTTCCCGGGATATGCTGAGCTATTAGAATAGACGGCGGCACGAGGCTAGGGCGAGCGAAGTAAGGCGTAAAATCTCTAACGGTATTCCTTTGTTGCCCCCTCTGCCCGACCGGGCATCTCCCCCGACAAGGACTGAGATTAGGCAGTGTCGTTCAAGCTGCTAATCTCCCCCACCAGAAGCGCTTTCTCGTTTCGTGCCTCTCAGCGCGTGGCCTGCTTTTACTCCGCCGCACTCGCCCGATTACTAAACGATTCTTAGGCAGGCTTTTTAGATTGAATGATTGGTGGCTTCTGGGAAAAATCGATACACTCGAAAAGGCAACAATGGGTGTGTAGCGGAAATCATTTCCGACGGCGCAGACGGGCCGAAAGCGGAACGGCGGCTTTCAGCGTCCACATGATCAAAGCGGACGTTCATCTTAACGGGCGGAAGGTCTCTACCTGACGCTTCACAGACGTATCGCACGTCCGATTGAGAGCGGATCGATCCTTGGAACCATGGTGCGGATGGGTCAGGAGTGCCAAGAGATAGTAAATCGCTGTAAAGAAGTCTCATCTCGGCTGACCGAGCGACGTCGTTGAGGGCGGCCAAACGTGCGAGAGCGTGAATTTGAAGCCGATCTGAGTCGGCGCTGAGCGCGAACAGGGCCTTGAAGCGCCCTGTCGTGAAATGAGGTGGTGTGTGATGCGAGCGGAGACAGGGGTGGCCTGCCCAGTGTGTCTTGGCGCGAACGGCGTGCAGTGCGTTGAATACGTAACGCCACGCGACAGCTCCGGTTTTGAGTGCCAAGCTTGCGGTCGGTTCGAGATCAGCCGATCAGCTATCGTACCCTACTTCAATGCTCGGCGTAGCGGTCTGACCGCCCTACAGCGCGCGGCTCTCTCTCATCGGCTCAGCACAGCTCAACGGGCGGGCGGCGGCCTGATGATCACGACAGACTGGATGGAACGGTTCACGCGCAATGCGCGCCTTCCCAGCCCGCCCGAGCAGGCGACCAACTTGATCCGGTTGATCGGCGACCGGCTTGCCGAGACTGGCGAAGGCTACTTCCTCGACGACGCGACCGACACGGCGCGAGTCGGCGCATTCAATACGACCATGTTCAATCAATTGCGGAAGGAGCTGGAGACGAGAAACGTCATCCAGCCGCTCGGGCGCTTGGAGGTGCCGAACCCACGAGGCATAGGCGTGCTGGTCGGTCAGGCTTACGGCCTCACGCTTGACGGCTGGGACCGTTATGAGGCTGAGCGGCACGGGCGCGTCGCCGGGCGCTACGGGTTCATTGCGATGAAATTCGGCGACGCTGTCCTCGACGCATTTGTTGAGGTGACCGTCAAGCCGGCGGTGCGGGATGGGATCAGCTATGATCTGGTGGACCTGCGGGATGTGTCCCGTGCTGGAGTGATCGACAACATCCTGCGCGAGCAGATCAGGGACGCTGCCTTCGTCCTCGTCGACCTCACCCACGACAACTCCGGGGCATACTGGGAGGCCGGCTACGCGGAGGGCTTGGGCAAGCCGGTGGTGTACCTTTGCGAGCGCGCGAAGTTCGACAAGGCAAAAACCCACTTCGACACGAACCACTGCACCACGGTGCTTTGGTCCGCGGACAAACCGGACGCCCTCCGGACTGAGCTCGTCGCGACGCTGCGTCGGTCGCTCAATCTCTTCGCTCCGGCCGCTGGTGATCGGAGCGCCTCGTGAAGGTGCGTACCGTAGCCGAGGTGATGCAGGACGCCGACGCGCGCGGGCTTCGACGTGCGCTGATCGTGACGGCGCTGCCGATCGAGATGAGGGCCGTCCGGGCGCACTTGGCGGAGCTGGGCTCCTGTCCGGCGCGGGACGGCAACGTGTACGAGTGCGGACAGTTCTCCGGTCAGGGTGACGAGTGGCTGGTAGTCGTCGCTGAGAGTGGGGCCGGAACCCACCCGGCGCAGAGCGTGGTCACCTACGCGCATCTAGAATTCGGCACCTTCGAGCTGACTCTGTTCGTCGGCGTTGGAGCGTCGAGGAAGTCAGAGGCGCCTATCGGGAGCGTCGTCGCCTCGAGTTACCTCTATTTCCCATACAGCGGCAAATACAGCCCGAGCGGCTTCAGCGCCCGGCCGCACTCACTGCCGGTCGACTCCCGCCTGATCGGATTGGCAAAAAAAATCGGGCGTGACGAGGACTGGCCGTCGCGCATCCTGCCGCCGCTCAAGGGACGGCTCCCCGACGATACACTTTATCCGAAGCCCTACCCGCCCAGTGCGCTAGTCGCGCCGATCGTCTCCGTCGAGGCCGTATCGGCAGATGAGGAGTCCGAACTCGAGCGGCAGATCAATCAGCACTACGGCGACGCACACGCCCTGGAGATGGAGGGTTACGGTGCGGTGTTCGCGGCGAATCTGGAACGAACCCCAAGCATGATCATCCGCGGCATCTCGGACATGCGCGGCGGCAAGACCCCTGAGCTCGATGTTGTCCACCAACCAGTGGCAGCGGTCCATGCTGCGGCATTCACATTCGAGCTGCTCGATCTTTGGGCCCAGGTGCATCGGCCCGAGCCGAAAGTCCGCTCGGACCATCAAGCGTCTCCGATTCATGAGGCCGCCCCGGCCGGACGCAATCCTTCGCAGACACCGCCAGCGAGCGAAACTCCCACCACGGCCGTCGGGCCACCCAAGGGCACGCTGCTTTTGAACTTCAGCGGCTCGGCCGCAGATTTTCCGCCCGAGAAGATCCAGGAGGTTCTGACCACGCTGCGGCTGATTACGGGCAATGCGTCGATCGAAGTGGTCGGTTCCGAGCCTGGCTCATTTCGGCTCTTGATCAGCGGTGCGCCTGACGACCTAACCAAGATCAACAGCCAGGAAACGAGGCAGCGACTGGCCGAAGAGCATGCCGTCGAGTTGCTAGGCGCCGTTGACGAGTCGGAGTTCCGATCGGCCGAAACTGCCCTCGAGCGGCTCCGGCGCGCATCCGATCCGATGCTGGGCTGGCCACAGCGACTCCCGGACGGGACATGGATCGACCGTCCCGAACTCGATCAGTTGCTGGGGATTGTCGAAGGGTCGGAGGCGAGCACAACCGCTCTCCTCGGCCTGCCAGGAGCCGGCAAGTCAGCGCTGCTCGCCGCCTTGGGTGGAGCGATTGCGGAGCGGAACATTCCGCTGCTCGCGATCAAGGCTGACTTCCTCGATCCGGCCGTGGCGACGGAGGAAGACCTTAGAGAGCACCTTGGGCTCGATGAGCAACCATCGATCCTTCTCGCTCGGATCGCGGCGTACCGGCCTGTCGTCCTCATCATCGACCAGCTCGATGCGCTTGCGGCTTATGTCGATCTGAAGACCGGCCGGCTCAGCGTGCTGCTGAACATTGTTCGGAAGCTCGGCGGGGTTCGAAACGTTCACATCGTTCTCTCAGCCCGTACCTTTGAGTACGAGCACGACGTCCGCCTCAAGACTGTCAGGGCCGAGAGCCTGAGGCTCGAACTGCCCGCATGGAGCACCGTCCTCCAGCTGTTGGAGGCGAACGGGATTCAATCGGCGGGCTGGCCAACAGACGCTCAGGAAGTGCTCAGAGCGCCCCAAGCGCTCTCCACATTCATGAAGCTCCGGGAGCGCGCGACGATGCCGCCGTTCCGGACTTACCAGGCGATGCTGGATCAGCTTTGGCGCGAGCGGATCCTGAACCAGCCGGATGGGGGCCGATTGGGGCGGCTAGCTTCGTCCATCGCAGACCTGATGGCCGAGAGGGAAACGCTCTGGCTCGCAACAGCAAGGTTCGATGATCAAGTGGCCGAACTAGAGGCCTTGATCAGAAACGGCGTCCTCGCACGCGGCGATGGCGAAAGCATTGGGTTCACACACCAAACGCTCTTCGAGCACGCCCTCGCACGTGGCTTCGCACAGCAAGAAGGTAGGCTGTCGTCTTTCGTCCTAGGGCGAGTGTCCTCGCTGTTTGTTCGCCCGAAGCTGTGGACGGCACTCACCTATCTGCGCGTCGTGGAACCGGCGATGTACGAGCAGGAGCTGCATACCATCTGGGCGGCCCCGAACCTTCGGCTTCATCTCCGGCATCTGCTGATCGAGTTCCTTGGCCAGCAGGCAGCACCTTCGGACGCGGAAACCCTCTTGATGGAGTGGACCCTGAAGTCGGCAGACCGCCGGGTGGCGCTGCAGGCGATGGCCGGGAGCCCGGGCTGGTTCGAGCGGTTCGCCAGCTCCTACATCGGCGAAGCCATGGCCCACCCGGAGACGTGCGGGGTTGCGGCCGGCATTGTTGCGCAGGCCTGGAAGTTCTCTCCGGCCCGCGTCGCTTTATTGATCCGGGAGCGTTGGCTGGCTAACGAAGCGGACGATGGTCTCATATGGAATGTGCTGCAAAATTGCCCGAAGTGGGACGACGACATCACGGCCATAGCGATCACCGTCCTTAACCGCACGGACGTCGCGCCGATGATGGTCGACCACATGGTGGCGACGGTCGGGGCGGAACAACCCGACGTTGGAGCAGCGCTGGTACGGGCCGCCTTAGATCGCGCCCTGTCGGTGGCGATCGATGAAGCGGCTCGTCGGGCGGCGCTCCCCGCGCCGGATGAGGAGCAAGCTCGGATCGCTTGGCTCATCAACAACTCACCTTCGGAGCCGTTGAAGCGTCTGCTGGAAGGCGGCAAAGGGTGGGACAGCCTGGAGGCGCTCGCGCAAACGAACGCCCGCGGCTTTCTCGAGACCCTGTGGCCGTGGTTCCAGAACGTGTTCGCCGCCTTGCGCGTTCATGATGACGATCCGAGCGCCTTGCCGGGGTTTCCACTCGCGTACGTCGGCGACTTCCGGTTCGACGAGGAGCACACGCTCGGTCTTCCTGAACCGGCGATCCTTGGCGCGCTCAGGGTCGCGGCGGAGACCCTGGCGGCCAATGAAGAGCCAGGATTTCTCGCTTGGCTTGCCGCGAACGAGGGCGAGAACGCGACACCTGCGCAACGACTGTTTGCGCACGCGCTGGCAAGTCGTCCCGACAAGTATGCCAGCCGCGCGCTTGAGTTCCTGTTGGCGAACACCGACCGCCTGCACATCGGCAAGAGCGAGGACATGGGCGGGACAGCCAAGCGGCTCGTCCGTGTTGTCAGCCCCCGCTGGTCCGTCGAGGAACTCAGGCGATTTGAGCAAGCGATTACTGCCTATTCGCCGCCTCCGAGGCGCCTGCTCGATGCCAAGGGCAAGCGGTACTTCCAACGCTACCTGCGGCAGATCAGGCTCGGCCTATTGAGTTCGCTACCAAGCGACCGCGTGTTGCCACAGGTTGAGCGCTTGGTACGTGAGGAACGTCGCCGGTTCCCAAACGAACGAATGGGCGCGACCTTCCACGGCCCTACCTACATCGGATCGCCGATGTCAGCCGAGGCGATGGCGCGGGCTTCTGACGACGAGATTCTGAACGCGTTCCGCAAGCTGCCGGACGCGACGGGATGGGATAACCCTCGCAATTGGCTTGCGGGCGGTAACATCCAGCTCTCCCGTGAGTTCGCCAACTTTGCCAAGGATGATCCGAGGCGCGGGGCAGAGCTGATACGGCATTTCGCGCCGAGCTTCGGGACGCGCGCGTCGGGCCATGCGCTGGACGCGATGGCCGAGAGCGCGGAACCGTCGCTGATCCTCGGCCTGATCGGATGGCTACACGAGCGCGGCTTCGACGGTGAAGAGTTCCGAGGATCGGTCGCTCGGGCCATCGAGCGTCTCGTTCGCCGCGACGTGAACGTGGATGAGGCCACTATAGCGATCTTGGAAGGCTGGCTCGCCGCACCTGGCTCACCTGATGTTAATGAGGGTGACAGGGCCGACGACGACGAAGCAGATGCGGAGGTCTCGCCACCCACGACCGCTACTGCCGAGGAGAAAGCCGACGCAGAGAAGGCGCGAGAGGAGAGTGTTTTGTGGGGGCACGGCGGCATTTCGGTCCTGCCGGGCGGAAACTTCCCCCTCCTAGAAACCCTGACACGCATCTTCCTGGGCAGGGCAGAGCACGACCGTCTTCTGTCACTGCTAGAGAACCATCTTTCGCGGCCAGAGAACCCGAAAGTCTGGCAATCCCTGTTACAGTTCCTGGTCTACCTCCGGCCAACATCTGTCGATTCTTTGGCAGGCTTCTTTGGTAAACTGTTTGATCGTTTCCCCGAGCTACGGGATACGCACGAAGCTGCCCACCTGCTGGCGCATGCCCAATGGTCGACGCCGGACTTCGTTCGAGCGGTGCTGGAAGACTGGCGGCTCTCCGAACGGCCGATTGCTCAACAGACCTACGGGGAGCTTGTCGCGCTCATCGCCATTGTCCAGCCCAACCTACAGTGGGCGACCGAGATGCTCGCCGAGATCGTCGCCAGCGACGGCGGCAAGCCCGCACAAGTCGGCGTCACCTACGCCGCCGTAAACCTCTGGCAGGAGGCAAACAGACGCGCCGCTTGTTCGGAACTCCTGCGATCGCTTCTTGCGAAGGGCGACAGTGGCGTTTGGAGGGCTGCCTTCGATCTGTTTCGTCTAGTGGATGAGGTGACACCCGAGCGCAGCTGGGTCTCGCTTCTCGAGGTCATGGCGGACCACATCGAGAAGGCCAAGGGTCTGCCTTCGACCTTTGTCGTGGATCGGCTGCAGACACTGTTACCCCACGAAGCCATGCTGGTGGCGCGGGTCGCCCGGGGACTGGTTTCGATATGGCGCGATGAGCTGGGTGACATAAGGACTGGTACCGCGGCGACTGCACCCGTCCTTGTTGATCTCGCCATCACGCTGCACCGACTCGGACCGTTGACCCGCGACGTGGGCACGGCCTTGTTCGAGGATATGCTCGAGATCAACGCATACACGGCTCGCCAGACGCTCGACCAGATCGACAACCGGTTCAGCGACGTACGGCAACCGGTGCGACTACGTCTTCCCAGGCGAGATGCTGGCCGTCGGGCTCGCCGCCGCAGCACTGAGCAGGCGAAGTCAGCCTGATTTGAATCAGACGTACTGTTGCCCATGCAGTCTCAGCGTGGAGACGTCCTCCTACGGCCTGTGCCATAGCTGGCTCAGATCACCAAACTCCGCTCTCGGGCAATCAGCTCATGCCTGCTCTTGGCGCGACCCCGACCTCGCACTTGTCACTCCCATTGTCCGCTTTTGCGGAACGGTGAAACAGGCCTGGGTGACCGACATGGGCGCGAAAAAGACGTTCCGGATTGCCGGCAGGTTGCTGGGCGCAGACATCAATTTCGAAAAGTACGCTGGGGCGCTGGCCAAAGCCCCGCAACCGCACATGGCTTCCATCGAAGCAAACTATGAGGGCAGCCATATCTTTCGTCGGCAAAACACGACCCGGACATGGCCGTCAAAAATTCATGGAATTTTGGCCGCCATAGTTGGCGGTCACTCCGGCGTCCAAAAAGTGTCTACACAGGAAGATGCACTTCTGCTCCGCTGCAAGATCCGTCAATGGACTAGCAATTGGGGTAGGTCTCCTGCAAACGCAGGCAATCTGCCTATACCATAGGCGCGGTATTTTTTGGAGACGATCATCATGAAGCTGTACTACAAGCCTGGCGCCTGCTCACTCGCACCCCACATCGTCGCCTGCGAAGCTGACCTTCCGGTTGAACTCGTCTCGGTCGACCTAGCCGAGAAGAAGCTGGAAGACGGATCCGACTACTTCGCGGTCAACCCGAACGGCTATGTCCCGGCGCTCGACATCGGCGACGGTCCCGTTCTGACCGAGGCTTCGGTCGTCGTACAGTACCTTGCCGACCAGAATCCTGAGACGGGGCTGATGCCCAAGTCGGGCGACAACGCACGCTATCGCGCAAAGCAATGGTTGGCGTTCATCTCGACCGAGCTCCACAAGCAGTTCAGCCCCCTATTCAAGCCGAACACTCCGGAAGCGACAAAGGAGATCCAGAAGGAGCTTCTCGCCAAGCGGTTCGCGTTCGTCGACAAGGCTCTGGAAGGCAAGACGTACCTGATGGGCGAGACGTTCACGGCACCCGACGCCTACGCGTTCACGGTCCTAACATGGGCAAACCGCGTCGGCCTCGACATGACCGCCTTCACGAACATCAAGCGCTTCATGGATGCGACGGCGGCGCGGCCTGCCGTACAGCGGGCCTTACGCGAGGAAGGCTTGGCCTAAAATCGCAAGCACGACACGGGTTGGAAGGCGGTCCATTGGTCCGCCTTCCAATCTTGCTCCGCAATCTATCGCTTGGCCATGTTGACTCCGAAAGACGTCCGGCAGTAGCGTCACGCCATGTGCACCGGATCGACTCTCCTGCGGACCTGCTTGCTCCCTATGGGTGTCACAGCTTCGCGCGCTGTTTTGCCCCCTCTATCCATACGCTAACCGCACACCCTCTTCGAGGCTGATCGGACGAGAGGCAAAGCCCCGTCCAATGCGGAGCACTCCCATGCGTTCAGACATTGTCACCGACATCCAGACATTCGCATCCGCGCGAACTGTCCCCTCCAACCTCCCCGCACGTGGGTGTATCGGCTACCAGCCGCTCCGTTGCCGCGGTAAGGTGCAACTCTCTTCTGCCTTCTCGATGGACGTCGCGTGTCTCCTCGACATCGATCCCGCAGTCGAGCATTGGCAATGCCAAGTGCCACTCCTCGGGATCGAAAGCGTCGCGGATTTCGTCACTCATGGTGCCGGCGGCCAGGAGTACATTGTCCTCGATTTGGGTGACCGCGCGCCCCCCGGGCGCTCATGCTTACCGCGGGGAACGCGTATCGTGACGGCAGGCGACGTTGATCCAGTAAGGCTCGAGAACGCCAAGCTCATCCTTCCGTTCGCTCATTGGCGTGTGTCGCTCGACGACCGCGTTCGGTTGCTGGCCGTCCTCGACGAAGAAGGGAGTGTCACCTTGGCCGACTGCCTCGGCATCCTGCGCAACACGTCCCGCCCCGTAGCTGCGGTCGCGTCCCTCGCGCTGGCGCATATCATCGACATGGACCTCGACGAACCCATCGGCTCCCGCACCCGGGTCATACGCCGCGAAGCCTGACGCTTCCGCCCGTATCCCTTTCTCGACGCCCGAGCCGTGCAGCGGCCGGCGATCGGAGTCCGTGCCATGGCCATCCTCGTCCCGCCCTCCGGCGAACCCTTCCAGCTTCACGACCACCTCGACCGCCTCCGCCGCCTCGTCGTCGATGTCGAGGCGCTCGCGAACGGTCGTCATCCCACCCAAGACATGCTTTCCGCGGCTCCCATCCTTGAGGAATGGTCGCTGGCATCCCGAAGCATGCCGTGCCTCAAGGGCCAGTTCCTGGGTCATCCGAAGATCCGGTCGGGCCGCGCGGGCATCACTTCCGATCTCTGGATCCATGCACCGTCGCACGGTTATGCCCGGACCCTCTCGCGCTTCTATCGCCTCGGCGATCCCGCTCCTCATGGGGAGAGGGTGTGATGGCGCGGCTGGACAGGTACCAACCGATCGACATCGGGGAAGTGGAGCCGGAGGCGAAACGCTTTGACCCGTCCGCCTTCATCGCGACCGCACTGGTGAAGCGTGCCTTCAGAGCCACGGGGCTGCAGCACTGCCTTGCCGGGGCGCCATTCATCGTTGCGCTCGTCGGCGTTCCGAAGGGAGCGGGCAGCGTTTTCGAGGATGCCGTCGAAGATATGTTCGAGAACGCGGGATCCGTTCGGGCTGTCCGCAAGCGGGTAAAGGTGCAGGACCGCACTGGAACCCGGTCCGGCAAAGCGCCTGACATGACCAGCCTCGTTCGGTGCCTGCACGCGTCGCATCACGTCTGCTGGCTCTTCGATACCGCCGACGACATCCCTCCGCAGATCGCCGCGTTGACGGATGCCATCGCAGTCCTGCCTATGCCCGACGACACGATCATGCGCGCCGTTGCGCTTCAGGCTTCCAAGCACGTGACGCCTTCCAGCGGCGACATCGAGGCCATCTCGTCGGTGCCATGGCCCCTCCTGTCGCTGCTGCTCGACGGAGACCGATCGCTCAAGGCGGCGACCGATCTCGCACGGCGGATTGGGACAGCCAGGTTGATCGAGGAAGCTGCCGAAACGGAAAAGTCTTCCGGTCGTGCGAGCGTCGGCACCAGCGACATCCCGTCCGGTCCGACTCTCGACGAGATGCACGGGCTCGGCGATGCTGGAACGTGGGGCAAGGCGCTGGCAGTCGATCTTCCGGACTACGCGGCCGGCCGCATCGGCTGGGCCGACATCGATCGCGGTGCGCTGCTGTCAGGTGCCCCGGGAACCGGAAAGACGACCTTTGCCCTCGCCTTGGCTCGCACATGCGGCGTTCCCGTGTTCATCCATTCGCTCGCGCGCTGGCAAGCGGCAGGCTACTTGAACAAGCTGCTTGAGCAGATGCGGGGCGCCTTTGATGAAGCCAAGAAAGCGGCACCAAGCATCCTCTTCGTCGACGAGCTCGACTCGTTCGGCGACCGCGCGAACGTCAGCGACCACAACGCTGCCTATTCGCGTGAGGTGATCAACGGCTTCCTGGAATGCTTGGATGGCGCTGATGCGAGGACAGGCGTCGTCGTCGTCGGGGCGACCAACCATACGGGATTGATCGACCCTGCGATCCGACGCGCAGGCCGTCTCGACCGACACCTCCACATCCCGCTTCCGGACGAGGAAGCGAGAAAGGGGATCCTGCGCCATCACCTCCGTGGCGACTTGAACGACTGCGACCTTCGCGACGTCCCGGGGTTCACCGACGGCATGACGGGCGCCGACATCGAGCAGCTGGTCCGGAACACGCGACGGACCGCTCGAGCATCCCGCCGCGTGATGGAGTTGGGAGACCTGCTCGTCAGCCTACCGCCGCCGCTGCGCATGAGCGACGAGCTATTCCGGAGGATCTGCGTCCACGAGGCAGGACATGTTGTCGTCGGGATCGCACTGGCGTCGGTCTCGGGAAGCGTTCCGACACGTGCCCACGTCGCCCGCGAGATCCGCGGCGCCGCCGTGAACAGGACGGAGTTCAGCCAGATGGAAGGCTTCGACCGGACGCGACCCTCATATCTAGCGCTTGCGACGACCATGCTGGCCGGGATGGCGGCCGAGGAGGTCTTGCTGGGGAGCCGTGGCGAAACCTGCGGCGGGGCTTCCCATTCGGACCTGGCGCAAGCAGCAGCCCTCGTTGCCAAGGTAGAGCTTGCGCTGGGCCTTGGCGACGCGCTGCTGACGATCGCATCGCCCTCCCCGGAGGCGATCGCACAGCGTCTTGAGTTCGACCCTCGCGCGCGGGCGAAGGTCGAGAAGGTTCTCCAGGAGACGCTCGGGCGCGCGTGCGCAATCGTCGTCGAAAGGTATGCTGAGGTCGAGGCCGTCGCAGCATGCCTTTCGAGGTCTGGAACGTGGGTTGTGTCCTGACATCAGGCGCTGCAAAGGCTGAAGCTGGATAGGCGGTGGTAATGGCCCTCGAGCGTATACACCGTCGCCGTCGCAGAGTTTGCTGGTCCGGAGCTGCACTGGGATAAGCGGTTGCAACTCAATGTGCTCTCAAGGTCGCGCATAGACAGTGGATGCGACCTTGAGATCGCATGGGCGTCGCTTACGATCCATGTCGGAGAAGGCAGCTCGAAGTCGGACTTCTCTTTCGCGCGACCGTTGCGCGGAAGATGACGATCAGTTTCGACACCATGATTGCGGCGTTACTGCACGAGCCCGAGGATTGGCCCGTATCCACCATGCCAGGAGACGTCTTCACGATCCAACGCAGGGGAATAGATCCCAGCGCCTCGACCGCCATCCAAAAACAGAGCGTTCGGGCATGAAAGATGGTCGCGAAACAGCCGGGCGAACGTGTCGAAATTTACGCCTGTTTCACTGATCGCAAAGCGAACTTGCCCGCTTTTGCAGACACCGACGCCGCTGCGCCGGGTTTGGTCAGTTGAGCCCGGGATGAGCGCCGGGTGCAGACGATCCCCGATGACGAGCATTGGTCCCGACTGCGTTGCAAACCGAGCGTTGGGTCGTTCGGCCAGAAACCTTTCCGTCGTCAGGATGCCCGCACTTGTCCCGGCGAGGAAGAAGATGCCGTTCGGCTTCTTGTAGAAGTTTGGCACCTTACTCGGCGGACCGTCGATCGTCGTCGTATCGGCTGGCCGCAGCATATCGCCGTTTTCGATGTGAAGGCCGACAGGAGCGAAGTCGGTTCGATACATGCCGCCATTGATCGCGAAGGCGAGGTTTGCGCCCTCCGACTCGACTGAGCGAGCCAGCCTGGCAAAACTGCGATAGGGGGCGCCCTCCTTATCCCGCCAGAACAAGCGAAGGTCGGAGACAGCCGGGTCGATCGTGCAGGCAATGTAGTTCACATCTTCAAAGTAGTCCTGCACGCAGGCCTCAGCCCCTGCTGCCTCTGCGCCGACGGCTATCATCACCAGTGCCAACCACCCGGATCTCCAGATCACTTGTGCCACCTTTGGTTATTGTGATCCTTCAACTCGCGCCGTCGGACACTGCATTCTAACAGGCTCGACCCTCTCCGGTGAGGGCAGAAAGCCCTTGGCCTGCCTTCCCGGCAGAGAGTCCGAAAAGCCGACATCCCTCGTGTTCGGCGGAGTTCATGCAGCCAGTCGGTTTACGGAGACTGCTAGAGGTACACGTAGATCAGGATGCAGGCGGTCATGAACGCCGCCCAGAGCATCCATCGAGTGTTCGTCTTCATCTATCCCCGCAGATCATTTCGTTACGCATCCGGGAAGTATGGCCCGATCTCGAGAGGGCAACCAAGGCGGCTCGCCAACTCGCGGCCAAGCCCGTTCATGCCGTCGGGATCAGATGCCTGCGCGAGAAAAAGCTTTTGCGCGTCCCGGCCCGCCGCCTGCGTGCGGCAGCGGGCAAGCAGCGACGATCCGCCCCCGCCCTTCGCAGGTGTCAGCCGCAAGACCTCGAGGCCGAGGACATTCCCACGTGGCACCACGAAGAGCTGGTTCGAGACGACGATCAGTGCTTCGTCCCCGGCCGATAGACCGAGCGAACCCTGCCACGCAGAGGCGAAGGTTTCCGGACTGCGCGCGTATTCGAGTTCCGTGTCGTAGGGCGCCGAGGTGCCTGCCATCGCCAGGCGGGCGGTGCCGACGGATCCATCGAAGGCTACCGGCCCGAATCCTTCCACCCAGTCCCGCTCGCATTCGCTCAGAGGTAGGCGAAAGCCCGTCGTGACGTTGACGTGGCAGGCGAACCGCAAGCGCGGTTCGCGATCCTGGGCGTCGTTTTGCAGACCGTGTGACTGCCATTCCGGCGGCCAGGCGATCAGTCCGACTTCAGCGATACCAGACTGCCACGTAGCGACGAGCGTGTTCCACTGCTTTCCGATCCGGGCAGCTCCCAGCCGCCTCTCCAGATGATCGGCCGTGCGGCGAAGGTTGGCATGCGCATCGTTCTCGAACCAGATAAGAGCCGAGAAGCGGGTGATCGGAAACTGCGGCGGGATGCCCGGGTCTGAACGGACTGTCCATGGCGCCATGGCGCCCGGCAAGGCGATCGCCTCGTCCAACACGATCACGTCCGATCGGTAAAATGGGTCCGGGCGCGTGCCAAGATGCAGTTCGACTTCTCCCCGGAGCTCATGCTGCGGCAACCGCATGTCGTCGATCAGTCGACGGATCGGATTCTCGCCATCCGGCAAGCTTGCCAGAGTCATCGGAAGAGGTCCCTCGGATGCAGGAAGCTCGGCCTCAACGCGGCGCCATAGACTCTTCAGGAAGCGCACGGTTTCAGGTCCTCCATCCGCTTGGCATCAGCCAGCGACGATCTCAAAATGTTCTGACGCACCCATGGTCGTCACCAAAGCCACGAGCACTGCGAGGAATGCCTTGGAGAGACAGGTCGAATTATGACAGGGTCTCGTCACTCGGGGTGAAACGGAAAAGCGCCCGAAGGCGCCAGATGCGATCTCTCCACCAGCGTTCGAAGGGACCTGTCGCCGCGTCGAGGGGAAGGTCCAGGACCATTGGCTTGACCACGTGGGAGGAACGCCATTCGAGGTCGAAGCCAGGTGCGGCGCCGCCGTAGAGTTGAAGCATGGTCAGGCTGGAAACGCCCCGGATCGCGCCCTCCATATCCCTCAGGACGATCCAGCCGGGAGCGTCGCTTCCGCCGCCCGGCATGGCGAAGAACATGGGCCGGCCGCAGACGGTGAGGCTCCAACGTCCGTCGGGACTGCGCTCCGTCAGGTAAGGGCTGTCGCAGCCCAGCCGGCCCTCGGGCAGGAGGGCAAGGAGCGCTAATGCAGCCACCGGCAACAGCGGCGGTATCCACCATCGCCACCGCCGCTGTCGATCGGTGGCGCCGCTCAAGGTGCGGACGTGACGCTCATCGCCACCTCGTCGCCGCGCAGCCAGCCCGACGTCGGCGGACCGTCCGTCCCCAAAAACGCGACGCGGACCCAGCTGTTACGCTGCTCGAGGACCGCGAAGGCATCGAGCTCGACGAGGTAGGGTCGCGTCCGTTTCGGATCGTCTTTCGGCTCCGGCCGCAGAACCGCCTTAGGCGCGGTGACCAGACCAGCGCCGATCCAGTCGGGATGCCGCTCGGCGGCATCCAGCAGATAAGGCTCGGTCGTCATGTCGCCGGACGTCATCAGGCAGCCGCCATGGTTCTCCGCCAATTTGAGCGTTGGGACGGTACCGAGTTCGAGAACGCCGGAGATGCGTTCGGGCTCGCCCGGGAAAAAGGTCTGAACCTCGGCGCGCTCGTTCGTCAGTTGGCCCTTGAGGAGGAAGAGGCAACTGAACTGGGGAGCGCCTTCGTCACCGTTGCCGACGCGCCCCTCCGAAAATACGCCATGCACTTCGGCGCCGCGAACCGCGAGGAGAAGCGGGCCGTAACGGCCGGATGAAGGCTCGGCCAACGCCGCTCCGGTAAGAAGAACGACCACCAGTGCAAGAGCCTTGCGCATCGAACGTGTTCGCCAAGCCATCGTCAGCTCCTGCTGTCTATCAGTGCCGGGACTGTTGCATATCGGAACTGGGCTACCACGAGAGAACGCGCCCGGCGAGCTCCCGTGGTAGCCTTGTGCTAGGAGTGCTCACAGCACAAAGGAGAGCCCTTGTGAAAGCCAACGTCGTCCTTGTCGCCGCGCTGTTGTCCAGCGCCTCCGTCCTGCCCTCGATCGCCGCCGAAGGCGTCCGATCCGTAACGCTCTCGAGCGGCGGGCTCGCTGAGGTGACCCGCTCGGTGTCGGTCGACGGCGACGGGACGGTCTCCGTCGAGGTGCCGTCGACGCAGGTCGACGACGTCCTGAAGAGCCTCGTGGTCGGCGACCCGTCGGGATCCGTCGCGTCCATGACGCTCGACGGAGTGCAACAGGCCGAGGAGACCTTCCGCGCGCTGCCGTTCACCTCCGAGGATCTCCGCTCGCTGCCGACGCTTCTCGGCGCCGTGCAGGGTACGAACGTCCGCGTGTCGAGCGGCGGCAAGACCGTCGAGGGCAAGGTGCTCGGCGTCTCCGAACAGAGCCTCGGCAGTGAGGGCGGCTCGGTGCGCATCCTCACCGTCATCACGGACGGCGGGTCGCTCGAGGTCCTGCCGCTCGGGACAGACGCGAGCGTTGCCATCCTCGATGCGGCCATGCTGGAGAAGGTGTCTCGCGCCGCCGAGGCTTCCGGCCGCGAGCGTGCCGCCGGGTCCAAGGTCGTCGAGATCCGCGTGTCCGGAACGGGCAAGCGCGACGTCTCGATCTCCTACGTCGTCGCCGCCCCGATTTGGAAGGCTGCCTACCGCGTGGTCAGCAAGCCTGACGGCAAGGCCCACCTTCAGGCATGGGCCGTGATCGAGAACGCGACCGGGGAGGACTGGGACAATGTTGCCGTCACGCTGTCGTCCGGCGCGCCCGTGACCCTCACGCAGAAGCTCTACCAGCGCTACTGGCGCGAGCGGCCCGAGATCCCTGTAGACAGCACGTCGAACGCGGTGCCCGAGGCCGACGGCGGCACCGAGCGCGCGAAGATGGAGCAGGGCCGCGCGGCTATGAGCGCGCCGATCGCCGCATACGCCCCTTCTCCGGCGCCGATGCCCCAGGACATGATGATGGAAGCAGCCCCGAGGATGTCTGCCGCCGCCGAAACGGGGACCGTGACCGAGGGCGACGTCACCGCCACCTACGCGCTTCCCGCTCCGGTGGACCTGCCGGCCGGCCGCACGCTGTCCGTTCCTATCGTCGATGCGACCGTCGATGCCGAGCGCGTGTCGGTCTTCCAGCCGCAGTCCGGCGGCAAGCACCCGGTGGCCGCATTGATGTTGAAGAACGACACCGGGGCGAGCCTGCCGCCCGGCATCCTCACCGTCTACGACGAGCGCGACGGCTACGTCGGCGACGCACGCCTCCTAGGGATCCCTGCCGGCAACGAGCGCATGGCAAGCTTCGCGGCGGACACCAAGGTCGAGGTAATCACCGAAGAGAAGCCCGAGGAGAACATCTCGAAGGTCGCGGTCGAGGGCGGGGTCGCAAAGATCTCGTACCTTTCCCGGTCGACGACCACCTACGAGGTCCGGGGCGCGCAGGACACAAAGCGCACCGTGGTGATCGAGCACCCGAAGCGGGACGGTTGGGATTTCCGCTCGGAGGCGCTGCGCGGCATGACGGCAACCGCACGCCGCCTAGCCGTCGAGGTCGCCGCGAAGGAAACCAAGATCGTGACAGCGGTGGACGAGATGGTCAGGCTCGAAGGCTACGCGCTCGCCGACGCGGACGAGACCATGCTCTCCCGCTGGTCATCGGCGGCCACCGATAACATGACCGCCGCCAAGCTCTCGGAGCTGGCGCTTGCCCGCACCAAGGCGACGGCTGCCGAGCGTAGGCTCGCCGACATCGACGAGGAAGTCGGCAGGATCACCGAGGAGCAGGGCCGCATTCGACAGAACCTTAGCGCAGTGCCTTCCCAGAGCGAGCTGGCAACGAACTACCTTCGGGACATGAAAAACCAGGAAGACGCGCTGGCATCTCTCCGGACCCAACGCAAAGAGGCTGACGCCCAGCTCAAGCAGTACCGTGACACCGTCGGCGCGATCATCCGCACATTCTGATGCAGCCATGGCGGGCTATAAACAACCTCAGCCCCTAAGAGCGGGCAGCGATCGTGTAGATTCCCAACTTCACGTTTCTGGTCCGACCACCCGGTAAGAGCCGTGGTCTTGCGCCTTGAACACTCAGCCCCTCGCCGATATCCCATCACCGCCAGACATCATTCCAAGGGGCTGTAATGCGACCTATTCTCGCTGTTCTGACGATCGTCTCGGCACTGTCGTCAGCTTTGACCGTGCCGGGCTTTGGCCAAGAAGCGGAGTCCCTTCCCGCTCCGGCATCGCCCGGGACCGTCGACGGTGCCACCCGCGTCAAGGACGCATTGGCGTCCTATGTCACGGCCGTACCGTTCGACAGCAAGTTGATCCGGGTTGAGCCGGATCCGAACGGCCAGAGGATCACGCTGGACCCAGCCTCCTTTTTGTCCGAGCTGGCTGGCAAGCCCATAACGTTTTCGCCGTTGGCCTTCATCGTCAGCGAACGGGGCGATGGAACATGGAACGTGTTCACCGCCGACCCCGTGGCGGTCTCTGCTGTCGTCGACGTCGGAGGCCAAGAGCAGAGCTTCGACTATCGGCAGGCGTCGCAGGTCCTGAAGGGTGTCTTCTCGCCTGAGCTTGCTGCTTTCCTCAGTGCCGAGGGAGAGATTGGCACCACGAACAGCTCTTCACGCGATGCCATGTCGAGCAGCACCTCCACAATCAATGCGACGCGGATGTCGCTGAGTGCTTCGCCTGCCAGCGGCGGCGCAGCAGATATTGCTTTCAAGCAGACCTACGATACCGTCAAGCAGACAACCTCATTCCAGTTTCCGACAGAGGGGGACGCCGCGCCCACGACAGTGGGACTCGAGTTCGGCGCCGCGACGGTCATATCGGAAGGGGCTGCCAAGACGGCGCGCACCCGAGCGTTGCTCGACCTCTACACCCTTGCGATCTCCCGCGCCGCGGATCTCCAGAGAGACGCCAAGGGCACGCTGGCCGGCCCGTTCGGTGCCGAGCTGAAGACCAGGCTGCGTGCTGTCCTGCCGCTTTGGGACAGCCTCGATGGATCTGCGTCCGCTCAAGACATCAAGATCAGCTCGCTCTACGGCGAGCTCGGAGTTCAAGAGGCAAGCCAGTCCGTGCGAATGAGCGGGATCTCCTCGAACGGTTCGTTCGACCTGGATCTGGCACTGAAGGGAATAACGGCCGCGACGCCGTTGATGCCGGCTTGGGCAAATTCGTTCGTTCCGGACCTGATCGAGATCGGCTTCACGGTGTCCGGTGCCAATCTGTCGGCACCTGCCGAAATAGCGCTTCGGGAGGCCGATTTTACGAAGGATCCGCCCTTGTCGCCCGAGGCACAGGCTGAGGTTCAGGCAGCCTTTGCGCCGGAGAATATCCGCACGCGCATCAAGCCAAGCCGTATCCACGCCGGCGCTCTCGACGTCGCGTTCAGCGGCGACGTAACCTTCTCGTCCGGACTTCCTGTAGCAACCACGGCAATCGATGTCGGTGGCCTCGATGCGACCATAGCCACCCTTCAGAGCGCGGCCGCGATCGAGCCAAGCATCAACCAGGCGATTGGAATGCTGCAGCTTGCGAAGGGCTTCTCACGTCCCAAGGGCGATGGCCGTTTGGAGTGGCTGATTGCCACGGCTGCCGACGGCTCCGTGACGGTCAACGGGACGATGCTGAAAGGTCCCGATGATGAAGGACATGGCCCCGACGATTCGTCAGATGAGGGTAAGTCTGACGACATGTTTGGAGTCGAGCCTCCGACGGGCGATCCGCTTTGATCCCACCTGCCGGACAAACGTTCGGAGCGGCGCGCGTCATTGCCGTTTGCGGTCGGTACGAATGGATCGCAGTTCGGACCCGCTTCCAATTTGGAAGATGGCCTGACCGGGGCCTCCGCTAGGGAAACATGAATTTTAGGTGTGAGCGGGGCGGGAGGAGTATCCCGACACGCCCAAAGTCATGCTGTTCCGGGGTCACCCCGCATGAGTTGCGCCACCATCTGAACATCCATAAGTACCTCCCCCCGTCTCCACATGATTCCCGGCGGCAAGGCTAGAGACGCCTGATGCACTGTCCAGCAAAGCTCGGCGAAAACGCTTATCCGCCCGGGCAGACGATCGGACCAGTCTGCTTGTATGAAGCGCGAGCTGCCTGACTCACCTGTGTGTTGATCTTTCAATCAACACTTCAGTAAAATGCAGAGACTATTGAACTTATGATCAACAGTAAGGGACCTGCGCAGTTGATGCCAACATGCAGATCGCAAGCTGTCTATCGCGATTCTGCCGCGGGTTTCCCAATACAAACTAGCGCCAAGCTTTGAATCCACACTGTCGGTCGTATTGCCGTCTCGTCCCGATGATGCGCGCCGGATGTCTGTCACTATGGTGTCAGGCAGATCCCGGGACAGCGGAGTACCTCATAGACCATCCGGGCAAAATGAAATGAGCCGCGAAGGATCGCACTGACGATTCTGCAGCTGCAGCCATCTGAAATGGCGTGACATGCAGCCCGTTCCTCGAACATGATTGTCATGAAGAGGAGCGGGCGCTGTGGCGATATACAATTTCATGGATATCTCGACCGGGCACCTGACTGATCGCGACGTCGAGCTGCTCAGTCAGGAGGAGCTGCCGTTCGCCGTTATGACTTACAAGGACGGCTGGATCGTCTCAACAACGAGCCTGATGTCTGTTCAATTTGCCGATGAGTCCATCAACGAGATGTCGGCGGCCGGTCTCTCGAAGGAATTCACTGAGGCAGCGCGCACTGCCAGCCAACGCGGTTGCTGGCTCCTGCGCTTCGACGCGGATGCAGACCTCGAAGAAGACCTCCCTATCGGAGGGTATGGTCTCGATCCAGACGAGCTGCCATCGGCCGGCATCGGACAGGCTGCCTAGAGCGTGTCGCAACATGCACCGCAGCGGCTGCGATAAATATCACTCCAAGACCGCTATCGAGCGGGCTTCGGGACCCTTCTGGCCCTGGGCATATACGACCGTGACCGTTTGACCTTCGCTCAATGAAGCGATGCCAGAACGGGTCAGGGCCGTTACGTGAACGAAGATGTCCTTACCGCCGTCGTCCGGGCCAATGAAGCCGAAACCCTTCTCCCCATTGTACCATTTCTCGGTACCCCTGGTCTCTGTCTCCGCTCAGTCAGTTCCGGGAACTCTCGCGACGGAGCGTGTAGGAGGTTTAGCGGCAAGCTCACCCGCCGGCGCAGCGCCTATCTCGACAACTTCGGCAACCTGCATTCCCTTTTGCCCCTGCTCTATTTTGACTGTCAGCCGAGTGCCTTCGGCAATGTTGGTTCTGCCGGCGGCCTCAAGGGCCCGAACGTGAAGAAAGGCCTCGGTCCCGTCCGTCATCTTCACGAATCCGAACCCTTTCTCGGCGTTGAACCACAACACCTCAGCCTCCACGGATGGCGCCGTGGTCATCACTGGTCTCTGGAAGTAGCTCGGCTCTGCGGAACGTCCGTCCGAGGATGAACCATCGTCGTCGAAATCGCGGCGACGGGAGCCGCGTCGGTCATTGTGTTTGCCCATGTGTCTCAACTAACGGATCCGATGGCTTCTCAATGTCAGAGAAGGGTAGACTCTAAACGGACGGACAAACCTTTGTTCCGTTCCGCTTGCCCTGACGCAAAGAACGCTTTCCAATTTGGTCGAAGCAGGAACACGTCAATCCACACGGGCTGACTGAGGTGTGCTATCGGAAAAGTCTTCCGGACAGGCCACACCCTCTGCTTAGGCCTCCATGCGAAGGATGACCGGCCACGTCAGCCCAATGCTGGCTTGATCCCCTGCCCTTCCTGCCCGTTCTAGGCTAGAGCCGACCGCAGGAGATAATGATGCCCGACAGAATGCCCGTGCCCGCCTTCGCGCTTCCTTCCACGCGGCGACGGGCAGCATGAGCCGGCCGTCCTCGAAGCCCGGCGGCAAGGCCCTGCCCGGCTTCGTCCGGGTACGCGGCGCACGTGAGCACAATTTGAAGAACGTCGACGTCGACATTCCGCGCGATGCGCTAGTCGTGTTCACCGGCGTCTCCGGCTCCGGAAAGTCCTCGCTCGCCTTCAGCACGCTCTATGCCGAGGCGCAGCGGCGATATCTCGAGTCCGTCTCGCCCTATGCCCGCCGACTGTTTCACCAGATGAGCGTGCCGGAGGTTGATTCTATCGAGGGCCTGCCCCCCGCCGTCGCCCTGCAGCAGCAGCGTGGCTCGCCGACGACGCGCTCCTCGGTCGGCAGCGTCACCACGCTGTCGAACCTCCTGCGCATGCTCTATTCGCGCGCCGGCGACTATCCGAAGGGCCAGCCGCATCTCGAGGCCGAGGCCTTTTCGACCAACACGCCGGAGGGCGCCTGCCCGCGCTGCCAGGGGCTCGGGCGCATCCACGAGGTGACCGAGGCCTCGATGGTGCCGGACCCGTCGCTGACCATCCGCGAACGCGCCGTCGCCGCCTGGCCGATGGCCTGGGGCGGGCAGAACCTGCGCGACATCCTGATCACCCTCGGCATCGACGTCGACACGCCTTGGCACACCCTGCCGCAGAAAACCCGCGACTGGATCCTGTTCACAGAGGAACAACCGGTGGTGCCGGTCTATCCCGGCTGGGACCGCGAGGAGGTGCAGCGGGCGATCCGACGCAAGGCCGAGCCGAGCTACATGGGCACTTTCTCCAGCGCCCGCCGCCACGTCACCCACAGCTTCGCCACCACGCAAAGCGCAATGATGAAGAAGCGCGCCGCCCGCTTCATGATCGGCAGCGACTGCCCGCTCTGCGAGGGCAAAAGGCTGCGCCGGGAATCGCTGTCGGTGCGCTTCGAGGGTCTCGACCTTGCCGAGATGACCCGGCTGCCGATGAGCCGTTTCGCCGACATCTTCGCCGCCTTTGCCGACGGCAGCGCGCCGAAGCTCGCGGCGATGCAGGGAGAGCATCCGGAGAAGGCGATCGTCACCCGGCGCATCGCCGAGGACCTTTGCCACCGGCTGGCGGTGCTGCTCGATCTCGGCCTCGGCTATCTCAGCCTCGAGCGCAGCACGCCGACGCTGTCGCCGGGCGAGCTGCAGCGGCTGCGGCTGGCGACGCAGGTCGTATCCAACCTCTTCGGCGTCGTCTACGTGATGGACGAGCCGTCGGCCGGCCTGCACCCCGCCGACACCCAGGCGCTGCTCCGAGCGCTGGACGGGCTCAAGGCTGTCGGCAATTCGCTGTTCGTGGTCGAGCACGAGCTCGACGTCGTCCGCCATGCCGACTGGATCGTCGATGTCGGCCCTGCCGCCGGCGAGCATGGCGGCAACGTGCTGTACAGCGGTCCACTCGCGGGTCTGCGCGATGTTGCGTTGTCCGAGACGCGACGACACCTGTTCCCCGACGCCGCCCCGGTGCCGCGCGAGCCTCGGGAGCCCGAGAGCTGGCTGCAGCTGAAAGGCGTCACCCGCAACAATCTCAACGATCTCGACGCCGCCTTTCCGCTAGGTGTACTGACCACCGTCACCGGCATCTTCGGCTCCGGCAAGTCGAGCCTCGTCAGCCAGGCGCTGGTCGAACTGGTATCGTACGCACTCGGCTCACCGGTAGCGGTGGAAGATGAGGGCGAAGCCGAAGCTACGTTTGACGGCGTGCCAGTGCCGACGCTCGGCCGGATCGAGGGCGGGCTCGGCGGGATAAAGCGGCTGATCGAGGTCGACCAGAAGCCAATCGGCCGGACCCCGCGCTCCAACCTTGCCACCTATACCGGGCTGTTCGACCACGTCCGGGCGCTCTTTGCGGCGACGCCCGAGGCGAAGCAGCGCCGCTACGACGCGGGTCGCTTCTCCTTCAACGTCGCCAAGGGCCGCTGCCCGCGTTGCGAGGGCGAAGGTTTTGTCATGGTCGAGCTGCTGTTCCTGCCAAGCGTCTACACGCCTTGCCCGACCTGCCACGGCACGCGCTACAACGAGAAGACGCTGGAAATCCGCTACCGCGGCAAGACCATCGCCGAAGTGCTCGGCCTCACCGTGGAGGCAGCATGTGAATTCTTTTCCGATGCACCATCCGTCAGCCGCTCGCTTGGCGTCCTGCGCGAGGTCGGACTGAACTATCTGCGCCTCGGCCAGCCCGCGACCGAACTCTCCGGCGGCGAGGCGCAACGGGTAAAGCTTGCGACCGAACTGCAACGGGCGCAGCGCGGCGGCGCGCTCTACGTGCTGGACGAACCAACTACTGGACTGCATCCCTCCGACGTCGAGCGGCTGGTTACGCAGCTGCATGTGCTGGTGGAGGCTGGCAATACGGTGATCGTCGTCGACCACGACATGAGCGTTGCCGCCACCAGTGACTGGGTGATCGACATCGGCCCGGGAGCTGGTGAAGCCGGAGGGCGTATCGTAGCCAAAGGCGTGCCGCAGGCGGTGGCCGCGACGGCCGGCAGCAGCACGGCGCCCTACCTGCAACGCGAGTTGAGAGGTAGGTGAACTTCCGCCATCACCGCATGCGGCACCAAGTTGGTATTGATCTAGTAGCTGCGATGCGCACGTAATATGTACCCAACTGGGATCGAAGCTTCCCCTGTTGATACGGGGCGATCCCATTTGACAGAGGTCAACCAATGCCAGGTCTGCCAACTAGCGCTTCGACCTGCAGCTTCTGCTGAACGAGGACGCCCCGCTTCCCGCGCGGCTCGGCTTGTGGTTCTACAGCAAGCTCAATCGCGGGCGCCGTACAGAGACGATCGATGTCTTCGACGCCTTCTTCGGGCTGATCAGGCGATATCTGCACGCGGCCTACGCGCGTTGCGAACTGGTGGCGTCGAAGAAATGAGCGATGTCGATGTGCCCCTCCTGTTCGCACCTTGGGGCAGGCCGCCCAGTCCTTTCAACGCAAGTGGGCGAGACCCTTTGTCGTGAGAAACCGGAAACGACTCCTTACATTTGCGCTGACGGTTGTGCTCGGGTGGTTGGCCTCCTCGATGCCGCCAATCGGGACGGGCGCTGCGGACGCCGCCGAGCCGCGCCTCGTCTTCGCACCTCGAAAGGTCGCATCTCCCTTCCGGACGGATCGCACCGGTGCGCATCTTGCCTTTCCTGACCTTCCCAAACGAGGCGCACTCGTCGCGACCGGAAATATCTTGTCGCCAATAGCGACTTGGATCATCGTCGATCTGGAAGTGCGCACCATCCGCCAGGCGACCACGCGGCCTTCTGCCGCGACGGGCGATAGCGCGGCAACAACCGTCATCGAACGCGACATGAGCCGAAACATGACGACGAGCGAAACGGATGCGGTCATCCTGGCCGCGAACACCATCTGGGCAACGCGGGACCCGGCATCAATCGACGCACGTGGGCCAACGGATGCGCTGTACAGCGTGGCTCTCTTCGATGGAAACGACGTGTTACATGAATTCGGGGCAGCCTGCCCGAGAGCACAGTTCGTGCATTTGCTGACGGCTCTGGCAGAGCACCTGAAATGACGGGCATGCTGGGTAATCGCGGTCTCCTGGAGGACGAGGGACGCAACGAGACGCCGAGCGGGCCCGGTGTCCGCAGACTCATGCAAGGCAAGATCGTGAACCGATTCGGGTTGGCCTCCGTAGGTCTAGTGCTCGCGAGCCTGTCGATCTGGTCCGCTCCGGTTCGAGCGGGTGACACCTCGATCGGGTCGGCGCACGAGGACGTCGACGGCACTCTGGTCTTGCGGCTTCGCGCCGAAGCCAAGGATGCCTCGGCGTTCGGTGATGGAGAATTGCGTTACGCCCCAGCAGACCCCGACTACGGCCGCGTCCATCGGCATCTCGGCGCGATCCCACCGGGCGGCGAGGTTCCCGTGCGTCCGTTTCCGAAGACATGGACCGTAGGTCCGGAGACCGTTCCGCTCCCCAATCGGCCGCCGAAATGAATCCTTGGAACTGCAGACCCTCCAAACGGGCATTCCCTTCGTGAGGACCCGCCGACAGGTCCTCGCTTTCGCCAGCCTTGCACTGCTTCTCGCCGTCGCCGCGATCGCGCGAGCCCTGCACGTGACCCCAGTCGGGACCGGCGAAACCCTTGCGTCGCCGGATGGGCGCTTCACCGCGTCCGTGATGGACTGGTCAGCGCGCGGCTTCCTCACCGATACGCCGCGTCGCTGGTTCGAGTACCGGGTCGAAGGACCGGGCGTGCATCACGAGCTCAGCGGAAACCCGATCGACGGACCCTATTTCGGATCACGCTCCTCCCACCGCGTGATCCAGTGGAGCAATGACAATGCTTTCGTCGACTTCGTGTTTCCGGATACGACCCTCAGCCTCACCATGCCGCCGCCTGCACCGTGCCGGCTCATCGCCCACATGGCCGGCTTCGACATTCGACAGACCGCGAGCGGTCTCCTCGTCCGACCCGAGGGCTGGCAGGATTTGCGACGCCCCTTCGAGATGACGGTCTCCCTTCGCCTGAGCGGCGGGGCCTTGCCAGGACTCGATCGGCAGGTTCGCGTTGGCTCTGACATCGTGCGCTACGCCGTCTCCCGCGAAAGTGGCGGGTCGGCGGGCGACGCCGTCACGATGCGCGCCGAACGTCCGTCGAGGGCAGGTATGATGGCAGTCGAATGGCATGGCCAGGCGGAAGCTGGCACCGAGCCGGATTTTGCAGAGGCGTGGGCGCTCCTCGGCGCGGTGGAATGCGGGGCGTAGCATAGGCCTTGCTGTTCCGGCTGCGGCCGTGGGCCTCGCGCTGCGACGCGGAAGTGTCGTCGCGGGGGACGGCCGTCACGGTGGAGGCGGTACGGCGAGCTACCCCGCCCCCATTCCTATCGAACTTTTCCGCGTTCCTGTTCGAGAAGTTGCCGGATGAAGCGTGCGCCATCTTCATCGTTGCGCTCGCTGAAGGCTTCGACCAACGCTCGGCGTTTGGCTTGGCCGACGTCGCTCGCGTAAAAGACCGCGAGCGTGGCCACGTCGGCTTCGGGCAGATGCGAGAGGACCATGCGTTTGACCATGCGCTTCTGCTCGCGCACAAATTCCTTGCGAAGCGGCACAGCCCCATATTCAGGATCGTCCCGCGCACGCGTGCGATCCAACACCTCACGGATCCCTGTCTCGATCATCGCAGGCGTCATGGCATGCAGCTTCTCCATGTTCCCCGTCAGTAGGGTTTCATAAATCCACTTGACCCGCAGGCCCGTCACGGCGGTTTCACGCGCAAGATCGGGAGCCGCCATGGCGTCGCCGATCGCATCGATAGATGCACGATCAGGTCGCGCCTCGTAATGCGCCACCGCGTCCGCCTCGCCGGCCTGCAACGTTTCGAGCGAGCGAGAAGCGAACTCCGCCTCTACGGCCCGCATCCGGTCGGAGATCGCGTCGAGGTCCGCCGGCACCTCGCCGGGGATTTCACGAAGCCGTTTGAGCATGGCATCGCGCGCGTCGCTCACCGAAAAGGTCTGCGCCGCCAGCGCCGTGCCGCGCTCCGCAAGAGCCGGCAGCCCGCGGCGATCCGCGACCTCGATCAACGGGCCCTGCATGCGCCCGAACTCGGCCATTCCTGTGTATGTGCGCTCGGCGTCTTCCAGGGGAAGATAGCGTTCGTCGCCCGCCGCATCGGCCATCGCCCGCCCGGGTAGGACAGCCGCGAGCACCGCGCAGAGGGCGAACGTGGCGCCTTTCCAGCGGGTCATGAGGGCTCCGTCCGGCGCGGGGTCCGCCGGCGCGTTGCGATAAAGCAGAGGACGCCTGCACCGACCCCGGCCAAAGCCCATTTGAAGTGCAGGACATCGGCGGTCTCGGAGCGGATCGGCAGCACCGTAACCGAGCCGCGATCGCTCTCAACGCCAGCCTTTCCCTCTGCCTTTGCAGCCGCGATCTCGCCCGGCGACACTACCCATTCGGCGCCGCGTGAGCGATCGAACATCATGAAGCCGCCTCCCACCAAAGCGGCGACGACGAGCGCCAGCGCGATACGAACGACAATGGTCATGACGATGAGCCTCCGAACCCGAACCGAGCGCACTGTACGTCCCGTGGGAAAGCTGCCAGAGCGCAATGCCCTTCAAGCGTCCCCGCCTTAGCGGATGGCGAACGTCGTTCCAAGCAACGATACTAGAGCGACCTTTGAGTCCTGCTTGAATTTCCGGCCGAACAACCAATCCTTGAAGGAGAGGGAACGCTCCAGTTCCGCATCAAACGGGAGGTTCGCTTCGTCGCATGGCTCTTCGTATCGGCCTCCCCTGGCCGAAGCAATCCGCGGCATGGTGCCGACGATCGTCAGCGAGGTTCACGACCGGACCGACTTCCTCCTGTCAGAAGCGATCCATTCCGGCGAAACTTTCGACTATCTGGCCGAGATCCTTGCCGAGGGGCAGGTGCAGGCCGCGGCCATGGAAGTGGGCCAGTGAACGGCGCGGACGAGAAAGACAAGATCGCCGCCGGCGGGCGCCTTGCAGCCGAGACGTTCGGCAATGAGATCCTGTCCGCGGCCCTCGCCCTCTACAAGATCGATCGGAGCCGAGAAGTCGCCCACATGATGGAGAGGCCCGCGGCCGATCCGCAGCTCTACCGAAGCCTCGCCATCCGCGGCGCTCATAGCATCATCGACAGGCTCGACAAGCGACAGAGCAAGACCCGCAAGAAAGCCCGCCGCCGGGCCGCTCGCATCCTCACCGAAAGCGAGCCATGACCCGCCTCCCCGTTCTCCCGCGTGTACTTCTCTCGCGTGGCCTCCTATGGCTCTCCCGACGCTGCGCGCAAGGTTCGGCATGGGTTCTGCCAAAGCTGTTCTCAGAGGACTATTAGGCTCTAGCCACCACGACGAGAGGTAGGCCGTTCGCCGGCACTGGGATGGCGCATTTAGAAACGGGGCTGCCCTTTCGAGCAGCCCCGTCAAATGACTTTCTCAGCTTATTTGACTGGTGCTGCAGGCGAGGTTCCTGTGCCAGTCCCCTGACCGCCAGTTGTGGCGGAGTCGTTACCCATCGTCCCGGTGCTGGTGTCCGCCTCGTTGCTCGGCATCTTGCTGTTTGTCGAACTCGAGAGAGCTTTATCGGCCGGGCCAGTGAGCATGCGAACGTGCTCGAGGTGCATCTTGATCACCGGAGCAGTAGCATCTGCATAGCTTTTGAGGTTCGCGTCAGTGCCAGCCGAGCCGTAGCCCTGGTGAAGCGAAAGCGCCTCCTCATGAGCATCAATTTGCTGCTTGAGGTACACGGGCACCTTGCTGCCGGCGCCGCTCAGTTCGGTAACCATTGCTTGGTGCTTCGCATCAAGTTCCATCGGAACGGTGAGCCCCGAGCTCTTAGCCGCCTTTGTGAGATTAGCGGCCGCCTTCGTATGATCGGCGATCATTTGCTTTGCGAAGGCCTGAATCTCTGGCGTAGCAGAGGGGTCGGACATCACAATCTCGCTGGACTGAATTTCGTACATTCCGCCGTTCGCCGCCTTGTCAACGAACTCTTGCGGGGCGGTCTGCGCCATTGCCGAGCTTGCCATCAAAGTCAGGCTAGCAGCGATCAGAAAATGTCTCATATTGGTCTCCCGTTCCAAACCGCTAGGCGGCTGTGGGAGAACAAGGATCAGCGTTCTGCTGCAGTTCCCCTTCTAATTGCAGCAACACCTTAAAATTCAGATGGAGGTTAGTATGCGGCTTCCGCGGACCCGCGACGACATAAGCCCTGACGAGCCGGTGCGCCTGTCAGAAGCATGCCGAGTCTTTTTCGGAGGTTCGCTCGGCCCAGCCGCCTTGCGGTCTGAAAACCGGAAGGGAAACCTTGCCCTCGAGCGGATCGCCGGCAAGGATTTCGTGACTGCAAATGCCATTAAGGCAATGCGGGAAAAATGCCAGTTTCTTGGAAATCCGAAGAGCGTTCCGACTGGGAGCGAGGTCGACACCAGGCTAATTCCCGCGGATCAGGTAGCCATGTCGCCTGCAGAGGCCTTGAGCCGGAAGCTAGATCGCCTAACGACCCAAATGAAGGCCACCCCTGCGAAAGCCGCCAAGGGCTGGCGAAACCGGTGAGGTTGGGCGGGAGATCGTTCCCGCCCATGTTTCGATCTAGCTAGGCATGCCCTGCGTCGAATCTGCGTCGTCGTCCAGGTCGTCAGCTTCCTCGACCGGGATAACATCGTCACCGCTGTCGAGATCGTCGTCCTCGATCGCGCCAACGCCATCCTCGTCGTCAGGCACGATCACCGGCTCGCCGTTGCCAGGGTTCTGAGACGACTGGTCTACTGGCTGCCGCGAAATGTCACCGATGCCGCCGCCGTGGCTCGCGTCGTCGAGTTTGCCTTCATTGGTTTTCGACATGACTTCCTCCATTGGTCTGGGGAAGGAAGGCAGTCCAAGCGAAGACGTTCCGGCTATCGGCCGCCGGCTGAAGGCATGCCAGCGGACGTGCGATGCACCAGATCACGCTCGCCCTCGATTTCCTGCGATGCCTGCGCCCAGAATTCATGTTCGCGACCATTGGGGCAACCGGCCTGCTCCCACAGAAGGTAGGCTCTGTCGCGAACTTTCGGCGTGTTATCAATTGTCATAGCGCCCATCCATTTTGCTGTACCGCACGGAGCTTTTCTTATGCTCCTATAGTTGCAAGCCAATTAGCGCACCAAGGACGAGCCGCAATGAGCACCGTAAGCTGGAAAGACGTCGCCTTCACCGAGACCGCAGGCCCCGCCAGCTTCGGAGATCAGACCCTCACCATCAGGGACGAACACATCGCCCGGTGGAAGGACGATCCTGATGGTCGCTATTCAGTGACGCCATCACCCGAGGGAGTTTCGCCGGTCGATCTCGGGAAGTTCTACCCGAGTCTTTGACGTCGGCTTCCTCGATGCTGCGAGGCAAATATCCTAATCCTAGATTAGGTGTTGCGGAGGCACGCGGAAGACGCCCTTGATGCAATCGACATCACGAACAGCAATCTGAATTTTGATGCTTTTGGTCAGTCCCGCTTCAACTTTCCACCATCCATCTGTTCGGTGCCGGCTTGGTTCTCGCGGTCTTCGATCTCTTCCGGTAAGCCGGGTTCGTTCTTGTCTTCGTCGACTGGGCCGAGCCCATTATCGTCGGCATAGAGCTCTTCGTCCTCGAACTCCTCAGGAACGATCTCCCCAGGCTTCAGGGCTCCGCCCGCGGGCATCTGGTCGTTCGGGTTCGTTCCAACTGGATCTGGCTTCGACACGGTGCAGTCCCTCCTGGTTGAAGGAACAAGAAGGTGCGGAAGCGTTCGTTCCGTAAGCTACTGCGGCCACAGACCTTAACGGCCATTAAGTTTTAACTGGTTGAAAACAGTTTTTGAGGCCTGTCTATGATTATTTCGACCTCCCGTCGCTCTACCGCACTCGCCACCGCTGCACCCGTGTGGCAGGCGTGCGCGACAGCTGCTGCCATGCTGATGGTAGGAGCAATGATATTCGTTTGAGGATTGCATGACGAAACTGCTGATCATCTCGCCGCAGACCGGGGCGGCGGGCATGACAGCCGACATCATCGTCATTGCAGGGGATTTTGCCGGCACCCCGGTCAAAGCCCTCCACAAGGCAAGCCTGTCCTTTCAGAAGCCGGTCGTACTGATCGCTGGGCTGATGGAGCTGGATGGGACGAACAGGTCCCGGCTTCTGGCTGAGGGGCGCCGTCAATCGAAGAAATACCTACGCCTACGGTTCCTCGAGCGTGATGCTACTACGATCGAGGGGGTACGCTTCATCGGCATGCACAAGCCCGATGTCGCGCTCATTCTCGCCGTACTGGATGAACCGCACGATGGGCCAACGGTCATCCTCACCTACGACGAGCCTCGGGAGGACATCGACGCCATTACGATGACCGGCAAGGTGTCGCGTTGGATCCACGCTGGCTCCACGACAGCAGAACCGCTGGTCGTTGAAGTCTGATCGCCCTAGGTCGTCGCCATGGATATCACCGCCCCAAAACACGCGCCTGAGCATCCCGACCGCGGCATCGACTGCGAATTCGCGATGGAGTCGACTTTTCAGGAAGCCATAGCCGGTGCCATGATCGCCGGCTGGAGTGAGGCCGAGGTTGCCGAGGCGATGCTCGAGTTAGCGCGGAACCACATTGTAGGTTTGCTGGCGGATGCCGACACTGACATGGACATCGAAGCTGCGGCACGCTCGGTGATGTGAAGCACTTGGGCAACCCACGGGAAGAGCCAACCGAAATGACAGACAAAGACGAGAAAGACCCACGCATCGTCGAGGCCACGGTCCATGGCGACAGCGGCGTCACGTCCGTTGTAGCTGAAACCAAGAGCACGGAAGCAGAGGACATTGAGGAGTCCGAAGCGGATGATGTCGCTCGGATCAAGCGCGAGGAAGTCCAGAAGGCATGAAACGCAAAAGCCCCGCTACCTGTTGAACGGTAGCGGGGCTTGCGGACGATAGTGATTAGAAGATGAGGAAGGCCAAGCCAGCCCACAGTGCCGATGAGACGCCTAGCGCGACCATTACGCCGCGGGCAGAGCCAAGTGCTTCGGAAGGCCGAACCCGGCGGCGGGCCAAGTAAATTCGATGCCGGGCGGGAGTGAATGTAGCTGTGCTCATATTCGTTCTCCTTCAAGCACTTAACGGCTGTGCTACCCGACAGTTCCGGCGAACCGCATCCGCAAATTCCTCGCGTTCAACGAATGTACGATCGACAGGTCCAACTCGCGTGCTGGTCGGCCATACCTAGAGAGATAAGCGGTCAAATGATCGCGGCCGCGCTCTCTACCAATGCGTTCGCCGAAATTGTCGGTATATTGTCTTCGTAAAAGGCCTCGGGAATTCCATAACTGCCGGCAGCCTGCTCCTCCAGTATCTCCCGGTCGGTGATGTGGATCACTCCCCGAGTTGACCGGATCGCACGTTCCCCTTCCAGTTTATGTATCGCTGAGGTGACGCCCGCCCGTCGAACGTTCAACATCATCGCGAGAAGTTCGTGGGTGATCCGGAACTCATCGCCGTCAATGCGGTCGTGGTACATCAGAAGCCACCGCGCCAAGCGCTGGTTGATTGTGTAGTTGGTAGCGGCCAGCAGGGTGTATTCAGACTGCAGCTCGCAGGTCATCACATATCGTGTCAGCAGGAGGCGGAACTCGCGACTTTCGTCCATGACGTCTACCAGACGATCGGTTCGCAACGAATGACCGTTTCCGGCTACCTGCATGACGATCCTGTTCGTCGCCTTCGCGCCCCCAAGCACGACCGGCTTCCCTGTCATGCCTTCGTTGCCGACGTG
>NZ_JBUZWG020000009.1:0-231409 GCF_055730125.2 Mesocryomonas fontinalis | reverse complement strand
CTCTCGAGGATCCTGGTGTCGGGCGCCGAGCCGAACTTGTCGACCTGACCTTCTAGATCACGAGCCCAGCGCTCAGCCTCGGACTTGAGATCGAATGACTTGGCCCGGGGCTTCATTCCACGACGGCGCACCTGCGCTTGCCATCTACCTCTGAGCTTTCGGATCGTCGCCATTGCAATCTCCAGTGGTTCACTGAGAGAGTGCGTAGGATGCCGGCACAGGGGTGCCAAGGAAGCCTCGAAGGGATTTCAGGAAATGTTCGATCCATGGATAGGCGAAAATTTCGGGCAAAACGATAACAGTGTTGGCGGCTCTCGCCTTATGATCCTAGGTGAATCGCATTATACGCATACGCCAGAAGAAATAGGGCAGACCCCAGTCGGCTTCACATCGGACGTGATTAATGAGTGGGCAATAGAGAAGCGACACAAGTTTTTCACCAACCTAATGCAAGTGACAATAGGCCGTCATCACTACAATTTTAAAGAAAATGACATCAAGAATTTCTGGAATTCAGTCGTCTTTTATAACTACGTTCCCGTCTTGGCCGATGGACGGCACCGAAAGCCCACCAACGAAATGTTTCGCATGGGTCCAGAGCCATTGAGGGCGGCCATCGCAATCACCAATCCTTCCGCAATTCTTGTTTGCGGCGACCGATTATGGCGCTGGCTTGCGCCTACGCTAGACGGCATGACTGGGTCCTGGTGGGACTATGCGCTCTATGACGACGGCCAGCAGCTATATGGGCGTATGCACCATCCCGCCATGGCATTCTCATCCGATCGCTGGGCTCCGAGAGTTAGACGTTTGGTAGAGCAGGCAGCTCAGCCTCGACGGGCTGGAGGCATCGGCTGGGATGAGTGAGCTGCTCGACACCGTCGACGAAACGAAAGAGCCTCTGTCGCTCGTGCAGTGCTTGGAAGCGTTCAATCGTAAGGAGCGCTACTGGCTTATTCGTAATGCGCTTGGAGATCCAAATCAGGCTCTAAGCCTGTCAAGTGACTTCCGGAATCGCCTCGAAGCTTTGCTTCGCCTGTCGATCCCTCAGAACGCTTGGTGGGCAATCGACTACCATATCGACTCTCTATTTGGTGCCTTTGTATGCGACAGGCTCCAGGGTGAACTGCAAAGTCCACTTCCCAATCCAGCAATGCCAACAAAGCCCGGTGAATTACCGAACCGGCTTATCAGAGGATCGAACGAAGATTTCGATCTGGTAATCGCATTCGACAGAACTGTTGTGCTGATTGAAGCAAAGGGTCTAACAGCGTGGGGAAATCAGCAAATTGCGAGCAAGTGCAACAGGATGTGGCAGTGGGCTCAGCTTGCTGACCAAGTTGCACCAGTCAATGACTCTCAAAAGGCGATCGAGGTCTATATGGTTCTAACATCGCCCAGACGACCGAAAAAGCTAACAGCCCTAAGTTGGCCAGACTTCGTCAAGCAGAACAATGGTGCTCCATTCTTTATGCCGCTGAACTTATCATCGGCACCTGACAGCTTTCTTGTTCCGGAGCGATGCGATATTAATAAGACGACTTCTCAGACGGGGGAGCACTGGCACATGAGACAGGCTGCCCGTCCTAATCTAGATGCAAGCTGACGGCAGGGGAAGCACCGCCGAACCGGACGTTAAGCTTAGGTGCCGTTCGGCAGCTGAGAAGGCGCAGAGCTATTGCAACCAGTGGGCGACAAGTGCCCAATGCTGCCATATGCTCTCTTGGTCGGCGCACACCATGACGAATATCCTCGCCCGGTCTTTGACAATCGCTTTTATCATGTGCGCGATGGCACATTTCGCACCAACGGCGAACGCGGCCGAGAAGCAATTCGGCCTCTTCAGCGTCGATAGCGAGCACCCCGAGGCGATCCGCATGGACGGCGCTCTCGATGCCGGGTCGGCCCTGAACTTTCGCCGCGCTTTGAACGCTGCCCCAGACGCCAGGATCTTGGTGCTAAACAGTCCAGGTGGGCTCGTGCAGATGGGACTTCTCATCGCCGACGACGTGCACCTCCGGAAGATGGCAACGCTGATTCCGGCTGGATCGACCTGCGCATCCGCCTGCGCCTTCATCTTCTTGGCGGGTGCCGAACGTCGTGCAGACGGTCAGCTCGGCGTCCATCAAGTCTCAAACGACGTCGGCGACCTCGAGTCCGCCCAGCTCTCGATTGCCGACATTATTGAAGTCCTCAACCGCTTCCAGACGCCGATCGACGTCCTGACCATCATGTTCAAGACGCCGGCCACCAATATGCACTTCTTCTCCCCGTCCGAGGTAGCGCTCTATGGAATAAACAGGTCGGCAGGCGCGACACCCGCCGCTGCCCAAGCGACTCCTGTGGACGAGACACCGTCTGTATCCTCACTGCCGAATTCCCCGCCGGCCGCAGCTGACGCCACTGCACCTGCCGTTGCCTCGTTAGCTACCCTCCCTACCCCCGACCTTTCGACCCTGGAGGCCTATACGCGCCGCCCAACGCGAATGGCGCTCTACAGCGGCCTCGACTTCAACGGGCAGGACATCGAAGCCGTGCGCGTCGGAGAGGCCAGCCAGTGCGCCCGTCGCTGCTTTGAGATCGGCCCAGAGTGCAAGGCCTTCACCTACAACGCCGACACCCGGATCACCCGCGGGCCGAACTGCTTTCTGAAGACGGGCAGCGGCGCGATGGACGGCAATGTCATGGCGATCTCCGGACTCCTGCTGAACCGCGCCGAGCAGGACCCAGCACCATTCTCAATGGGCATCATCGATCCCCGCGAAGGAATGGTTGAGGACATCGACCTTCCCGGCCGGGACCTATCTTCGCGAGCCCATCCGACAGCAAGAACTGGCCCGCAATGCAGGCTGGCATGTGTCACCAACGACCAGTGCCAGGCCTTCACCTTTATCAAGCGCAAGAAGGAATGCTGGCTGAAGTCGAGCGTCGGTGAGCCACGCTACAAGCCCGGCATGGTCAGCGGTGGCAAAAAGCTAGCGACGTTCTCGCCGATGTCGGTGATTGCGCTCGAATAGGTTTGTCGGCCGGAACGTCATCCTGGCAATCTGATGACCGCCGCAGACTTGGCCTCTCGGCTACCCTTCGGCTAGGGTCAGCGGCCAACCAGCGTGACGATCGATGGCAGCCAAGACCACACTCAACGCAAAGAACCTCGAAGCTCTCGGCGCCCAGCGTCTATCAGAGCTCCTGATTGAGATCAGCACCGGCAATGCCGCGCAAAAGCGGCGGCTGCGGATGGAGCTCGTCGGCAATCGCAGCAGCGTAGAGCTCGCACGAGAGGTTCGCAAACGGCTGACGAGTATCGCACGAGCCCAGACATTCATCGACTGGCGGAAGGTGAAGGCACTCAAGGCAGACCTCGAGACCCAGAGGAAGACGATCGTCGATGTTGTCGCTGCCAACGATCCAAAAGAAGGCCTGGAACTGCTGTGGCACTTCCTCGCGCTCGCTACACCCATCTTCAAACGGTCTGACGACGGCAGCGGTTCGCTGATCCAGAGCTTCCATCAGGCATGCACCGATGCCGGCGTCATAGCGAAAGCGGCTAGCGTAAATTGCGGCCAGCTAGCGGAGAAGGTGTTCAAGGCGGTTCAGGACAATGGCTATGGCCAATATGACCATTTGATCTCCGCCATGGTGCCGGCGCTTGGGAAGAGCGGCCTTGATCACCTGAAAGGCCTCTTCGTCCAGTGGAGCACTGAACCGAAAGAGAAGGCGGCAAAGGAAGATCGCAAGGTCATCGGCTGGAGCAGCCAAGGCCCGGTCTACGAGGACGAGGTTTACGGCAACCATCGAGATCTCACTGTGCGCCTCGCCCTGCAGGAGATCGCGGACGCCCAGGGTGACGTGGATGCCTACATCGCCCAGCAACCGAAGAACACCCACCAATCACCGATGATCGCGGCCGACATGGCCAATCGCTTGCTATCCGCAGGGCGGGCTAAGGAAGCTCTGACGGCGCTAGATAAAGCGGAGACCAAATCCCGACCGGACGTCCCGTTTGAATGGCAGTTTACTCGTGCCAAAACACTCGATGCACTCGGCCGTGGCGAAGAGGCTCAGGCGTTTCGCTGGGAGTGTTTCGAGCGGTCGCTAAATGATCAGCATCTGCGCGCATTCCTCAAACGCCTACCCGACTTCGATGATGTCGAGGCGGAGGCGAAGGCACTTGCTTATGCCCAGGGCTTCTCTGACATTCACCGTGCACTGGTATTCTTTCTCGGCTGGCCTGCTCTCGGTGAAGCGGCGAAGCTCGTCTTGAATCGACGGCAGGAGTTGGATGGAAATCTGTATGAGGTGATGACTCCAGCTGCTGAGGCTCTCGCCGAGAGACACCCGCTCGCAGCTACCACCGTCCTGCGCTCCATGATCGACTTCATCCTCGATGGCGCCAAATCCAGCCGCTACAGGCACGCTGCGCGGCATCTTGTGGAGTGTAATGCCCTCGCCCGGCGCATCACCGATCTCGATAGCGCGGTATTGCATCAGGTATATCTGACGAACCTCCAGCGCCGACACGGAAAGAAGTATGGCTTCTGGGAGATGGTCTCATAGGATATCTGCCGTCGCAAAGCTGCCTACCCGGATAGCGTGCCGTCTCAGAGTTCAATTTAGCGGCTATTTACCCTTGGCCGGCTCACTCCAGCGCTTCTCGCGCTCCGCTTCGATCTGAGCGCGACGCTGTTTTTCAACCGCCCGGGCGCGATCCTTCTTGGTAGCCGACAGGCTGACCACGTTTGGTCCCAGCCCTTTCTGGCCCGCTAATGAACCAGCCGAACCGCGAAGCCGACGCAAAGCGCCGAGAATGGACTGTAGAATACCCATAATCGCTTCCTGAAGGAATTACCGGCTGCGCCACGACACTGCCCTGCAAGCCTATCACCAAATGCTCCTCCCAGACACTTGGATCGCCGACCAGCCGCGGGGCTAGACGACAAAGACGAGAACGACGTCGCGGCGACAGCCGGTGGAGCTTCGTATAGCAGAACACGCAGCTACCGAAGCGGCGGAATCGTAGCTGGCGGACATCTAAAAGTCGCCTCGTCCGGCATCAATGTCTCACGACTTCGTCTTGCATGGCAGCTATGCATCCGGCAGCGTTTCTCGGTGAAGCCGAGTTGAGAAACGATTTTTCGCTTCACAGCGCTGTGATCTGTATAATGGCGTAGCATGGCGATGCACCAATGGTTCTCATTGGCAGGTCGATGCTTCAAGGCATCGAATGAAAATCGCAGTTTTTAGCACGCAGGCTTATGACCGGCGCTTCCTTGACGAGGCGCTGGCGAAAGGCGGGACGGGCGATCGCTTCACCCTCGTCTACCAGGACGCCACCCTCTCGGCACAGACCGCCGTGTTGGCGAAGGACTGCGACGCTGTCTGTGTCTTCGTCAACGACGTGCTCGACGCCGCAGTGCTAAGCAGCCTCCAGGATCTCGGCGTCCGCGCCGTTCTTCTGCGCTGTGCCGGTTTCAACAATGTGGACCTAAAGGTCGCTGCTGATCTCGACTTCTTCGTCGCCCGCGTTCCCGCCTATTCGCCGGAGGCGGTCGCCGAGCATGCGATCGCCATGATCATGACCCTCAACCGCAACACTCACCGTGCCTACAACCGGGTGCGCGAGGGCAACTTCCAGCTCGACGGCCTCCTTGGCATCACGCTGCACGGCAAGACCGCCGGCATCGCTGGCACCGGCAAGATCGGCCTTGCCACCGCCCGCATCCTCGCCGGCATCGGCTGCACGGTGCTCGGCTACGACCCAGTGCCCTCGCCCGGATTCGTCGGCGACATGGTCGACCTGCGCGAACTCCTTGAGAGATCCGACATCGTGTCCCTGCACTGCCCGCTGGTCCCCGCGACCCAGCACATGATCAACGCCGAGACGCTGGCGCAGATGAAGCGCGGCGCCATGCTGGTCAACACCTCGCGCGGCGGCTTGATCGACACGGCAGCAGTCATCGCGGCTCTAAAGTCCGGCCATCTCGGCCACCTCGCCATCGACGTCTACGAGCAGGAGAACGCGCTGTTCTTCCACGACCGCTCGTCCGACATCATCGACGACGACGTCTTCCAGCGGCTGATGACCTTCCCGAATGTGCTCGTTACCGGACACCAAGGCTTCTTCACCGCCGATGCGCTGCGTGAGATCTCCGCGGTGACGCTCGCCAACCTCACCTGCTTCGCCGACGGCAAACCTTGCGGCAACGTCCTCACCTGAGGACGCCAGCCGTTCTGACGCTCCGGCGCTCCCGGCAGACCCCTCGCTGAGGACCGCTTCCTATGTGGCAACAGATCTACGACCCGCTCGGCAACGGCCTTCTGTCGGCCCTCTCGGCGGCCTTCCCCATCCTCTTCTTCCTCGTTGCGCTGACCGTCCTGAAGCTGAAGGGCCTTAACGCCGCACTGCTGACGTTGGCGCTGGCCTTCCTCGTCGCCTTCTTCGTCTTCGGCATGCCGGTGGAGAAGATCGTCGCCGCCGCCGTCTTTGGCATGCTCGGCGGCTTCTGGCCGATCGGTGCAATCGTGCTAATGGCGGTCTGGCTCTACAAGCTGGCGGTGAAGAGCGGCAAGTTCGAGGTGATCCGCGGCAGCATCGCGGCAATATCCGAGGACCAGCGCATCCAGGTAATCCTCATCGCCTTCTGTTTCGGCGCCTTCCTCGAGGGCGCCGCGGGCTTCGGCGTGCCCATCGCCATCTGCGCCGCGCTGCTTGTCGAACTCGGCTTCCGGCCTGTGAAGGCGGCGATGCTCTGCCTCCTCGCCAACGCGGCCGCGGGCGCCTATGGCGCGATCGGCATCCCCGTCTTGGTCGGCGCGCAACAGGGCGGCGTCGATCTCGCGGACATGTCGCTGATGATGATCGCCATCGTGCAATTCTCCACCTTGTTCGTGCCGACGCTATTGATCCTGGTGCTCGACGGCTGGCGCGGCCTGCGCGAGACCTGGCCGGTGTTGCTGCTGATCGGCGTGCTGTTCAGCGGCGTCCAGACGGCGACGCTTCTGCTTCTCGGCCCGGAGCTTACCGATATCATCGCGCCGCTGGTCTCGATGGGCGCGCTCGCGCTGTTCATGCAGGTCTGGCGTCCGCACCACATCTACCGCGAGGACGGCGCGCCGCCGATCTCCGACCAGCGTTGGACACTGCCCCAGGTGATCGCCGCCTGGTCACCCTTCTACATCCTCACCGGTGCCATTCTGCTCTGGAGCTTGCCGGCCTTCAAGGCACTGTTCGCCGTTGGCGGCCCGCTCGCCGTCACCACCCTGAGGCTGGCAATCCCCTTTCTGAACGGTGCAGTGCAGGAAATGCCGCCGGTTGTCGCAGCGGCGCACCTACTACCGGCGGTGTGGAACGTCGCGCTGATCGCCGCGCCCGCCACTGCCATCCTTCTCGCGGCCCTTCTCACCACCGCCCTGTCACCGCGACTTTCCTTCGCTTCGGCCGGCACGCAGCTGAAGCTTGCTGCGACCGAACTATGGCGCCCGCTGACGATGATTTCGCTGATCATGGCGGTGGCCTACATCGCCAACTTCTCCGGCGGCTCGTCGAGCATCGGCCTTGGCCTTGCTAAGACGGGAAGCTTGTTCCCGCTGATCGCGCCGGTAATCGGCTGGCTCGGCGTGTTCATCACCGGCTCGGTGGTCAACAGCAACACGCTGTTCGCCCATCTGCAGGCCGTCACTGCCACTCAGATCGGCACCAGCCCCGCCCTCCTCGTTGCCGCCAATACGAGCGGCGGTGTCATGGCCAAGCTGATCTCGCCCCAGTCGATCGCCATCGCCGCAGCCGCTGTCGGCATGGTCGGCCGCGAATCCGATATCATGCGCACCACCCTCGGCTATAGCCTGGCGCTGCTGGCTTACGTATGCGCTTGGGCAATGATGCTCTCAGTCGTGATGACTGTGGGCTAATCGCCAGCTTGGGGGACGTCACAAGGCATTGCAGCTAACACTGAGTAGCGTTGACCGCATAAACGATGGCTGATGCCTTGTTACCTCTTCGCATCATCGCCTGGAACTGCACCGGTGGGATCGCTCGTAAGCTCGGGCACGTCAGAGATCCGCAGCCCGATATCGCCGTCCTGTCAGAAATCGGCGTCGAGTGTGTCGAGCTTTTCGGTGGGCCTCAGAAAGTCGCTTGCGTAGGACACGAAGGTAAGCGCGGACTGGCTGTTGTAGGCTTCAACGGTTGGACCAATGAGACGCAAGCGGTGCCCGATGCGCTGGAGCGCCTGTTCCTTCCTGCCATCGCCCGAAAAGGCGATCTGGAGGTCCGCGTTCTTGGATGCTGCGTGAAGGATAGCTCCGGCTACGCCCTGCCCGTCCTCGGCGCCCTCGAGCGCTATTGCGAGTTTCTGAGCGTAGGCCCCGCCATCGTCGCCGGCGACTTGAATCTTACCGTTCGCCTCGATGCTAAGCGATCAGCCACGCGTCGATGCCAGCCGGTCATGGATCGGTTCGCTGACCTCGGTTTCAGAAGCGCCTGGCACGAGCATTCGGGTGAGGGCTACGGCGCGGAGAGCGTGCCGACCCATTTCTGGCGCTGGCAGGCGACGCAGGAGGCCGCATTCCACATCGACTACATGGCTATCCGGCATGTGGAGATCGGGACGCATGCTGACTTCGTCGCGACTGCCGTCAGCGATCATGCACCGCTTATTGCGGACCTGGAGCTTCAGTAGCTGCGCTACCCGTAGCGGCCGGCCAGTTTGCAATCGACCCATCCAAAAAGCTCTGCAGTGCATCGGCAGCATCGTTAGCGAGTGCGGCACCGAGGCAGTATCCTAGGCCGCCATTTTCATCTCTTAGGGCTATCGAATTGTTCTCGACCGCAGCCTGTCGAAGGAGATGGATAAGGTGGCTCAAGTGAAGATACGAAGGGGCATCACGCATTTCTCTGAACTCGATCTGTTGAACCCACTAAGATCACTTCGTTGAAGGCGATGTCAGTGCGCCGATTGGGAGTCGGCGCACTGCTCGACATTGGTCCGGCTGGGTGTAGCTCGTTCCAATACAGTCCGCGAACAACGATCTGCATTGCAAAAAGTAGCAAGGATTGAGCTCAGTGCGCCTCACCCGATAGGGTGAGAGTGAAATCAAATGTTTGCGCTGGCTCTACTACCGGTGGCATCTTCGAAAATGCCGCAATGTCTAAGCATTGCGCGTTGGGCAGTTAGTTTGGAAGCAGAAGTGTCTGAAGCGCTGATCGATCTGATCTACGAAGCCGGCATCAATTCAGAGCTCTGGCCCAACGTTCTCGATAAAATGTCCACCTTTGCAAAAGCCGAAGGCGGCGTGTTGTTCGCAGCCGGAACAGGGGCTCCTCATTGGACCTCTTCGCTGAGCATGCGGCCCCATTTCGAAGCATTCGTCTCCGAAGGATGGGCCGCACGGAACACGCGAGGCGACGCCGCCTTCCGCCAGCGCCTTGCCAGCTTCGTTACGGACCATGACACCCTCCCCATCACGGAGATCGAAAACAGCCCGCTCTATCGCGATTTCTTTCGCCCGCGTGGGCTAGGCTGGTCGATCGGGACGTCGATTGTTCCGCTGACCGGCGACGTTCTCGTGGTGAGCCTCGAACGGCGCTATGAGCTCGGCCCGGTGGAAGACTCGGTCAAGGCCATATTGGATCCCCTGCGCCCGCACCTAGCGCGTGCAGGCATGGTAGCGGCGCGACTGGGCCTTGAACGAGCGCGGGACACGGTGGCCGGGCTGAACATGATCGGCTTAGCGGCTGCCGTGATCTCGGCGTCCGGTGTCGTCGTCGCCAGCAATAGCCACTTCGATGAAATGGGCGAGTTTGTCACCCTGCGAGCCTTCGACCGTGTCTCTCTTAATGAAACCACCGCCAACCAGTCGCTCGGTTATGCTCTCGACGCTTTGGGCACAAGGGACGGACGGCCACGGCCACCAATGACATTCCCCTTGCCAGGACGCGACGGTAGCGTCCCCGCGATTGCCCACCTCGTCCCGCTGGTTGCGACAGCCCGTGATATCTTCAATCGCGGCGATGCGCTGCTGATCGTTTCTCGCATCGGACAAGGCGGCGTGCCGGACGCCTCGATACTGGAGGCAATCTTTGACCTAACTCCTTCGGAGTCTCGAATTGCGCGGAGGCTTGCTGAAGGAGTCTCGGGTATCGAGATTGCGAAACAACTCTCGCTCTCCCACGAGACGGTGCGCACCCACACGAAGGCGATCTTCCGCAAGATCGGTGTAAGCCGGCAGGTTGACCTCGTCAGGCTTGTATCTGGACTGCCGCAGGTCGCTTAGCCTGCACTCAGCCTCGCTTGGTCGACGTCACCTCGAGCTGGTAGCGGCTGAGTATATCGGCGAGCGTGGTGCTCTCAAGGATCCTCGTGTCGCGGGCTGAACTGAACTTATCAACTCGGACTTAGATCTCGGCCCCATCGCTCAGCCTAGGACTTGAGATCGAGGCTTTTCGCTCTCGCCTTCATCTCACGACGACGCACCTGCGCTTGCCATCTGCCTCTGAGCTTTCGGATCGTTGCCATTGCAATCTCCAGTGAGTCACTGAGAGAGTGCGTAGGACGCCGGCACCGGGGTGCCAAGAATTAGAATTGATAGCGATGAGCCGCTTCTGCTATCAATATCTTAGAAGGTTTTAGCTGCCTGTGTTAAAGTCTGAGTGGCTCGCGAATTGCGCGTCAAGACCTCGGCGGATAAATGGTAATCATTATTGACGTTAGCTGTTGCAGTATTAAAGCACGCTGTAGCACCTGGCCGCATAGGCACGTCCCTATTGGCACTAGAATTTGACCCGCATCGTTGAAGACGCTGCGGCTGATAATCTGCGGTTTGCGGCGGCGGTTGATTGCGCGCAACTTGGGGTATGGGACGCCGACCTCGTCAACAATACCTGCTACTACTCACCGAGCTGGAAACGAATGCTCGGATACAAGGACCACGAACTTCTGAATCGTCCGGATCTTTGGCTCGAGTTCGTTCATCCTAGCGATCGCGCGAATGCTCTCGCAAGCGGAGAGCACCACATGGGCGGTCACTCAGTTGCACTCGAGTCCGAGTTCCGCTTGCGCCATCGAGATGGTCACTGGGTATGGGTCCTCGATCGAGGCCAAGTCATCGAGCGAGATGCCCTTGGGTCGCCGACGCGCATGGTTGGTGTCCAGACTGACATCACGGCGCAGAAGGAAGCCGCAGCCCGGTTTCAATTGCTCAACCAGCGAATTGAACTCACACTTGATGCGAGTGGAATTGGCTTGTGGAGCTTTGACACACATACCGGCCGTATCCTTTGGGATGCCCGGATGCGCGAGATCTACGGCATTGGCTTCGGACCGGAGGAGGTCCCAAAGGAAACGTGGCATGGCAGCCTTCATCCTGATGACGCCGCTGCAGCGGAGGCAGCCGCTGCAGCGCTTATAGAAACCGGATCCCCCGTCCGGATGACCTATCGCATCGTGCGACCGGACGGTGTCGTGCGGCATGTCTTCGCCATGTCCCGCCTCGTCAAGACACTGGACCAGCCGCCTCTCGTCGTTGGCAGCATCTGGGACGTTACTGAACAGGTCGATCGCTCAGAAGCACTAGCTGCGGAGAAGGAGCGCCTTCGTGTGATCCTGCGCTCCATTGGTGATGCTGTTTTCGCTACGGATGAGCGTGGAGTGATTACATTCGCCAATCCAGCGGCCGAGAGACTGCTGCTATTGGAGCAATCCGAGCTGTTGGGTCAGCAAGTTCAAGAGCTCCTACCACTTCAAGACGAGCGGACCGGGGAACGGCTCGATCCAGTTAATCCCACGATTCCTGCCGGCGAAAGCGAACCACACAGCCATGAGCAATTGGCTATCTTTGTCCGCCGGGACGGCGAGCCACGCTCTGTCCGCGACACAGCCTCGCAATTCTTCAGTGCTGTGGGGGATCTCATCGGAACGGTGGTTGTCGTGCAGGACACGACAAAAGAAAGGGGCCGACAGCGGGAATTGGAATATCTTGCCGAGCACGACGGACTGACAGATCTTTTGAACCGCTCGGCATTCGACGCAGCGCTCACCCGGGTCATCGAGGATCCTAATTGCCGTGACATTCAAGCGCTGTTCTTCCTCGACCTAGATCGCTTTAAAGTCATCAATGACAGTGTGGGTCATGCTGGGGGCGATGCACTGTTGAAACTCGTGGCCACAGCGATGACGGCAGCCCTGCCGAAAGATGCATTTATCGCGAGGCTAGGTGGCGACGAATTCGCTGTCCTTCTCGAGATCGGCAATTTGGACGATGCCTACCGCGTAGGGTGTGCACTCGTGAACGCCATCGGTGCTCAGCAACTTTGCTGGGCCGGACACTCCTACACAGTGGGTGTCAGCATCGGAGTAGTTATCTTAAGGGATGCGCCCGCCGAACCGCTGACGACTCTCTCTCTTGCAGATGCGGCTTGCTACACATCCAAATCGCGCGGTCGTAACAAAGTCTCCATCTACGATCCGAGTGGCGATCAGCATGGCAGCGGCTTCGCCGAGGTGCGGGCCGCTTCCGAGCTGCTGAAGGCGCTTAGCGAAGACCGGCTGGTGCTTTATGGCCAGGAGATCCGAGACCTTTCGTCGCCCATGCGGCGGTCTCGACGGATTGAAGTTCTAGCCCGTCTAACCAAACACGACGGTTCGCTGATCATGCCGAGCGAGTTTATACCAGCCGCTGAACGGTTCGACTTGATGGGCCAGCTCGACCAGCGAGTCATCCAGCGATCCCTCAAAGCCCTAGCCGGCGTTAGCGAAGCGGACGGCCCGCTACAACTATCGATCAATCTTTCAGCCATGTCGCTGAGCGACCCCGAGCTTTGGTCTTTTGTCGCATCTCAACTGAAATCTACCGGCGTGTCAGCACGCCAGCTCGGTTTCGAGATTACAGAAACAGCGACGGTGAATAACTTCTCAAACGCAGAGCGGTTTGTCCGAGAAGCTCGTCAGGCCGGCTGCCATATTAGTCTTGATGATTTCGGTGCAGGACTTTCTTCGTTTGCTTACCTTCGCCGCTTCCCAATCGACTGCATCAAGATTGACGGAGCGTTCGTGCAGGACGTTGCCGACAATAGTCTCGATCAATCGATTTGTGCTGCTATTGGAACAATCGCAGCTGAACTAGGGATCGAGGTCGTAGCAGAGCGCGTCAGCAATACAGCAGGCGTCGAACTCCTGCGTGCTCGCGGCATCGGCTTTGGACAGAGCTTCTTCCTTCACCGTCCGGAGCAGCTTGAAGACCTGCTTCAATGCACACTCTTGGAATGACTGCAGAGTGAAGCGGAGTAAAGGCGAGCTGCTCTACAAGCTTGGGATAGTCAGTGGGGCAAGAAGCTCCGCACGTTTTCGCCAATTTCGATCATGAAGCTGGAGTAACTTTAAGCATTGGCATCAGCAAAAAGCACTCCCAGTTGCCGCGGTCCTTCACTTAATATGTTTGGACTATTCCAACGCGTCTCGCGCTCGGCTTCGATCTGAACGCGACGCTGCTCCTAGGCCGCCAAGGCGCGATCTTTCTTAGTGGCCAACAGGCTGACCACGTTTGGCCCCAGACATTTCTCGCCCGCTGATAAATTAGTCGAACGGCGAAGCCGACGCAAAGCGCCGTCAATTGACTGTAGAATACCCATAATCGCTTCCTGAAGGAATTACCGGCTGCGCCACGACACTGCCCTGCAAGCCTATCACCAAGTGCTCCTCCCAGACACTTGGATCGCCGACCAGCCGCGAAGCTAGACAGCAAAGACGAGAACGACGTCGCGGCAACAGCCGGTGCAACTTGGTATAGCAGAACACGTAGCTACCGAAGCACTGGAATCGTAGCTGGCGGACAATTCACAGTCGCCTCGTTCGACATCAACGCCCCACGAGCACGCCTTGCATGGCAGCTATGCGTTCAGCAGCATTTCTCGCTGCGGCGCAATATGGTCATCTCGCAGTGCATCGTTTCCTCCCAGATCCAATGCATAAGCTAGCCCGCTCCGGTTCGCCGCAGCGGGCTTTTTTTTGGCCGGCGCGCTGTTGGCGTTTCGTCCACGAAGGTGACGTTGTGCACGAGATTTAGTTAGTCGTCAGTTAGCTACCAGCGGCCGCTGAGTTCGCTTGCCGAGTGAGCGACAGGCATTCGCGCGGGACTTTGCGCGAGGCTTAGTGCCGGCGCCGTTACGGGCGGCAGATGGCAGCGGATGCGGCTGTTGTGCTTCAGCCGAGTGGGGAATGGGGCCGGGCGGTCTTGTAGTCGGCCTGCCTGCGCGTGAGCGTCGCTCCCACCTCGCCGGAGTTCAGGACCCGATGAAACTTCTATTCCCCAATCAGGCATCAATCCCTTCGTCGGCTGCGACGACGTCTAGGACTTTGACATCGCCGGACGCGCAAACTCACTCGGGTTAAGAATATTCGCTACTGAGTCAGCGACTTACGAAGCGACCCTCACGAGCAGAGAGGAACTTTTTTCAACTGCATATCTTTTAAAAAGTGAATGAAAGCATGCCTAGAAGGCAGTAATGCCACTCTGGAGACTCCACATGCCCGAGCGTCCCTACACAATCAAAAAAGCTGACGATGGAAGCTGGTCAGTCCTCGACATGTCGACGGAGCTACCGGTTACTATTTGTAAACGGCTCTTAAGCTGCCTTGAGCATCGTGAAGCGCTGGACGCGATTTCACTTCTAAGCATAATAGAGCGCATGAAGAGCGGCACCGCAAAGCCCGCAGCTGGCTCAGGAAATATCGGTTAGAACCTCTAATCTGGGCGCCATCTACCGCGACCGTCGTTGCGGACGATCTGCCCCGATAGCAGCTGTGGACATGCTTGGCGTCTGCCGGCAGCTGGCCATTCCAGCTGAGGTCTGTGTGCTGTGTCAGCGCTACCCGACGACGCTGGCAGCCTCTGCCAGACCCTCCGGATAGAGCGCTGCGATTTCGAAGCGGGAAGCCGGCATGGGACGACCAAACAGATATCCCTGTCCCTCATCGCAGAACTGCCGCATCAGCGCGGCTTGCGGCGCGGTCTCGATTCCTTCTGCGATCACCTTTAGGTCGAACCCGTTGGCGAGCTTGGCAATGGCCTCGACGATCGTCTGATCCTTTCGGCTCCTGTCGACGCCGCTAACGAAAGAGCGGTCGATCTTCAGGCGGGTGACCGGAATATCCTTAAGCATGGTCAGAGAGGCATAGCCGGTTCCATAGTCGTCAAAGGCGATGCCAACGCCCATGGCCAGCAGCTCGCTCAGATCGGATGCAATGCCCGCCTCGTTACGCAAGATGATGTTTTCTGTGATCTCGAGTTCCAGGGCCTCCGGCGGCAGATCGAAATCCTCCAATGCCCTCTGGACGATCGACGGTAGGTCCTTCGAGCGGAACTGCGCGGCGAACAGATTCACCCCGATCCTGAACCCCGGATTTCCCGCGGCACGCCACAGGGCCGCCTGCCGGCAAGCGGTGTTCAGTATCCATTCCGAAACGGGTCGGGCGAGGAGGCTCGTCTCCAGCACGGAGAGGAAGGCGGTCGGCGCGATCAATCCGCGCTCGGGATGGTTCCAGCGGATTAGCGCTTCGGCCCCCGAAAGCGCGCCGTCCCGAAGACGGACCTGGGGCTGATAGAAGAGCTCGAATTCCTGTCGCTCCCAGGCTTCGCGAATGCCGGAACTGATCGAAGTCCGCGACTGCACCGCCTGTCGCAGCTCGGGCGTGAACACCCGGATCATCGACCGCCCTTCGGCCTTGGCGCGATAGAGCGCGATATCGGTCTCGTCGAGCAGCCGACCGGTGTCCCAACCGCATCCGGAGGCGAAGGCGATTCCAGCGCTGGCGCCGATGTAGACAGAGCGCTCGCCGATCTCGATCGGCTTTTCGATGGCCTTCACCATCCGCTCGCCGATCGCGTGAATTGCCATGGGGTCCACAGAACCGGTCGTGAAAATGACGAACTCGTCGCCGCCGAGACGCGAGACTAGAAAAGCTTCGCCAGCCTCTTGGGTCAACCGCTCGGCGACGACCTGCAACACCGCGTCGCCGGCAGCATGCCCGAGACTGTCGTTGACGTCCTTGAAGCCGTCTAGATCGACCATGAGGGCAGTCGCCGGCAGGCCCTCGCGGCTGGCCGCCTTCATCCGGTCGGCGAGCACCGTGCGGTTGGCGAGCTTAGTCAGGTAGTCGAACTCGGCGGCATGCCGGAGCTTGGCCTCCTCGTCACGCCGATCGGTGATGTCGCGGACGATGGCGCCGAAGAACGGCTCCCCCGCCTCGGTCCATTTCGACAGCGACAGCTCGATCGGAAATTCCTCGCCGTTGCGGCGATAGGCGGTGATGGTGATCAGCTTCCCGACCAGCTTTGTCTCCCCCCCGCTTGCGGCGCGTCGAAAGCCTTCGCCATGGCGCTCGCGCATCGCCGGGGGAACGATGATGTCCAGCTGCCGGCCGATGGCCTCCTCCGGGGCATAGCCGAACATTCCCTCGGCTGCCCTGTTCCAGGAAATGATGGAATTCGACCCGTCGGCACAGATGATTGCGTCGGACGAGGTCGCGGCGATCGCGTTGAACTGCCGCCTGACATCCAGCTGCGCCCGGGCGAGGCGCCGCGCCTCGAGCCGCTCCATCACCATGCGGCCGAGATAGGCCAGCGTCTCCCGGTCCTCCGCGGAGAATGCGGCACGCGGCGCCAGGTCCATCAGGCAGAAGCTGCCGATCACCAAACCTTCCGGGGTTGCCAGCGGCGCCCCGGCATAGAACCGCACGGGACCGTCAGCTGATTGAAACGGCGCCGCGGCGAAGCGCGGGTCCTTAGCGGCATCGAGGACGACCATCACCGCCCGGTCGAGGATGGCATAGGTGCAGAACGACCCCTCCCGTGCCGTCTCGCAGGCGTCGAAGCCGATCCTTGTCTTGAAAAATTGTCGATCCTGGGCGACCAGCGAGACGAGGACGATCGGCACGTCGAACAGCCGTCGCGCGAGCCCGGCAATGTCGTCGAACTCCTTCTCGGGGTCGGTATCCAAAACAAAGTAGGCGCGCAATGCCGCAAGGCGGTCTGCTTCGTTCTCAGCAAGCGGATAGGTGGCTTGACTCATGGATGGCTCACAAGACGACGGGCGATCAAGAGTTAGCCTGCAACCTTTAATTTATTGGCTTACGTGTTGTCATGCCAACGGCGCACGATGGCTCTACGCCGCTCCGCTCCAAAGGCACCAAAACGCCGCCAGCTGTTTCAGGCAGACTGGAGCGCCAAGCAGAAAACCTCGCAGCATGGCTGCCTACGCTCAACCTCTGCATCATGACTAAGGCTTCGGCCTGCTGCCGGTCTGACGGACACGAACTTGGGCTATTTGCGCTCGCTTCTCGACGACCTTGGCGGCTGAGCGCCCGATAGGGGCGCGACAAATCGAGAGGCTGCTTTTCTACAGCCACTGCACCGCGGTTGTGGCTACCGAGCGCGGTCAGATAATGTCCAGCCGACACCACTCCGGCCGGAGCAGCTATATGACGATCTAACTAATTGTTGTGGCTGATCATTTTGGCGGAGAAGGGGGCCGCCATATCAAGGTGCAGTGAAGGACACAGACATGCAATAACCTATAGTCTATCAATAAGTTAGCTTTATCATACCAGTGCGACAGCGTCTATCGACATACCACATAATTCGGCCTACGATGTGGGCTAATATGTGGGGTACATGCAGACCGGAGGTGACTTGAAAGCCCGCGGTAAACACACAGAGAAAGCGTTAAGTGCGCTGCAGGTGCGCAATCTTAAAGCAGCTGGGCGTTACGGAGACGGCAACGGCTTGTATCTCGTTGTTGACGAGTCTGGAGCTAAGCGCTGGATGCTTCGCACCGTCGTTCAAGGGCGACGGCGAGACATCGGGCTTGGCGGTATTTCTTTAGTCTCGCTTGCTGAAGCTCGGGAAAAAGCTCTGACTTACCGCAAGCTGGCGCGAGAGGGAGGTGACCCGCTCGCTGAAAAGCAAAAGTCGAAAAAAACTATCCCGACGTTTCTCGAGGCAGCTGAGCAGGTGCACGCTGAGCATAAATTCACGTGGCGGAACGACAAACATGCGGCGCAGTGGATTTCAACCTTGCGAAAATATGCAGTTCCCGAGCTTGGGTCTTTGACGCTGGACAAGATCGAGACCCCTCACATTTTGAGGGTTCTTGCCCCCATCTGGCTAACGAAGCCTGAAACTGCTCGCCGCGTTCGACAGCGCTTGGGAACGGTCTTTGATTGGGCAAAGGCAGCAGGACACCGAACGGGTGATAATCCGATAGAAGGCGTAGGACGCGGCCTTCCAAGGCAGACTGTGGGTGCAAAGCATCATGCTGCCTTGCCGTTTGTTGAGGTCCCTCCCTTCGTGAAGCAGTTGCGTTCAGGCGAAACCGGCCTTCTTGCTCGATTGGCTTTCGAATTTCTCATCCTTACGGCCGGCCGAACGAGCGAAATTTTGAATGCGGAATGGCCAGAGATTAGTGAAAAAGATGCGCTTTGGACGGTACCAGCGGCCCGAATGAAGGCAGGCCGCATTCACCGAGTGCCCCTCAGTGCCCGGTGCACGCAGATTCTGGAGCTGGCGAAGCCACTGGCAATGGGTAGCCGCTACCTTTTCCCTGGAAGAACCAGCGAAAAACCGCTGTCTAACATGGTCTTCCAGATGACTCTGCGTCGTATGGAGGTACCCATCACTGCCCATGGTTTCCGGTCGTCGTTCCGTGACTGGGCAGCTGAGGCCACCAGCTTCCCTCATGAAATCGCGGAAATGGCACTGGCCCACACGATTGAAAACAAGGTCGAGGCGGCATACCGGAGAGGCGACATGCTCGAAAAGCGGCGGGAAATGATGGGCGCTTGGTCAGCTTATGTCAGCAATGATACGGCGAATAGCTGATGGGGAACGGCAATAAAATGGCCAGCAAAGCTTGGCTAAATTTTTATAAAACACAGAAAGCAGCCGAGGATCCGGAGTTACCGGTGAATGCCGGCTCTTTCTTCCACAAGACGTGGAAGAGATATGATTTCGCCTATAATCTAGATATACTCGCAGATAAACGGCAATCCTTCTTTGCTCATAAACAAATGGTCGCTGCAGGTCTTTTTAGCGAGATTATCGTTCCCTCAGATCATAAGATGCGCCGCGACGCGATGATAGTTGCCGGAATGAAGGAAATCGAGGCACTAGAACACAGCTTTCGCACGCAATACCGTGAAGTCGGCGCGATTACCGACGTTGTACTCAGATACACCGGGATGGGATTCAATTTCCTCGAAGAAATATATTACCCTTGTGGGGGAATATCTGCCTTTATTGGTAGCAAAGATGGGAAATACATTAGTAGTGCGTTCCAAAATAGAAAAAGAGCTATTGAGACCATGCTGGAGCTCATAAGAATTATGGATTACGTGGCCGTAGCCACACCAAGCAAAAGGTCCCTGCGACCGGGAATACAGAATGCGGTCGAAGCATTTTTGCTTGCTAACCCAAGAATAGATGGCAAAAACCCAGTTTTGCAAAAACGTCAGATTTTAAAATACTGGATAGAGTACAAGGACGCTTTACCACTTTTGTACGCCGCATCCACCATTAAATACAACAATTCAGATATGAACTTAATTAGCGCATTGACGTACGGCGATTTTGAGCATTATTATTCAGGATTAGACTTTGAAATCAATGTAATTTTAGGCAAGGCCAACCATATAATGGATAGACTCTTTCGTGTTACCGCCGACACATCAATATATGACCACTTGAAGTCGAGGATTCCGGTGTTGCCGATGCAGGAGATGCCGGCGCCGGAACTTTCGGCTGACGTGCGACTCGCAGTTGAACAAATCTTCCGTCTGTCAGCGCTTGGGGGCTCGAAAAAGCGCCTCAGCTCAGAAACGAGCTAAGTCAAGTGCAGTGTCGTTTTGCACCGTGCAGGCGCTGACCGCATAGTGAGATTTGGAACTGCAAATATCGGGGTTAAATCAAGATCTTTAAATGTACTCCTGTACACAACAGGAGCACCCAAATGAAACTCAATTGCACACCCGCACCTTTTCCCCAGGACGGGTTGGTCCGTCTTTCTCGAATCCTAGCTCCGCTAGGCCCCATTCCCGTTAGCCGCAGCACTTGGTTTGCTTGGCGGCGGCAAGGGAAGGCGCCCAGCCCAATCATGCTTTCGGAGCGCATCAGCGCGTATCGAGCGGAAGACATTCACTCCCTTATCGCAACGCTCTCCAAAGAGGTGGCTTGAATGTCGGACGATCCGACAATCGGCGATCAGCTGGATCGCATCCGCGCCAACCTCACCGCCTTGCAGGTCGATAGCCGGAAGCAGAAGCATCTAGCAGCTCAAGAAGCCGCAGAACTTGGGATTTACGCTTCTCGTACCATGCATCGGTGGATCCAATTTATTTCCGATCCGTACTGGGATGACCAGCGGAGCCGCCCCCGGAGGAACAGGAAGTCGAAAACGGCAGCGATCCGTTTTGCCATCAGGCGTGCCATGCCTAAAGGGCGCGTCTGGCAGCAAAGAGCCAGCATGTACTACCGTGCGGTTCAGTATCTTCTAGACGGTGGCGTGGAGGTGGACGAGATTGCTGCAAATCTCGAGTCCCATGGTGTCAAAAAGCTGGCAGACGCCAAGGCGGAGGCAGGAGCCCTCAAGGCAACGAAGACATCCACGAAAGCCTTTGATCCGACGAGCAAACTCCCTCTAGAAAATATCAGTACTCCTGAACAGCAAGACGGGCCTGACGGTGAAGGGACCGATAAGAACAAGGAAGCAGAGCAACTCCACAAAACCACCGAAGGCTCCAGAACGCAGTCATCGACTAAGGCGTCCGTCGTACTGCTGAACAAATCCAAGTTGCTTAAAATGCCAATCAACGAGAAAATCTATCTTAAAGCAACAGTGGCGGGCCTGCCTCCCGCGTACAAGATCACGATCCTCGATTGGTACCCAGTAGCCCAAGATTTCTCGAAGGGCAAAAAGTAAAAAGATCGCCGTATTGGCGGCAGGAAGGCGCAGGGTAGACCAGCGCCTTCCTGTTTTCGCGTCACGTAAATGACTGTGTGCAAGCCAATTACTGGCATAGCCCTCGCGGTCAACGGGATGTTCCCTAACTGCGGCTCGCAATCAGCGAGAACATGTAGAGGTCGAATAGGCCCCTGCATATGACGACTCACGCCTCGAAGACAGCTGAACGCTTCGCAGCCAGTCATACCCCCTTACCAACTGAACCAAATCAAACCGAACACACGGAGATCCCAATGAGCGTATCGACCAGCGATATCATCGACGCATACAATCAGATGGTCCAAGACCGAGTAGACCTCGGCTACGACGCCACTCTGCTGACGTTCATGTTCAATCCGATTGGCGGCGGTGAGGCCCGTCAGAAGTTGCTCATGCAAAAAGAGATCGAGCGGTGCTACAACACGCTGCTAACCCGTCTTATCAAGCACCCCGCAAGGTTTAATCCTTACACCTTCTGGCCGTTGTGGCTTGCCGCGCCCGACCGGCCTATCTTCAAGCGCCACAAAATCTCAACCCGAGATGCCACGGTCAACGAAGGGCTGCACTGGCATGCGGTCGCTGTGACATTTCCAGTATCCCGCCTAGGGATAGACGGAACTCTAACCAACGAAATCAATGCAAGGCAGGCTCTGCTCGCAAGGCGAGGACTGCCACTCGCCCGCCTGCACGCCGAGCCGATCAAAACCGATGCCGGCTACGTTGCCGGCTACGGCATGAAGAGCGTCAGGCGCCAGTATTTCGATACGGATGATATTTTGGTCCTGCCGAAGGCACGGAGTGAAAATACGAAAACAACCAAACTGGAACGGCGATATGAACAAGAAACTCGCAGAGGCTATGGTCCGGCATAGCTTCAGATTAGGGAGGGGTCGACAAGAATGACTGGTCGACCCCTTTTTTTAGAGTGAGCGCTAGGAACAGTTCAGGAACCTCTACCAACTGCGAGGTAGGTTTTCTTGAAAAAATCATACAAAATGTTATTTGCGGGACACACGCCCGACATGAGCACTAAAATAGGAAAAACCGTTGGACTACGAGAATCTAGAAAACGTGGGACTGGTCGAACTGACCGCAGAAATTGCATCGGCGTATGTCTCCAATAACCGTGTGGCGCCTGCCGAGATTGCCTCGCTCATCTCCAGCATCCACAGCTCGCTTGGCTCACTAGGCACTACGCAGGATGCTGCGCAGGAGTCGGTGGCTCTCGTTCCGGCCGTATCGATTAAGAAGTCGATTACGCCGGACTACCTCATCTGTTTGGAGGACGGGAAGCACTTCAAGTCGATGAAACGCCATTTGGCAACGAAGTTCGACATGACCCCCGACGACTACCGTCGGAAATGGGGCCTGCCATCCGATTACCCAATGGTCGCATCTGCCTACGCTGCCAAACGTTCCGAGCTGGCCCTCAGCCTTGGGCTCGGTCGGAAGAAGTCGGAGCCGGTCGTAGAGCAGGAGGAAGCACCCAGGGCTGCAAAGCCCAGCAGGGGGCGCAAGGCTGCCAACACGCAAGCAGAAGCCAGCTGATTCAATCGACCCAATAGAGTTCTCAAAGCCGCTGGCGTTTCCGCCAGCGGCTTTTCTGCATTGTTTGGCCGTTGGTTTACCCCAGAAGCCGGGTCGTTCGTAACGCGGGGAGCGTTGCATCGGCTGTCGAGAGCGCGACTGATTATCCATCAACTCGCAAAACGGCTCTAAAACTGGTGTACTTGACATTTGCAACCTAGAGCTGTATACTGAGTTGCCAACCCGCTTATCAAGAGGTTCGATCAACATGCACCGGTCAGGTAAATCATCGGCATTGGCTTCGCAGGCCGACTGCCCTCAAACCGCACCCAACACCTCACTCGATATCCGCAAAGGGGCCTTCTGGGCCCCTTCGTCGTTTTAGGAGGGTATCGCATGAGTCAAATGTCTTCATCGCCCTCAGCAGCCGCCCCAGTGCCCGCCCTAATTGTCCTAGGTCGAGATGACGGGGGCAAGGCTCATGCCTCATGGTTTGATGATGAGGAAGCGAAGGTAGCCCGCAAAGCGGCCGCGCTGATGGGCATGGCCGCCCTGCCCGTGATCAACGACCCACTACGCGAGTTGGCCACCCGCCTGCCTCATGGACGGATCTTCGCGAGCGGTAAGGCGTTTGTGCCGTTCGTCAAAATGGACACCTACGACAAACTGGCCGGCTACCTGTCGGCATCCGAGAAAAAACCCCTTCAGCAAAGGGTGGAGGCTTCTGAAAGCGGCGGCAGCGGTGCGGCCGACGAGCCGCTGCCGCCGGCCGGCGTTGCGCCGGACTGGCTAAAGATCAAAGTTGGCAGCCTTGTGCTGGCGTGGTCGAACGATGACGAGGGATGGTGGGAAGCGGTGGTCCAGAAGATCGCGAGCGAAAACCTCTTCACGCTGAGGTGGCGCGACTACCCTGACGAGCCACACTTCATCCGACCGCGAAAGCATATTGGGCTGCTGCACCCCGATTTTGGATCGGCCTGATGTTCACTCGCGCTAACGATCACCAGGAGGCGGCAATGGCGATTGCCGCCCTCAACGATGCCTTCAGGCAAACTTTCAACGGCGGGCGCGTAATGCTGACCGCAGGGGTAGAGCAACTCATTGAGGCCGACCGTGCGGCTGTTATCGAGCAAGTTCAGTCGGCCAAGATTTTCGAAGCGTCTGACGACCCGCACGGCGAGCACGACTTCGGCCTTCTGGTGCACGACGATGTGCTGTATTTTTGGAAGATCGACTGCTTCGACAAGAGCTTGCGGTTCGCTTCTCCTGCCCCCGCTAGCGTAGCCGTCACCTACCGAGTGCTGACCATAATGCGGGCAGATGAGCATTGAGGTGGTTTGTACCAGACGCCAAATCTCGCCAGTGCGCCTACTTTCGGGATCTCGACGGCACTACCCGAGTGTATTTTCGGGGTCATTCGGACGTTTTGCCTTTCGTCCGGACTTTAAAGGTAACGGACGCTCGGAGCCGGCCGAAGGCGCTTCGAACAGCATCGCTACCGGAACCGCAAAAACAGCAGCTAACGCATCGAGCGTAGCAACGGTAACGTTCTCCTGCCCCCGCTCCATCCGACCAACATACGACCGGTCGATATTAGCCGCCAACGCCAGTCGCTCCTGGGAGAGGCCTCGGGCGACCCGCAACTTCCGAAGGTTCCAGCCGATGATTGCGCGCGTTTCCATACGCAGTCGACCAAAGCGTATTCACCGCTTGACAATCGACGGACTGACAATCTCCTATTGCGCCCTCTGGTCGAGTTCGCATTGACGCATCCACAGCGGCCGACTGACCCGCATCCAAATTGTCCAATGTCCAGAAGGACTATTAATGAGAACGATCTTTGCCATCGCCTTCACTTTGGCACTCAGCGGGCAGGTCTTCGCTCAGGTCGGCGGTTTGACCGCCGATGAAAATCGACAGCTCAGCGGGTTTCAAAAGCTTTTCAACGCCGAGATTGCCCCAAAAATTGGCACCGGCGACATGCCCGAAATTAGGCACATTCCCGCACCATGCGACAATAACGCTAGTAAATATTGGGATAGCAGCCTTGGATTTATCCCCTGTCCAAATTATCAACCCCGGCGACTGAGCATTATGCAAATGCAGAACCTCATGGAGCTTGAAAGTAAAATACCAAACGAAACCGCAAATAGTGGCTCGAATTCGACAAGATCAAATATTAATAACACTGAAGCGCAGCCGCCTCAGGGGGGCATAATGGGTTTGTCAAAGGACGATTACTTCAGCAATTTGTCTTGGATGCCGGTAAGAGAAATGCCTCGTTCAGCGCGCTCATTAATTAAATTGGATGAGGCTGAATCTCAGGACGATGTATTTGTATCATATTCCAGACTAAAGGAAGATACTGCTAAATCTGATTACGACTCATTCTTCGTATATCACAAAAATCTGCTCTTTTGCGGAAGCGCGGGCTGTCAACTCGATATATTGCTCAAGACCAGTGACGGAACTCTAGACAATATACTGTCTATTCACACAGACGAAGTCGCATTAGGCAAATCGTTTCGAAACGGAATGAGAAACATTACCTTTGCGAATGGCGCTGTCACGTGGGAATGGAATGCGGACGGTTATGAGATAAAATAATATAAGTTTAGGAAGCATATTGCTGCCCGGACGCATGTTGCTCCCTTCGCGCGCGGCGCCCAAACGCTCGACAGCTAGCTACTACACCTTGAGCACGAAGAGCACCTATACAGGGGCGCTAGCAGCCAAAATCAGCATTGACGGCATTATCGCCGACCTCGGGCGTTAGTCGCAGCTACGAGCCTGAGATGAGCGAACTGATGTCGGATTCGAAGTGATGAAGGCACAAACCCGTCCGCGAACTTCCGTCAGAGCACTATCGCGATGGTCACGAACCAAATGGTTCTTGAAGGCTATTTCACCCTTTTTGTTTTGGCTTTGGTACTTTACCATCGCGGACAGCTCCCATTCCGCTAACGACCCCAAGCAGACGACCCGGGCCTTGATCGTAAGGCTGTAAAGCTGACCCTCGCCGCGCATTGCCGCTGCGGCAAGAAAAAATGAGCTCGCCGCGCCATCGGTGCCGTTTAGCGAACCTAACGCACGACGACAGGGGAGCCTCGTCCGTCCGGTTGAAGATTACTTACGTGAAAGCGTATTTAGATTTAACCTGAGCGATATCGCTCGCGTGCTGGGGCTGTTCATCGTAGCCAAGAGACCATGTGCTCACAAGCTTGGCATGAGCTGGAACAGGTGTGGTTTCAGATGCTTACAATCCTGCGTCAAGACACATGTCGATGTCCCGAATTTCTTTGGGCCGCTCCGATGTCTGCGCAGGAGCTTCCCCCATGATCACAGATCGACGCTCGATTTTGTCGAGCCTTGCGCTTGCCGCAGTAGCTCCGATGGCGCTGGCCGCGACCCAAGCTTCTGCCGCCATGCAATCCATGAACCCGACAGACGTGAAACTGGCCGCAGACTTCTACAACGCCGTCATCCCGCATGCTGAACTGTCGCTGGCAACGTCGCAGATCGCATCAGCAAAGGCGACGCAGAAGGATGCGTTGGAGTTTGCCGGGTTCGAGCTTGGCGAAGCGATTACCGTCAACATGGTCCTGAAGGATCTCGGTGCAACACCTTACAAACTCGACGCCGACGAGATGGCGATCGTCGAGCAGATGCAGACCGCCGAAAAGGGCAAGGCTTTCGACGAGGCCTACATCGCGCTCCAGCTCAAGAACCACGAAGAGCTGCGCGATCTGGCCGATGCCTTCCTGCACAACACCGCCGGCGGCACCGATCCGGAACTGAAGCAGGGCCGTCACCTCGCGGCGCTGATGCTCGCCGTATTCAAAGAACATGTCGCGATCACCAAGCGCATCCTTGGCGAACTCAAGGCCTGATCGACTCCCTGTTTTTCTCGTTTCCGAACGGAATTCCTATGACCAAGCTGATGACACGATCGACGCTCGCACTTCATCTCATGGCAGGTGCAGCCCTGTTCTCCACGGGCGCCGTGGCGCAAGAGAAGGCGGCCGAAGCCGCCATGTCCGACAAGCCGTCCGTTGCCGAAAGTGCCGACAGCGGCACTCTGAAGCGGGCCGACAAGGAGGACATGCTGCTTGTCCTTCAGAAGATGCAGGAGCTCGGCATCAAGCCGATCGACTCCCGCACCGTCGAGGAAGCCCGTGCCCAGCCGACGCCCGCTGACGCGGTCAAAGCCGTTTTGAAGGATCAGGGCAAGGATCCCGCCGCGCTGATGGCAGCGATGAAGGTGTCCAAGAAGGACATGACCTATCCGATCGCCGACGGCACGCAGCCGATCCGGATCTACACGCCTGAAGGCGCCGGCGCGGGCCCGCTGCCTGTCATCGTCTACTACCACGGTGGCGGTTGGGTGATCGCCAACATCGACACCTATGAGTCCTCGGCCATGGCCCTTGCCAAGAAGACGGGGGCAATTGTCGCCAGCGTCGAGTATCGACACGCCCCGGAGGCGAAATTCCCCGCTGCGCACGAAGATTCGTTCGCGGCTTACAAGTGGGTTGTCGAACATGCTGGCGAGTTTGGCGGCGATGCGAAGAAGCTGGCCCTCGTCGGCGAGAGCGCCGGCGGCAATCTGGCCGCGAACGTCGCGATCATGGCGCGTGATCAGAAGGTCCAGGCTCCACTCCAGATGGTGTTGGTCTACCCCGTCGCCGGGACCGACATGAACACGCCGTCCTACATTGCTAACCAGAATGCGATCCCCCTTTCGAAGGGCGCGATGGGATGGTTCGTCGACAAGGTGCTGGCCAAGCCGGAGGACGCGAATAGCCCGATGCTAAATCTCACCACGATGGCCGATCTCAAGGGACTGCCGCCGGCGACGGTGATCACGGCGGAGATCGATCCGCTGATGTCGGACGGCAAGATGCTGGCCGACAAGCTGGAAGCGGCGGGCGTGAAGACGACCTACCAGAACAACGAGGGCGTCACGCACGAGTTCTTTGGCATGGACGCGGTGCTGGATGATGCGAAGCGGGCGCAGGACTTTGCGGTCACCGACCTCAAGGCTGCGTTTGCCGGCAATTCATCTAACTAAAGCAAGGGGCGCGGCTTAGCGGCTGCGCCTCCTAAATCCCCCGAGCCGCCGCGGCTCCTCCTCGAAGAATTTGAGTTCAAACGGTAACAGTCCACTATCACCTTCGGCACATTCGAAACAGACAATCCGCATCCCACGCCGTTCGGCCGTAGGCGACAGGGCAATCGGACACCTGGAAGCGGTCTACCCAACATCGACCCATAAAGGCCGTTCTAACGCGCAAAGAACACTCCCGCGAGCTCACATTCGATACCTCTGCAAAGTAAGTGGTAGCGGAAGCCTTTGACGGCGCGCCCTGGTCATAGGCGTCCCAACCAGGTTGCACTGTACTTGCCGCGACCTAGCCGCAACCGTTACGCTGGCAGGAGACCAGCGTCGCGATTGCCTTGGATCAGTACGTCGAACACGGAGATATGGGCGTGGGATGACGCCAGCAAGCGAGTATGAGGACGCAACGCACACGCGGAATGGGGCTCGGCATAAGTGCCGCCGCCGGACAGGGTCGCAGTGAGCTAAGGCAGAAGTATTACGTTCAAGCGGGCATTGCGGCGGTGGCGAGGTGACAGAGTCGCGAACCATGCCCTGTTTCCCCAACCGCCCCTTAATCCGCGAGGGACCAGGGCCGCCGTTCCGAGATCGTCAGCGCGTAAGGGGCCAGTCGGACTCGGGAACGGTCCTTCGTCGGCACCAGAATAGTCGGCATTTCGACGTCAGGATCGACGGCCGACTCGTCGTTCACGTCGACATCATCGACATCGAACCAGGCGTCCATTGATGCGACGGTAATAACGTCGATGCCGAACGTCGACATTACGGTATCGAAGCGGAATGGAATCATCGCCAACGTCTGTACATCCAACACGACCGCGTCCACATTCGAGTGACGGACAAACGAAACCGCATCGATGCCGGACTTCACGCATCCTACCAATTCCGCGCCCTCGGACTCGATCTTCTCTCGCATCATCTGCGCGTAATCGCTCTCTCGCTCAACGAGGAGGATCCTGCATCTGGCGATCTCATGTTCGGTGTTCAACGGCATTTTGACCCTATCGTCAGCCTGAATCTACTTCTGAGGTAATCTCTACCTGCGATACGAAGGCGCCCGCTGCGCCAGGCTCTCGTCGTCGCCGTCTGACCAATCGAACCAGTCGTCGTGGCAAGCCATGAAAGCGACCTCGACCCCGAGAGGTCTGAAGATCTCCCACAACGGTACGTCGTGTTCGGACACATATCGGGTGTCGATGAAGACGAGATCCGCCGGTACCGTCACAACAGTCCCTGCCGCTTCCTCGACGGTCAGGACGACCCCCACCACTCTGCCGTCGCTGCTGTCTATCGACGACCAGATCGTCTCGGCGGTCTGCTGATCATCCTCGACAATCAGGACATCGCGACCGCGAAGGTCTGTCGTCGCCAGCCGGTACATAATGATTGCGTCCGATCCTGTTCCCTCGGGCAATTCACCCATAGGAGGTAGCAGAACACGGCTGAATCGCGCCTTCAACCCAAACGGACTCGTTGGGTACGCTTACGGACCCGTAGGCGGCAAATCGGGATAGGTGGTGTCAGGTCCCCTCGACAAGCTCACGTCATCCACCTTCGCAGGGACGGGAAACAGATCTTCGTAGAAAGCTTCCGGCATCCCGTAGCTGCCGCCAGAAAGGCGCTCCAGGAGCTTCCTATCCTCTACATGCACGCTCCCCCGACTTGACCGGATCGCACGCTTGCCTTCAAGCACGTGGATCGCCTCCGTGACGCCGGCGCGCCTGACGTTCATCATCTCGGCCAGGAGACGGTGCGTCACCGGGAAGTCCTCGCCGTCGACACGGTCGTGGTACATCAGGAGCCACCGAGCAAGCCGCTGGATGATGTTGTAGTTCGTGGCGGCGAGAAGGGTGTGCTCGGCCTGCAGCTCCGCGAAGAGTACGTAGTTCAAAAACAGACGCTTCAGCGAGTGGCTTGTCTCCATCGCGTCGACGAGAATACCGGCGCGGATCGCCAGTCCGGTGCCGGAAACCTGCATCCGGACGAGGTTGGTCGATTTCCCGCTTCCAAGGATGACGGGCCGTCCCACCAGTCCCTCGAACCCGACATGACCGCTTTCGGCGAACTCCCCATGCCGTCCCGTGATCAGCCTCGATGCGATCCCGCTTTCGACGAAGACCACCCGATCGATCGGCTCCCCTGGCGTCTCGAGGTCCATACCGAACGGGAGTTCAAGAAGTCGCAGGTGGGGAACGAGATCGGCGAAATCCTTGTCGTCCATCGCTACGAGGAGTCTGTTCCGGACGGCGCGGCGGGGAAGCAGGAAATTCATGTCGTCTTCCGGCGAGCTTCAGGATTTCCCAAGATGCCCGCATTCGCGGCCATGTCCAAACGTTCTATCTCACCCTGGTGACGAGCCGCTTCAACATGTCGTCGATCTCGCCGAGTCTCGCAGCCGCGGGGCCGCTCCGATCCGATCCGAGGTCCCTGACGAATTCCTCTTCCAGCCGGTCGTACAACGCCAGCACTTTCGAGCGTCTGTCATGCCCCAGCGAGGTTATGGAGACGAAGATGGTCCGGAGGTCGTTTCGGCTCGAATGGCGACGCAGATAGCCGGACGCGACCAACTTGTCAGTCATCTTGACTACTGTCGACGGGCGCACGTTCAGAAGCTCGGCGATCGAGGAGACGGACCGGGGAACGTCCTTTTCCATCGCAACCAGGTACTCGTCCTGGCCAGGGTTGAGGTCAAGTTGCGCCAGCCCCAGACTGAGCAGGACCCGAACCTTCTTGCTTATGCCAACGAGGTTCCAGAGAAGCGTCGTGCCGTCCTGCGTCGGCGCTTGAGCGATATCGGGAAGAAGGGACGTACTCGACACTGCAGGCCTCCGTGGTTCTTGGTACGAATGCATAGTGCGGCTAGGCCGCCTCACCCAACCCCGCTGCATCCGGTGACGGGCGTTTCGGAATGGCGGACGTCGTCGCCCTGTTCACAGCCCTGCTGAGTTCGGCAGGCTCGCATGGCTTCAGCACCCAGAGGCCGTTCGCGAAAGGGCCACGGACATCTCCTCGGCGCCAGCAGATGGAAGAGTGCACGATGAACGGTATGCCATTTTCGTGCAGGCTTGTCGCGAGGTCGGCACATGAACCGTCCCGAAGACGCATGTCGATGATGACGACGTCGGGCGTTTCGTGCTTCAGCCAGTCCACGGCGTCTGAACATGTCGACAAGACGCCGGCGACCCGGAACCCCGCCTCGGAGAGATTGATCTCGACGTCCATGGCGATGATGGCCTCCGTCTCCAGGAGTAGCACCGAGACGGTTCGTTCGTGATCCATTGGATCCTCCTCGCCGCGGGCCGACCGGTCAAAGAAGGTGCAGAATCGGCGTCGTCGCTATTACATATGTAAGTGCGATGCCCTTTTATATTTCGCGCTCGTCCCGGCCAAAAGACTTGCGAGATAACCGGTGTCCTTTAAAACGGGAAGGCTACCTGCATTGGTTAAGTCTTGTTTCAGAACGATTTTAACTCGGCACGACTGTGAGGGCGGTAAATTCGAAAGCCATGCCGGTCCGGAATCTCCTTTGTTCGATCGGCTCGACAGTTTGGTCCGAGGAGAACGTCAGATGCCCAATCCGTTCATCCGCAAGCTCGATGGTTTCGAAAGAATCCACGACGAGGACCGCGACTGGCTAGTGTCGCTGACGCGGAACGTAGTGGAGGTGGATGCCAACCAGGACTTGGTCCGCGAAGGCGACAACCCAGAAAACGTCCACCTGGTGCTCGAGGGTCTGGCGGTCCGCTACAAATCGACCTTCGAGGGCAGACGGCATATCTTTGCGTACATGATCCCCGGCGACTTCTGCGATCTCCACGTAGCCATGCTCCGCCGGATGGACCACAGCATCGGGACGGTAACCCCCTGTCGCGTCGTCAGGTTGCCGCCCTCCGCGATACTCGAGATGACCGAGCGGCGCCCCTCGTTGGCCCGGGCCTTGTGGATGTGCTCGCTAGTCGACGAGGCGACGCTGCGCGAATGGCTGGTGAACCTGGGGCAGCGGTCCGGCCCGCAGCGCATCGCGCATCTGTTCTGTGAACTCCACGTCCGGATGAAGGCGGTCGGGCTGACCACCAACGGCGGTTTCGAGCTGCCGCTGACCCAGGAGGAGATCGCCGACACGATGGGACTGTCGAACGTGCACGTGAACCGGAGTCTCAGGGATCTGAGGAATGCGAACCTCGTCACCCTCCGGAACGAGACGATAGCGATACCGGATGTCGAGGTCCTAAAGGAATACTCGAGCTTCGATCCGTCCTATCTCCATATCGAGCGGACCAGACTCGAAGACAGGTGAACGCCGCCTAGAGGCCATGCCGATCGACGGAGAAGTTGACGCCGAACACGATCGTCCCTTCGTCGTCGCAGACGGTCATGCGCCACGCCTCGCCATTCCAAGACTGACGTCCGGTGCTCAGCATCTGCCCCGCGGATCGGATCGCTTCCTCCCGGACCGCGTCGAGATCGGCGCATTCTATGCCGTCTTCGTCGATGTCTGCCTTGCCGTTCATCACATGGAAGAAATATCGGGCCATCCGGGGCTCCTGCTGAATATCGGCGGGAGCGCGGTCGGTCTCTCTGTCACGGCTGGCCTGGAAGGTGCCGATGATGGCCTGATAGACCCCGTATCGACAAATTAAACCATAACATATTTAGGTTGGGCAGACATTTATTTCGGGAACTATTTTCGACTACGATACCAGATGCCGCAGTCATCAATCTAGAGAATGCGATATAAGAAATAAGATCCACGCACAATTGTTTTGACTTGGCGAAAGGCAAGCCGAACGGACGCCACTCAGTCGTTCGAGATGAACACAATGGCAGCGGGCTCTAAATTGAAGTCACCAGAGTGCTCGGAAACCTCGCCCGGGGCAGACATTGCGTCCGTCCGTGCCGAAAGAAGACGGTCGCTCATCTCCGCGACGACGCGGCACACCGCTTCCTCGACCAGCTCGGTCTCGCCGGAATTCAGGACGCGCCAGAGCACCATCGATGACGGTGAAACGAGCGATGTCCGAAAGGCCTCCGTTTCGACCGTCCATTCCGCGCATTCGTCGAGAAGTCGCACGAGCACCGTGTCGCGGACGTCTTGCAGGGATTCCCGATCGGCATACTCGATCGCTTCCGGCAGATGTGGTCGAGATCTCATGCCGGCTCCATGCTTTATGCCAAGTAGAGCTATCAGCCGGAAGCCTGGCGCTCACTTACATATGTTACGCAAGGTTCAATCCATGACAATTCGGCGTGCTGCGTCCCGCGATAAGAAAGAGCTGAAATTTAGACGATGACGGAGCGGTATGCTATGCTGTATTCTGCCCGTTGCCGCAGCTGCTTCCGCTTCGAGCGGTAACTTAGCTGCCTGACCATTTTCCACCCCGACTCAATTATTCCAATATCTTTTTTCCGTTATACAAGCCGCCATCAAGGCATCGAAGATAAATGTCTACTTGCTGGCGGCGATAGGAGATCGTTGATCGGCCACGGCGGCGCAATGTTGCCGGCCGGCGAGCCCAAATCCAAGAACCATGTTCCGCCCATTCTCGCTGTCGACCAAAGAAATTCGCTGCCGATTGCGCAGAGTGGTCTTTACAAAGACTAGTGCTTGAGCTGTCGTTGATAACGATGCAAGCTAATCTGCCAACACCCGATAGACCTGCATCCGTGAGCAGCAGAGTTCGCGGGCAATCGCCGACGGGCCAATGCCGGCCGCACGCATCGCCTTAATGCGGTCGCGGTCAAGCCGACGTTTGCCACCCGCGTAGACGCCCTTGGATTTGGCTCGCTCGATGCCTTCGCGCTGACGATCTTTAATGAAGCGGCGTTCCATTTGAGCTACCATGCCGAGCACAGTTAGCAACACTTGACCCATTTCGCCCCGGGTGGAGACGTGGGGGTCGAGTACCGTTACGAAAGCACCTCGCTCTTCGGCTTCATGAATGAGGTTGAGCACGTCGCGAGTATCTCGACCGAGCCGGTCGAGGCGGGTGACGACCAGTTCGTCACCCGGGCGCAGGAACGCCAGCACCGTTTCCAATTCGTTCCGACCATTGCGAGAGCCGCCAGATACCTTTTCCGAACGAACGATGCTGCACCCTTCAGCGGTCAGTCGCTCGACCTGACCTCCAAGATCCTGGTCAAGGGTGCTTACGCGAGCGTAGCCAATGCGAGCCATGTGTCACCTCAAGGTTTAGGCCCGAAGTTCATAGCGTAACACTCAATAGCTACGTCAACCCAGAAGTGACGGCGTAGGCGTAACTTTTTTTCTGTCACTTCCGGCATACCGCGAAGTTACATCGCCCACCTCATCAATTTAGATATAGGCGGCTGATCGCCTTTTCTAAAGGAAAGATTTAGCTTGCATGTAAGGCCACATGTCCGCGGCTCAAGATATGAGCGAAAACGGCCTGGGCTTTTAGGTCGACTTCATCGGCCTGATAGCTGGGCGGCAGCCCCGTACGGTCATCGTACAGGAAATCGGCGATGGCGACGCGAATGGCGTCCCTAGTGGCCTGTTTGCCGGCGAAGTCCTGCATGGTGTTGAGCTGTAGCTTAAGGGCCTGATAGAGGTCCAACGCCACCTTTTTTAGCCTAGCGATGTCGCCCTTTTCCAGGTCCGGCTTCAGGAGCAGGTCGAATAAGGCCAGCGTTTCCTCATCGAGCCCCTCGCGCATGGCGCGCTTTTGTTCGTGGTCCAGCTCCTCCACGAGGATCAGCAGGGCGGCAAAGGTGCGTTCGATGTTCACCGCGTCCTTCTCGCTGTTGTAGCTGGCCACCAGGTCCTCGTAGTGCTGCTGAAAATTGGTGCGCAGGGGGTTCTGGCGCAGCATCAGTTCCAGCTTCTTCTGAATCGCGTCCTTGAGGCTCTGCACCGTGGTGTTTTTGCGTGGGCTGCGCTCGAACTCTTTTCTGAGCTTGACGAAATCGATCTGGCTGATGTCGTAAGGTCGCTGATCGCGCTCGCCCATGCCCCGTGTTTCGATGCTGGCATCCACCAGTTCGTGCAACTGCAGCATGATGTCAGTGATGTCGGCCTGACGGACATCTTCCTCGAGGCTGTTATAGATCACGCGGATGGCGGCGAAGCGCTGGCGATAGGCGTTGACGGCGCAGAAGTTGACGCAGGCGGTGAACTTTTTGAACACCTCCCGCGCCATGATCTGAAAGCGCTTGCGGCTTTCGTCGTTCTCGTTGACGGCCTCCTTGGCGTCGATGATGGCGCGATTGCGCTCGAAGCCGGTCTTGTCGAGGATGTCGAGCAGGCGGAAATTGCGGTCGGCCAGGAACGCTTCAGCGGCGGTTATGGCCTCTTCCAGATCGGCCAGCAGTTCCTCGGGCGGCCGGACAGGATCGACTTCGGGTGGAAGGTCTTCGCCGCCCAATGCGCCGCCGGGCGTGCCAGCATAGGTGGCCAGGGCTTGGCGCAGGTTCTTCAGGATGCCGCAGTAGTCCACGATCAGGCCGTTGTTCTTGCCGGTATAGACGCGGTTGGCCCGGGCGATGGCCTGCATGAGCGTGTGGGCCTTGAGCGGCTTGTCGAGATAAAGGGTCGACAGGCTCGGCACGTCAAAGCCGGTGAGCCACATGGCGCAGACGATGGCAACGCGGAAGGGGTGGCCTTCCTTTTTGAAGGCAGATTCTAGGTCGAGGCGCTTGCCGTCCTCGGTGTCGAAGCCGTGCTTGATCAGCGCGCGGTGCGGATTGATGTCGAGGCCCCATTTGCGGAAGCGGTCGACCTCGCCCTGCTCCTCTGAGACGACGACGGCGGCCTTGGTCGCCTTGACCCAGGCCAGTTGCCGGCTGCGGTCGACGATGTCCTGCTCGTCGGTCGCCTTGGCGAGCTGCTTTTCTAGTGTGACGATGCGGGCGGCCCAGTGCTTGGCGATCAGTGCGTGCATGCGCACGCAGGTCACCTTGTCGATGCAGACCAGCATGGCTTTGCCGCTTTGCCAGCCGGTGGTGTAGTGCTCGACGAAGTCGGCCGCGACAGTATCGAGCCGGGTCTCGGCGGTGATCATGTGGTATTCGCGCTTGAGCTCTTTTTCGAGCCGCTCGGTAACGTTGGGATCGTCCAGGTCCAGCTCTTCAAGCTTGGCGGCAATCCGTTCATTGAGGTCGGTGGTGCAAATGCCCAGCATGTCGCCGCGCGCGTCGTAGTAAAGCGGCACGGTGGCCTTGTCCTGCACCGCGCGCTGGAAATCATAGGTCGAGACATAGTCGCCGAAGGTGCGTTTGGTGGTTTCGTCGCCGCTCATCAGTGGCGTGCCGGTGAAGCCCAGGAAGCTGGCATTGGGCAGGGCATTGCGCATGTTAAGCGACAGCAGGCCATTCTGGGTGCGGTGGGCCTCGTCAGTGATGACGATGATGTCGTTGCGCCCCGAGTAGGGCTCGTCGGGGTTCACGTCCTGGTTGAAGCGATGGATCAAGGTGAAGACATAGGGTTTTTGCAGCGCCAGCAGCGCTTTCAGCTCGGCCCCCGTCCCCGCCCGCACCTGCGACTTGTCATTGTTGACGAGGCCGCAGCCGGCGAAGGTGCCATAGATCTGGCCATCGAGATCGACGCGATCGGTGCAGATCAGGAAGGTGAAATTGGCGCCGATCTTGCGATGCACCTTCTGTGTGAGGAAGGCGATGGAATAGCTCTTGCCCGAGCCCTGCGTATGCCAGAAGACGCCGAGCTTGCCGCCCCGTGCCTGCCGGTCCCGGACGGCGGCGATGGCGCGGTTGACGCCGAGGAACTGGTGGTTGCGCGCCACGATCTTGACCATGCGCTCGCCGCCATCATCGAACAGGATGAAGTTTTCGATGATGTCGATGAAATTGTTTTTGCTGCAGACGCCCTTGAGCATGGTCTCGAGCTCGACCACGCCGGGCTCGTCTTCCTCCAGCCGGGTCCAGTCGTTGAAGTGCTCGTAGCGGCTCGACAGCGAGCCGATCTTGGCGGCGTGGCCATTGGTCAGGATGATGAAGGCGTTGTGGTGGAACAGATGCGGGATGGCGTCCTTATAGTCGGACAAGTTCTGCTCGTAGGCATGTCGGACGTCCTTGTGCAGTGCCTTGCACTCGACGAACAGCAGCGGCAGGCCGTTGACATAGCCGATGATGTCGGGCCGACGGCGGCGGAAATCTCCCTTAATCCAGAGCTCGCGCACGCAGAGGAAGTGGTTGTTTTCGGGATTGTCGAAATCGACGAGGCGCAGGCGCTGTTTGACCAGGTTGCCCTTGGCGTCGCGGAAGCTGGCCAGCACGCCGTCCTTGAGCAGGCCATAGGCGTCGCGGTTGACTGCCAACAGGTCCGAGCCCAGCGGGGCATCAGTGATCTGGCGCAGGGCATCGGCATAGGCGGCGTCGGGCAGGCCGGGATTTAGCCGGATCAGGGCTTCGCCGAGATGGCGGGTGAGGATGACATCGGCTTCGGACGCGCGGCCCAGCGTGCCCTCGGGGCCCAGTGTTTCGGAGTTGAACGCCAGAACAGAGTCCCAGCCCAGCGCAGTGGCCAGATAGTCGGCCATGGTCTGCTGAACCAGCGTGTCCTCGTTCATCGGGGTCATACGGCGATGGCCCCGCTCATGACTTTGGGGAGGAGGAGATCGCGGGCGCGAGCGAGGTGCTCATTCATTGCCGATAAATTGTGTGCCTGATCAACCAGCGGCTGAGAGGCTACATCAAATGCAGCAAGTAGCGTTTTAGGCGGCATCAGAACCTCAAAACCTGCAACGGTATCCTTAGTCAAAGCTTCTCGGGTCGCTCCGCCAGCTCGCGCAATGCTCAACAGCCTTTCTTTATTCTGATTTGAGTTGATCGAATGCAAAAGGAAATTCGGTGGGCATAGCGCCTTGTTGGCCCTAACGATCATTACGTGCTGATTGACCCTGGCGGGGAGCAACCTTCCCGGAACCTGACAGCATCGAGCCACTGATGCACCTGTTATGTTCAGCAGTATGTCTTCGCGCTGAACGATAACATTGCCGAGCTTGTCCGCCTGCTCGTCCGTGAGATGTACCAAGCCATCATCTTCAAAACGAAAGTCATAGATATTCTGGCTTCTTATGAGAGTGATCCCACTGTCTTGGTAGCTGGCACTTCCGCCTCTGGGCGTGGCGCCGCTCCCAAGCTTAGTTGTGATCGCGCCGATCGTTACTCGTTCCCACCCGTCCGGCACCCCATCAACGATATTGACGTGTTCATGGCTGGGGAAACGGAAGCGGACGAACCATTCCTTGTAAAGCTGGCGCGCGGCCTGCTCCAATATGGCAATCCGCCGCCGGTTGTTCTCTATCAGGTCGTCGTAGGCGGTGAGGATGGCAGCGATGCGATCCTGTGTCTCCAAGTCGGGCAAAATAAACCGAAAGTCCTTTATCTGCCGTCCGCTAATGTGCGGGACGTTTGTCCCTCCCATTATGTTCTTTATATACTCTGAAAACGCCTTTGAGCCGACAACCTGCTTCAAGAATTTTGCGCGCGCCCCAAATAGCGGTCGAATCCGGGCGACACGCTGTACAAGCAGACTCGGAGGGTCATTCTCTGTGATAAACGCGTACTTCAGACCTGCAGTCACCCAAGGCCGGTCCATCGCCAGAACGATATCATCAGCCTTTAGCGTGAGGTGTTCGTAGTCGTCGGCCATTGTTCGCGGCCAGTATCGCGATTTGTCCCACAGGATTTCGCCTTGACCAATGTTCTCGCCTTTCACGAGCGGAATGTCGCTCGGGTCGTCGCTGAACATCCCACTTTTGAAGGCGGCCCCGCTAACAACTTCGATGCAGTTACCAAGCGTGACCTGCTCCCAGCTCACAGTCCCATCCCCTCAAAATTGCCCTGAATCTGCTTGGCCAGCGCTGCCGCTTCCTCGTTCAGCCCGGCCAGCTCGACGTGGATATCGCGCATGACGCCTTCGAAGTCGAAAACCTCGTCTTCCTCTTCCGGCGCCACGCCGACATAGCGGCCGGGGGTGAGGGACCAGTCATTGGCGGCCAGTTCGGCATGGTCTACCAGCTTGACCAGGCCGGGCACCGCGACCAGTTGTGCATCGGGGAAGCGGGACAGCAGCCAATGGGCCTGGCGGTGGAAATAGCGCACCAGTTTGAGCTGTTCGACGGCCCCTGCCCGCGCCTCCTCCAGCGCCCTGAGCGTATTGGCCTTGCCGCGTTTGCCACCCGCGTCGCGATGGGCCTTGTCGGCCAGCTTATGGAGCTGGTCGATCTGGCGGATCAGATCGCGCGATTGCTCGGCCAGCGGCTGCAGGCCATCGTGACGCTGATGCAGGGCGGCAATATCGGCGCCAAAGCTGCTCTCGAACTCTTTGGCGGCAGCGGCGAACGCATCCCAATCGGAATTGAAGGTGGCGATGGCGGCGGCGAGGTCCACATCGGGCGCGATGCCGTCGGTCAGGGCGGTCAAGGCTGTTCTAAGGGCCGGCGCCAGCGTCAGACTTTCCAGCGCCTCATCGGCTGACTGCCGCAGCCAGGACTGGACCAGCGCACGGAAGCGCTCATCCTGGCCGCGATAGAGCCAGAAGATCGATGTCAGGCTGGCCAATTGCTCGGGCGAAAAGTCATAGACCTTGCGCGTGACCTTACGGAATACCTGACGCGCATCGAGCATCAGCACCTTGTCGGCATGCTGGGGCGCCTTGGCCTTGTCGAACATCCACAGCTCGCAAGGCACGGTGCGGGTATAAAAAAAATTGCCGCGGATCGCGATCATGGCGTCGACATGGCCGGTTTCGACCAGTTTCTGGCGCACCCTTGCCTCTTCACCGCCAGCGCTCGAGGCCTGGGAGGACATGACGAAGCCGGCGCGCCCGGTATCGGACAGGTAGCTGTAGAAATAGCTGATCCAGAGATAGTTGCCGTTCGAGACCTTCTTGGCCTTGTTGACGCCGGGCAGGCCGAAGGGCAACCGCGGGTCCTTGCGGATCTTTTCGGCGTCGACCTCGTCGACGTTGAAGGGCGGATTGGCCATGACGAAATCGGCCTTGCCGACCAGTTCATGCGCGTCGGTATAATAGGTGATGCCGGGTTCCATTCGCCCTTCCAGCCCATGAACGGCCAGGTTCATCTTGGCGAGGCGAATGGTGGTGGCGTTCTTTTCCTGGCCATAGAAGGTGGCGACCTTGGTGGGGTCCTGCTGCATCTTTTCGATGAAATGGGCGCTCTGCACGAACATGCCGCCAGAACCACAGGCCGGGTCCAGCACGCTGCCATGATCGGGCTCGATGGCGTTGACGATCATCTGCACGATGGAGGGAGGGGTGAAGAACTCGCCGCCGTCATGGGCGCTCTGATCGGCAAACTGGGTGAGGAAATATTCGTAGATGCGGCCGAACACGTCGCCCTTGGCGCTTTGCAGCGCAGGGTCGTTGAAGATGCGCAGCACATCGCCGAGCACTTCGTTTTCAAGGCTCTGATATTCGGTCTTGGGCAGCACGCCCTTGAGCGCCGGATAATCGGCCTCCACCGCCTCCATTGCCACAATGATGGCCGCCGCGCGATCGGCGCCGCCGGGCAGGCTGGCAAGATGATCGAACTGGGCCTCGGGCTGCAGGAAAATGGCGCCGCGGCTGGTGAAATCCTCCTTCTTCAGCGGCCGGACCATGCCGCCCCGGCTGGGAAGCCCCGCTTCGATTTCCGGCTTCACCATAAGATAGCGGCTATAGGCATGGCGCAAAAAGATCAGGCCCATGACGGGCAGGAAATACTCGTTGCTGGCAAAGTCGCTATTGGCGCGGAGCTGGTCCGCCGCCGTCCAGAGGCGCTTCTCGACGGCTTCGATATTGGATTCCATTAGGTTTGCATGCTCCCCAAGTCAGGTCGACGGAGTAGCAGCCTGGGAGTCGCCGATACAAGTAGAGGAGGTCAGAGTGCTCCGCTTAGACAGCGGAGCGAAGCAATGTGGGGCCAGTGCGTCTAGTTTGAGCCGCTGGGGCGCAACGGCGATGCCCCCAGATAGCACAAGGCGAAAACCACCGGTTCTGCCAAGCCGATGTCGAAGATCGATCACAAACCTCTCGCCATCCCTGCCTCCCTCCGGTCAGCAGAGGGAACCACGAAATCGACGAAAGGCTCTAGCGCGGCAACGCTCTAGCGTTGCCGCCAGTCGTTCGCCAACGTCCAGCCGCCGGCAGCATCCTTAAGCTGCCAGTCTAGCCAGCCGTTCCGACTTGTCTGCGTGACAGCGCGCGATGCGGCAGAGAATGAGCCGAACGAAGCCTCGAAACCGCCGACGTTCAGCTTGCCACCCTCGATGACGCCCTCATGCTGTGTTCCGCCGTAGCTAAAGCGACACTCGGTTCCGTCGGGCGGAAAGCTCTCCACCTCAATGGTGATAGGTTGAACCACTGTCGTTGGGCGGACTGGAGCGGTCCAGATCGTTCGAGCGATCGCAAAAAGCGAGGCGCCGCGCTGAGCAATCGTTGTCTCGTTCCATTCATCGTAGGCGTTCAGCTCGCGGTTGAGCGCCAAGCTCGAATGGGAGCGCACCGCCACAATCTTTTTCGAGTAGGGCCCGTTCGATACCGAGGTGTTGAGAGGACCGGTCAGAAGGGTCAGATTGCCGAACACGTCGATCACAGCATCCCGCTCCATACGAGCGGTGAGATAGTCGGGGTCGGTCTGCTGCTCCGCAGGATCGAGGTGAGCGAACCCTGGTATCGACCAGTTCTCCTGCCAGCGTTGCGGCATGATATGTTCAAGCGTCAGATCCGACTTGATCTCGATGTCCTCGTTGAGGGTCGAGCGCTTCGCCAGCTCAATCGCCTCGAAGACGTAGCGAAGGCGGGGTTGCCGAGCTGTCTTGTATTGCGCCTGTGCCAGCCATTTCCGCTGCCATTCGATATCGTCAGGCCAACGGTCGATGTCGGACTGCCGAGTCGATAGATACTCGACCAAGGCATCGATTTGGCTGCCTTCCGCCATGCGTAGACGATCGATGATCCCGATGAAGAAGCGGTTGTAGGCCTTCGTCGTGAGGCCACAGATATCCCGTCGCATGATGAAGCTCTCTAGCGCCGACAGAGCCGTCTCTAAATCAGTAGCGAGGCTCGGCTCGGTAGCGATATAGATGACCAGCGGCATGGCGGTCGAAACGTCGAAGGCGTCAGCAAAGCGGCCGAACCTACCGATCGGATCGGTGGGCGTCTGGTCGAACAGGCGCTTCTCGATCGCGGCGGTCGCTGTGATCGCCTCGAGCTCCATCGTGACATCCGCGAAGGGACGCTTGGTCAGGATCCAGCGTCGATAGTTTTCGAAGAGCGTCTCGACGGACACGACGTCGCCGATCTGCATTGATAGGTGGTCGGTCAGCATCCAGTCGAGCCTGGTCCGCGATTGCCGTCCACGCGAGGCCGTCTGGCTCCAGAAGGCACGATCGAGTGGCAGCCAATGTTTCTCGTAGAGCTTGTCGACCAGGAGTGAGTGATCTGCCTGACCGAGACCCTTGGCGCGCTGGAAGATGAAGTTGCGCATGAGGTCGCCGGGCGTGAGGTCCACACCTCGGCTGTTCAGCGTCTCGAAGATGGTCTGCGGGTCGTCGCCGCCTTCGAGCTCGATAGAGACGATCGCCAAGCCTTCCTTTAGGGCTTCGAAGATGATTTCGAGCCGGTGCTCATTAAACGTATCTGCCTTACCAACCTGATTCTCGATCTTGTCCCGGAAGAAGGCATGCGCCGCCACGGAGCGTCGCACGAAGCCATCTTCGTCGACAGGCTTCGATCCGTATAGCTCCAGATCAACCTCGGGATCGACGATGCCGATAAAGGCTCTACGGTCGCTGAGTGACGGCCACAGCTTGAAGCGCTCGACTTCCGGCTTCTCCATCACGCCGTCGTTGACAAGATACTTTTCAAGCTCGGCAGCATAGCGCGAGCCGTTTGCCCTAGCGACGTCGCGTAGGGCCGCGATGAAGATCTGAAATGTTGTCAGCCGCTGCTGACCATCGATGATCTCGTAGGCCTGGACCTGCCTGCCGAACGTTTTGATCTGAGCGATAACCATCGCGCCCATGAAATGTGGCGTCAGAGACGTGCGGTCCTCGCCTAGGCGGCCGACCGAGCGCAGGATGTCTTCCCAAAGAAGCTCTAACTGTGGTTCGGCCTTCCATGCGTACTGACGCTGATAAAGGGGGATAAGGAAGCGCTTCTTGCCATCAAAAAGCTCGATGATCGAGCGGGTGTAAGGTTTCAAGGTTTCCCCAGTTCTTATTGAATGCCAGGGGCAGCTTGCCTCGATCACTGCTCTTTCGGCTAGCGGGATTTATCGAGATCCAGGTCAAACTCGCCGTTGACCGGCTCAGTTCGCGGTAGCCGCCATCTTATTCCAGCGGTGCGGTCACAACATCGCTACGCTGCTGAATGGGCTGACTGCCTACCCGAGCTGAATTATCCACATCGAGCGCCGCCGAGCCCTGTCAATTCGCAATGTGGGCTATAATGAGGGTTGCCGCGAACCCCAAGGCAGGAAACTTATAAATTTTAATGGCTTAGTAGGGCTTCTGGCGGAGAAGGGGGGATTCGAACCCCCGATACGGTCACCCGTATGCCGCATTTCGAGTGCGGTGCATTCGACCACTCTGCCACCTCTCCGAGGCGGACCATATCGTGGAAAGCGGGCGGCTTGTCTAGGGATTTTATCGCGCTGCCTGCAGGTTTTTGCCACCGACTTGCAGCGTGGCGAGGCAGACCGCCTGCGGGAAAGGGCCTTGCGGATCGTTTGGGGCGGCCTTGCGAAGTGCTGACCCGGCCTTGCAGCCTTGACGTTTTGCCCCTCCTCGTCTAAGGACGCGCCCGATGGATGTGGGTTACCACGCCCTCTCGGCGGCATGTCCGGCTTCGGCCAAGGCGCTGTCGGATAGACCCGGACCCAAAACCGGCACGACCCAAGAACAACAAGAAGACGGCCCGGCAGCGTCCGAGGCTCGATCGCAGAAGGAAATTCCATGTTCGCAGTGATCAAGACCGGCGGCAAGCAGTACCGCGTCGTCGCCAACGATGAATTCGAGATCGAGCGCGTCCCCGGCGTCGCCGGTGATGCCGTCACCTTTGCCGAGGTGCTGATGCTCGGCACGACGATCGGCGCGCCCTTCGTGGCCGGCGCCACCGTCACCGGCGAGATCGTCGAGCAGACCCGCGGCCCGAAGGTCATCTCGTTTAAGAAACGCCGTCGCCAGAATTCCAAGCGCACCCGCGGCCACCGCCAGGACCTGACGCTGATCCGCATCGGCGAGATCCTCGCCGCGGGCCAGACGGCTTCCGAGAAGCCGGCCCGCACCGAGGCTCCGGTCAAGGCTGAGAAGCCTGTTGAGTCCGAGACCGCGTCGACCAGCGACGTGAGCGAGACCGCCGACGCGCCGAAGAAGGCAAAGGCCCCCGCCAAGCCGCGCGCCAAGAAGACCGCCGAGGACACTTCGGCCGAATAATCCCGGTCGATCCCGATCTTCCCCGCCATGGCCAGCCCATGCCGGGGAAAGACCGGGGCCGGCAGCAGAAGATGGATCGTCGCACGGCCCCGCAAGGGGCGGCAGAAGCCTGAAGACTTTCAGGTCGCCACCGTGCAACACTAGAACATACAGCCCAAGCAGCCCGAGGCGGCGGCGAACGGCGACAGGAGAGATTCCATGGCACATAAGAAAGCAGGCGGCTCGTCCCGCAACGGTCGCGATTCCGAGTCGAAGCGCCTCGGCGTGAAGAAGTCCGGTGGCCAGGCGGTCATCCCGGGCAACATCATCGTGCGCCAGCGCGGCACCCAGTGGCACCCGGGCGCCGGCGTCGGCATCGGCCGCGACCACACCATCTTCGCGACCGTAGACGGCATCGTCACCTTCCAGACCAAGGCCCAGGGCCGCGCCTATATTTCGGTCATGCCGAAAGCCATCGCCGCAGAATGACCGGAGCCGATCGCGCGCCGGTGTCCCACGACCCCGGCGCTGCGATCCGACCCTGACGGTCGATGGTCCGAAGCGAGATCAGGGGAGATGGGCCGCCATCTTCCCTTTTTTTCGTTCGCAAGGACCGATGCCGTGGACCACCCGCTGGACAGCCTGCTGGAAGAACCCCTCGAACCGATCGTCACCTGGCGTCTGCGCCTGCGCCGCCCGGTGATGGCGGATGCGCCCGAGATGGCGCGGCTCGCCGACGATCCGGCGCTGGCGCGCATGATGGCGCGCCTGCCGCATCCCTATACGATCGAGCACGCGCACGCCTTTCTGGAGAACGTGGCGGGCGAGATGGTGTTCGCGGTCACCGACAGCGCGACCGGTGCCTTCCTCGGCCTCTGCGGTCTCCGGCCGACGCGGCGGCCGCGTGCGGTCGACCTCGGCTATTGGATCGGCCAGCCGCACTGGGGCCAGGGCTTCTGCACCGAAGCCGTCCAGGCGATGGTGGACCTTGCCTTCACCCGGCTCGATATCGATCAGGTGTGTGCCGACTGCCGGGTCATTAATCTGGCATCGCGGCGGGTACTGGAGAAATGCGGCTTCCAGCAGCGCGGCACCGGTACCTTCGTGTCGGTCTCGGCCGGGCGGGTGGCGAGCGAGGATTTCCACCTCGATCGCCGGGCATGGAAGGCCTTGAAGGCTTGGGGACGAGCATGACCGCGACGAGACGCAAACGCCTGACGACATCGCTGCTGGTGCTGGTGGTGCTGGGGCTCGGCTGGCTCGGTCTGAAGGCCATGGCCGGCGGCGCCTTCGCCGAGCCGCCCGCGGCCGATGCCGGCGGCGGCTTTGCCCTGGAGCGTTTCTTCGACGGATCGAGCCAGAGCCAAGGCGAGATCGATACCGCCTATGTCTCGGCCGAGACATTCACCGCCGGCTTCACCGGCACGGCGACGGCCGAGAGCCTGGCACTCGACGAGCGGTTCCACTTCGCCAAGGGCGACCGGCTGCAGCGCTGGACCCTCGCCGTCCGTCCCGGCGGGCGCTATGAGGGAACGGTCGAGACCGAGAGCGGCAAGGGCGTCTTGAGCGCGCCGGTGCCGGTCAGCGGCTACAAGACGGCGGACGGCGTCGTCCTGGATTATGACGGCTATGCGCCGGGCGGCGGATCGCTCGTCCTGCACTTCCGGCACGTGATGCAGGCGCAGCCGGACGGCACGGTGCTGAACAGGGCTCAGGTCTCGAAAGCCGGGATCCCGGTGGCCGGCGCCCGCGTCGTCTTCTCCAAGCCGACGACAGCGCCCTGAGCCCTCAGCCCTGATCGGCAGGCCGACGCCTGTCCGGGCGCTCCGCAGATCGCGCGGTGCCCATACGAGTTTCATGAGGACGGGCCTTCGCGCCGGCCCTTGATTTCACTAGAATGATGCCGGCCCGGTGACCTCACCCCTGCCGGGACGCGCGGAAAGACATGCCATGAAGTTCCTCGACCAGGCCAAGGTCTACATCCGATCGGGCGACGGCGGCGCCGGCGCGGTCTCGTTCAAGCGCGAGAAGTTCATCGAGTTCGGCGGGCCGGACGGCGGCGATGGCGGCCGCGGCGGCGATGTCTTCGTCGAGGCGGTCTCCGGGCTCAACACCCTCATCGACTACCGCTACCAGCAGCATTTCCGGGCGAAGACCGGCGTCCATGGCATGGGCCGCGACCGCGCCGGTGGCAAGGGCGACAGCGTCACGCTGAAGGTGCCGATCGGCACCCAGGTCTTCGCCGAGGACGGCGAGACGCTGCTCTGCGACCTCACCTTCATCGGCCAGAAGCACCGCATCGCCGCCGGCGGCAATGGCGGCTTCGGCAATGCCTATTTCAAGACCTCGGTAAACCAGGCGCCGCGCCGCGCCAATCCCGGCATCGAGGGCGAGGAACTGACGATCTGGCTGAAGCTGAAGCTGATCGCCGATGCCGGCGTCGTCGGCCTGCCGAATGCCGGCAAGTCGACGTTCCTCGCCAGCGTCACCGCGGCCCGCCCGAAGATCGCCGACTATCCGTTCACGACGCTGCACCCGAACCTCGGCGTTGCGACCGTCGACGGTGCCGAGTTCATCCTCGCCGACATTCCCGGCCTGATCGAGGGCGCGCACGAGGGCGTCGGCATCGGCGACCGCTTCCTCAGCCATGTCGAGCGCACCCGCGTGCTGCTGCACCTCGTCTCGGCGACCGAGGACGATGTCGGCTATGCCTACAAGACCGTGCGCGCGGAGCTCGAGGCCTATGGCGGCGGCCTTACCGACAAGCCGGAGATCGTCGCGCTGTCGAAGATCGACGCGCTGACGCCCGAGGACAAGAAGGCCAAGCTGAAGGAGCTCGCGCGCGCCTGTGGCCGTCCGCCGCTGCAGATTTCCGCCGTCAGCCGCGAGGGCATGACCGAGGTGCTGCGCCAGTTGCGGCGCGAGATCGTCGGCATGGACGAGGCAGAGGAAGAGGTCGTCGACGAGACCCGCTGGGACAGCCTGCCCGAGGGCGCCGACCCCAGATGACCGCTGCCGCCACGCTCGATGCCTCCCGCCGGCTCGTCGTCAAGATCGGCTCGGCCCTCCTCGTCGACCGCCAGACGGGCCTGCGACAGGATTGGCTGACGTCGCTTGTCGCCGATGTCGCAGCCCTCGCCGCCGGGGGCCGCGAGGTGCTGATCGTCTCGTCCGGCGCCATCGCCCTCGGCCGCAAGATCCTGAAGCTGGCCCCGGGCACGCTGAAGCTCGAGGAGAGCCAGGCGGCGGCCGCCGTCGGGCAGATCGCGCTCGCCCGGGCCTATGCCGAGCGGCTCGGCGACCACGGGCTCGAGGCCGGGCAGATCCTCCTGACCCTCGGCGATACCGAGGAGCGGCGCCGCTACCTCAACGCGCGCGCCACCGTCGGCACGCTGCTGCAGTTCGGCGCCGTGCCGGTGATCAACGAGAACGACACGGTGGCGACCGCCGAGATCCGCTACGGCGACAACGACCGCCTCGCCGCGCGCGTCGCCACCATGATGTCCGCCGATCTCCTCATCCTGCTGTCGGATATCGACGGGCTCTACACCGCGCCCCCCGCCCTCGACCCAGAGGCCCGGCACATCCCGCTGGTCGAGCGGATCACGCCGGCGATCGAGGCGATGGCGGGCGTTGCGGCGTCGGAATATTCGCGCGGCGGCATGAAGACCAAGATCGACGCCGGCAAGATCGCGACCGCCGCGGGGGCGGCGATGATCATCACCGCCGGCGACCGGCTGAACCCGCTTGCCGCCATCGCCCGGGGCGACAAGGCGACGCTGTTCCTGCCGACCGCCAACCCCGTCACCGCCCGCAAGCGGTGGATCGCCGGGCATCTCAACACCGCGGGCCGGCTGATCGTCGACGACGGCGCCGTGCGGGCGCTGATGTCGGGCAAGAGCCTGCTGCCCGCCGGCGTCAAGGCGGTCGAGGGTGATTTCGGCCGTGGCGATACCATCGTCGTGGCCGCCGAGGACGGCAGGGAGGTCGCGCGCGGCCTCGTCGCCTATGACGGGGCCGAGGCGCGCCTCGTGGCGGGGCTCCGGTCCTCGGAGATCGAGGCGGCGCTCGGCTATGCCCCGCGCACGGCGATGATCCACCGCGACGATCTCGTCCTCGAACGCCAGTTCCGCGACGCCGGCGAAATCGCCTGAGGAAGAAGACATGCTGGACACGGTCCATTCCAACACCATCGAGACGCTGATGCTGGACATCGGCGCCCGCGCCCGCCGGGCAGCGCGCACGCTGGCGCTCGCCCCGACCGCGCAGAAGAACGCCGCGCTTGACGCGATGGCAAAGGCGGTGGAAGCCCGCGCCGACGCGATCCTTGCGGCCAATGCGCAGGACTTGGCGAGAGCGGGCGCTGCCGGCATGAGCGGCGCGCTCGTCGACCGGCTGACGCTCGACGCTGCGCGCGTCGCCGGCATTGCCAGCGCCATCCGCGACATCGCGGCGCTGGCCGATCCGGTCGGCGCGACGATCACCGAGTGGGACCGGCCGAACGGCCTGCGCATTTCCCGTGTGCGCACCCCGCTCGGCGTCATCGGGGTGATCTACGAGAGCCGCCCGAACGTCACCGCCGATGCCGGCGCGCTGTGCCTGAAGGCCGGCAATGCCGTCATCCTGCGCGGCGGCTCGGACTCGGCCGCATCGTCCGCGGCGATCCATGCCGCCCTTGTCGAGGGCCTGGAGGCTGCCGGCCTTCCCGCCGACGCCATCCAGATCGTCCCGACGCCGGACCGGGCAGCGGTCGGCGAGATGCTGACCGGCCTCGACGGCGCCATCGACGTCATCGTGCCCCGCGGCGGCCGTTCGCTCGTCGCCCGTGTCCAGAAGGAGGCGCGGGTGCCGCTCTTCGCCCATCTCGAAGGCCTCTGCCACGTCTACGTCGACGGCGCGGCCGACCTTGCCATGGCCGAGGCGATTGTCGTCAACGCCAAGATGCGCCGCACCGGCGTCTGTGGCTCGGCCGAGACGCTGCTCGTCGACCGCGCCGTCGCCTCGACCCATCTGGTGCCACTGCTGACCGCGCTTGCCGCCGCCGGCTGCGAGATCCGCGCCGACGCGGACGCGCGGGCACTGTTCCCGTCAGCCCACGCCGCATCGGCCGAGGACTGGGACACCGAATATCTCGACGCGATCATCACGGTCGCCCTCGTCGACGGCATCGAGGGCGCCATCGCCCACATCGAGCGCCACTCCTCGCACCACACAGAAGCGATCGTCACCGACGATCCGGCGACGGCGGAGCGCTTCCTCTCCAGCCTCGATTCGGCGATCCTCCTGCACAACGCCTCGACCCAGTTCGCCGATGGCGGCGAGTTCGGCATGGGCGCCGAGATCGGCATCGCCACCGGCAAGATGCACGCGCGCGGCCCGGTGGGCGTCGAGCAGCTGACCAGCTTCAACTACCGCGTCTCCGGTACCGGCCAGATCAGGCCGTGACCTTCGACGAGGAGGCTGGCATGCCGGCGGTGCCGCCCGCGGCGCTGCGCCTGCCGCACACCGAGCGGGGCATGCGGGTCGGCCTGTTCGGGGGCTCGTTCAACCCGCCGCACGACGGACATCTGCTGGTGGCGGAAACCGCGATGCGCCGCCTGAAGCTCGACCGTCTCTGGTGGATCGTCACCCCCGGCAATCCGCTGAAGCATCCGGGCGTCCTGAAACCCCTGGCCGAGCGCATCGCCGCATCGGAGAGGCTGGCGCGCGATCCGCGGATCGACGTCACCGCCTTCGAGGCCGCCCACCACCTGCGCTATACCGCCGACACCCTGGCGCTGGTCCGGCGGCTGAAGCCGGGCGTGCGCTTCGTCTGGATCATGGGCGCCGACAGCCTCGCCTCGTTCCACCGCTGGCAGGCCTGGCGGCGGATCGCCGCGACCTATCCGATCGCCGTCGTCGACCGTCCCGGCGCGACGCTGGCGCTCCTCTCCTCGCCGATGGCCAAGACCTTCGCGCCAATGCGGCTGGCCGAGGAGAACGCCGCCGCCCTGCCGTTCTGCGACGCGCCGGCCTGGGTCTTCCTGCACGGCCCACGCTCGCCGACCTCGTCGAGCGCCCTCCGCGACCGCGGCGCGGCGTCTTGAAACTGCCACCGAACCCTGCCTATCTTCAAAGAGGCGCCGGGACATGACGTCCCCTCTCCGCCGTGACAAAGGAACAACGACACTGACACCTGCCCCAAAGACGGAGGACGCCCTCGCGAGCGCTCCTGCCGAGGCTGCCCCGAGCGAAACCAAGCTCGGCCGGACCGCCATCGACGTCGTGATTTCGAGCCTTGAGGACTCGAAGGGCGAAAACATCCTGAGCATCGACCTGAAGGGCAAGTCCGCCCTCGCCGACCACCTGGTGATCGTTTCCGGTCGCTCCAACCGCCACGTCTCCGCTGTCGCGGATCACGTTCTGCGCGACCTGAAAGAGGCCGGCCACGGCATGTGCAAGGTCGAAGGCCTGCAGAATGGCGACTGGGTCCTGATCGACGCGGGCGACATCATCGTCCACATCTTCCGGCCGGAAGTGCGTGCCTTCTACAATCTCGAAAAGATGTGGTCGGTCGGCGATGCCGGAGACGCGACGGTCCATTGACCGTCGCAGAAATACTCCCTGCCGATGCTGGCCGCCGCCAGCCGGCAAGGCATAGACCGTTGACGACGTTGAGCTTTCCGAGCCCGCGACCGAGTCGGCGGCTGTCATGCGCCTGACGATCGCGGCGATCGGCCGGATGAAGTCCGGGCCGGAACGCGAGCTTGCAAACCGCTATCTCGAGCGTCTCGCCAAGAGCGGCGCGCCGCTGGGTCTCGACTATGCCGGCCTCGGCGAGCACGCGGAATCGCGGGCCGCGGGGGTCGTCGAGCGCAAGCGCGACGAGGCTGCGCGTCTTGTCGCACCCTTGCCCGACAAGACCGTCCTGATCGCGCTCGACGAGACCGGCAAGGCGCTGTCGTCGGAGGAATTCGCGGCCGAACTCGGACGGCTCCGGGACGAGGGGATCCGCGATATCGCCTTGTTGATCGGCGGACCGGACGGGCTCGATCCTGACTTGCGCTCCCGCGCGCGGCTCGTCCTGTCGCTCGGCCGGATGACCTGGCCACACCAGATCGCGCGCATGCTCCTCGCCGAGCAGATCTACCGCGCCACGACGATCCTCGCCGGACACCCCTATCACCGGTCCTGATCCCGCCATCCCCACGCGCGACATATCGGCAACAATCCCCGGCGGAAATAGATAGCCTGACATTTATCTGCCATCAGACGTTTCTCCGCCATGAGCTTGCCGTGGTCCGCGGCGAGCCTTTGCGCAGACCGGGCGACGGCGCCATGGTTGATGCATTGTTAAGGAGGCGGCGCTATCGTGCCGCGTCCTCTGGCCGAAAGGTTGAGGGTGCCGATCCCGGCCGTGCCGGAAAACGCAATCTCTCAGGCGATCAGGGACGCTCTTGCAGGCCACAGCCGCACACGACAGGCGACCGCACGCATCCCGCCGGCTTCTGGCCGCCGCGGCGCTCTGCCTGGCGCTGGTCGCGCCGGGGCTGAGCCTTGCCGAGGGCGAGCCGCCGGCGCCGGCTCCGACCGGCGACATCGTCGGCAGCATCAGCCGCGTGCTGATCCTCGAGGGCGAGCGCAAGCGCAATGCCGAGGAACTCGCCGGCATTTCCAACAGCATTCAGCTCAGCCAGCAGAGCGTGCAGTCGCTCGATGCCGAGATCGCCGCGCTCGCCGAGGACCGCGGCCGTATCCGCGACGCCATGATCGCCGCGGCCGCCCAGCAGCAGGCGATCGAGAAGGAGATCGCTGCGACCGAAAAGCGCATCGACGCACTGGCCGGCGACGAGGCGAGCCTCAAGGCCTCGCTGCGCGAACGCCGAGGCCTGCTGGCGGAAGTCCTCGGCGCGCTGGAACGGATGGGCCGCAAGCCGCCGCCGGCGCTGCTGGTCAAGCCGGACGATGCGCTCGGATCGGTGCGCAGCGCGATCCTCCTCGGCGCCGTCGTGCCGGGCATCCGCAAGGAGACCGAAAAGCTCGCCGGCGACCTGAAGCAGCTGGCCGCGGTCAAGCGCGACATCGCCACCGAGAAGCAGCGCTTCGTCGACGGCCGCACCCGGCAGAAGGAAGAAGAGGCGCGGCTCGCCCGGCTGTTCGAGGAAAAGCAGCGGCTGGAGACCGACAACCGCAGCCGGCGTGAGGCCGAACGCGCGCATGCGGCCGAGCTGGCCGCCAAGGCGAACAGCCTGCAGGAACTGATCGCCTCGCTGGAGAACGAGACGGCCAGCGCCCGCGCGGCGGAGGCGGCGGCGCAGAAGGTCGCGGCCGCAAAGCGCGCCGCCGAGGCGGAAGCTGCAAGCATCGCCGAGGTGGAGCGCGAGAAGGCCGTGCGCGAAGCCGCCCGCGCCGTCCCCGAGACCGACGGGCCAGCCCAGTCGGGCCAGCCGGGCCAGCCGGACCAGCCAGCCTCGACCCCGCCTGCGCCTGCCGTGGCCGAACAGACGCCGACCACGATGACGGAAGCCGAGAAGAGCTATGACATAGCGTCACTTCGCCGTGACATGGCGCACATCGAACCGGTCGCCGCATTTTCGACAATGAAAGGCCGTCTGACAGCACCTGTATCCGGTGCCCTGCAGGTGGCCTATGGCGGCAGCGACGGCATCGGTCGGCCTTCGTCGGGGGTCTCCTTCTCGGCGCGTCCGGGTGACCTCGTAACTGCCCCTGCGGATGGCCGCGTGCTCTATTCCGGACCCTTCCGGTCCTATGGACAGCTCTTGATACTTGACGCGGGCGATGGCTATCATGTTGTCCTTGCGGGCATGAACGAGATCGACGTCGAGGTCGGCCAATTCGTGCTATCGGGAGAGCCCGTCGCGGTCATGGGCACGCGGAGACTGGCCAGTGCGGCCGGAGCGGAGTTCGGCGCAGAAGAGCCGGCGCTCTATGTGGAATTTCGCAAGAACGGGAAACCGGTCGATCCGACTCCTTGGTGGACGGTGGGACCTTCTGGAAGGACGAGGAATGATTCGTAAGCTCTCGATACTCTTCGCCGGCGCGCTCATGGGCGCGACCGCGATGACCGTGTTCGTCGGCCAGCAGTCGGGTGTCGCCAATGCGGCGGGCTCGGATACCTATCGCCAGCTGGCGATCTTCGGTGACGTGTTCGAGCGCGTCCGCGCCCAGTATGTCGACGTTCCCGACGACCAGAAGCTGATCGAGACCGCCATCAACGGCATGCTGACCCAGCTCGACCCGCATTCGAGCTACATGAACGCCAAGGAAGCGGCGGACATGCGCACCGAGACGCGCGGCCAGTTCGGCGGCCTCGGCATCGAGGTCACCATGGAGAACGAGCTGGTCAAGGTCGTATCGCCGTTCGAGGGCACGCCCGCCGACAAGGCCGGCGTCCTCGCCGGCGACCTGATCGCCGAGATCAACGGCGAGCAGGTCCGCGGCCTGACGCTCGCCCAGGCGGTCGAGAAGATGAAGGGCGACATCGGCACCTCCGTCGCCCTCACCATCGTGCGCGAAGGCGCGGCCAAGCCCGTCCGCCTGTCGATCAAGCGCGACGAGATCAAGGTCCCCTCGGTCCGCCACACGGTCGAGAACGACGTCGGCTACATCAAGCTCTTGAAGTTCAACGAGCAGACCACGGTCGGCATGGAAGAGGCGATCGCCGACATCGAGTCGAAGATCCCGGCCGACAAGCTGAAGGGCTTCGTGCTGGATCTCCGCCGCAACCCGGGCGGCCTGCTCGACGAGGCGGTCAGCGTCTCCGACGCCTTCCTCGACAACGGCGAGATCGTCTCCACCCGCGGCCGCAACGCCGAGGAAACCCGCCGCTACAACGCCCGCGGCGGTGACGACATCAAGGGCAAGCCGCTGGTCGTGCTCGTCAATGGCGGCTCCGCCTCGGCCTCCGAGATCGTCGCCGGCGCGCTGCAGGACCAGCGCCGCGCCACCGTCGTCGGCTCGCGCTCGTTCGGCAAGGGCTCGGTGCAGACCATCATCCCGCTCGGCGCCAACGGCGCGCTGCGCCTGACCACGGCGCTCTACTACACGCCTTCGGGCCGCTCCATCCAGGGCCGCGGCATCGACCCCGACATCACCGTCGCCCAGCCGCTGCCGGACGACATCAAGAAGCAGATGGGCCTCGACACCGAGGACGAGGTCGTGCGCGGCGAATCCGGCCTTCGCGGTCACATCACCGGAAACGAGGAAAATGCCGAAGGCTCCGGCTCGCTCGACTACGTCCCGCCGGAGGCCAAGGACGACCTGCAGCTGAACTACGCCTACGAGCTGCTGCGCGGCACCAAGACCGACGCCAACTTCCCGCCGAAGGGCGACAAGCGCGCCGCCAAGTAAGGCCCGCTTCCACCCGGCGATCAGACCCACCCCGGCGCCGCAGGCGCCGGGGTTTTTCTTTGCCTGCGCACCGTCTGCCCGTGCAAGCTGCCTTTCATCGGGGGCAGGCGAGCCCCGGTCCAGCTTGCCGCTGTAGGTCCGGCTATGTTCGACGATCTCGACCGGCCGCTCGGGCGCGACAGGCCTCCGCGCAAGACATTGAGGCGCCCCGCGAGGCGCACGGTTCTCTGCGCCGCCGGGTTCCTGCTTCTTGCCGGCGCCTCGGCCGCCACCGTCCTCACCCAGCCGCGCCTGCGCCAGGTCGACGTCTTCGCCGAGCGCGACGCCAGGCAAGCGGCCGAGGCAAAGCGCCTTGCTACGGCGGCCCCAGCCCCGCTGACCCCTCTGCCGCGCACCCCGAAGATCGTTGCCGCGCCGCTCCCCGATCCCGCTTTGCCGACCATCACCTATCCGCCGGACGAAACCGGCATGGCCGGCCAGCTAATCACCGTCGATGCCGCGGGTTCGCTGCGCCAACCGGCGACCATGGCAGCAAACCCCGACGACGCGCTCCTCGAGCCGAGCGATGCCGGCCCGCTGCCGGTGCGCGGACCCGATGGACGGCGGCCCTTCGACGTCTATGCCGCCACCCCCAGCAGCGACGTCGGCGTGCGCATCGCGCTCGTCGTCGGTGGTCTCGGCATCAGCCAGACCGGCACGCAGGCTGCCATCCGTTCGCTGCCGGCGGGCGTCACGCTCGGCTTTGCTGCGGCGGGCAACAGCCTGGACCGCTGGATGCAGGATGCGCGCCGTGGCGGCCACGAGCTGGTCCTGCAGGTGCCGATGGAGCCTTTCGGCTATCCGCAGACGACGCCCGGCTCGCATACGGTCATCGCCGAGGACGCCAGCGCCGGTCGCTTCGACGCCCTCCTCTGGTCGCTCGGGCGGACCACCAACTATGTCGGCGTGATGAACTACATGGGCGCCCGGCTCAGCGCCGATCCCGCGGCCATCGGCGGGCTGCTCGGCGAACTTTCCCGCCGCGGCCTGATGTATCTCGACGATGCGAGTTCGCCCCGCAGCCTCGCCAAGGACGCCGCCCGCGAGGCCGGTGCGCCGTTCGCCGCCGCCAGCATTCTCCTCGACGCCGTCCAGCAGCGCGGGGCCGTCGAGAAGCAGCTGGCCGCCCTCGAGCGCATCGCCCGCGCCGACGGCAGCGCCATCGGCATCGCCTCGGCCTTCGACGTCTCGACCGCCGCGATCGCGGCTTGGATCGCGGAAGCCGAGACGCGCGGCGTGCGGATCGTCCCCCTCTCGGCCCTCGCCACCGACCCCGAGAGGCGATGAAGGACGCTTTTCCCTTGCCTCCCCGGCATGGCGCCCGATAACCCGGTCAGAGATCTCTGCCGGAGCGCTGCCATGAAGCCGATCGACTTCCACAACCTGCCCTATCGCCCGTGTGTCGGGATCATGGTGCTGAACGCCGCCGGCCATGTCTGGGTCGGCCGCCGCCTGGTCGAGGATCAAGGCGAGATGGAAGGCGCCACCGCACTCTGGCAGATGCCGCAGGGCGGCATCGACGAGGGTGAGGAGCCGCTGGATGCGGCCCGCCGCGAACTCTACGAGGAGACCGGGATCCGCTCCGCCGAGCTGCTCGGCGAGTCCGAGGGCTGGATCGACTACGACCTGCCCCCCGCCCTCGTCGGCATCGCCCTCAAGGGCCGTTACCGCGGGCAGACGCAAAAATGGTTCGCCTTCCGCTTTACCGGCGAGGAGAGCGAGATAGCCATCAACCCGCCGCCCGGCGGCCACTCCGCCGAATTCGACGAATGGGCCTGGAAGCCGATGGACGAGGTGCTGTCGCTGGTGGTCCCGTTCAAGCGCGTCGTCTACGACAAGGTGGTCGAAGGTTTCAGGCCTTTCGAACTGGTCTGACGGGCATCGTTCCAGACGCAAAAAAGCCGGCTCTCGCCGGCTTTTTCATTCGTCGAATTGTCTGGAAGACTACATGCCCAGCGCGGCGCGGGCGTCCTTGAGGGCGGACAACTGATGCTCAGCTTTCGACCGCACGTCGGCGGTCTTTGCATCAGCAACGTCTTCCTCGGCATCCCTGATCTTCTGGTCGAGGTCCGCGGCGTTCAGCTCCTCGACCGGCATCGCATGTTCGGCGAGCAGGATCATCGAATCGTTGGTGATGTCGGCGAAGCCGCCCTGCACATAGAAGCGCTGGTCGGCACCGCCGGCGGTCGTGACGGTCACGACGCCCGGCTTCAGCGTCGTCATCGCCGGCGCATGGCCGCTCATGATGGTCATGTAGCCGTCGGTGCCCGGCGCGAGGACCGCGGTGACGACTTCCGACACCAGGAGACGCTCCGGGGAAACGAGTTCGAACTGGAAGCTCTCAGCCATGGTCAGCCTGCTTGTTGAGGGCTGCCTCGAATGCGAGGACGGCCTTGTCGAATTTGTCTCGGCAGCCGGTGTTGCAGAACCCGACCACCGCACCCTTGTATACAGTCAGGGAATCCAGCGAAACCGGATCCCCCGACCAGGGGCACGTCTCGTTCACGGCATCCTCTATCCGCAGCGCGGACGGAGCGTTGCCGGTCGGCATCAGGCGGCTTCAGCCGCCAGACGCTGGGCCTTCTCGATAGCCATGTCGATCGAGCCGACCATGTAGAAGGCGGCTTCCGGCAGGTGATCGTACTCGCCGTTGACGAGGCCCTTGAACGAGCGGATCGTGTCTTCCAGCGGCACCAGCTGGCCCGGCGCGCCGGTGAAGACCTGCGCCACGAAGAACGGCTGCGACAGGAAGCGCTCGATCTTGCGGGCGCGGGCGACCGCGACCTTGTCCTCTTCGGACAGCTCGTCCATGCCGAGAATCGCGATGATGTCCTGCAGCGACTTGTAGCGCTGCAGCGTCTCCTGCACCTGGCGGGCGACGGTGTAGTGCTCCTCGCCGAGGATCATCGGCGACAGCATGCGCGAGGTCGAGTCCAGCGGATCCACCGCCGGGTAGATGCCCTTCTCGGAGATCGCGCGGTTCAGAACCGTCGTCGCATCAAGATGCGCGAAAGAAGTCGCCGGCGCCGGGTCGGTCAGATCGTCCGCGGGAACGTAGATCGCCTGCACCGAGGTGATCGAACCCTTGGTCGTCGTGGTAATGCGCTCCTGCATCGCGCCCATGTCGGTCGCGAGCGTCGGCTGGTAGCCCACCGCCGACGGGATGCGGCCGAGCAGAGCCGACACTTCCGAGCCGGCCTGGGTGAAGCGGAAGATGTTGTCGACGAAGAACAGAACGTCCTGGCCCTGGTCGCGGAAATGCTCGGCGATGGTGAGGCCGGTCAGCGCGACGCGGGCACGGGCGCCCGGCGGCTCGTTCATCTGGCCATAGACGAGGGCAGCCTTCGAGCCTTCGGTGTTGCCACCGTTCTCGGCCGGGTCCTTGTTCACGCCGGACTCGATCATCTCGTAGTAGAGATCGTTGCCCTCGCGGGTGCGCTCGCCGACGCCGGCGAACACTGAGTAGCCGCCGTGGGCGCGGGCGATGTTGTTGATCAGTTCCTGGATCAGAACGGTCTTGCCGACGCCGGCGCCGCCGAACAGGCCGATCTTGCCGCCGCGGGCATACGGCGCGAGCAGGTCGATGACCTTGATGCCGGTAACCAGGATCTGGCTCTCGGGCGACTGGTCGACATAGGCCGGGGCCGGCTGGTGGATGCCGCGCTTCGACTCGAACGGGATCGGGCCGGCGTCGTCGATCGGCTCGCCGATGACGTTCATGATGCGGCCGAGCGTGCCGGCGCCGACCGGAACCTGGATCGGCTCGCCGGTGTCGGTCACCGGCTGGCCGCGGACCAGGCCCTCGGTCAGATCCATCGCGATGGTGCGAACGGTGTTCTCGCCGAGGTGCTGCGCCACTTCCAGCACCAGGCGGTTGCCGTTGTTGGTGGTCTCGAGCGCGTTCAGAATGGCCGGCAGCGGTCCGTCGAACGAAACGTCGACGACGGCGCCGATGACCTGCGCGACGCGCCCGGTGGCCTGTCCTGTGATGTCAGCCATCGATGGCATCCTTCTCTTAAAGGTCGTCAAAAGGTCGTCAGAGCGCTTCGGCGCCCGCGATGATTTCGATCAGTTCGGTCGTGATCTTGGCCTGACGCTGGCGGTTGTAGACGAGCGTCAGCTTCTTGATCATGTCGCCGGCGTTGCGCGTCGCGTTGTCCATCGCCGTCATGCGCGCGCCCTGCTCGGACGCGGCGTTCTCCAGCAAGGCCCGGAAGATCTGGACCTTGATGTTGCGCGGGATGAGGTCGGCGAGGATGTCGGCCGGATCGGGTTCGTATTCGTAGACGCCACCGCCGGCGGCGGTGAGCTGTGCACCATCCTTGTCGACCGCAGCCGGGATGACCCGGCGCGCCGTCGGAACCTGGGTGATGACGTTCTGGAACTCGGAGAAGAAGATCGTGCAGACGTCGAACTCGCCGGCCTCGAAGAGGTCCAGCACCTTCTCGCCGATGCTCTCGGCGTTGGAGAAGCCGAGTTGCTTGACGTCGCGCAGCTCGATCCGGTCGATGATCCGCTTGCCGAGGTCACGGCGCATCGCGTCGTAACCCTTCTTGCCGACGGCGATGATCTTCACCGTCTTTCCTTCGGCGTCGAGCTCGCGGACGTGCTGGCGAACCAGCCGCACGATCTGCGCGTTGAAGCCGCCGGCGAGACCGCGGTCGGAGGCGAACACGACGAGGAGGTGCGTGTCCTCCTTGCCGGTACCGGTCATCAGCGTCGGCGCGTCGCCTTCCATCGCATTGGCGATGTTGGCGAGCACCGCGGCCATCCGCTCCGAATAGGGGCGGGCAGCCTCGGCAGCCTCCTGCGCGCGGCGAAGCTTCGCCGCCGCGACCATCTGCATGGCCTTGGTGATCTTCTGCGTTGCCTTGACCGAGGCGATGCGATTACGCAGGTCTTTCAGCGAAGCCATTGTCCGGAACCGTCTCCCGCTACCTTACCGTTATTCCCGAGGCTTTAAGCGAAGCTCTTCGAGAACTGGTCGAGTGCCGCCTTCAGCTTGCCACGGGTATCGTCCGTGATCTGCTTGTCGTCGCGAATGGCGTCGAGAACGGCCTTATGCTCGGTGCGCATCGAGGAGAGCAGGCCCTCTTCGAACGGACCGACGTCGGAAACCTTCAGCTTGTCGAGATAGCCCTGGGTACCGGCGAAGATCACGACGACCTGCTCTTCCGTCTTCAGCGGCGAGAACTGCTGCTGCTTCAGGAGTTCGGTCAGGCGCGCACCGCGGTTCAGCAGGCGCTGGGTCGAGGCGTCGAGGTCGGAGCCGAACTGCGCGAACGCCGCCATTTCGCGGTACTGCGCGAGCTCACCCTTGATCGAGCCGGCAACCTGCTTCATCGCCTTGATCTGCGCCGACGAGCCGACGCGGCTGACGGAGAGGCCGACGTTCACCGCCGGGCGGATGCCCTGGTAGAAGAGGTTGGTCTCGAGGAAGATCTGGCCGTCGGTGATCGAGATCACGTTGGTCGGGATGTAGGCGGACACGTCGTTCGCCTGGGTCTCGATGACCGGCAGAGCGGTGAGCGAGCCGGAGCCATTGGCCTCGTTCAGCTTGGCCGCACGCTCGAGCAGGCGCGAGTGCAGGTAGAAGACGTCGCCCGGATAGGCTTCGCGGCCCGGCGGACGGCGCAGCAGCAGCGACATCTGGCGGTAGGCGACGGCCTGCTTGGACAGATCGTCATAGCCGATCACGGCATGCATGCCGTTGTCGCGGAAATACTCGCCCATGGCGCAGCCGGCGAACGGCGCGATGTACTGCATCGGGGCCGGGTCGGAGGCGGTCGCCGCAATGACGATCGAGTACTGCATGGCGCCGCGCTCTTCGAGCACGCGCACGAACTGCGCGACGGTCGAGCGCTTCTGGCCGATCGCGACGTAGACGCAGTAGAGCTTGTCCTTCGCGACGCCGGCATCGTGGCCCGGCTTCTGGTTCAGGAAGGTGTCGAGCAGGATCGCGGTCTTGCCGGTCTGGCGATCGCCGATGACCAGCTCGCGCTGGCCGCGACCGACCGGGATCAGCGCGTCGATGGCCTTGAGGCCGGTCGACATCGGCTCGTGCACCGACTTGCGGGGCATGATGCCGGGCGCCTTGACGTCGACGCGGCGGCGCTCGGTGTGCTCGATCGGGCCCTTGCCGTCGATCGGGTTGCCGAGGCCGTCCACGACGCGGCCGAGCAGGCCCATGCCGACGGGAACGTCCACGATGGCGCCGGTGCGCTTGACGACGTCGCCTTCCTTGATGTCGCGGTCGGAGCCGAACAGCACGACGCCGACATTGTCGCTCTCAAGGTTCAGCGCCATGCCGCGCACGCCGCCCGGGAATTCGACCATCTCGCCGGCCTGACAATTGTCGAGGCCGTAGACGCGGGCGATACCGTCACCGACGGACAGAACCTGGCCGACTTCCGAGACTTCCGCCTCGCTGCCGAAGTTCTTGATCTGGTTTTTCAGGATTGCGGAAATTTCCGCGGCGCGGATGTCCATCAGCCGACCTCTTTCAGCGCTAGCTTAAGCGAATTGAGTTTGGTGCGAAGCGACGTGTCGATCTGGCGGGAGCCGATCTTCACGATCAACCCACCGAGGATCGACGGATCGACGCTCTCGTGCATCGTCACCGTCTTGCCGGCATAGGCGCCGAGCGTCTGCGACAGTTCGCGGCGCTGGTCGTCGCCGAGGGGATGCGCACTGATCACCTCCGCTTCGACTTCGCCGCGCTCGTCTGCCGCCATGGCGCGGAAGCTGCGAACGATGCCCGGCAGCACGAAGAGCCGGCGGTTCGAGGCGACCACTTTCAGGAAGTTGGCAGTGAGCTGGCTCGCCTTGACGTCCGCGACGATCGCGGAAATGGCGGCGAGCTGTTCTTCGGAAGTGAAGGCCGGGCTTTCCACCAGACGCCGGAAGTCGGCATTCTGGTCGATCAGGCCTTGGAACTCGTTCAGTTCGGACTCGACCACCGAGATCGAACCCTCCTCACGAGCAAGCTCGAACAAGGACAGAGCGTAGCGTTCTGCGACTCCCGAGACGGGAGAGGATGATGTTGCCACGGACGACCGTTTCTCTTCCTGGGGTTCAAGCGTGTTGGGCATTCTCGGCAGCGAGAACGCCCCAAACACTTAGAACCGTTAGATTATTTCCATCGGAGCGACATCTTGACGCCACTGGCCCGAGGGAGGCAAGGACCCTCTAGCATAGCGATTTGCCATCGACAACGCCGGAACCGGACTCTCGGTCCGAGTTTTGCCGCTTTTTGGGAGCCGGGGCGGCAGCCGCGCCTGCTCGCCTGCCGGCTCAGCTTTCGACAAGGCCGAAAGCCGCGGCCAGCGGCAAGGCGGCGAGCACGAGGTCGAGGATCAGGAAGGCGAGGTTGTAAAAGGTCGATCCCTTGTCCGAGAGGATCGAGACCAGCCGGCCGAAGGCTGCAAACAGCCAGGCGACGCCGAGCATCAGCGGCATCGTCCACTGCTCGAAGAACATCAGCACCATCAACCCGATGCCGAGATAGAAGCCGCCGATCGTCGAGCGCGCCTCCGACACCGCCTCCGGGTAGGCGTGGTGGGTGGTCAGCCGCAAGGCCCGCAGCAGCGTCACCGGCGCGAACAGCGCGAACAGGCCGAACAGCGCGGTGAACGCACCGACGCCGTAGGTCATCAGGTCGGCATTGGTCTGCGGCAAGGGAAAGGCGAGTTCCACGGGGACATCCTCGGCAAAGGCGGCGCCTCGGCACGGCGCGGTGGCCGAGTGCTACCGGCTCGCGCCGGCGGCGGCAAGCGCGGGACTGTGCCTTGGCCACCCGGTCGCCGGTCGCCGTTGACGATGTTCAGAGAAAGCTCTGCGGATCCACGTCGATCTGCACCTGCACCGTGCCCCGCGGCTTCGGCGCCCGCTCGATCATCGCCCGGAGATAATCCTGCAACGGCGCACGCCGCCCGCCCTGCAGCAGCAGCCGGAAGCGGTGGCGGCCGCGCAGCACCGCGAGCGGCGCCTCGGCGGGCCCCAGGACCTCGATCGTCGCATCCTCGGGGGCGGCACGCCGGAGCTCGCGGCCGTGGTCTTCTGCGGCCTTGCGCGTCTCCGCCGAGATGATGACGCTCGCCAGCCGTCCGAAAGGCGGCAGTCCCGCCCGCTCGCGCTCGCCGATCTCGCGGTCGTAGAAGCGCTCCGCCGTCCCCGAGGCGATCGCCTGCATCACCGGATGCTCCGGCTGGTAGGTCTGGATCAGCCCACGGCTCGCGCGGCCGCTCCGCCCTGCCCGCCCGGTCACCTGGTGCAGCAGCTGGAAGGTTCGCTCGGCGGCGCGCGGATCGCCGTTGGCGAGGCCGAGATCGGCATCGACCGCGCCGACCAGCGTCATCAGCGGGAAATGATGCCCCTTGGCGACGAGCTGCGTGCCGATGATGATGTCCGCCTCCCCTTCGGCAATGGCGTCGAGCTCGCGCCGCAGCCGCCGCGGACCGCCGGCCAGATCGGAGGAGAGGAGGATGGTGCGCGCCTCGGGAAAGGCGCCGAGCATCTCCTCGGCGATCCGCTCGACGCCGGGGCCGCAAGGCACGAGATGGTCGAACACGCCGCATTCCGGACAGGATTCCGGCCGCGGCCGGGTGAAGCCGCAGTGATGGCACTGCAGCTGCCCGCGCAGCCGGTGGTCGACCAGCCAGGTCGAGCAGTCCGGGCACTGGAAGCGATGGCCGCAGGCGCGGCAGAGCGTCAGCGGCGCGTAGCCGCGGCGGTTGAGGAAGAGCAGCGCCTGCTCGCCGCGTGCCACGGTCTCCTCGATCGCCTTCAGCAGCACCGGCGAGACGAAGCGGCCCCGCGCCGGCGGATGGCGCTTCATGTCGACCAGCTGCAGCGTCGGCAGCGCCGCCTCGCGGTAGCGGGCCGACAGCACGACATGGCCGTAGCGCTGGGTCGCGGCGTTCACCCGGCTCTCGATCGACGGCGTCGCCGAGGCGAGGATCACCGGGAACTTGCCGATCGAGGCACGCACCACCGCCATGTCGCGGGCGTGGTAGAAGGTGCGCTCCTCCTGCTTGTAGGCGGGGTCGTGCTCCTCGTCGACGATGACGAGGCCGAGGTCCTGGAACGGCAGGAACAGCGACGAGCGCGCCCCCGCCACCACCTTCACCCGTCCCTCCGCCACCTGCCGCCAGACCTTTTCGCGCATGCGCGGGGTGACGTCGGAATGCCATTCCGCCGGCGGCGCGCCGAAGCGGGCATGGAAGCGGTCGATGAAGCTCTGCGTCAGCGCGATCTCCGGCAAGAGGATCAGCACCTGCCGCCCCGCCGCCAGCGCCTCGGCCACGGCCTCGAAATAGACCTCGGTCTTGCCCGAGCCGGTGACACCCTCGAGCAGCGTCGCCGAGAAGCCGCCTGCCCTCACCGTCTCGACCAGCGTCCTCGCCGCCTCGATCTGGTCGCCGCCGAGATCGGCACGGCCGAAGCCGAGGTCCGGCTCGGCCACCGCCGGGGGCGGCGGCAGTCGGACGGTCTCGAACGCCCCGAGCTTCATCAGCCCCTCGACCACGGAGACCGAGACCCCCGCGGCATGCGCAAGGCCCGAGCGCGACCAGGCCGTTGCATCCTCGGCGGCATCCAGCACCCGCTGCCGCGCAGCCGTCATCCGCTCCGGCACGGTGCCGGTCAGCGCCATGCCCTCGATCCAGGGCTCGGGGTCGAACGCCGCCGGCGCCCGCAGCGCCATCCGCGCGACGAGGCCCGGCGGCGACAGCGTGTAGTCCGCCACCCAGTCGATGAACTGGCGCATGGCGGCATCGAGCGGCGGGCAGTCGAAGACGTGGGTGATCGCCCTGAGCTTGCCGGGGTCGAGGCCGTCCGGCACGGCCGGATCGTCCCAGACGATCCCGGCGACCTGCCGTGGCCCGAGCGGTACCTGAACGATCGAGCCGGGCACCACCACCATTCCCTCCGGCACGGCGTAGGAATACGGGCGCGGCGTCGGCAGCGGCACCAGAACCGGCACCGACCGGATGTCGAACAGCTGGCCGGTCAGGGAGGAACTCGCTCGGGACATGGATCCGATTCGGCTGGATGGGGTTCTGACATAGACGGGTCGTGCCGCGGGGGGTAGCAGGCGCTGGCGCGAGGACGCCGGTCTGTCGGCCTGAAGCCCGCCACCGGAGCGCCTTACGTGGTGACCCGGTCCCCGAGTTGCGATATCAGAGCGAATGGACGGGACACCGTCGGCGCAAGGAAGGACGAAAGCGATGAAATTCTTCGTGGACACGGCCGATATCGGCGAAATCCGGGAAATGAACGAGGCCGGCCTGATCGACGGCGTGACCACCAACCCCTCGCTGGTGCTGAAGGCCGGCCGCCCGATGATGGAGCTGATCGCCGAGATCTGCGACGCCGTCGACGGCCCGGTCTCGGCCGAGGTCTCGGCCCTCACCGCCGACGAGATGATCCGCGAAGGCAAGATCCTCGCGGGCATCGCCAACAATGTCTGCATCAAGCTGCCGCTGACGCTGGACGGCCTCAAGGCCTGCAAGCACCTGACCGACGAAGGCTTCGAGACCAACGTCACCCTCTGCTTCTCGGCCACCCAGGCGCTGCTCGCCGCCAAGGCCGGCGCGACCTACGTCTCGCCATTCATCGGCCGCCTCGATGATATCAACATCAACGGCATGGAGCTGATCGCCGACATCCGGCGTATCTTCGACAACTACGACTACGAGACCCAGATCCTCGCCGCCTCGATCCGGACGCTGAACCACGTGCGCGAGGCCGCGCTGATCGGCGCCGACGTCGCCACCGTCCCGACCGCCACCCTGAAGGCGCTGGTCAAGCATCCACTGACCGACAAGGGCCTCGAGACCTTCGTCGCCGACTGGAAGAAGACCGGCCAGTCGATCTGAGGCGCGCCGCCGTCACGTCAGACAAGAAAGCCCGGCCGGCGACGGTCGGGCTTTTTCATGTCGGGCGTTTCTTGTGCCGGGACTTTTCACGTCGGGCCTTTTCACGCCGGGTCCGCGCTTTCGTAAAGCCGCCGGTAGCGGTCGAGGAAGCGCTGGTCCAGCCAGTGCTTCAGCGTCAGGGCAGACCGCCCGCGAGATCCGAGGCCACCCCGCATCGCCAGCCCCTGGCCATCCGCCAGATCGACGATCGACAGCGCCCGTCGCTGCGGCCGGTAGCGCGAGAGCATTTTGCCCTCGGCAGCGGCCAGAAGATTACCCGCCAGCACCGCCCCGGCGCGCACGCCGTAGACGCCAAGCTTCGGCAACGGACTGCCAACGATCTCCGCACAATCGCCGGCGGCAAAGATCCGGGGGTCGCCGACCGACTGCAGCGTCGGCGCGACCAGAAGGCCATCGCCCGCGGGAAGGCCCAGCATTCCCGTCAGCGGCTGCGCGACAAGCCCGGTCGCGAGGATCAGCCGGTCGAAGGCGAGCACCGCGCCGGAGGCAAGTCGCACCGACCCGGCCGTCGCCGATGCGACGGCGCTGCCGCGATGGACGTCGGCCCCACGCCCCTCAAGGCTTGCCAGCGCCGCCCGGCCGAGAAAGCCCGGCGCCTGCGGCAGGAGGTTCGCCTCCGCCGTGACCAGCGTCACCGACAGCCTGATCTTGCGGGTCGCGGCGAGGTGGAGGAGGTTGCCGGCGATCTCGCAGCCGGTCGCGCCGCCCCCCACCACCAGCACCCGCGACGCGCCGCCTGCGGCCGTAATCTCCTCGCGCAGCTTTGGCAGGCCGCCGATCGGCTTCACCGCCGCGGCGGCGACGCCCTCGAGGGCCGGGGGAGTACGGACCGTGCTGCCGATGGCGAAGGAGACGAGGTCGTAGGCGACGAGAGAAGAGGCCGCGAGACGCAACGTCCGGGCCGCGCGGTCGAGCCCGACGACGCGGTCCTCGATGAAGCCCGCCCCGCAAGCGACGGCCAGACGATGCGCATCGAGGCTGGCGGCCTCCACGTCGAAACGCCCGCCGAGGGTTCCACTGCCGCGGCCGGAGTACCAGAACCGGCCGGGGTCGATCAGCACCAGCTCTATCCCGCGCGCGTGGAAGGCCTTCGCCCGGGCGAGAACGGCGAGATGCGCATGGCCACAGCCGATGAGAACGACACGCGTCATGCGCCCTTGCTGCCGGTCATGGCATCCCCCTCAAACGCAGAAAGGGCGACGCTGTCGCGCCGCCCCTTCGAAACTAGACTGCTGAAATGCTCAGGTCGAATGACCGGCATCCTCGACCTGGAAATGGCTCTCCAGGAAGTAGAGCCCGGTGTTGATGCCGCGGCCGATTTCGGTCAGCAGGTCGGCGGTCAGGTCGTCACCGGCCTCGTCGGCCTCGCTGATGCCCTCCTGCAGGGCCTCGCTCCAGGCGGCATAAGAGTCCGAGAGGCGGCGGAGGTGATCTTCCGACTTCACGATGTCCAATGCGTAAGGCGGCAGGATCGTGTTGCCGGCCGCGGCCTGCACGGTGCCCTGGGCCTGGCCGCCCATACCCGTCAGGCGCTCGGCGATCAGGTCGACATAGGCCTCGACGGCCTCATGCTGCTCGTCGAACAGCTTGTGCACGGCGATGAAGTTCATGCCCTTGACGTTCCAGTGCGCCTGCTTGGCCTGGTATGACAGGTCGATCGCGGTGCCCAGGTGCTTCTGCAGCAGCGCCACCATGGCGCCGCGGACGTTCTCTTTCTGGGGGTTCTTGGTCGGGTGCAGCTTGATGTTCGGGGACTTGGCCACGGTGGATCCTCTCGGCTGATACGGGGGTGTCCGGCAGGACTATCGGCAGTGCCGACAGCGCGCCGTCCTCGTCCGCTAGAACCACCGAGGCTTGCCGTTGTTCCTCACAGCCGGCAGAGCTTGCACAGCCGGCTGGCTTCGCCGAACCGAAATCCCCCTGCGGGAGAGACCGAACTCAGACGCGGTCTAGACCCTGCGCTCGACCATCATCTTCTTGATTTCGGCGATCGCCTTGGCCGGGTTCAGACCCTTCGGGCACGACTGCGTGCAGTTCATGATGGTGTGGCAGCGGTAGAGCCGGAACGGATCCTCCAGCTCGTCGAGCCGGGCACCGGTCGCCTCGTCGCGGCTGTCGATCAGCCAGCGGTAGGCCTGCAGCAGCACGGCCGGGCCGAGGTAGCGCTCGCCGTTCCACCAGTAGGACGGGCACGAGGTCTGGCAGCAGAAGCAGAGGATGCACTCGTAGAGACCGTCGAGCTTGGCGCGGTCGTCGTGGCTCTGCTTCCACTCCTTCTCGGGCTCGGGCGTCTCGGTCTGCAGCCAGGGCTCGATCGAGCGGAGCTGGGCGTAGGGCACCGAGAGATCCGGCACGAGGTCCTTGATCACCGGCATGTGCGGCAGCGGGTAGACCTTGATGGCACCCTTCACCTCGTCCATGCCCTTGGTGCAGGCGAGCGTGTTGGAGCCGTCGATGTTCATGGCGCAGGAGCCGCAGATGCCCTCGCGGCAGGAGCGGCGCAGCGTCAGCGTCGAGTCGACCTTGTTCTTGATCCACAGCAGCGCGTCGAGCACCATCGGGCCGCAATCGTCGAGATCGACGTAGAACGTATCGAGCCGCGGGTTCTCGCCGTCGTCGGGCGACCAGCGGTAGATGCCGAACTCGCGGACGTTCGTCGTCCCTTCCGGTTTCGGCCAGACCTTGCCCTTGGAGATCCGGGAATTCTTCGGGAGGGTGAGCTCGACCATGACGGGATCCGGTGCCAGTTTGGAATCGATGCAGATATAGGAGCGTGCACCGCAAAACACCAGCGAGGAATCGGCTGTAAGGCCCTTGCGGCCATGGGCTTTTCCGGAGCCCATGGCGCGATCCGCGTGCGAACCGATTTAATCGGAGGCGGTCGACCCCCTCCCCGTTACGGCGCGGGTTTGACGGGGACGGTCGGCGTCGCCGGCGTCATCGGCACCGCCGGTGCAGCCGGCATGGCGGGCTTGGCGGCCGCGTCTGGCTTGGCGACGAACTTGCCGGTGGAGCAGGAATCGGCCGTCTTGCTGATGAAATCGAAGATCACGCCCTGGTCTGGCTGGCCGACACGGCCGTCCGCGAGCATCCGGTCGGCAACCGGCGGCGCGACGACGGTGGCGATGAGATAGTCGCGCTGCGGGTCGGACAGGCCGGTCAGCGTCTGCTCGGCGAGGCAGTGGCAGGCCTCCTTCGACATCTCCTTCATCTGGATGCCGCAGAGCCCGGTGATCAGCTCGATCTGCGTCGCTTTGTCGCCCGCCCGCGGCAGGTCGAACTGCTTCTCGGCGCCGGGTGCCGCTGGCTTGGCGGTGGTGTTCGGCACCGCTGGAGCCGCCGTCACGGCCGGGGCCGGGGCACTCGGCGGGGTCGGCGTCGCCGTCTGTCCCATCGCCGGCAAGGCCAGCCCGATCGCGAAGAAGGCCGGCAGTCCGGCGCGGATGAATGAAGGCATCGAATTCTCCCAAGGATATCGTCGGCTGCTTGAAGAGCCGTTTGGCCGGTGTCCCGTCAGAGACCTAGCGCCGCCGGTCCAATTTGGCGAGGTGTCGTCTTGGGACGAGGTGTCGTCTGCCGGCATGGCGCGCCACCCGTCATCGGCACTTCACCGACGGCCGCTAGAAAGGCCGCCTTATCGTCTCCGGCCTGGGAAATTCGATCATGACCGCAGCCCGCCTTCGAGCCCTCGCCCTCGCCTGCCTCATTGCCGCGCCCGTCACCGCCTCCGCCGCCGACGAACCGCCGCACATGCGCTCGGAAAGCATCGCCTCCTACGCCGTGCCGGAAGCCAACCAGGCCGTCGCCGTCGATGCCGACTTCTTCTATGCAATCGACAACCGCACGATCGCGAAATACGACAAGCAGACGCAGAAGCTGGTGAAGATCTGGGAACGGCCGAAAGGCGGCCCGATCCAGCATTTCGACAGCGCGACGGTGGTCGACGGCCGGATCTACCTCGCCCACTCCAACTATCCGGAGTGGCCGATGGCCAGTTCGCTGGAGATCTTCGACGCGGCCACCTTGACCCACGTCGCGACCCATTCCTTCGGCATACAGATCGGCTCGTTCACCTGGGTCGACAGAGGACCGGACGGCCAGTGGTACGGCGGCTTCGCCAACTACAACCGGGTCTTCGACAAGAGCCCCGTCGCCTACGGCAACAAGTACAACACGCAGATCGTCCGCTTCGACGCCAACTGGCAGCCGGTGGAACAGTGGACCATCCCCGAGGCCGTGGTCGAGAAGTTCGAGGACATGTCGAATTCCGGCGGCTCGTGGGGTCCGGACGGCAAGCTCTACCTCTCCGGCCACGATCCAGCCGAGGCCTATGTCATGCAACTGCCGGAGATGGGCCCGGTGCTCGACTGGGTGGCGACCGTGCCGCTCGACAACCATGGCCAGGGCATCGCCTGGGACCGCTCGCAGAAAGACATCCTCTACGCCATCCTCCGGAGCAAGGATGGCGAGCCGAACCGCGTCACGGTCAACCGGGTGATGTTTGCACCCCCGAAGTAACGCGCCCTAAACAACGAAAGGCGATTGCACACAATCGGAGTGTGCAATCGCCCGCTGCGTTTGTCCGGGTCGAGTAGGGTTCTAGCCGCGGCCTTTTCGGCGCACGGCGCGATCCACCGCCGGCATCAGGTCGTTGTTGGACTCGATCCGCAGCATTCGGATGTCGCGGACGGAGGGAGCGAACCAGTCGAAGGTTTCGGTCAGATCCTGGATGGTCAGGACGCAGGAGACCTCGTTGACGGTCTCGTTCCCGAAATAGGTGCTGCCCTGCTGCCAGTCGAAACCTTGCTCCCCCAGGAAAGCCCGCACCTCATTATACGCATTGTTCCAGGACGGCCCGGGATAAACCTCCCGCAGCCGGTTCGTATCGAGATCGAAGACGATGGCGTACATCGATCCGCTCTTCCCGCTATTGTGCCCGATCCGAGACATCGACATTCCCTCAAGGCACAAGAATGCTGCGAAAGCCTCCGCGGATCAATACACCCGCTTCTTTGGCTGGATGTACTCGATCTCGTTCGACATCGTGTAGGTGTGCACCGGCCGATCCTCGAGCGAGACGGTCTTCGCCTCGGTGTCGCAGAACGACAGCGTGTGCTTCATCCAGTTGGCGTCGTCGCGGTCCGGGAAATCCTCGCGGGCATGGGCGCCGCGCGACTCCTGGCGGGCCAGCGCCGAGTCCATGGTGACGACGGCCTGGCTGATCAGGTTGTCGTATTCCATGGTCTCGATGAGGTCGGTGTTCCAGATCAGCGAGCGGTCGGTGATCTTGACGTCGTCGGAGGCGTTCCAGACCTGGTGGATCTTCTGATGACCCTCTTCGAGGATCTCGCCGGTGCGGAACACGGCGCAGTTCGACTGCATCGTGCGCTGCATCTCGTCGCGCAGGTCCGCCGTCGTGGTCGAGCCCTTGGCGTAGCGGAAGCGGTCGAGCCGGGCGAGCGAGTTCTCGCCGGCATTGGCTGGCAGCGGCGCCTGGGAAGCGCCGGCCTGCACGGTCTCGGCGCAGCGCAGGCCGGCCGCACGGCCGAACACCACGAGGTCGATCAGCGAATTGGAGCCGAGCCGGTTGGCGCCATGCACCGAGACGCATGCCGCCTCGCCCACCGCCATCAGGCCCTGGACCACGGTGTCGGCATTGCCGTCCTTCTTGGTCAGGACCTCGCCGTGATAGTTCGTCGGGATGCCGCCCATGTTGTAGTGGACGGTCGGCAGCACCGGGATCGGCTCCTTGGTCACGTCGACGCCGGCGAAGATCCGCGCCGACTCCGAGATGCCCGGCAGGCGCTCGTGCAGGATCTTCGGGTCGAGATGGTCGAGGTGCAGGAAGATGTGGTCCTTGTTCTTGCCGACGCCGCGACCGTCGCGAATTTCCATCGTCATCGAACGCGACACGACGTCACGCGAGGCGAGGTCCTTGGCCGACGGAGCATAGCGCTCCATGAAGCGCTCGCCTTCCGAGTTGGTGAGGTAGCCGCCCTCGCCGCGTGCGCCCTCGGTGATCAGGCAGCCGGCGCCGTAGATGCCGGTCGGATGGAACTGCACGAACTCCATGTCCTGCAGCGGCAGGCCGGCGCGCAGCACCATGGCGTTGCCGTCGCCGGTGCAGGTGTGGGCGGAGGTCGCCGAGAAATAGGCACGACCGTAGCCGCCGGTGGCGAGAATCGTCTTCTTGGCGCGGAAACGGTGCAGCGTGCCGTCGTCGAGGCAGAGCGCCACGACGCCGACGCAGGCGCCCTCCTCGTCCATGATCAGGTCGATCGCGAAATACTCGATGAAGAATTCCGAGGAGTAGCGCAGCGACTGGCCGTAGAGCGTGTGCAGGATCGCGTGGCCGGTCCGGTCGGCGGCGGCGCAGGTGCGCTGGGCCGGCGGGCCGTTGCCGAAGTCGGTGGTCATGCCGCCGAAAGGCCGCTGGTAGATCTTGCCGTCTTCGGTACGCGAGAACGGCACCCCGAAATGCTCGAGCTCGTAGACCGCCTTCGGCGCCTCGCGCACCAGGTACTCGATCGCGTCCTGGTCGCCCAGCCAGTCCGAGCCCTTGACGGTGTCGTACATGTGCCAGCGCCAGTTGTCGGCGCCCATGTTGCCGAGCGAGGCGGCGACGCCGCCCTGCGCCGCGACGGTGTGCGAGCGGGTCGGGAACACCTTGGTGATGCAGGCGGTCTTGAGGCCGGCCTGGGCGGCGCCGAGCGTCGCGCGGAGGCCCGCACCACCGGCGCCGACGACGACGACGTCGAAGCTGTGGTCGGTGAAGGTGTAAGCCTTGCCGTTGATGCCGGGGGCAGCGCTGCCAGCGGCACCGCGGTGCGGCTGGCCTTCAGGGGCGGGGGCGTTCTTGTGGGTCTCGGCCATGGCTCAGGCTCCAAAGCTCAGCTTGACGATCGCGAACAGGCTGGCGGCCGCCACGAGGATCGCGAAGAAGGTGTTGAGGATCTGCAGAATGACCCGCAGGCCACCATGCACGTAGTCCTCGATGATCACCTGCATGCCAATGCGCATGTGCACGGCACCGGAGACGACGACCAGCGCCATGATCAGTCCGACCAGCGGGTTGGTGAAGGCGATGCGGACGTCGGCATAGGTGCCGTTGTGCAAGGCGATCAGCAGGATGACGAAGGCGGTGATGAGGAAGAGGTTGGCAATGCCGGTCAGGCGCTGGGTGAAGAAGTGCCCGGTGCCTTCCTTGGCGGAGCCGAGGCCGCGGACGCGGCCGAGATCGGTGCGCATTTTCATCGGTATACCCCTCAGAGAACGATGACGGCGATCCAGAGGATCGCGGTGAGGACGAGGGAGAAACCGAGTGTCGCCAGCGCAAGCTTGGTCGAGGTTTCCTTGTCGAGGCCGTGGCCGGTATCCCAGATAAAGTGGCGGATGCCGCCGGCCATGTGCTGCAGCAGCGCCCAGCTGTAGCCGAAGAGGATGAGACGGCCGAGGAAGGAGCCGAAGAACCAGGAAGCCGTGGCGAAATGCTCCGGGCCGCTCGCGGCGGCAACCAGCCACCAGACCACCAGCAGCGTGCCGACATAGAGCGCGGCCCCTGTGATGCGGTGCAATATCGACATCGCCATGGTCGGCCGGAACCGGTAGATCGACAGATGCGGCGACAGCGGCCTTGCGGATTTCAACTCGGACAAATCTGCCTCCTGTCCAGCCGCCCGTCGGTGTCTCACGTGAAACAATGTCCCGGGCGCCGGTAATGTATAGGTCGTAAAAGGCGTATCGCACTTGCGAAAGCAAGAGACATTCTAATCAAGAATGCCGGCGGCATCGACCTGAATCGATTTACCCGCCTTTGGGCTCCCTTCCCATCCGGGAGGGCGTCAAGATGTCGCCGCCGGTGAGTGCGTTCAGCGGTCGTCGAAGCGGATGACGTAGCTCGACCAGTCCGCCGGCTCGGCGATGCGCTCGTAGAGCTGGCGGCCGTTTTCCGGATTGCGCGGCGCGTGCAGCACCAGCTTCGACCAGCCGCGGGTGTCCGACGCCTCCGCAAGGAGATCGACCATCGCCTTGGCGATGCCCTTCCGGCGGTGCTTGTGGTGGACGAAGATATGGTCGGCAAGCCCCGAGCGCATGCCGGTCCAAGGGTCCGGCAGGTCGTAGAACACCAGGAAGCCGACCAGCTCGCCGTCGAGCCGCGCGCCGAGGATTTCCGCCGTCCGGTCCTGCAGCAGCTGCTCGGCATAGACCTTGTCGGGCGCACCGGGGGCCCCGCGAAACACCGCCTGCACATAGTCTGCGAGCAGTGGCGCGAGATCGCGCGCATCCTTCAGGCGGAGCAGCTGGATGTCGATGTCCGGGAGCGGCAGGGTTTCCATGCCAGCGATCTCGCCCGGATCGCCCCGAGGGTCAAGCACGAAGCGTCGATCCGCCGCATCACAGCCGCGCGACGTCGCGCAGTGAAGAGCGGTGAAGGGCGGCGGCGCCGGTGCGCCGCCGCCCGGATGGGCTACTTCCAGCCGCGCACGTCGACGAAGTGGCCGGCGATCGCCGCCGCCGCCGCCATCGCCGGCGAGACGAGGTGCGTGCGGCCCTTGAAGCCCTGGCGGCCCTCGAAATTGCGGTTCGAGGTCGAGGCGCAGCGCTCCTCCGGCGACAGGCGGTCCTCGTTCATGCCGAGGCACATCGAGCAGCCCGGCTCGCGCCAGTCGAAGCCGGCGGCGATGAAGATCCGGTCGAGACCTTCCTTCTCCGCTTGCTCCTTCACGAGGCCCGAGCCCGGGACGATCATCGCCGAGACGCTGGACGCCACGGTGCGGCCCTCGACGATGCCGGCGACGGCCCGCAAGTCCTCGATGCGGCCATTGGTGCAGGAGCCGATGAAGACGCGGTCGATGGCGATGTCGGTCATCTTGGTGCCGGGGGTGAGCCCCATGTATTCCAGCGCGCGGTGCTTGGAGGCGCGCTTGTTCTCGTCCTCGATGGCCTCGGGATCGGGTACCACGCCATCGACGGCGACGACGTCCTCAGGGGAGGATCCCCAGGAGACGATCGGCGGCAGGTTCGCCGCATCGAGACGCACGACGGCATCGAAATGCGCGCCCTCGTCGCTGACGAGCGTCTTCCAGTAGTCCACGGCCTTCGCCCAGTTCTCGCCCTTCGGCGCGCGCGGGCGGCCTTCCACGTAGTCGAACGTCGTCTGGTCCGGCGCGATCAGGCCGGCGCGGGCGCCCGCCTCGATCGACATGTTGCAGATCGTCATCCGCCCTTCCATCGACAGCGCGCGGATCGCCTCGCCGGCATATTCGATGACGTAGCCGGTGCCGCCGGCGGTGCCGATCTGGCCGATGATGGCGAGGATGATGTCTTTTGCCGTAACGCCGGGTGGCAGCACGCCGTCGACGACCACCTGCATGTTCTTCGCCTTCGCCTGGATCAGCGTCTGGGTGGCCAGCACATGCTCGACCTCGGACGTCCCGATGCCGTGCGCCAGCGCCCCGAAGGCGCCGTGCGTCGAGGTATGGCTATCGCCGCAGACGATGGTCATGCCGGGCAGCGTGAAGCCCTGCTCTGGGCCGATGATGTGGACGATGCCCTGCCGCCTGTCGGTCTGCGCGTAATACTCGATGCCGAAGGCCTCGGTGTTCATCGCCAGCGTCTCGACCTGCAGCCGGCTCTCCGGGTTCTTGATGCCGAGCGAGCGGTCGGGGGCGGTCGAGACGTTGTGGTCGACCACGGCCAGCGTCTTCTCGGGATGGCGCACCTTGCGCCCAGTCATTCGCAGACCCTCGAAGGCCTGCGGGCTGGTCACCTCATGCACCAGATGGCGGTCGATGTAGATCAGCGCGCTGCCGTCGCGCTCGTCGACGAGGTGGTCGTCCCAGATCTTGTCATAGAGGGTACGGGGTTTGGCGGTCATGGAAATATCCTGGAGAGCCGGCGCACCGGCAGGGCATATCGGGTGAAGACGCAGGCTCCGGCGCCCGCGGGACGCGTTCAGACCAGAAGGCCGATGCCGTCGATCAACCGATAGAAGAACCGGCCTGGCAGCCGCGTGCGGTCGTCGAGCGGGGAAAAGCCCAGCGTCGTCGGCAGAACAGCGGAGGTGGAGCGGACCGGATGCATGGCGCCAAAATAGCAATCTGCCGACGCCAAGACAATGGAGCCATTCCAAAGCCGGCGGGGCAGGAGATGGACCGCGCCGGTGCCGAGCGGAGACATCGACCGCCGTCACTGCGACGCGGCGCGGGAAGGATGCGTTTCCCACGCGGCGCCCCTTTCAAATTGCCGATGGGGTTCGAAGCAGGCAAAGTCCGGACGGAGCTCAAAGGGAGAAGCCACATGGACCTGTACACCGGCGGTTGCCGCTGCGGCGACGTCCGCATCGAGGCGACAGGCAAGCCCTACCGCGTCGGCCTCTGCCATTGCCTCGACTGCCGCAAGACCTCGGGCTCTCCGTTCAACGCCTCGGCGATCTTCCCGGCGGCGGCGGTGACGGTCTCGGGCGAGACGCGGGACTATCAGGGACGGTCCTTCTGCCCGCGCTGCGGCTCCTCGGTGTTCGGCCAGAGCGGCGACGAGATCGAGGTCAGCCTCGGGGCGCTGGATGCGCCGAACCAGCTCGAGCCGACCTACGAGCTCTGGACGGTGCGGCGGGAGGGCTGGCTGCCGGCGTTCAGCCTCCCGCACCATTACGAACGCGATCGGGAGACGACAGGCCGGCACGAGGATTAGAGCCTGACCCGTCGCCTCTGCGCCGATCCCGCCGCCGGCTCACGGCCGGGCGATCGCGGACCCTAGTTCAACGCTTCCGCGACGGCGTCGAAGAAGATCAGCGGGTCGATCGGCTCCTTGCCGGTCGGCTTCGGCTGCGCGCCGAAGGTGACGATGACGACGTTCTTGGCCGGGTTGATGTAGATGTTCTGCCCCTGGATGCCCACCGCCGCATAGGCGCCGTCGGCGATCGAGGGTTTTGTCCAGCCGGTCCACCACATGTAGCCGTAGTCGAGCTTCGACCCGTCCTTCAGCGTGGTCGGGAGCGAGGCCTCCTTCGTCCAGCCGTCGGGCAGGATAGAGGTGCCGTCGATCTTGCCCTGGTTCAGGAAGAACAGACCGAAGCGGCCGTAATCGCGCAAGGTGGCGCTGATGCCGCTGCCACCGATCTCGTGGCCATCGGGCGAATCCAGCCACCAGTTGGCGTCCGCCTCCATGCCGAAAGGCACCCAGATCTTCTGCGATAGGTAGTCGGCGAGCGGCATCTTGATCGCCCCGCGGACGATCTCGCCGAGCACCTGTGTCTCGCCGGTGCTGTAATTGTTGACGGTGCCGGGCTCGGCGGCACGCGGCAGGCTGGCCATCAGCTTCATCGCCGACCCCGGCACCTGCGAGACCTGCGCCTTCAGGAGCGCCCGGCGATCGGAGTTCGGATCGGTATAGGTCTCGTTCCAGCGGACGCCGGACGACATCATCAGCACGTCCCTGACGCTGGCGCCGTCATAGGCGCTGCCCTTCAGCGCCGGCACGTAATCGGCGACGGAGGCGTCGAGACCGGCGATCAGGCCTTCCTTCATCGCGATCGCCGCGAGCGTCGAGGTGATCGACTTGGCCACCGACATCGACATCCAGCGGGTCTTTTCCGTGTTGCCGCGCTGGTACGTCTCGTAGGCGATCTTGCCGTCCTTCAGGACGAGAAGCGCGGTGATGCTGTCGAGCGCCATGAAGTCGTAGAGGTCGTAGCGCTTGCCCTCGACGTCGTAGCTGACGGCGGTCAGCGGCCGTTCTGCCTTCGGCAGCTCGAGAACCTTGCCGCCGGCCTTGATGGTGCGGGTGGGAAACAGCCGATCGATGTTGCGGTAGGTCGAGACCGCTTCGTCGGGCAGCAGCGTGCCGTCATAGACCTCTTCGACCGTTCCGATCGACTCTTCCGCATGCGGATAGGCATCGTCCGCCGCCAGCGCCGGTAAGGCGGTCGCCGACAAGGACAGCACCAGCAACTGCCGGCGCAAATCCATCCATCGCCGAAGAAAACCCATCCGACCCATTCTGAAAGCCATGCAAACATCTCCCTAAGTTGACGCGCATTACTGCCTGTCGCCGCCGGAGACGCAAGCCAGAACCATGAGGATTGAGGGGAGGAGCAGGAAGCCCAACCATTGACGGGGCAACAGGAAACGCCGCGGGCTTTGTGCGAAAACGCTCGGTTCGCCTGATCGGCCGTTCAAACCGGAACAGCGTCTCACACCCCGGGTTGGCGTTAGGTAATCCTAAACCCGGAGACCACCCATGTTCATGCGAATCGACAAGCTACAGGCCGAACTGCCGGCGCCGAAGCGGGCGGATCCGAATGCCGCGGCAGCGCTGCAGGAACTGCTCGGCGGCAAGTACGGCGAGATGTCGACGCTCGGGAACTACATGTTCCAGAGCTTCAACTTCCGCTCGAAGGACAAGCTGAAGCCGTTCTACAGCCTCGTCGCCTCGATCACCGCCGAAGAACTCGGCCATGTCGAGCTGGTCTCGAACGGCGTCGCCATGCTGAACAACGGGCCGGACAAGAAGGACGGCGACATGGGCGATGGCGGCGACATCTCCGGCGCGCCTTTCGAGGACATGAAGGACATCCGCCTTGCCGCTGCCTTCCTCTCCGGCGCCGGCGGCGCAATGCCCGTCAACTCCAACGGCGCGTCGTGGAACAACGACTTCATCACCACCACTGGCAACGTCGTGGTCGACCTGCTGCACAACTTCCACCTGGAATGCGGCGCGCGGCTGCACAAGCTGCGGGTCTACGAGACGCTGACCGACCCGACCGGCCGCGAGGTCTGCGGCTATCTCCTGGTGCGCGGCTCGGTGCATGCACACGCCTATGCGCTGGCGCTGGAGAAGATCACCGGCGTCAAGGTCAAGGATTTCCTGCCGACGCCGAACATCGACCTGTCGAAGATCCCCGAGTGCCAGAAATATCTCGACGAGGGCTCGCACCGCCGGCTCTATACGTTCTCGCCGAACGACTACAAGGACATGGCGGGCATCTGGGGCAATGGCGAAATGGCACTGCCGGGCGACCCGCAAGGCGAACTGGAGGTCGTCGAGGGCCATCCGGAAGGCGGCAAGATCCACCAGCTGACCGGCGTTCCCTCGGCCTTCACCCCGGACTACGCGCCAGAGGAAATGTTCGAGATCGCGTCGAAGCTCTACAAGAAGTCGCGCTAAATTCGAATGGAGCGCAATAGAGACCGGTCGCCGAAAGGCGGCCGGTTTTTTCATGCCGGGCATTTCGATGAACTGGTGAACTGGGAAGTGTCGATGGGCAGCTGAAGCTGCCGCCAAAATTCGTCATCCTCGCGCGAAGCGCGAGGACCCATTCCAGGAATTGGGAAAAGGGATCGGCGGTTAACGGAAGACAGCCCTTCCTCATCCGAGGCGCAGCCGATAGCGCGGCGGCATGGGTCCCCGGCCTGCGGCCGAGGATGACGAGCGTTGAGACTTCAGACGCTCGGAAACGGCAGCCACCGGATATGAACTCGCTGCCGAAATCAGCCCGTCCGACGGTAGCTTAGACCGGTTTTGTCGCCTGCAGCGAGAAGGCAAGCGGGATCTTCGGGACTCCGTCCGGCAGGCTGAAGAGGTCCTCGCCGGTCTCGATCATGCCGGGGAAGGCGCGCCACGCGACTTGGTCGTGCTCTCGCAGGAAATCCAGGCGAAGCCCTGCGCCCAGTACATTGCCGACGACGTCGCTGATGGGATGTAGCCATTCATAGTTGCGGGTGTTCTGGATCCTCCTGGCGTCGCCGGTGTAGGTGGTGGCTTCGTCGAAGGCGAGCGGCGCCGCCGCCGGCGTCTGCCAGTCGAAGCCGACGTGCAGCCTCCCGTCTTCGGCTACCATCTGGTTCATCACCGGATGGCTCTCGAGCAGATAGAGTTTTCCACCCGGGCGCAGCAATGTCGCAACGACCCGCGCCCAAACCCCCAGATCGGACAGCCAGTTGATCGCGCCCCAGGTGACGAAGGCTATGTCGTACCGGGCCGCACCCAAGACCTCGACCGCCGTATCGACCGGAGCCTCGACGAAATACGCCTCGGTCCCCGCCCGCGCGGCAAAATCCCGGGCGGCAGCGATCGCGGCCGGCGAGAAGTCGAGACCGGTGACGGAGGCCGCGCCAAGATGCTTCAGCGACAGCGTGTCGAGGCCGATGTGGCATTGCAGGTGCATGACGTCGCGGCCCGCGAGATCGCCGATCTCGGCCGCCTCGATGGCGTGGAGGCTCGACCCGCCGGCCAGAACCGCGGCAATCCGGTAGGAGCCGGTGGTGTCGCTGGCGTGGAGGCCTGCCCGTTCGTCCCAGTTCCTGAGATTGGCCGCAGCGAACGTATCCATGACGATCCTTTCCAATTCCCGGACATAAAAAAAGCGGCCCGGAGGCCGCTTTTCAAGGTCGTTTCAAGCCGTACCGGTCTTACTCGGCGGCGCTGTCCTTGGCGGCAGCGGCCTCGGCGGCAGCGGCTTCCTTGGCATTGGCCTCGGCGGCGGCCGCATCGAGCGTCGCCTGACGGGCTTCGGCCTTGATGGCGTCGGCCTTGGCCTTCTCGTTGATCACGATCTGGCGGGCGTCGTCGTTCAGCTTGCGGGCGCGAACGTTGGTGGCCTCGACGATACGGGCCGACTTGCCGCGGCGATCGCGCAGGTAATAGAGCTTCGCGCGGCGAACGCGGCCGCGGCGGACGACTTCGACGCTCTCGAGCATCGGCGAGTACATCGGGAAGACGCGCTCGACGCCCTCGCCGTAGGAGATCTTGCGGACGGTGAAGTTTTCCTGGATGCCGGCGCCGGCGCGGCCGATGCAGACGCCCTCGTAGGCCTGCACGCGGGTGCGGGTGCCTTCCGTGACGCGGACGTTGACGCGGAGCGTGTCGCCAGGGGAGAAGGTCGGGATGGTGCGGACTGCCGCAATGCGCGCGACCTCAGCAGCTTCCAGTTCAGCAATGATGTTCATGGGCGTGAGCCTCTCTTTGTTTCATGCCGGGTGTCCCGGTCATGGCCGTCGATACGGTCAAGTTATTCTGAGGAACGCGGGTGCCTTACACGCAAGAGGCCGGTTTGTCGATATGCCGGGGGCGCTGAATCGAGAGGGGCTTGCGAAGCTTGCCGCGAACGCACATCAAGCGGCCCTCACGCCCTGGCCGCGAAACGGCCAATCGCGCCGGGAGCGCCCGCCATGCCCCTCTTCTCCATCGCCCTCCTGTTCCTCGCCGGCTTCTGCGCGGGCGCGATCAATGCGGTTGCCGGTGGCGGCACCTTCATCGCCTTCGGCGCGCTGACGCTCGTCGGGGTGCCGCCGATCGTCGCCAACGCCACGTCGTCGATCGCGCAGTTTCCGGGCTACCTCACCTCGACGCTGGCCTACCGCGCCGACATCAGGCGGATGTGCCAAGGGACGGGAAGCGGCGCGCTGGTGCTGGTGGCGGTATCGCTCGCCGGCTCCGGCCTCGGTGCACTGGCGCTGCTGTCGCTCGACAACCCGCAGTTCCGGGCACTGGTGCCCTGGCTGCTGATCGCCGCGACGACGCTCTTCGCCGCCGGTCCCTGGCTGAAGCCACCGCAGCGCGACGCCGCGGAGGGGCGGACGGGCCACCGCCTTGCTGGCCCGGTCGCGCAGTTCCTCACCGCCATCTATGGCGGCTTCTTCGGCGCCGGCATGGGGATCATGATGCTGGCCTCGCTCGGCCTCACCCAGGGCGGCGACTATCACCGGCTGAACGCGCTGAAGAACATGCTGGCGACGGTGATCGCGCTGGTGGCGATCGTCGTCTTCGTCGCCGGCAACGCCGTGAGCTGGCCGGCGGCGCTGGCGATGATCCCGGGCGTCGCGCTCGGCGGCTATGCCGGCGTCTGGATCGCGAAACGCCTGGCGCAGGTCTATGTCCGCGGCTTCGTGATCGCCGTCGGCCTGCTGCTCGCCATCTACTACCTCGTCAGCGGCTGAGAAGATCCGGCCGGCGCTCGGCCGTCAGCTGCTCGGCTTGCGTCCGCCGCCAGCGCTCGACCGCGCCATGGTCGCCCGAGGTCAGCACCGGTGGGATGCCGCGCCCCTCCCACTCCGCCGGGCGGGTGTAGTGCGGGTGCTCCAGCAGGCCGGTCTCGAAACTCTCGGTCTCGCCGGACTGGGCGTTGCCCATCACGCCGGGCAGCAACCGCACGACGGCGTCGAGCAGCACCAGCGCGCCGAGTTCGCCGCCGGAGAGGATGTAGTCGCCGATCGACACCTCGGTCAGGCCCCGCCCCTCGATCACCCGCTCGTCGACGCCCTCGAAGCGACCGCAGACGATCACCACGCCCGGCCCGTCGCTCAATTCGCGCACGAAACCTTGAGTCAGCGGCCGGCCGCGCGGGCTCATCAGGAGGCGCGGGCGCGCGTCGCCCTCTCCAGCGGCATGGTCGATCGCCCGGCCGAGCACGTCGGCGCGCAGCACCATGCCGGCACCGCCGCCCGACGGCGTGTCGTCGACCATGCGGTTGCGGCCGACCGAGAAGTCGCGGATCTGCACCGTCTCCAGCACCGCATCGCCGCGCTCCAACGCGCGCCCGGCGAGCGAGACGCCGAGCGGCCCCGGAAACATTTCCGGGTAGAGCGTCAGGACGGTGGCGTGAAAGCTCACTTCTCCTCCTGCTCCGCCGCCGCGCGGGCTTCCGCTTCGTCCTCGTCCGGGGTCGAGACGAGACCGGCGGCCAGCGGCTCGACGATCATCACCCGGCGCTCGACGTCGATCCCGGGCACGGCGGCCTCGGAGAACGGGATCATCACCGACGAGCCGCGCTCGGGCTTAATCTCGACCACCTCGCCGGCGCCGAAATCATGGAAGGCGATGACGGTGCCGACCGCTTCGCCGTCCGTGCTCTCGACCGCCATGCCGACCATGTCGGACTGGTAGAACGCGTCCGCGTCGTCTTCCGGCAAAGCGCTGCGGTCGACGAAAAGCTCGGTGCCGTTGAGCAACTCGGCGCCGTTGCGGTCGGAGATCTCGTTGATCGTCACCACCACGACGTTCTTCTGGATGCGCGCGGAGCGGATCGTATAGGTGTTGCCCTTGGCGTCGACGAGCGGGCCATAGGCCTTGATGTCGACCGGGTCCTCGGTGAAGGACTTGATCCGCACCTCCCCCTTGATCCCGTGCGCCCCGCCGACGACGCCGAGCAGGATGGGGTTTTTCGGGAACTTGGCGTCTGGCACGGGGCAATCCGATCGAGGATGACGGGGCTTTCAAGGTGAGAGCGAACGTCTGCGAGGAGTTGTCCGGCTCGTCAAGTCTGCGTTGCCACCGAGGACCGGAAATCGGCATGATCGTGCTGCCTTGGCAGCGCGAACGGTGCTTGAATGGCCTTCGAATGGGATCCAGAGAAAGCGCGCCTGAACCTTGCCAAGCATGGATTGGCGTTCGAAGCAGCGCGGCAGTTCGATTTCGGTACGGCCGCTATCTTTGACGATATCCGGACCGATTATGGCGAGCGCCGGCAGATCGCCATCGGTTTCATTGGCGACCGCCTCTGCGTGATGGCGTTCACAAGGCGTGGCGAGAGGACTAGGATCATCTCGTTGCGCAAGGCCAATGCCAGGGAGAAAAGGCGCTATGTCGACGACCTCGCGTCACGCTGATGCCCGCGCACTGGCGCGGCAGACGGCAAGCCGGCAGCTGGACAAGATCAGCTGGGCGGAAGATCTCGGCATCACCGTCGTAGCACTGACGGACCCCGACAACCCGCCGATGGAATTTGACGAGAGCCGCGACGTCCGCCTCGCACGCCCCAAGCGGCGCGTGGAACTCGCCCTCGACAGCGACCTTCTCGATCATCTGGCGGAAAGCCCTGACTGGGAAGAGCGGGTGAACGAGATCCTGCGGCTGGCCGCGCGGATGGATGCCGCATCCTCGGACGACTAGAGCAAAAGCAAACGGCGCCCGAAGGCGCCGCTCATTCATTCAGCCGGATGTTCATCCAGCCGGAAATTCCGACCGGGCTGCTTAGGCAGCCGGGGTCTCGTCCTCGGCGGCGGCCTCTTCGGCCGGGGCGTTCTTGGCTTCCTCGGCGGCAGCTTCGGCGGCGGCAGCAGCCTCGGCGGCGGCCGCGGCGTCAGCCTCGGCCTTCTCGCGGGCGTCGATCACCTTCTGCTCGCGCTCGGCAATGCGCTCCTGCGCCTTCTTGCCCGGCAGGCCCTTGGTCTCGTTCTTGCGCTCGGGACGGTTGGCAATGCCCGCCTGGTCGAGGAAGCGCAGCACGCGGTCGGTCGGCTGGGCGCCTTCGCCGAGCCAATGCTTGATCCGGTCTTCCTTCAGGGTGACGCGGGCGGCGTCCTTCGGCAGCATCGGGTTCCACGAGCCGAGGGTCTCGACGAAGCGGCCGTCGCGGGGCGAGCGGGCGTCGGCGACGACGATGTGGTAGTAGGGGCGCTTCTTGGAGCCGGCACGGGCGAGACGCATCTTCAGGGGCATTTTAAGTTCCTTGCGTTGAGTTCTTGATTTTCAGAGGTTCTGCAAACCGGGAAGATCCGGCTATTTCTTCTTGCCGGGAAGGCCCGGAAGTCCTGGGAAGCCGCTGGGCAGGCCGGGAAGGCCGCCACCGCCGCCGAAACCGGGGGGCAGGCCCTTCGGCAGGCCCGGCATGCCACCGGACTGCGCCATCTTGGCCATGGCCTCGAGCTGTTTCGGGTCCATCTTCGAAAGGTCCGGCATGCCCGCCATGCCGCCGGCACCGCCGCCGAGGCCGAGCTTGGCGCCGAGGCCGCCCATCAGCTGGCCCATCATGCCGCCCTTGCCCTTGTTCATCGACTTCATGACGTCGGCCATCTGCCGGTGCATCTTCAGAAGCTTGTTGATGTCGGCGGACGAGGTGCCGGAGCCGGCCGCGATGCGCTTCTTGCGGCTGTGCTTCAGGAGGTCGGGATTGCCGCGCTCGGCCGCGGTCATCGACGAGATGATCGCCAGCTGGCGCTTCAGCAGCTTGTCGTCGATGCCGGCGGCGGCGACCTGGTCCTTGATCTTCCCCATGCCGGGCATCAGGCCCATCATGCCGCCCATGCCGCCCATCTTCTGCATCTGGCGGATCTGGTCGGCGAGGTCGTTCAGGTCGAACTTGCCCGACTGCATCTTCTTGGCCATCGCCGCGGCCTTTTCCGCGTCGATGTTCTCGGCCGCCCGCTCGACGAGGGAGACGATGTCGCCCATGCCGAGGATGCGGTCGGCGATGCGGGAGGGGTGGAAATCCTCCAGCGCGTCCATCTTCTCGCCGGTGCCGATCAGCTTGATCGGCTTGCCGGTGACCGCGCGCATCGACAGCGCCGCACCGCCGCGGCCATCGCCGTCGATACGGGTGAGGACGATGCCGGTGATGCCGACGCGCTCGTCGAACGAGCGCGCGAGATTGACCGCGTCCTGGCCGGTGAGGCTGTCGGCGACGAGCAGGATCTCGTGCGGGCCCGAGCGGGCCTTGATCTCGGCCATCTCGAGCATCAGCGGCTCGTCGATATGGGTGCGGCCGGCGGTGTCGAGGATGAGCACATCGTAGCCGCCGAGGCGGGCGGCCTGCGCGGCGCGGCTGGCGATCTCGACCGGGTCCTGCCCGGCGATGATCGGCAGCGTCGCGACGCCGGTCTGCTCGCCGAGGATGCGCAGCTGCTCCTGCGCGGCGGGGCGCCGCGTGTCGAGCGAGGCCATCAGCACCTTCTTGCGCTGCTTCTCGGTGAGGCGCTTGGCGAGCTTGCCGGACGTCGTGGTCTTGCCCGAGCCCTGCAGGCCGACCATCATGATGGTCACCGGCGACGGCGCATTGAGATCGACCGGGACCTGATCCTGGCCGAGCATGGCGATCAGCTCGTCATGGACGATCTTGACGACCATCTGGCCGGGCTTGATCGACTTCAGGATTTCCGCGCCGACGGCCTTCTCGCGCACCTTGTCGGTGAACGAGCGCACCACCTCGAGCGCGACGTCCGCCTCGAGCAGCGCCCGGCGCACCTCGCGCAGCGCCGCCGACACGTCGTCGTTGGACAAGGCACCGCGGCCGGTGAGGCTGTTCAGGATCGAACCGAGCCGGTTCTGCAATGAGTCGAACATGTCTTCCCTTCCGTCCTCTTCGCAAGCCGACATCCGGGGAAGTCGGTGATGCTTGCGAAATGTGGTGACGGACCAGCAACCGCAACAATCCGCGAAAGCCCAAAGCAAAGCGTCATCCGCGGGCGACACTCGCTGGCGGATGGTGACCTCCGTGAGGCTTCAGGGAAGCGGCACGGTCGGCGGCTCGCGGACGGACAGTCGCGGATTTGGGAGACGTAAAGCACGGTTGGGCGGAAGGGTCAAGAAATGCGCGGGCGTGGTACGGCGACATCTTGGCCTCCATAGGACGCAGTGCTATACAACTCTATGGGGCCGCGCACCTTTAAAACGAAGTGGTTTGCCAAGGCTGCTCGCAAGGCAGGGCTATCCGATGCTGCGCTCGGAAGCGCGATCGCTGAGGCCGTATGCGGTCGAGCGGTTGATCTGGGCGGCGGCGTCTTCAAGAAGCGGCTGAACGACAACCATCATCGCGCCATCATCCTCGCAAGGGCGGGCGAATTCTGGGTCTTTGAATACCTGTTTGCGAAGAGCGATCGCGCGAACATCGACAGCGAAGAGTTGCAAGCGTTCCGCACGCTGGCCAAGGCGTATGGCAACCTGGCTCCCCTTCAGGTTCAGCAACTGATCGACAGCGGTCACTGGAAGGAAATCAAAAATGGCCACGAAGTTTAAGTCGGACGCTTTCGAGGCCATCCATGCGTCCGTCACGGCGCTGCATTCGATCGGGGCCATCGACAAGGCCACGCTTCGCAGCTTCGACGCCACTTGCATCGATGTGCCCCCGACCTTCGAGCCGGACGAGATCAAGGCGCTTCGGGAAAGCCAGAACGTCAGCCAACCGATCTTCGCGCGCTATCTCAACACCAGCACTTCGACAGTCCAAAAATGGGAAAACGGCGCCAAAAGACCAAGCGGCCCGGCCGTCAAGCTCTTGGCGATCGTGCAGAAGCATGGGTTGCATCTACTGGCCTGATCAATCTCTTCGAGGCTGCAACGGGCAAATTCGCCAACGCCTCGCCTATCAGGGCAGCCCCAGCTTCAAGGTAAAGGCGTCGCGGACGGCGTCGGCCATGCCGGAGACGGCAGGAGCGCGAGCGTTGGCATTCTGCAGCAGGCCGACGCTCGACGCGTCGATGACGTCGAACCCATCCTCCGCCGTGAGTTCGCGGCAGTGCTCCGGAATATGGCTCCGCGACAATGGGGCGATCGCCAGGCCGCAGGTCGCGGCAGCCTGCAGCGCGCTGCTAGTGTCGGCGGTATAGGCGACGCGGAATGGGATGGAAAACCGGTGAAGCGAGGCAAGCGTCGCGGCCCGGCACCAGCCCTGGCTGTCGTTGAGCGCCACCGGCAGCGGGCTTTGCTCGTGCACGCAATGCACCGATGACGTCACCCAGACGGTGGGGTCGATCATCAACGGCTCGGCCAGGACACTGCCCGACGGCTCGAACACCACGGCAAGGTCGAGCTCGCCCGCCTGGAAAGCCAGCCGATGAGCCGCCGACTGACCGTATTTGACCGTTACCTCGACCAGCGGGTGCAGCTTGGCAAAGGCACCGAGCGCCCTCGGCAGCAGGGTATGGCAGTACTCTTCCGGGACACCGATGCGGACGGGCCCGTTCAGTGGCCGAATCGGCATCGCGGCGGCGGTCTCGTCGATCAGCGCAATGATCCGGCGGGCGTTGGCAAGCAGCATGTCCGCCTGCATCGTCAAGGCGACGCCCCGGGGACCGCGGTGGAACAGAGCGGCACCGACGACGTCTTCGAGCCGCTTGATCTGCAGGCTGACGGCGGACTGGCTCCGGCCGACAATCTCACCGGCCCGGGTGAAATTCTGCGTGTCGGCGACTGCGATAAAGGTTCGCAGCAGCTCGCTGTCCAGCCCACCTGACACCTACGCCTCCCCGTCATTCGATTTCATCATGACTACGCCGCCCAGAACGCGTTGGTCAAATGTCGACGGCCGGTAGAAGCTCTGGACGGAGGGCCAAGCAAATGCCGGCATGGGAATTTCAGACGCGGCTGATCTGCTGGTCCGGGTGGCTGCTGGAAACCTGGCGGAGCCGCATCGCGGGCGACACTTTTCAGGACATGTTGGACAAGCCCGGCGACCGTCTTTTGCGTGATGCCGGTCTCGATCGTCCTGCGGCCGCCTGGCGATCCGCCCGGCGCGACTGGGACCGGTGGCAGCTTTGAAAGTCCAGCGGACCCTGTGGATCGCGGCCTGCGACACCATTTGAAGGCATGGCCGGCATCCCGATGTCGCGGCCTGACCGAGGCTTGCCATGAAACCCTTCGCCAACCCCTACTACCGCGGCCCGGTCTCCGACCATTTCGACGGCAAGCGCTTCTTCAATCCCGGCGGCGAGATGCCGGCCTCGCTCCGGGCGATCTGGGAGTGGCAGCGTTCGGGGAAGCGCGAGCGTTGGCCATCTGATGTCCCGAGCCCGCTGCCGATGGACGTGCCACCGGCCAGGGTGACGGGCGATGCGGCGCGGATGGTGGCGGTAGGGCATGCGAGCTTCCTGCTGCAGGTGGGCGGGCTGAACATCCTGATCGACCCCGTCTGGGCGGACCGTTGCGCGGCGCCGCTCGGGCCGAAGCGGTTCAACCCGCCGGCGATCCGCTTCGAGGACCTGCCGGAGATCGACCTCGTCTGCGTCTCGCATTCGCACTACGACCACATGGACAAGCCAACGCTGCAGCGGCTGCAGGATGTACACCGGCCGCGCTTCATCGCCCCGCTCGGCTGCGACAAGCTGATCCGCGGTTTTCGCCGGAACGCCGACGTCTCGGCGCACGACTGGCACGAGCGGGTGGTGCTGGGGGACGGGGTGGCGGTGACGTTCGACCCGACGCACCACTGGTCGGCGCGCGGGGCGCTCGACCGGCGGATGACGCTCTGGGCCTCGTTCGCCTTCGAGACGCCGGCCGGATTGATCTACTGCGTCGGCGACAGCGGCTTCCACGGCGGCATCAACTACCGCGCCGCACGCGCAAGGTTCGGGGCGCCGCGGCTCGCGGTGCTGCCGATCGGCGCCTACAAGCCGCGCACGGTGATGCGCCCGCAGCACCAGGACCCGGACGAGGCAGTGCGGGGCGCGCGGTTTCTCGAGGCGGAGCTGACGATCGGCAGCCATTTCGGCACTTTCCAGCTGACCGACGAGGCGGAGGAGGATCCCGTGCATAGGCTGTCTTCGGCGCTGGCGCGGTGGAACCTGCCGCCGGACCGGTTCGTCGCGGGCTGGCCGGGGCAAGTACTACAACTACCGCACGGATTGGGATCGCCCCTGCCGGGACCGCTTGAGGTCACCACAGCGACCACGACACCGACGGACTTCGGCGAGGGGTGACCGCGGACAACCGCCGGGCTGCTCGCCTCGGATTAAACGTGCTACACTAAATCGATGAAGATCCTGTTTGACCCGGCGAAGCGAGAGACGAACCTCGTCAAGCATTTGGGGTTGGACTTAGCCAATCTCGACGAGGCGTTTTTCTCGTCATCGATGGTCATCTCGGCAAAGGCTAATCGGCACATGGCCGTCGGTCGCTTCGGGAAAGACATCATCGCAGTGGTTTTTGCTGTCCGGGGGTCCGAAGCAATTTCCGTGATCTCCATGCGCCGGGCAAGCCGCAAGGAAAGGAAGCAGTTTGGTCAAGATCAGTGATGCCGAAGAGGCGAGAATCCAGGAGATGATTGCGGGCGATCCCGACGCGCCGGAAGCGACGGACGAGGAATTGGCCGGCGCGAGGCCGTTTGCCGAGGTCTTCCCCGATCTGATGGAAAGCATTGCCCGGAACCGAGGGCGGCCGGCGATCGACAAGCCACGTCAACAGATTTCGCTGCGCCTCGAGCCGGACGTCATCGCCAAGTTCAAGGCAACGGGCAAAGGCTGGCAGTCCAGGATCAACGAGATCCTCAAGAAGGCTGAAATCTGATTGTAGGACCGGCTGGTAGAGGATTGACTGGCGAATTGGCAATCTGGTAATCGACCGCCGTTTCCGCCATATAACCCGGCATGACAACCGCCGAGAATCCGGGGACCTCGATCCCCTTTGCGCGCATGAACGGGCTCGGCAACGAGATCCTCGTCGCCGACCTGCGCGGACGTAGAGAGCGTATTCTACCGGAGGCGGCGATCGCGCTGGCGGAGCGTCCGGCGACGAAGTTCGACCAGATCATGGCGATCCACGATCCCGTCACCGAGGGCACGGATGCCCTGGTGCGGATCATCAATGCCGATGGATCGGAAGCGGGCGCCTGCGGCAATGGCATGCGCTGCGTGGTGCAGGCCATGGCGGCCGAGCTCGGCAAGCCGACATTTGTCTTCCAGACGAAGGCCGGCATCCTGTTCGCCGAAGAACACGCGGACGGCCTGATCTCGGTCGACATGGGCAAGCCGCTGTTTGGCTGGCGCGACATTCCGCTGGCCGAGGAGTTCTACGATACCCGCGCCATCGAGCTGCAGATAGGTCCGATCGATGCGCCGGTGCTGCATTCGCCGTCCGTCGCCTCGATGGGCAATCCGCATGCGGTCTTCTGGGTGGCGGGCGACGTCTGGTCCTATGCGCTGGAGCGTTTCGGGCCGATCCTCGAGAACCACCCGCTCTTTCCCGAGCGTGCCAACATCTCGATCGCCGAGGTCACCGCCACCGATGCGATGACCATCCGCACCTGGGAGCGCGGCGTCGGGCTTACTCGCGCCTGTGGCTCGGCCGCGTGCGCGGCCGCGGTCTCCGGCGCCCGTACCGGCCGGACGGGACGGCGCGTGACCGTCACGGTCCCGGGCGGAGATCTCCTGATCGACTGGCGCGACGACGACCGCGTCGTGATGACCGGGCCCGCCGAATGGGAATGGTCCGGCCGTCTCGACCCTTCGACCGGCGCCTTCGCGCGCGATGCCGAGATCGTTCCGGCGTGAGGCTTGGCGGGCGGTCATGAGCGTCGAGGTCCACTCCTTCGGCTGCCGGCTCAACACCTATGAGGGCGAGGTCATGCGCCGCGAGGCGCTGGCGGCCGGCGCGACCGACACCATCCTGATGAACACCTGCGCCGTGACGTCCGAGGCGGTGCGGCAGGCTAAAAAGGCAATCCGCAAGATCCGCCGTGAACGGCCCGAAGCCCGCATCGTCGTCACCGGCTGCGCGGCCCAGACTGATCCCGAGGGTTTCGCCGGGATGGCCGAGGTCGATGCCGTCCTCGGCAATGCCGAGAAGCTGCAGCGGACGAGCTATGCCGCCCTCCCCGATTTCGGCGTGTCGGCGTCGGAGAAGATCCGGGTCAACGACATCATGAGCGTGACGGAAACCGCCGGCCACATGGTCGACGCGATCGAAGGCCGGGCGCGGGCGATCGTCGAGGTGCAGAACGGCTGCGATCACCGCTGCACCTTCTGCATCATCCCCTTCGGCCGTGGCAATTCGCGCTCGGTGCCGATGGGTGCGGTGGTCGACCAGGTCCGGCGGCTGGTCGGTGCCGGCACGAACGAAGTGGTGCTGTCCGGCGTCGATCTCACCAGCTATGGCGCCGACCTGCCCGGCGCACCGCGGCTCGGAACGCTGGTCGCCGCCCTCCTGAAGCGCGTGCCGGACCTGGCGCGGCTGCGGCTGTCGTCGATCGACAGCGTCGAGGCCGATCCGGAACTGGTGGAGGCGATCGGCGGCGAGCCTCGGCTGATGCCGCATCTCCATCTCTCGCTGCAGGCGGGCGACGACATGATCCTGAAGCGGATGAAGCGCCGGCACACCCGCGCCGACGCCATCGGCTTCTGCACGGACATTCGCGCGAACCGGCCGGACATCGTCTTCGGCGCGGATATCATCGCGGGCTTTCCGACCGAGACCGAGGCGATGTTCGAGAACTCGCTGGCGCTGGTGGCCGAGTGCGGCCTGACCTATCTGCACATCTTCCCGTTCTCGCCGCGCGACGGAACGCCCGCCGCGCGCATGCCGCAGCTGCCGCAACCGGTGGTCGCCGAGCGGGCGGCGCGGCTTCGAGCCTTGGGCGCTTCGGCGATGACCCGGCACCTCGATGCCAAGGTCGGGCAACACGGCAGCGTTCTGGTGGAGCGCGGGAACAGGGGGCGGCTGCCGGACTTCACCCCCTGCAGCCTCGACTTCGGCACTCCCGGCGAGATCGTCGCGGCGAGATTTGCGTCGCATGACGGCGTTCGCCTGACGGCACTGCCGGCCTGAAGGGCTGCCAAGCCCGCCGGCATGCTGTAGTGCGTTCGGCACAGAAGCGGTGACATCGACCGCAAGCGCGCTCACGGGCGCAGGATGGGACTTCGAGACGATATGCTAGAGAAAAAAGGCTTCTTCCGGCGCGTCTTCTCCTTCGGCAGCGAGGCCGATCGGGCGGGGGCAGCCGCTGCTCCGGCACCGGTACCGGCCGCCGAGGAAGCGCCTGCCCGTCTGCCGGACGAGCTGCCCCCGACTGCGGCCGTCCCGAAAGCAGCTCTCGATCAGGCAAGCGACAATGATACGCCGCGGTCCGCCTCGGAGATACTGCCGGCAGCCGCGCAGGCTTCCGCACCAGCCTTTGAACCGACCCGCGGGCCAGCCCCCGAGACGGCTGCAAGCCTTGAGCCTCACGATATCGCCGAGCCCATGCCGGCCGCGGCGCCGATTTCGGCCGCCGAGGCGGATGCGGCCGTCGTTCTCCCGGCGGACGAGCCGGAATGGCTGTCGGCCGATGCGCCGGAGCCGGAAGCGGACTTCTCCTGGCTCGATGCCGACGCGCCCGTAATCGATCCCGATGCGAGCGTCGCTGAGGCCAGGACCGATGTCGTCGCCTCCGACGCCGCAGCCTTCGATGTCGACGGTCGCGCGACGGCTGCCGAGATCCCCGCCGCCAGCACTTTGGCGGGGACATCCGCGCTTGGCGCGGCGCCGGAGACCGCGAGCGAGATCGCAAGAGATCTCACCGGCGACGGACCGGTTTCGTCTGCCAATGAGGACTTCTCCTTCCTTGCGCCGGATGCGCCGCTGCCGGAAGCCGAGGAAGAGGCCGACTTTTCATGGCTGGAGCCCGACGCTCCCTTGCCCGACGCCCCGGCCGACGACACCCTGCCGGCGGCCATCGGCGCCGGGGCGGCCCGCATTGTGGCGCCTGACGCCGGTTTTCGCCTGCGCGAGGCGGCGCCCCTCGCCCCAGCAGCCCCCGCGGTGCGCGTTCCCTGGTTCGAGAAGCTGCGCGAGGGCCTCGCGCGCTCGTCGAGCCAGCTGTCCGGCTCGATCACCGCCCTCTTCACCAAGCGCCGGCTCGACGAGGAGACGCTGCAGGATTTTGAGGACGTGCTGATCCAGGCCGATCTCGGCGTCGAGACGGCGCTGCGCATTACCGACCGGCTTTCGGAAGGCCGGTTCGGCAAGGAGATTTCCAGCGACGAGGTCCGCTCGATCCTCGCCGACGAGGTGGAGGCTACGCTGCGCCCCGTCGCCGTGCCGCTGGAGCTCGACCTCGAGAAGAAGCCGCATGTGATCCTGGTGGTCGGCGTCAACGGCACCGGCAAGACCACGACGATCGGCAAGCTCGCCGCCAAGCTGACGCGCGGCGGCCTGAAGGTCACGCTCTGCGCCGGCGATACGTTCCGCGCGGCGGCGGTCGAGCAGCTGAAGATCTGGGGCGAGCGTACCGGCTCGACCGTCATCGCCAAGGCGATCGGCGCCGACGCTGCCGGTCTGGCTTACGAAGCCTATGACGCGGCGGTCGAGAACGGCTCGGACGTCCTCATCATCGACACCGCGGGGCGGCTGCAGAACCGCACCGAGCTGATGGCCGAGCTGGAGAAGATCGTCCGCGTGCTGCAGCGGCGCGAGCCCGACGCGCCCCACACCGTGCTGCAGACGCTCGATGCCACCACCGGCCAGAACGCGCTGAACCAGGTCGAGATCTTCCGCAATGTCGCCGGCGTCAACGGCCTGGTGATGACCAAGCTCGACGGCACCGCCCGCGGCGGCATCCTCGTCGCCATCGCCGCCAAGTTCAAACTGCCGGTCTATTTCATCGGCGTCGGCGAGGGCATTGACGACCTCGAGCCGTTCAAGGCGCGGGATTTCGCGACGGCGATCGCGGGGCGGACGGCCTGAGGGGAGACGTCAACGCGTTCCTAAATCTTCCTCGGCAGAGCCGGAGGCCTCGTTGGTCCTCGCCGACAAGGTCATCCCAAGCGACCGGATCACCTTCAGGACGGTCTGAAATGCCGGATTGCCGTCCTTGCCTAAGGAAGCATAGAGGCTCTGCCGGTTGATATCGCAGTCGCCGGCGACCTGCGCCATGCCCCGCGCCCGGGCGATGGCGCTCAAGGCCGCCCGAATCTCGCCGGCGTCGCCGTCTTCCATGACCATGGACAGGTACTCCGCCTGCGCCTCAGGCGTGCCCAGGTAGTCGGCGGCGTCCCATTTCGCCAGGTCGTCAACCCGAATTTTGTCCGCCACGCCGTTACTCCTCGATGTCCTGCGCCAGCAGTCTGGCGCGCAGGATGTCCTGCTGCTGCGTGCTCTTGTCACCCCCGCACGGCAGGACAATGAGAACGCTTCCGCGCCTGAGGAAGTACAGGCGATAGCCAGGACCGTGGTCGATCCGCACCTCCGCGAGGCCGTCGCCGATGGCCTTGACGTCGCCCAGAAGCCCTTGCTCAAGACGCGCGATCCGGCGGGTGATCCTCAGCACGGCGGTCCTGTCGCGCAGCCTGGATATCCAGCGATCAAACTCTGCAAGTCGCCTGACTTCCATATTCATTTCCACTTGTCGCGCAAACACGACAAACGGTCAAGCGCACCGCGCCTTGCTTCAAAGCTGGGTCGGAATGTTCGCAATCCCCGCCCGCAGTTTCCGTTCACAGGCAAGACAAGACCGGTGCCGACTGGCATGAGACATGCGAGAAACGCGACACGTAGAGGCTGCAGCCTCACATCCGTCGTCTTCCGGCTCTAGCGGCAAGACAAAGAGGAAATTTCCATGGCCGACCATCTGATCGAGGGCTCCCCCAACGCGCCGGAGGAGAAGCAGATCAACCCGCTTTTGAAGTTCGCGCTCGAGCTCGGACCGCTGGTGGTGTTCTTCTTCGCCAACTCGCGCGGCGAATGGCTGGCCGGGCATTTTCCGGCGCTGGCCGAGCTCGGCGGGCCGCTGTTCATCGCCACCGCTCTATTCATGGCCGCCACGATCATCGCGCTGTCGGTGTCCTGGGCGCTGACGCGCACGCTGCCGATCATGCCGCTGGTATCCGGCTTCTTCGTCGTGGTGTTCGGCGGCCTGACGCTCTGGTTGCAGAACGAGACCTTCATCAAGATGAAGCCGACCATCGTCAACACGCTGTTCGCGGTGATCCTGCTCGGCGGCCTGCTCTTCGGCCGTCCCCTCCTCGGTTACGTCTTCAACCAGGCGTTCAAGCTCGACGATGCCGGCTGGCGCAAGCTGACGCTGCGCTGGGGCATCTTCTTCCTGGCGATGGCTGTCATCAACGAGGTGGTCTGGCGCAATTTCTCGACGGATTTCTGGGCCGGCTTCAAGGTCTGGGCGACCATGCCGATCACCATGGCCTTCATGCTGTTCCAGATCCCGCTGCTGCAGCGGCATGCGACCGAGCCGCTGGTGAAGGAATACGTCAAACCGAAGAAGTGATTGGCCCGAAGAAGTAATCGGCCGATCTGCCGGGACCGCTGGCTGCGTCGTTTTGGCGCGGTAAGGGTGTTCCGGACCATTGCGAAGCGGCGAAGGCGTCCCGATATCGGGTCCAACCGCCCCTCATCGCAAGGATTCTCGATGTTCGACGTGCAGAAGCTTCTCGGCCAGTTCCTCGGCACCCCCGGCACGCCGGGCCAGGGTGGCAACCAGGGTGACCGGCAGACCCAGGGCGGCCCGCTCTCAAGCGTCGGCGGCCTGCTGGGCGGCGGCGGCACCGGCGGCGGGTCCCTGCAGGATACCATCGGCAGGCTGATCCGCACCCATGGCGCCTCGGCGCTGTCGGGCGGCCTTGCCGGCGGCCTCGCCTCGCAGCTGTTCCGCGGCAAGGGCGTCGCCAAGATGGGCGGCACCGCGCTGAAGCTCGGCGGCGCCGCCGTCGTCGCGGGCCTCGCCTACAAGGCCTACCAGACCTATCAGGCCAACAATGCCCGCCCGGCCCTGCCCGGTGCTTCGCCGCTGCCGCAGCTGGCGGCGCCGACGGCCGCCGGCGAGTTGCCCGCGCCTTCCGGCACCGCCTTCCTTCCCGCCGGCCAGGAGGATGCCCGCGCCCGGCTGATGCTGTCGGCGATGATCGCGGCCTCCAAGGCCGACGGCTACATCGACGCCGGCGAGCAGGAGGCGATCTTCGGGCGCATCGACGATCTCGGCCTCGACGCCGAGGAGAAAGGCTTCGTCATGGACGAGATGCGCAAGCCGCTGTCGATCGACGATCTCGTCGCCGGCGCGACGACGCCGGAAGCAGCGATCGAGGTCTACACCGCCTCGCTGCTCGCCATCGATCCCGACCATCCGGCCGAAAAGGCCTATCTCGACCAGCTGGCCACCAGGCTGAACCTGCCGGCAGAGCTCACGGCTGAGGTTCGCCGCACGACGGAAGAGGCCGTCGCCTGACGACTGATGCCTTCGCATCCAGCGAGATGCAGGGTGCCGGAAGGGTGTCCTAGAACTCGCCGGTCGGCAGCAGCCTGCCGTCCGGCATGCGGTCTCCGGTGGCGTCGTCGGGATTGCCGAAAGGCACCGGCGACGCCCCTTCCTCCGCCGCGATATCGTGGCGCAGCGCCCAGTGCACCGAGGGGAAGGCGAGTTCGTCCCACGGGATGTCGTCCGGCTCGAACAGCGCCACCTCGAGGCTTTCGACGCCAGCGGCGATCCCGGGTGTCTCCAGGGTGGCGCGGAAAATCAGCTGCACCTGGCTGATCCGCGGCACCGAATATACCGCGAGCAGGCGTTCGATCCTTAGCTCGGCAGTCGCCTCCTCGAAAGCCTCGCGGCGCGCGCCGTCCTCCGGCGTCTCGTTCAGCTCCATGTAGCCGGCCGGGATCGTCCAATACCCCTGCCGCGGCGCGATCGCCCGTCGGCAGAGGAGGATCTTGCCCTCATGCCGGACGACCGAGCCGACGACGATCTTCGGGTTCTCGTAAGCGGTGAAGCCGCAGTGATCGCAGATCTTCCGCGGCTGGCCGTCGCCGTCGGGGGTGCGGGTGGTGAAGGCGGGATCGAGCATGCGGCTACAGATGGTCCTCGATGTTCATCCTGCCATGTAGGACACGGACAATCTCGATCACATCCGACGTCCAGAAATGATAAAAAATCAAATGCGAGCCGACGCGCTGTTTCCACAAGCCGGGGATGGGGTCGTCCGAGCGACGACCCGTAAGGCGACCATCGGCGAGTTTCAGGCAGGTGGACCTGATCTCGGCGGCGTATGCTCGGGCTGTCGCTTCGCCAAATTCGCGCTGTCCGTAGTGCGAAATATCATGGAGATTCGATATGGCGAGGGGCGAGAAGGCGACGCGCCTCATGGCGTCCGTCGTTCACCTGTCACTTCGTCGAAGTCCCCGTCGAAAAGGTCGGCGAAATCGAAATCTCGGGCCTCGCCGCTGTCGAGGCCTGCCTGCAATGCCGCCCTTAGGCGTTCGCGCCGGCGGGCCTGCTCGCCGAGCAGATCGAGCCCTGCCCGAACGACATCTTCAGGGGACTGGAAATGCCCCGCGGCGACTTCACCATCGACGAAACTGTCGAAGGGCTCGCCAAGAGGGTGAAATGCTGGCTTCGACATCCTTCACCTCATCAACTCTACCGACAATTCTATCACGAAGTCACGGAATCGGCCGCTGCAAAATGCTCAGCCGGCCGCACCCTTACCCCCCGCTGTCAGCGCCTTCTCCAACGCCGGGTACAGCTTTCCCGACACGTCCTCCGGGCTGAACGGACCCGTCTGTTTCCAGAGGATCTTGCCCTCTGCCGAGACGAGGAATGTTTCGGGTACGCCGTAGACGCCCCAGTCGATGCCGGTGCGGCCGGAGACGTCGGTGCCGATGGCGGCATAGGGATTGCCGAGGCCGCCGAGGAAGCGGCGGGCATTGTCGGGCTGGTCCTTGTAGTTGATGCCGACCAGCCGGAAGCGCTTGTCCTTGGCGAGCTCCATCAGCACCGGGTGCTCCTGCCGGCACGGCCCGCACCAGGAGGCGAAGATGTTGACGAGCATCGGCCGCCCATCGCTGTTCGCAATGTTGAGGCCGGGCACCGGCGCACCGTCGGCGAGCGTCATGCCGGCGAGCGGTGGCAGGTCGGTCGGCGGCGCGGGTGACCCGATCAGCGCCGAGGGAATCTCCTGCGGATCATGGCCGGAAACCAGCTGGAACAGGAAAAGGCCGGCAAGGCCCGCGAAAAGCAGGAAAGGCAGGAGGACGAGGAGCGATGGACGCCGGCGGCGGTCCGGCAGCGCGTCGCCGCTCATGCCGAGGGACCCCTCGACTGGCCCCGCGAGGGTCCGGGCGACTGGCCCCGCGAGGGTCCGGGCGACTGGCCCCGCGACGAGCGACGGCGCAGACCGCTAGCCTCCAGCGCCGCGATCTCCGCGCGGCGGGCGCGGGCGTCGAGGAACACCCAGGCCGCGAGGCCGATCAGCGCCAGGGCGGATATGCCGTAGGCCGAGGCGATGAAGCCGAAATAGTCGTTCTGCATGGGATCGGATCCGTTCAGGCGTCGGCGGCGCGCAGCGACAGTTTCGTCAGCGCGCGGACACGGCGGCGCAGGATTTCCGTGCGCATCGCCGTGAGGTGGAGCGCGAAGAACAGCAGCGTGAAGCCGATGGCGGAGACCAGCAGCGGCCAGAGGAAGACCGCCGGCATCGACGGTCCGCCCGCACGCATGACGCTCGCCGGCTGGTGCAGGGTGTTCCACCAGTCGACCGAGAACTTGATGATCGGGATATTGACGAAGCCGACCAGCACCAGGATCGCCGCCGCGCGCGCCGAGCGACCGGGATCGTCGAGCGCCCGGGTCAGCGCGATCAGGCCGAGATACATCAGGAACAGGATGAAGACCGAGGTGAGGCGCGCATCCCAGACCCACCAGGTGCCCCACATCGGACGGCCCCAGATCGAGCCGGTGATCAGCGCCAGCGCGGTGAACACGGCCCCGATCGGCGCCGCGGCCTTCACCGCGACGTCGGCCAGCGGATGGCGCCAGACCAACGTGCCGAGCGCCGAGACCGACATCACCGTCCACGCCATCATCGAGAGCCAGGCGAAGGGCACGTGGATGAACATGATCTTCACCGTCGCGCCTTGCTGGTAGTCGTCGGGCGCGGTGAGGCCGAGATAGAGGCCAGCCGCGAGCGCCGCCACCGTCAGGCCATAGAGCCAAGGCTGCACCGCCCCGGATAAAGCGAGGAAGCGCGTCGGATTGGCGAGGAGGGCGAAGCGGCCGGGGGTCGCGGAAAGGTCGGTCATGTCGCTACATTAGAAGCAGTAGAAATGCCGCGCAAATAGACATTTGGGTGATGGCGCCAGCTTTTCAGGGTCAGTCGCCCCCGTGCTTCAGGGCCGCGGCCGCGGCGATCGGGCCGAGCACCGCGAAGAACAGCGTCAGGGCGCCGAGGATCATCAACGGCGGCAGGAAGGGATCGGGCTCGTTGACGGCGGCATAGCTCGCCGACACGCCGAAGATCAGCACCGGGATCGCCAGCGGCAGCACCAGCACCGAGACCAGCAGGCCGCCGCGCGGCAAGGCGACGGCGACCGCCGCGCCGACGGCGCCGATCAGCGTGATCGCCGGGGTGCCGACGAGGAGGGTCAGCATCACCGCACCCATCGCCAAAGGCTCCTGCGCCAGGAACAGGCCGAGCACCGGCGTCGCCAGCACCAGCGGCAAGCCGCTCGCCGCCCAGTGGGCCAGGCACTTGGCGAGAACCACCAGCGGCAGCGGCGTGTCGCCCATGACGAGGAGATCGAGCGTGCCGTCCTCGCGGTCGGCCTGGAACAGCCGGTCGAGCGTCAAGAGCGCCGAGAGCAGCGCGCCGATCCAGAGGATCGCCGGGCCGATCCGCGCGAGCAGGTTCAAGTCGGGCCCGATGCCGAAAGGCACCGTGGCGATGACCGCGAGAAAGAAGATGACGCCCGTCGTCGCGCCGCCGCCGCCGGCAAAGGCAAGCCGCAGATCGTGGCGGAAGACGGCGATCACAGCCAGCCCTCGGCGGCGGCAAGGTCCGCCGGGCTGAGGGCGGCACCGGCGGGCAGCGGAATTTTCGGCGAAAGGTGCAGCTCCCGCATGCCGCCGCCGAGCGGCTGGTGCGTCGCGGCGATCGCCATGCCGCCGCCGGCGACATGGGCGGCGAGGAGTTCTGCGAACAGTTGTTGAGAGCCCGCATCGAGCGCCGCCGTCGGCTCGTCGAGGATCCACAGCGGCCGGCGGACCGCCAAAAGCCGCGCGAGCGAGGCCCGTCGCTGCTGGCCGGCGGAAAGATAGCCGAAAGGGAGGCCCGAGACGTCGGGCAAGCCGACCGCGGCGAGCGCTGCCGGGATCGACAGCGCCGGGCCGCCGAGGAAACGCTGCCAGAAGAGGAGGTTGGCGCCGACCGAGAGCGCCGGCTTCATCGCATTGCGGTGGCCGAGGAAATGCGCGACCTCGCCGGTTCGCCGGGCCGTCTCCCCGTCGCCGGTCGCCATCCCCTCGACCGCCAGCGTGCCGCCGGCGAGCGGCAGCAGGCCGGCGAGCGTGCGCAGGAGGGTCGACTTGCCGGCCCCGTTCGCCCCGGTCACCAGCAGCGCCTCTCCGGCCGCGAGGGTAAAATCGAGCGGCCCGACGATCACCGTGCCGCCGCGCGCGGCCGAAAGGGTTGTGGCGACGAGCCTCACGAAACCCTGCCCCCGGCCGGCCGAGCGGCGCAGCGGTTCTGCCGGCCGCATCCCCCGGCGCGGGCAACCGCAAAACAGCGGGGGTCGTGCGACATCGAAGGGAAGCGGCCAGCGATCATGCCCGATGCTTTGCCGCAATCGCGCCGGGCCGTCCAGCATGGCGCGGGGCTTTCGCCACCGGCCGGGCCTTGCGGATAATCGCCCATTCCGCGGTGCAACGCCCTTTATAGCCGTTACAAACTTGCCTATAAGGGCCGCAACCACACCAGCGACCGGGGTGGAACGTTAGCGCCGAAGAGAGAATCCCCATCTGGCACCGGTGGGTTTCGGGGCGGACATGCGGAAATGGTCGTACCCGCACCTTCAGGCGCATCTTTGGCGCGAGCAGGCGTTCGCCTTTCGGACAATCATCCAGTTCGGGAAGGAATGACGCCCGTGTCGCACCCAGACAGCTTCAAATGCCGCAAGACGCTCCTCGTCGACGGCAAGCCCTACATCTACTTCGACCTGCAGGAAGCCGAGCGCAACGGCCTCACCGGCGCTTCTCGCCTGCCGTTCTCGATGAAGGTCATCCTCGAGAACCTCCTGCGCAACGAAGACGGCCGCACCGTCAAGGCCGATGACATCCGCGCCTGCGCCAACTGGGTCGACGACCGTGGTTCGGCCGGGCACGAGATCGCCTACCGTCCCGCCCGCGTGCTGATGCAGGACTTCACCGGCGTACCCGCCGTGGTCGATCTCGCGGCCATGCGCGACGCCACCCGCCAGCTCGGCGCCGACCCGAAGAAGATCAACCCGCTGGTGCCCGTCGATCTCGTGATCGACCACTCCGTGATGGTCGACTTCTTCGGCCAGGCGGACTCCTTCAAGAAGAACGTCGACGTCGAGTACGACCGCAACGGCGAGCGCTACACCTTCCTGCGCTGGGGTTCGGAAGCCTTCCAGAACTTCCGCGTGGTGCCGCCCGGCACCGGCATCTGCCATCAGGTGAACCTCGAATATCTCGCGCAGACCGTGTGGATCAAGGAAGAGGACGGCGAGACCATCGCCTATCCCGACACGCTGGTCGGCACCGATTCCCACACCACCATGGTCAACGGCCTGTCGGTCCTCGGCTGGGGCGTCGGCGGCATCGAGGCGGAAGCCGCGATGCTCGGCCAGCCGGTCTCCATGCTGATCCCCGAAGTGATCGGCTTCCGCGTCGAGGGCAAGCTGCCGGAAGGCACCACCGCGACCGACCTCGTGCTCACCGTCACGCAGATGCTGCGCAAGAAGGGCGTCGTCGGCAAGTTCGTCGAGTTCTTCGGCCCGGGCCTCTCGAACCTCACCCTCGAGGACCAGGCGACCATCGCCAACATGGCGCCGGAATACGGCGCGACCTGCGGCTTCTTCCCGGTCGACAAGGACACCATCGGCTATCTCGAGGCCACCGGCCGCGACAAGCACCGCGTCGCGCTGGTCGAAGCCTATTCGCGTGCCCAGGGCATGTACCGCGACGAGACGAGCGCCGACCCGGTCTTCACCGACTTCATCTCGCTCGACCTCTCCACCGTCGTCCCCTCGCTCGCCGGGCCGAAGCGCCCGCAGGACCGCGTCCCGCTGACCGAAGCCGCCGTGGCCTTCCGGAACGCGTTGCCGGAGCTGCAGGGAAAGAAGAAGGCCGTCTCCGCAGACGAGGCCCGCTTCGTCTCCGAAGGCGCGACCGGCGCCTTCGACAGCCCAGCCGCCACCCGCTACGCGGTCGAGGGTGCCGAGCACGGAATCGCCGACGGCGACGTGGTGATCGCCGCGATCACCTCCTGCACCAACACCTCCAACCCCAACGTTCTCGTCGCCGCAGGCCTTGTGGCCCGCAAGGCGCACGCGCTGGGCCTCAAGGTGAAGCCGTGGGTGAAGACATCGCTGGCGCCCGGCTCGCAGATCGTCACCGAATATCTCGAAAAGGCCGGCCTGCAGGCCGACCTCGATGCCATGGGCTTCAACCTCGTGGGCTATGGCTGCACCACCTGCATCGGCAATTCCGGCCCGCTGGCCGAGCCGATCTCCGAGGCGATCACGCAGAACGACCTCGTCGCCTGCTCGGTGCTGTCGGGCAACCGCAACTTCGAGGGCCGCGTCAATCCGGACGTGCGTGCCAACTGGCTCGCCTCGCCGCCGCTGGTCGTCGCCTACGCCATCGCCGGCTCGCTCTTCGTCGACATCACGACGGAAGCGCTCGGCCAGGACCAGAACGGCAAGGACGTCTTCCTGAAGGACATCTGGCCGACGACGCAGGAGATCGTCGAGATCGTCCGCGCGACCGTCACCCGTGATCTCTTCGAGTCCCGCTATGCCGACGTCTTCAAGGGCGACGAGCACTGGCAGAAGATCGAGGTGTCCGGCGGCCTGACCTACGACTGGGACGACCGCTCGACCTATGTCCAGAACCCTCCCTACTTCGAGGGGATGACCATGGAGCCGGTGCCGGTCACCGACATCCACGATGCCCGCATCCTGTCGCTCTTCCTCGACTCGATCACCACCGACCACATTTCCCCGGCCGGCTCGATCAAGGCGAACGGCCCGGCCGGCGACTACCTCGTCAGCCACCAGGTCCGCCCGGTCGACTTCAACTCCTACGGCGCCCGCCGCGGCAACCACCAGGTGATGATGCGCGGCACCTTCGCCAACATCCGCATCAAGAACCAGATGGTGCCGGGCATCGAGGGCGGCATGACCAAGCACGAGCCCTCGGGCGAGGTCATGGCGATGTACGACGCCGCCATGAAGTACAAGGAAGAGGGCGTTCCGCTGATCGTCTTCGCCGGCAAGGAATACGGTACCGGCTCGTCGCGCGACTGGGCGGCCAAGGGCACCAACCTCCTCGGCGTCCGCGCCGTGATCGCTCAGTCGTTCGAGCGCATCCACCGCTCGAACCTCGTCGGCATGGGCATCGCGCCCTTCGTCTTCGAGGAAGGCACCTCCTGGCAGACGCTGGGGCTGACCGGCAACGAGAAGATCACCATCGAGGGCCTGACCACGGTCAAGCCGCGCCAGATGATGGAGGCCGTCATCACCCGCGCCGACGGCACCAAGGAGACGGTGAAGCTGCTCTGCCGCATCGATACGCTGGACGAGCTCGAATACTTCAACAATGGCGGCATCCTGCAGTACGTCCTGCGCCGCCTCGCGGCCTGAGCCTCCGCGAAGGCCTGATGGCCTGAACAACGACGCCGCCGGAGAGATCCGGCGGCGTTTTGCGTACGGGGCGCCGGCGGTCTCTCCCCGCTGGCATTCCCGGAAGCATTCCACGCTGTCTCACGCGGCAAATCACGTGTTGGGTTAGCCAGGGATCCAATCTTTCACCGCCAATTGACTGGTGGATCGGGCGTGGCCACCCTAGGGTGCAGCCGAACATGCAGACGGCGCGAGCTGTTTCCCGCGCCTGATCGCGGCGGATCATCGCCAGCGCGACGGACACCCCGTCGGACCATCGGCCAAGCGGAGCAGACGAGCGTCTTGTCGCGAAAAGATAGAACCACTTGACCGGCCGGGCCATCGCCTTTGCCGCCCTGATCGGCTTCGGCATGCTGGCCGCCGCTCCGGCGAACGGACAGGACACGTCCGCCGACAGCCGCACCGTGCGGGGCGTGGTCGAGCTCTTCACCAGCCAGGGCTGCGCATCCTGCCCGCCGGCCGAGGCGATCCTCAGCAAGCTCGCGGCCGATCCCGGCATCATCGCCCTCGCCTACCATGTCGACTACTGGGACTATATGGGCTGGACCGATCTGCATGGGTCGCGCACCAATACCGAGCGGCAGCGCGCCTATGCGAAGGCCTTCAACGCCGGCACGATCTATACGCCCCAGGCCATCGTCAACGGTCGCCGCGATGTCGTCGGCTCGCGTGCCGCCGACATCGACAAGGCGGTGAGCGAGACGGCGCTGACCGACGGCAAGGCCGCGGTCTCGCTGGTGCTGCAGGGCGACCGGCTGCACATCACGGCGGACGGCCCCCTCACCGTTCCCGGCGGCAAGACCCCGGTCTTGATGCTGATCACCTATAACCGGGAGACGAGAACGGTGGTGGACACCGGCGAGAACAAGGGCATGACCCTCGTCAACTCGCATGCGGTGCGGGATTGGCGCATTCTCGGCATGCTCGACGGCAAGCCGCTGGCCGTGGACATCCCCGTCTCCACGCTGAAGCCGGAGAACGGCGAAAACGGCTATGCCGCGGTGCTGCAGGCGCTCGGCGACAAGGGCGGCCCCGGGCCGATCCTCGCCGCAGCAGCGCTGGAGTTCTAGAGCGCCGTGCATCCGAGTGGATGCTGGACCGGCTTTCTATCCTTTTGAGGCCGCTCCGAACCGGCAGCATGCGCGGCATCTATCGCTCTTCCCCGGCACTGCCGAAGCCGTATCGACCACCAGCCTGCACCTTGCCCCGACGCACGCAGCGCGTCTCGGGCTTGAAAATCTTTTGCCGGGTTCGATGTTTCATGCCACCATCCGGGGACTGAAAGGGGATGCTCCGGCATCCTGGTCGGCCCGGCAAGGTCGATCATCGGAAAGGGATCTGATTTGGCTGACGCCGCTTCGAACAGCGAGAGCACCGCGACGCTCATCGACTTCAACGCCGCCCGTAGCCCCGCCCCGATCGTATCCTTCGACCGCCGCGAGCTCTCCGAGATCCTCAACGTCTACGGCCGCATGGTCGCCGCCGGCGAGTGGCGCGACTATGCCATCGACATGCTGAAGGACCGCGCGGTGTTCTCGATCTTCCGCCGCACCAGCGAGATGCCGCTGTTCCGGATCGAGAAGAACCCGAAACTCGCCCGCCGCCAGGGTGCGTTCAGCGTGGTCGCCGCCGGCGGTCTCGTGATGAAGCGCGGCCACGAGCTCGGAACCGTGCTGAAGGTCTTCGACAAGGCGCTGAAGCTCGTTTGAGGCGCAGGCCGCCGGGTCATCCCGGAACGACAGGCCGCCCGCCGCCGTCAGTCGCCTTGGTCGCCTTCAGCTGCCGTCAGCTGCCGGCCTGGGTGTAGAGGCTGCCGGGATAGGTCGCCTCGTCGGGAAGGCTCCTTGCACCCTCGCCGAGTTGCAACTGCATCAGCACCGTGTCGATCCACTTGCCGAACTTGAAGCCCGACGCCTGGAAGATGCCGATGGTGCGGAAGCCCGCGCGCTCGTGCAGCCGGATCGAGGCCACATGGTCCGAACCGCCGATCACCGCGACCATCTGGCGAAAATCCTTGGCGGTGCATTCCTCGATCAGCCGCAGCAGCAGCGAGCGACCGACGCCGTGGCCGTGCACCTCGGGGGCGATGTAGATCGCGTCCTCGACCGACCAGCGGTAGGCCGGCCGCGTCCGGAACGGACCGGCATAGGCGTAGCCGACCACCCGGCCTGCGCCGTTGGCGGCGACGAGATACGGGTAGCCTTGCGCTTTCAGCCCGTCGAAGCGCGCCATCATCTCGGCCTCGGTCGGCGGATCCAGCTCATAGGACGCCGTGCCGTTCAGCACCGCGTGCGCGTAGATCTCCGTCAGGCGTGGAACATCGGCTCGAACAGCCTCCCGCAGGGCATGGGCACTCATCGGCGATCCTCGATCTGGCATCTGTCAGGCGGTCATTTGGCAAGAACCCGGCCAAAAGAAAAGGGCGACCCGAGGGCCGCCCTTTCTGGTGTCCGTCCGGATGCAGCCTAGCGACGGTCGCCGAACAGCTGCAGCAGGAACATGAACATGTTGAGGAAGTCGAGGTAGAGGCGCAGCGCGCCCATGATCGCCTTGCGGCCCATCACGGCGGTGCCGTCGCCCTCGTAGTACATTTCCTTGATCTGCTGCGTGTCGTAGGCGGTAAGGCCGGCGAAGACCAGGACGCCGATCGCCGAGATGGCGAAGGACAGCGCGCTCGACGCCAGGAAGATGTTCACCACCGAGGCGATCAGGATGCCGATCACGCCCATGAACAGGAACGAGCCCCAGGCCGAGATGTCGCGCTTGGTCGTGTAGCCGAACAGCGACAGCGCGCCGAAGGAGGCGGCGGTGACGAAGAACACCTGGACGATGGACTCCTGCGTGTAGACCATGAAGATCGTCGCCAGCGAAAGGCCGACGAGACCGGCATAGGCCCAGAACGTCATCTGCGCCGCACCGACGCTCATCTTGTCGACCCGGAAGGACAGGAACATCACCAGGCCAAGCGGCGCGAACATCAGTACCCACTTCAGCGGCGAGCCGAACACGGCCTGGCCGAGCGGCGTCAGCGCGGTGATGTCGCCGGCACCATTGGTCACCACCGAGAGCGAAAACATCGCGTAAGCTGCGACACCGGTGATGGCGAGACCCAGCGCCATCAGGTTGTAGACCTTCAGCATGTAGGTCCGCAGGCCCTGGTCGATGGTGACATCGACCCTCGAACCGGCGGTGGGGACGCTACGGGCGCCCTGGTTCCACTTGTCAGCCATGGAAAACTCCTTTTCTGCGTGTCCCGTCGGGTGTCGGCCCGGCCCGGGCGAAGGGATGCCGAGGCGCCGCTGGCGGGACCGCCCAGCTTGCCTTCCAACAATATGCGGCCTCGGCCCCGCCCGCACAAGGCCAGCCCCGGCGGCGAGGCCCGCTAAACCGGCGGGGACGGGTTAAATCTCTGTTAGCCGCCGTCTGGCGCAGAGCCGCGGGTGAAAGCGGAGGTTAAGGCCGGCGACCGGCCGGTCAGAACTCTTCCCAGTTGTCGGCGGATGACTGCGGCTCGGCGCGTTGCGGGGCGGTTTGGCGGAGCTGCACGACGGCGGCGCTCGGCCTTGCGGTGCGGACCGTCCTCGCAGGCGGCGCCTTCGACTTTGCCGAGGCCACCGAGAGCTTGAAGCGGCCGATCAGCGCCGCGAGATCCTCGGTCTCGTGCGACAGGCTCTGGGCAGCCGCGGTAGTCTGCTCGACCATGGCGGCGTTCTGCTGCGTGACCTTGTCCATCTGGTCCGCCGCCACCGAGACCTCGCGCAGGCTGGTCGCCTGCTGGCGGGCGCTGCTGGCGATCTGGCCGACGACGCTCGACATGGCGGCCACCTGGGTGACGATTTCCTCGAGCGAATGGCCGGAGGCCGTGACCAGCTCGACGCCGTCGCCCACCTGCCGGCTCGACGTCGAGATGAGGTTCTTGATCTCTTTGGCGGCCTCGGCAGAGCGCTGGGCGAGGCCGCGCACTTCCTGTGCGACGACCGCAAAGCCCCTGCCCGCCTCGCCGGCCCGCGCCGCCTCTACGCCGGCGTTCAGCGCCAGGAGATTGGTCTGGAAGGCGATCTCGTCGATGACGCCGATGATCTTGCCGATCTTGTCGGAGGAGTCGGAGATTTGCTGCATGGCCGCCACCGCCTGCCCGACGATGCTGCCACCCTTTTCGGCATTCTGCTGCGCATCGGCGGCGCCGACCTGTGCTTTGGCGGCGCCCTCCGCCGTCTCGTTCACGCCGCGCGTCACCTCGGTGAGTGCCGCCACGGTCTCCTCGAGGCTGGCGGCCTGCTGCTCGGTGCGCTGGGAGAGATCGTTCGAGGCGACGGTGATCTCGCCAAGGCCGGTCCGGATCGCCTCGATCGACTGCACCACGGCGCCCATCGCCTGCTCCAGCGAGGCGACACTGTCGTTGAACAGCACGCGGATGCCCTCGTAGTCGGGCGAGAACGGCGAATTCAGCCGCGCCAGCAGGTCGCCAGCGGCGAGACGCTCGAAGCCGGTCTGCACCTCGCTCATGAAGAAGGCATGCGCCTGGACGTACTGATCCGACTCGTCGGCGGACTGCAGCGCCCGCTGCTCGTCCAACTGGCGGGCCTGTTCCGCCGCGGCGCCCAGCCGCTCGTGCTCGACCGACACCTGCTTCAGCTTGTCGAAGGCGCCGGCCATCTGGCCCACCTCGTCCTTGCGGCCGAGCGCGGGCACGTCGATGCTGCTGTCGCCGTCGGCCAGCCGCTGCATGGCATCGCGCATGGCGATGACCGGGCGGCCGATACCGCGCGACAGCATCACGGCGAGAGCGATCGCCGCCGCGATCAGCAGGCCCATGCCGGCGAACAGCGTGGTCTGCGCCGTCGAGAAGGCGGCAAGCTGCGCGGCCGTCTCTTCTGCAATCGACGCGCGCTTCTGTTCCTTCAGGCCGTCGAGCGCCTCCTCGACCGGATCGATGTAGCTCGACGCCGCGTCCGAGCCGAGCAGCGCCACCGCCTGCGGATAGGTCGCCGGCTTGGCGGCCAGGGCGATCGCCGGCTCGGCGATGTTGCTGTGCCAGGCGGCGAGGTCGGCGTTGATCTTGGTGATCGTGGCGGTGAGCTCCGGCGTGATGCCGGGCGATGCGCTCATGTCGGAGAGGTATTTCTCGAACGTCGCCCGGTGCTTCTTCAGCCGGTCGGCATAATAGGTATCGCGGGTAACGAGAAAGCCGCGCAGCGAGTTCTCCTGACGCGTCAGGGCGCCCCGCGCCTCGAGCGTCGTCGCTATGACGCCGTTGTCGAATTCAGCGCGCGTGCGGGCGGCCTCAATACTTTGCATGCTTGAGCGCATCGCGGCGCCGATTGTCGCCGAACCGAGGATCATCACGGCGAAGGCGACGCCGATCTTCTTGGCGATGGACAAATTGGCAAACCGCATCAAAACCTCGACCTCCCAGGCATCAGGGGAAGAAGGTCTTGTTTCGACCGCACCCCTGCCTCTTTAAGCGACAAGGTTAGAGTAGCCGGCTAAAAATTCCCTTAAATCGGATTGCAAGGGATACGAACTTGTATCCCAGCGTCACCCTCATCCTCTACTTCGGCAAGCTTCCTGACGTCAGAGAGTCCGAAGTACCGGCGCGGCTTTCTGCCCCAGCACCCGCCACGTCCCGGCAAGACCAAAACCGACGGTCAGGACCAGCGACGCAACGAGCGTCGTCAGCGCCACCGTCCAGTCGAGGGTGAACGGCAGCTTCATGATCGAGGACACCACGAACCAGGCCGCCAAAGCGCCGGCGCCAATAGCAAAGGCCGCGGTGGCAAGGCCGAGCAGCAGATATTCGGTGGTGAAGGCTCCGATCAGCACCCGGCGCGTCGCTCCCAGCATCTTCAGGACCACCGCGTCGTGGATGCGGTTGCGGTTGCCGGCGGCGAGCGCCCCCGACAGCACCAGCACCGAGGCGACCAGCGCAACGGCCGCGGCCGCCCGAATGGCCAGCGCCAGCTGGGCGATCAGCCCGTTGATGGTGTCCAGCGCCTCCTTCACCCGGACGGTGGTCACCGCCGGATAGGCATTGGTGATGCCGTTCATCACCGCGGCCTCCGTCGCCGGCGTCGCGCCGGGGATCGACAGCGTCGCCAGCCAGGCATGCGGCGCTCCGGCGAAGGTGTTGGGCGAGAACACCATGACGAAGTTGATCGACAGCGATTCCCACTCGACGGTGCGGAAGTTCGCGATCTTCACGGTGACGTCGCGGCCGAGCACGTTGACCGTCATCTCCTCGCCGATCTTCAGCCCGAGCTCGCGCGCCTCCTCGGCCGAGAACGAGACCAGCGGCACGCCACTGTAGTCCGCCGGCCACCATTCGCCGGCGGTGAGGTTGGAGTTCTCCGGCTTGGTCGCGGCGTAGGTCACGCCGCGGTCGCCGCGCAGCACCCAGCCGCCCTCGGCCGGGATCTCCATCTTGGCGACGTCTTGGCCGTTAATGCGGGTGATCCGGCCGCGCAGCATCGGCGCGGCGTCGAGCTTGGCGCCGGGCGCCAGCGTCTCGATCTCGGCCCGGAACGGCGCAATCTCGGCGTTCTGGATGTCGACGAAGAAGAAGTTCGGCGCACGGTCGGCAAGACCCGTCGAGATCTCCCGGCGCAGGCCGGTGTCGATGATCGCGAGCGTCACGAGGAGCGTCAGCCCGAGGCCGAGCGACAGCACCACCGAGGGCGTCAGCGCGCCCGGGCGGTGGATGTTGCCGATGGCGAGACGCAGCGGCGTCGAGCGCACCCGCGGTGCCCGGCGGGCGAGCGCCTGGATCGCCCAGGCAACGCCGCGCAGGATGAGGAAGGCGACGGCCGTGGCAATGAGGAAGATCGCCGCCACCTTGCGGTCGCTCGCCATCGTCAGCGCCAGCGCGGCGATGACGACGGCAAGGCCGATCGCGCCGCCGAGATAGGCCCAGCGCATGCGCACGCCGGAGACGGCGGTGGCGTCGCGGAACAGCGCCGTCGCCGGAACGTCGCGGGTGCGGCCGAGCGGCAGCAGCGCGAAGGCCAGCGCGGTGAGGAGGCCGAACACCGCCGCCAGCGCCAGCGCGCCGGGATAAACCGAGGCGTTGGCGGCCACCGGCAGCACGCTTTCGAGGAAACGCGCGGTGACGAAGGGCGCGATGGCGCCGAGCACCATGCCGCAGACGACGCCGACGAGGGCGAGCAGCATGATCTGGATGAGGTAGATGGTGACGACGAAGCTGCCGCCGGCGCCGAGGCTCTTGAAGGTGGCGATCACCGCCCGCTTGGAGTCGAGGTAGGCGTTCACCGCATTGGCGACGCCGACGCCGCCGACGATCAGCGCCGTCAGCCCGACCAGCGTCAAGAACTGCGAGAACCGCTCGATGTTGCGCTGGAGCGAGGGCGCGGCGCGGTCGGCGGTGCGGATGCTCCAGCCGGCCGAGGGAAACCGATCGTTCGCCGTGGCCGTGGTCGTCTTGGCGTTCCCGCTCGCAAGCTTCACCTTGTAGGCGTTCTCGATCAGGCTGCCGGGCTGGATCAGGCCGGTCGCGGCAAGGCCTGCCTCCGACAGCATCAGCCGCGGCGCGAAGTTGAAGCCGTCGGACAGAAGGTCCGGTTCGCGGGCGATGGTGCCGCGGATCTCGACCTCGGCGGTGCCGAGCTTCAGGACAGCGCCGGGCTGGATCTTCAACCGCTCCAGAAGCTCGGGCGCGGCCAGCGCGCCGAGGCGGCCGTCGCGCGGCGCGAGCAACTCCGCGAGCGGCGCGGCGGGGACGGTCTCCAGCGTGCCGTAGAGCGGATAGGCGGCGTCGACCGCCTTGACCTCGACCAGCGACTGGTCGCTGCCGTCGGCAAGCCGTGCCATCGAGCGCATCGAGGTCGCCTTCGACACCGCGCCAAGGCCGTCGATGAAGCCGCGCTCGTCGCCGCTGGGCTCGCGCTGGACGAAGGTGAAGCGCATGTCGCCGCCGAGGATGGCGCGGCCCTCGCGCTCGATGCCGGACGTCATCATCGACGACACCGAGTTCACCGCGGCGATCGAGGCGACGCCGAGGGTGATGCAGCCGAGGAAGATATAGAAGCCGGACAGCCCGCCGCGCATCTCGCGCAGCGCAAAACGCCAGGCGAGCTTCAGCCGGGCGCGTCGGGCGCCCGGCGCGACGCTGCGGGCCGCCGCCGGTTCCGCGGCCGCATCGACCGCCGTCATCGCAGCGGCACCCCGGCGGAGCCGTGCGATGGCGCGGCAGAATTTCCAGCCGGGATGTCCGATGCGCCCGGCGCCTCGATGTTGCCGCTGCGCACCGCCACCTCCCGCCCGCAGCGGGCGGCAAGACGCTTGTCGTGCGTGACGAGCACCAGCGTCATCTGCCGCCGCGCCTGCTCGGCGAACAGCAGGTCTGCAATCGCGACACCGGTCGTCTCGTCGAGATTGCCGGTGGGCTCGTCGGCGATGAGGATCGCCGGCTCCGGCGCCAAGGCACGCGCCATCGCCACGCGCTGCTGCTCGCCGCCGGACAGTTCGCCCGGATAATGCGTGACGCGGTCCTTCAGCCCGACATTGGCAAGCTCGCGCGCCGCCCGCTCGAAGGCGTCGGGATGGCCGGCGAGCTCCAGCGGCACGGCGACGTTTTCGAGCGCCGTCATGTTCGGAATGAGGTGGAAGGACTGGAAGACAATGCCGATGTTGCGCCCGCGGAAAGTCGCGAGCTGGTCCTCGGAGAGGGTGCCCAGCGCCTGCCCGGCGATCTCGACGAGGCCGCTATCGGCTCGCTCGAGGCCCGCCAGCACCATCAGCAGCGTCGACTTGCCGGAGCCGGAGGGGCCGACGATGCCGACGGATTCGCCCCGCTCGACCGTCAGATCGATGCCCTTCAGGACGTGCACCGAGGTGCGGCCGGTGCCCAGCGTCAGATGAACGTTCTGTAATCGGATCGCCGGTTCTGTCACGCGGATCTGTTCCTATATCTCTGGAGAGGACGTCGAGAGGCCGCGGCACCGGGGCCGAACGTCTCGCAATATGGGACCGCCATGCCACGCTTCCAACCGCTCGCCCTGATCCTGACGGCATTGTCATTGTCATTGTCATTGTCATTGGCGTTGAGCCCAGCGGTTGCCGCAGCGCAGACCGCGCCGAAGGCGGCGACCGAGATCGTCGCCCTCGGCGACAGCCTCTCGGCGGGCTTCGGCGTCGGGCCGGGCGAGTCCTTCCCAGAGCAGCTGCAGGCGGCGCTGGTCGCCAAGGGCTATGCCGTCACCGTCGCCAATGCCGGCGTCTCCGGCGATACCACCACCGGGGGCCTCGCCCGGCTCGACTGGTCGGTACCGGATACCGCGGATCTGGTGATCCTCGAGCTTGGCGCGAACGACGCGTTGCGCGGCATCGCGCCGGCGATATCCGAGCGCAATCTCGACGCCATGCTGAAGCGGCTGAAGGAGCGCCGGATCCCCGTGCTGCTCGCCGGCATGATCGCCCCGCCGAACATGGGGCCGGACTACGCCGCCGCCTTCAACCCGATCTATGCCCGGCTGGCGACGGCCTACGGCGTCTCCCTCTATCCCTTCTTCCTCGACGGGTCGGCGGGCGAGGCGGCGCTGACGCAAGCCGACGGCATGCATCCCAATCCGAAGGGCGTCGCGGTCATCGTCGAGAGGATCCTGCCCGCGGTCATCAAGGAGCTCGATGCGCTGGCGAAGCCGGCAAACTAACCCCGACCGAGGAAGCCCGAGGCCCACCGGTGCTCAGACGCCGCCGCGCGCGAGCCGCCGGACGGACACGCCGAGGGCGCCAAAACGCTGCCGCCATTCCAGCCGTGCGACGACGAATTCATCGCCCCGTCCTTCTTCGGCGAGGCTCCCGGCATCGGCATACGGCCGGCGGATGTCGGCCATGACGTCGCCCTCGACGAAGGACAGTTCGGCGCCGTGGCGGCGGGCGATGCGCTGCATGCGCCGGTTTTCGCTGAGACAGGTCAGATAGAGACGGCGGACGCCGCGGTTGCGGGCGAGCGCGATGGTGCGGCCGAACAGAGCGGCGCCAAGGCCAAAGCCCTGGAAATCCGGCTCGAGGCTGAACGCGCCCTCGGCCTCCCGGCGCCCGTCGTCGAGGAAGCGCAGTTCGGCGACGCCCCGCATCGTCCCGCGAATGAAGCAGCCGGACACCACGGCGTCCTCGCTGAGCGCCAGCGCGGCGTAGCGCTCGAGGAACGCGTCGTTCACCGGATTGCCGAAGCGCAGCCGGCGTGTTTCCGGGTCGAGACGCTTCAGGTGGTCGGCGATCACCGCGTGTTCGGGCGGGTGCATCCGGCGGATGGCAAAGCTCGGCGCCGCGGCACGCTGCATTGGCGGCACGGCCGGGGCAAGGTCGTCGGCGGAGGATGGCGGAGCGGCGGGCATCTGGACATCCATGGTCTGTCGCTCCTCCCGCAAGGCGGCCTGCCGGCATCAAGGCAAACGGGCCAATCTGGGGCGAAAGTAATTGTGCATTGCACCCACGGCAAGCCATCGCGGGAGCCCTTGTGGCGCGGGAGCGCTTGAATCGCCCGGTTCAAGGTGAAAGGCTCGCCGCGAAGGCCAACTGATTTGCGGAGAAGTTCTCATGCCGCGTCTGTTCACCGCCATCGAGATCCCGCGCGATGCGGCCTTGGCCCTGTCGCTCCTGCGCGGTGGCATGCCGTCGGCCCGCTGGATCGACGTCGAGAACTACCACATCACCTTGCGCTTCATCGGCGACGTCGACGCCCGGTTCGCCGACGAGATGGTGGCCGCGCTCGATCGCATCGAGCGCGCGCCGTTCCAGCTGGCGCTCGATGGCGTCGGCGCCTTCGGCTCCAAGAAGCCGCATTCGCTCTACGCCGGCGTCAAGGTCTCGCCGCCGCTGGAGGCGCTGCAGGCCGACATCGACCGCGTCTGCCGCCGCCTCGGCATGCCGGCCGACCCGCGCCGCTTCGTGCCGCATGTGACGCTGGCCCGGCTGCGCCAGCCGAAGATCGACGACGTCGCGCATTATCTCGCCTGCCGCGGCCCTTTCGGCACTCCGCTTTTTCCGGTCAGCCGCTTCGTGCTCCTGTCCTCGCGCGACTCGGTCGGCGGCGGGCCCTATGTGCGCGAGGAGAGCTTCCCGCTGGTTGCACCCGCCGCCCACCGGCAGGATGAGGACAGCCGGATGCGCGGGCTCGCCGAATGCCGTTGACGAAGGTCTCGCCGGAGCGAAGGACATGCCGCCTCGCCAAAACCCGTGCATCGGCAACACCCTAACTCTTGAGCCGTCATCTCTCCGCGCCATCTGAAGGTGAGAGGAAGCGGAGAGACGAGAGACGCATGACCATCGCGAAAACCCAGATCGATGAAATCCTGTTGCCGGCGACGGTCGAGAAACAGGCCGAGCAGGAAACGAAGGTGCGCCGGTCGTTCTTCAAAACGCTCCGACGCGCCGCGCGGCACGTGCCGTTCATGGACGACGTCGTCGCCTCCTATTACTGCGCCATCGATCCCGAGACGCCGTCGTCGAGCAAGGGCATCCTTCTCGCTGCCCTCGCCTATTTCGTCCTCCCGATCGACATTATTCCCGACTTCCTCCTCGGCCTCGGCTTCACCGACGACATCGCCGTTCTCTGGGCGGCTTTCGGCGCGGTCCGCCACAACATCAAGCCGGAACACTATCTCCGGGCCGCCGAAACCCTCGGCGAGATGAAGGAAGGCTGATCAAGCCTTCGTGTGCCCGGAAGGGGTGGACGCCCGTGCTGTCCCGCATGCAGAAGACGAGCGGAGGACAACCAGCGCGCGCTAAGCGGACATCGCCAAATTGTCGCCAACATTCTTGGCTCACTCGTGATGGCGCGCGACGGGATCGGAAAGCCGGAGGTTTGCGAAGCGGGCGCCCCGGCCGATCAGAACCTCATCCACGTTTGCCGCCAGTCTCGGTTCGTTTACCCGACATCAAGACCTTTTAAGGCAAACTGAACGTAAGTCGCGTCCAGAAACTGGCCGGGCAGCACAGCCTATGGCCAATCACCAGACGAGCGGGGAGCCATGTCTTTGAAGAATGTCCTGACCACGGCGGCAGCCATCCTGGTCTTGTCGAGCGCTGCCGCTACGGCGCAGACACCGACCCGGATCAAGCAGTTCAACGCCTGGGGGAGCTACTCCTATACCGCCTCGGGCGGCAAGGTCTGCTACATCCTGTCCACGCCGACGGCGATGGAACCGGCGAGCGTCGACCACGGCGACATCTTCTTCCTGATTTCCCAGAAGCCGGGCCAGGGCGTCTCCTACGAGCCGCAGGTGGTGATGGGCTACAAGATGCAGGACGGCTCGAAGGTCGTCGTCGACATCGACGGCCGGAAGTACACGCTGTTCACCCGCGGCGAATCCGCCTGGATGGAGAACGCCGCCGAAGAGCCGCAGCTCGTCGCCTCGCTCCGCAAGGGCACGAACATGAAGGTCGATGCGAAGTCGCAGCGCGGGACCGCCACGCACTACACCTACTCGCTGTCGGGCGTCACCGCCGCGCTCCAGTCGATCGGCACCTGCAAGTAGGCAGGAAACGAATGATCTCGCGAAAGCCGGGCCCTCGGGTCCGGCTTTCGCCGTTTCAGGGCAGCTTTCCCCGCGCAAAACCGCGTGAGGCCGCCGCGCCCTTGCGAAAAAGCCGCAAAGGCGTCATTTGAAGGGGATCCTGACATCATGACGCCCGCGACCGCCTGTGGTCCTGGGAACGAAGGCGCCCCCATGGCCGTACTGCTCGATCTCGCACCGACGCCGCCTGTGCACGGCGAAGCGCTCGTGCCCGTCGCCATGGTGCGGCCGCAGGCGGTGACCACCGAGGCGAAGCCGCATCTCATCGGCATGAGCCGCGAGCAGTTGGGCGAGGCGCTCCGCAGCGCCGGCGTGCCGGACAAGCAGGTGCGCATGCGCACCGCGCAGCTCTGGCACTGGCTCTACGTGCGCGGCGTCTCCGACTTCGGCCAGATGGCCAATATTTCCCGTGACCTTCGCCAGAAGCTTTCGGAGACCGCAGACATCGCGCGGCCGGAGATCGTCGACGAGCAGATCTCGGTCGATGGCACGCGCAAATGGCTGTTCCGCTTTGCCGCCAAGGGCGCCGGCCGGCCTGTCGAGATCGAGACCGTCTACATCCCCGAGGAAGGCCGCGGCACGCTCTGCGTCTCCTCCCAGGTCGGCTGCACCCTCACCTGCACCTTCTGCCACACCGGCACCCAGCGCCTGGTGCGCAACCTGACGCCGGACGAGATCGTCGGCCAGATCATGGTCGCCCGCGACCGGCTCGGCGACTTTCCCGATGCCGACACGCCGGAAGGCGGCATCCTGCCCTCCGAGGGCCGCCTGGTCTCCAACGTGGTGATGATGGGCATGGGCGAGCCGCTGTATAATTTCGACCATGTCCGCCAGGCGCTGGCCGTCGTCTCCGACGGCGAGGGTCTGGCTCTCTCGAAGCGCCGGATCACGCTGTCGACCTCCGGCGTCGTGCCGATGATCGCGCGCACCGGCGAGGAAATGGGCGTTGGCCTCGCCATCTCGCTGCATGCCGTGCGCGACGAACTGCGCGACGTGCTGGTGCCGATCAACAAGAAGTACCCGCTGGCCGAGCTGCTGGAGGCCTGCCGGACCTATCCCGGCGTCTCCAATGCCCGCCGCATCACGTTCGAGTACGTCATGCTGAAGGGCGTCAACGACAGCCTCGGCGACGCCCGCGAGCTGGTGCGGCTGCTCTCCGGCATCCCCGCCAAGATCAACCTGATCCCGTTCAATCCCTGGCCGGGAACCGACTACGAGTGCTCGGACTGGGACCAGATCGAGCGCTTTGCCGACGTCGTGAACCAGGCCGGCTACGCCTCGCCGATCCGCACGCCGCGCGGCCGCGACATCTTTGCCGCCTGCGGCCAGCTGAAGTCGGAGAGCGAGCGCATGCGCAAGACCGAACGGCTGGCAGCCGGCCAGTGACGTCAGCCTTGGGGGACCGCCGGACGTGACCGCGGTACTGCGTTTCCTGTTCGTCATTCCGGTCGCCTTCATCTTCGCGTGCCTCACCGCCGGCTTCGCGCTGCTGTGGCCTTTCGTCGACCTGACCGGGGCGGACGGTGATCCGCTGTTCTGGGTGCAGGCGGTTTTCGGCTTCCTCGCGCAGTCCGCCCAGGTCGGCGCCGCGGTGCTGATCCCCTGGGGCCTGTTCATGGTGGTCACCGAGAGCCTCGGCTGGCGCTCGCTGATCCTGCACATGGCCGCCGGCATCATCGGCGGCTTCGCCATCATGCGCTCGGCCTATGGCGAAGCGATGCCGCATGCGAGCGTCCAGACCGCGATGATCGTCGCGGGTCTCGCTTTCGCCATGGTCTACTGGATCGTCGCCGGGCGCGGCGCAGGCCGCTGGCGCACGCCGCGGCGGCTTGCCGTCTTGCCGCCGGCGGCACCGCAAGTGGTGGATACCGCCCCGACGCCCTGACGGCAGCGTGGGCCGCCGTGCTAAGATCGATCTTCCCAACCCAAGAGGACATTCCATGAGACCGCCGGAAAGAACCAGGCGTCCGAGCGACCCGCGCAGCGCCGCGGAAGCCGCCTTCAAGCAGGTGACCAAGAAGCCCGAGCGGATCGACGAGCGCACGCTCGGCCTGCCCGCCGCGCCCGGCGCGCGCGAACTCGTCTCGCTGCGCATCGACACGGACGTGCTCGAGCACTTCCAGGCCGAAGGCCCGGGCTGGCAGGACCGCATCAACGTCGCGCTGCGCCAGGCCGCCGGCAAGTAGCCAGCTGTCGGCGGAGCATACGGTAAGCATGACCTCGTCATGTCCGCGTAGCTTGTCCGGATGATCTTGCCATCGGCGCCAGGCGCGTCACTTAGGCCGGATGATCATCCTTCATCACCTGAACAACAGCCGCTCGCAGCGCATCCTCTGGCTGCTCGAAGAGCTCGGTACGCCCTACGAGATCAAGCGCTACCAGCGCGATCCGAAGACCATGCGGGCGCCGGCCGAGCTCCGCGCCGTGCATCCGCTCGGCAAGTCTCCGGTCATCACCGAGGACGGGCTGACGCTCGCCGAGACCGGCGCCATCGTCGACTACCTCACCGAGACGCGCGGCGGCTTCGGCCCGCCGGCCGTCGGCGAGATGCGCTGGCAGTACCGGCATTTCCTGCACTATGCCGAGGGCTCGGCAATGCCGCCGCTGGTAATGAAGCTGGTCTTCGGCCGTATCCCGGCCGGCCTGCCGAAACTGCTGCGACCGCTGATGAAGCCGGTCTTCGCCAAGCTCGACGGCGTGTTCCTCGAGCCGCAGCTGCAGGCGCATGCCGACTATTGGGAGCAGTCGCTGGCCGCGACCGGCTGGTTCGCCGGGCCGGAGTTTTCGGCCGCCGACATCATGATGAGTTTTCCGCTGGAGACCGGCAAGGACCGCATCGGCTTCGACGCCCGGCCGAACTGCCGCGCCTTTCTCGAGCGCATCCACGCCCGCCCCGCCTACATCAGGGCGCTGGAGGCCGGCGGCCCCTACGCCTACGCGTAGCGGTTTCGAAGGCTCTCAGCGACCGGGCGTCAGCAGGATCTTGACGGCGAAGGCCGAGAATACCGAGGCGAACAGCCAGTCGATGCCGCGCATCACCTTCGGGCGCTTCTTCAGCGAGAGGGCGAAGCGGTCCGCGGCGAGAATCATGGCAATGCTCATCGGCACCGCCAGCACGATGAAGTAGACGCCGAAGAAGAACAGCTTGCCGGTCGCATGCGGATCCCCCGCCGAAACGAAGCTCGGCAGGAACGTCACGAAGAACAGGATGATCTTGGGGTTCAACAGGTTGATGCCGACCCCGGTCAGCCAGTTGGCGACGAGCGAACGCGGCTTGCCGGCCACCGCCTCCAGCTGCAGCGATGAGCCGCTCCGGATCGCCTGCACCGCGAGGAAGATGAGGTAGCCGGCGCCGGCGAACTTCAGCAGGCCGAAGGCTTCCGGCGAGGCCGCGACCAGCGCCGACAGGCCGAAGGCGGCGAGCGTCGTGTGCACCAGAACGCCGCTGGAGGCGCCGAGCATGGTGGCGATGCCGGCTGCCCGCCCTTGCGACAACGTGCGGCCGATGAACAGCGTCATGTCCGGCCCAGGCGTGATCGTCAGGACGAAAGCGGCCAGCGTGAAGGCGAGGAGCGGCCCGAGGGCCGGAATGAAGTCCATGCGTCGCGATCCCTGCAGTAGAGCGGTGAGCCAGGTCTAACCCGGCCGCCGGCGCCCAGCCACCCGAAAACCGCGAGGGTCGACGTGCGCCCCTCGATCTTCGGCGGCGTCATCCGGCGGTAACCTGCAAGTCATTCCCCTGTCGTCCGCCGCGGCCATGGTTCCGCGTCGGTCGGGGGAAAGACGCATGACGAAGACAACAGGCGATACCGCGGTGCGGACGGCCGCGTCGGCCGTTGCAGGGGCGCTGCGGGACGGCGCGCGCGCCACGCCGTCCTTCCTGCGCGGCGCTGCCGAACGTTTCGCCCGAAGCGCCGACACGGCACCGATCGGCCTCCTCGCCCGGCTTCTCGTCGCCTTCAGCTTCCTCTCCATGGCCGTTCCCGCCCTCGATCTCGGCGTCGCCCGCTGGTTCGCCGTCGCTGGCCACGGATTTCCGCTGCAGCACGATGCCGGCCTGAAGCTGCTGCGCTGGTCGCAGAGCGCGATTACCGGCGCGCTGCTCGCCGCGACGCTCGCCAGCCTCTACGTCGCCGCCCTTGGCCTGTCCTCGCGCTGGGTGATGCGCCCGCACAAGGCGCTGTTCCTGATCGCCGTCTATGCCGCCGGCCCCGGCCTTCTCGTCAACGGCGTGTTGAAGAACCTGTTTGGCCGCGTCCGCCCGCGCGAGCTCCTGGAGTTCGGCGGCACGCTGGATTTCACCGGGCCCTGGCAGCTCGTCGGCGCCTGCAGCGGCAATTGCTCCTTTACCTCGGGCGAGGCGGCATCGGCAGCGGCGATGCTGGCCGTCGGGCTGATCGTGCCGAAGCCCGCGCGGATCGCCGTCGCAGTTCCGCTTGCGGTCCTTGCCGTCCTGTTCTCGCTGAACCGGATCGCGTTCGGCGGACATTTCCTGTCCGACGTCGTCTTGTCCTGGCTGCTCGTCGGCATCGTCATGCTGCTGATCCGGGCGCCGATCTTCACGGCGGCCGACAGGATCGACCGCGCTGTCACCGGCATCGGCATTCCCGCCTGGCGCTTCGCCGGCACTCGCCTAGCCCGCCTCGCCCCAATATGGGCTCTCGCCTCGAGCCTCATCCCCGATAGGCGACGAGCACCGCTCCGGCCGTGATCAGCGCGACGCCGCCCCAGTTCGTCGCGGAGAGCCGCTCGCCGAGAAACAGCGTGCCGAACAGCGCCACCAGAACGACGCTCATCTTGTCGATCGGCGCCACCTGTGCGGCCTGGCCGAGCTTCAGCGCCCGGAAATAGCAGACCCAGGAGGCACCGGTGGCCAAGCCGGACAGCACCAGGAAAAGCCCACTGCGCGGCGAGATCGTCGAGAGGCTCTGCCACCCGCCGGTCGCCGTCAGGATCGCGCCGAGCGCCAGGATGATCACGATGGTCCGCACGAAGGTCGCGAAATCCGAGCCGACATTCTCGATGCCGATCTTGGCGAAGACCGCCGTCAACGCCGCGAAAATCGCCGAAAGCACGGCCCAGGCCTGCCAGCTCATCATCGGCATCGACACCTTCCTCAGAGGGGTACGGCGGGCTGCACGTGCCGAAGGACATCCGGGCGCAAGGACCCGGCAGCGCCACCGATGTCGCTGCCGCGGCTTTCTTCCCCGCCATCTCTTGCTATAGAGCCCACACCGAATTCGTTTCTCGTGGGACAAGAGCATGGCAAACCAGCGCGACGTCAAGAAGGTCGTCCTCGCCTATTCCGGCGGCCTCGACACCTCGATCATCCTGAAATGGCTGCAGACCGAGTATGGCGCGGAGGTGGTGACCTTCACCGCCGACCTCGGCCAGGGCGAGGAACTGGAGCCGGCGCGCCGCAAGGCCGAGATGCTCGGCATCAAGGAAATCTACATCGAGGACGTCCGCGAGGAGTTCTGCCGCGACTTCGTCTTCCCGATGTTCCGCGCCAACGCCGTCTACGAGGGCGTCTACCTCCTCGGCACCTCGATCGCCCGTCCGCTGATCTCCAAACGCCTCGTCGAGATCGCCCGCGAGACCGGCGCCGACGCGATCGCGCACGGTGCCACCGGCAAGGGCAACGACCAAGTCCGCTTCGAGCTCTCCGCCTATGCGCTGAACCCGGACATCAAGATCATCGCGCCCTGGCGCGAGTGGAGCTTCAAGTCGCGCACCGACCTCATCAACTTCGCCGAACAGCACCAGATCCCGGTGTCGAAGGACAAGGTCGGCGAGGCACCGTTCTCGGTCGACGCGAACCTTCTGCACTCGTCCTCTGAAGGAAAGGTGCTGGAGGATCCCGCCGAGGAGGCGCCGGACTACGTCTACCAGCGCACCATCAGCCCTGAAGAGGCCCCGGACCGCGCGACGACGATCGAGGTCGGCTTCCTCAAGGGCGATGCCGTCTCGCTCGACGGCAAGGCGCTGCGCCCGCACGAGCTGCTGGCCGCGCTGAACGATCTCGGCCGCGACAACGGCATCGGCCGGCTCGATCTCGTCGAGAACCGCTTCGTCGGCATGAAGTCGCGCGGCATCTACGAGACCCCCGGCGGCACCATCCTCCTCGCCGCGCACCGCGCGGTGGAGAGCCTGACGCTCGACCGCGGCGCCGCGCACCTCAAGGACGAGCTGATGCCGCGCTATGCCGAGCTGATCTACAACGGCTTCTGGTTCTCGCCCGAGCGCGAGATGCTGCAGGCCCTGATCGACAAGAGCCAGGAGCATGTCGAGGGCACGGTCACGCTGAAGCTCTACAAGGGCAACGTCATCGTCACCGGCCGCTCCAGCCCGAAATCGCTCTACTCCGATGCGCTGGTCACCTTCGAGGACGACCACGGCGCCTACGACCAGAAGGACGCGGCGGGCTTCATCAAGCTCAACGCCCTGCGGCTGCGCACGCTCGGCAAGCGCGACCGGCTCTAGCGCGTGGCCGCAACGGGCAGATCACCGGTTGCCGCTTCTTCGGAGGCGGTGCCGGCACGGTGCGCCAACATTTGCCGCGTGACAGACGGAACGCCTTTCGTCTGTGGCCATTATGGGGCGAGGCGGCCCGTGGGACTGCCCGATCAGGAGACGGCTCGATGCTTTGGACACTTGCAGTAATTTTGGTGATCGCCTGGATTCTTGGCGGCTTCGTGTTCCACGTCGCCGGCGGATTGATCCATCTCCTGCTCGTAATCGCGGTGATCGTCGTCGTCGTTCAGATCATCCAGGGCCGTCGCCGGATCTGAGGACGGGCAAACGCCACGTCCACTCTGAAAAAGCCCTGCCGGAGACCGGCGGGGCTTTTTTTTCTACCGATCGGTCAGACGCCCAGTCCATAGGGCTTTCCGGGCTGTCCGGCCTCGCTCTGCCGGGGCAGGCACTGCCCTCCGAGCTGGACAGCGACGCCCGCCGTTCCCATCTCCTTCGAAGCATCCTGCGGTTGGGTGAATTCACCCAATCAACGAGAGATGCTCGAGATTTAGTAGGACAGAGCGTCCTGTGTGCGCCCTTCGGGATGCACGACGCTCTGGCTCACGCATGAGATGGACAGACCCGATGCTTCCCTATTCCGTCCTCGACCTTTCGCCGATCCCCGAAGGTGGCACCGCTGCCGACGCGCTGGCGAATTCGCTGGCCCTGGCGCAGCACGCCGAGACGCTTGGCTACAACCGCTTCTGGCTTGCCGAGCATCACAACATGACCGGCATCGCCAGCGCGGCGACGGCGGTGGTGATCGGCCATGTCGCTGCCGGCACCAGGACGATCCGCGTCGGATCCGGCGGCATCATGCTGCCGAACCACGCGCCGCTGGTGATCGCCGAGCAGTTCGGAACGCTGGCGACGCTCTACCCCGACCGCATCGACCTTGGCCTCGGCCGGGCACCGGGCACGGACATGAACACGGCCCGCGCGCTTCGCCGCAGCCTCGACAACAGCGACAACTTCCCGCAGGACGTGATGGAGCTGCTCGCCTATTTCGCCGAGGCGGGGCCGAACCAGCGGGTGCGGGCCGTCCCCGGCATGGGCACCAACGTCCCCGTCTGGATCCTCGGGTCCAGCCTCTACGGCGCGCAGCTGGCGGCGCATTTCGGCCTGCCTTACGCCTTCGCCTCGCATTTCGCCCCGGCGGCGCTGGAGCAGGCGATCGAGGTCTACCGCGACACCTTCCGTCCGTCGGAATATCTGGCGTCGCCGTATTTCATGCTGGCGATGAATGTCTTCGCCGGCGAGACGGATGCCGAGGGCCGGCGTCTTCGCAGCTCGATGGAGCAGGCCTTCGCCAATCTGCGGACCGGCCATCCCGGCCCGCTGCCGCGGCCGGTGGACGACATCGACGCGGTGCTGGATCCGATGGTGAAGCATGGCGTCGATGAGGCGCTGTCCGTCTCCGCCACCGGTTCGCCGGAAACCGTTAGGCGCGAGATCGCAGCGCTGGTTGCCCGCTATGCGCCGGACGAGATCATCATCACCGGCCAGATCCACGGACAGGCCGACAGGCTACGGTCCTTCGCCATCGCCGCAGACGCGGTCAGGTCCACCTATGCCCAGCAGGTCGCCGCGGAATAGCGGGGACTTGCGAGCTGAATTGGCTGGGACGACGCCCGATCGGTGCCGTCGCCCCAAGGGCGTGACGGGACCCGCGGGCCCCCAAACGGTCGACACACAGACAAGGGCACGAGCATGGCGCAACGCGACGCGGTTCGTGCTCCAGTAGGTGCTGTGCGTCTTGCCCGTCAGGCGATCTTGGCGATGACGGGCTGGATCGGCAATACTGGCTTCGGACCGCCGGATTCCAGCTCGCTGACAAGGTTTGCCCGCATCTTGATCAGCGCGCTGTCGACGATGCGCAGATCCGGCTCGTCGATCCCCGCGGTCATTTCATTGTAGATTTGCATCGCCAGGGGCCGCACCCGCTGGAAGACCAGCTCGGCCGCGGGCGTCGGGCTGATGACCTTGGCGCGGCGGTCGGTCGGATCGGTCGTCCGGGCGATCAGGCCGTGCGCCTCCAGCCGGTCCAGGTAGGCCGACAGCGTCATCGGCTCGACGCCCATGAGCTCTGCCAGCACCGCCTGCCGGGCACCACTGTTGCGCGCGACTTGGGCCAAAGCGCGAATTTCACCGGGCGTCAGCTCGAGCCCGGCAACGCCGACGACCTTCTCGAACGCCTGCCGAAACAGGCGTGATAGATCGGTGAGGAGGAAGCCGAGGGAATTTCCGGGAATGAGCTGGGTCATCGTTCTCTTCTCGAAAAAGGTGTAGCCTCGACGAAGGCGGTGACGGGCCTCGCTGAATGTCCTCCGGCCCGCCTGTCATGTCGGTTTTGTTCAGACTCTATAGCCGTTTAAGGCTCAGAGAACTTGTAACGTAGTTTGCAAAGGTTGCAAAGATTATGGCAGCGAATCTCATCGACATCAGCGCCGATTCCGTTGGGATGGCCGAGGGTCAAGATGCCTTCAGCGGGGAATGGCCCGACTTTTCAAAGCTTAAGCCAGCCGACTTCGCGCCCGCATTCGAAATGGCGATGCGCCTTCACCGGGCCGAGATAGATGCGATCGTCGCCGATCCGGCGGCACCGAGCTTCGCCAACACCATCGGCGCGATGGAAAGGGCCGGCCGCCGGCTCTCACGCGTCGCCTCCGCCTTCTACACGTTGGCCGGTGCCCATACCGACGAGGAGTTGCAGGCGGTGGAGCGCGAGATCTCGCCTAAACTGTCGCGGCACGGCTCGGCGATCTCGCTCGACGCCGGCCTCTTCGCGCGCATCGAAGCGGTGTTCGCACAGCGCGAGAGCCTTGCCACGGACCGGTCGGCAGAGGACCTGTCGGCCGAGGACCTGCGCCTGCTCGACCGCGTTCACCTCGGTTTCGTCCGCGGCGGCGCCCGGCTGCAAGGCGCCGACCGCGAGCGCCTCGCCGAGGTCGACGCGACGCTTTCCGAGCTCGGCACGGCTTTCTCGCAGAACATCCTCGCCGACGAGCGCGACTTCGTCCTGCCGCTTACCGAAGCCGATCTTTCCGGACTGCCGGATTTTGCGCGGTCGGCGATGGCCGAGGCGGCGCGCGAGCGCGGCATCGAGGGCTACGCGCTGACGCTGTCGCGCTCGATCGTGACGCCGTTCCTCACCTTCTCCAGCCGCCGCGACCTCCGCGAAAAGGCCTTCGGCGCCTGGATCGCGCGTGGCGAGAACCCCGGCCCGACCGACAACCGGACCCTGATCGCCCGGATTCTCGCGCTGCGGGCCGAGAAGGCGAAGCTCCTCGGCTTCCCGTCCTTTGCCGCCTACAAGCTCGATGACGCCATGGCCAAGACGCCCGGCGCCGTGCGCGCGCTGCTGGAAGAGGTCTGGGTCAAGGCCCGCGAGCGGGCGCTCGGCGACGCCACGGCGCTCCAGGCCCTCTCCGCGGCGGAGGGCGACAATGCCCGCCTGGAGCCGTGGGACTGGCGCTATTTCGCCGAGAAGCGCCGGCAAGCCGAGTTCGACTTCGACGAGGCGGAGCTGAAGCCGTATTTCGAGCTCGACCGGATGATCGAGGCGGCCTTCGACGTCGCGTCCCGCCTGTTCGGCCTGTCCTTCGAGCGGCGGCCGGAGGCGACGGCCTGGCACCCCGACGTCCGGATCTGGCGGGTCCGCAATGCCGATGGTGCCGAGATCGGCACCTTCCTCGGCGACTACTTGGCCCGCGCCTCCAAGCGGTCGGGCGCTTGGATGAGCAGCCTGCGCCGCCAGCACAAGCTCGACGGCGGCCAGAAGCCGGTGATCTATAACGTCATGAACTTCGCCAAGCCCGCGCCAGGCGAACCGGCGCTGCTATCGATCGACGACGCCCGCACGCTGTTCCATGAGTTCGGCCACGCGCTGCACGGCATGCTGTCCGACGTCACCTGGCCGAGCCTTTCCGGCACCTCGGTCGCCCGCGACTTCGTCGAGCTGCCCTCGCAGCTCTACGAGCACTGGCTGACCGTGCCCTCGGTACTCGAGCGCCATGCCCGCCACGTCGAGACCGGCGAGCCGCTGCCGCAGGCGCTGGTCGACAAGATGAAGGCCGCCCGCACCTTCGACGAGGGCTTCGCCACCGTCGAGTACACATCGTCCGCGCTGGTCGACCTCGCGCTGCACGAGAGCGGGACGTCGCCGGTCGATCCGATGGCGCGCGAGGCGGAGATCCTCGCAGGGCTCGGCATGCCGCGCGAAATCGTCATGCGCCACCGCTCGCCGCACTTCGCCCACATCTTCTCGGGCGACGGCTATTCCGCCGGCTACTATTCCTACATGTGGTCGGAGGTTCTCGATGCCGACGCGTTCGAAGCGTTCACCGAGACCGGCGACGCGTTCGACAAGGCGACCGGCGAAAAACTGCTGAAATACATCTACTCGGCCGGCGACACGCGCGAGGCCGCCGAGCTCTATACCGCCTTCCGCGGCCGCATGCCGACGACGCAGGCGCTCCTGCGCAAGCGTGGCTTCGCGGCCTGACAAGGCCTTGCCAGTCGGGGCGTCGGCCGGCGCGTAGAGGTCGACGCGCCGGCGGGCATACGGCACCAATGGGTGTCGGGGATGGCAATCGACGGCGCCGGACCCCATCTCCCGGACAGACGCTTTGCCTCAGACCTTTCGCATCTGCGGAAAATCATGTAAGGCACCGCGCATGCAAGCTTTGCGATATTGTTTCACGTGAAACACCGCGACGCGCCAATCTTTTCCGGTGGTATTGAATGAAGCTCCGCAACATCGCGATCATCGCGCACGTCGACCATGGCAAAACGACCCTGGTCGATAAGCTGCTCTCCCAGTCTGGCTCGTTCCGCGAGAACCAGCGCCAGGAAGAGCGCGCGATGGATTCCAACGACCTCGAAAAGGAACGTGGCATCACGATCCTCGCCAAGGCGACCTCGGTCGAGTGGAAGGACATCCGCATTAACATCGTCGACACGCCAGGCCACGCCGACTTCGGCGGCGAGGTCGAGCGTATCCTGAACATGGTGGACGGCGCGGTCATCCTCGTCGACGCGTCGGAAGGCCCGATGCCGCAGACCAAGTTCGTGCTCGGCAAGGCGCTGAAGGTCGGCCTGAAGCCGATCGTGGCGATCAATAAGATCGACCGCCAGGACGAGCGTCACCAGGAAGTGCTGAACGAGATCTTCGACCTCTTCGTCGCGCTCGACGCCACCGAAGAGCAGCTCGACTTCCCCGTCCTCTACGGCTCGGGCCGCGGCGGCTGGATGGCCGAAGCGCCGGAGGGTCCGCAGGACAAGGGCCTCGAGCCGCTGTTCGACCTCATCGTCAAGCATGTTCCGGAGCCGGACACCGCCGGCAAGGACGAGCCGTTCAAGATGATCGGCACCATCCTCGAGGCCAACCCCTTCCTCGGCCGCATCATCACCGGCCGCATCCAGTCGGGCTCGATCAAGCCGAACCAGGCCGTCAAGGTCCTGCACGGCGACGGCACGCTGCTGGAAACCGGCCGCATCAGCAAGATCCTGTCGTTCCGCGGCCTCGAGCGCCTGCCGGTCGAGTACGCCGAGGCAGGTGACATCGTCGCCATCGCCGGCCTGTCGAAGGGCACGGTCGCCGATACCTTCTGCGACCCGCAGGTCACCGAGCCGCTGGTCGCCCAGCCGATCGATCCGCCGACCGTGACGATGTCCTTCATCGTCAACAACTCGCCGCTCGCCGGCACCGAGGGCGACAAGGTTACCAGCCGCGTCATCCGCGACCGCCTGCTCAAGGAGGCCGAGGGCAACGTCGCGCTGAAGATCGAGGAAGCCGCCGACAAGGACAGCTTCTACGTCTCCGGCCGTGGCGAATTGCAGCTCGCCGTGCTGATCGAGACCATGCGCCGCGAGGGCTTCGAGCTCGGCATCTCGCGTCCGCGCGTGATCATGCAGACCGGCGAGAACGGCGAGAAGCTGGAGCCGATCGAGGAAGTCGTCGTCGACGTCGACGAGGAGCATGCCGGCGTCGTCGTGCAGAAGATGAGCGAGCGCAAGGCCGAGATGGTCGAGCTCCGCCCGTCCGGCGGCGGTCGCCAGCGCCTGGTCTTCCATGCCCCGACCCGCGGCCTCATCGGCTACCAGTCGGAGTTGCTGACCGACACCCGCGGCACGGCGATCATGAACCGCCTGTTCCACTCCTACGCCCCCTACAAGGGCGAGCTCGCCGGTCGTAACACCGGCGTCCTGATCTCGAACGACTCGGGCGAGAGCGTCGCCTTCGCGATGTTCCACCTGGAAGACCGCGGCCCGATGGTCATCGAGTCCGGCGTCAAGGTCTACGAGGGCATGATCATCGGCATCCACACCCGCGAGAACGATCTCGAGGTGAACGTGCTGAAGGGCAAGAAGCTGACCAACATGCGCGCGTCTGGCAAGGACGAGGCGATCAAGCTGACGCCGCCGATCCGCATGACCCTCGACCGCGCGCTCTCCTGGATCCAGGACGACGAGCTGGTGGAAGTCACGCCGAAGACCATCCGTCTTCGCAAGCTCTACCTCGACCCGAACGAGCGCAAGCGGCACTCGAAGTCGAAGGCGGCCTAAGGCTCCTCCGGCAATCAACATTGATTTGGAAAAGGCGGGGCTTCGGCTCCGCCTTTTTTCGTTCGGGACGGCGTCTACAGCCGTTTCTGCAGGAACGTCCGCGGCTGGCCGGCGGTGAAATCCGCGATCTCGCCGCAGACCTCGAAACCCTCGCGCTCATAAAGTCGCCGGGCGGCAGGGTTGAACGTATCGAGGAAGATGCCGCGGCAGCCGCGGTGCCGCGCCTCGGCTTCCGCGGCGGCGAGCAGCTTGGCGGCGAAGCCTTGACCGCGCAGCGCCGCGTCGACCCAGACCTTTTCGATATAGAGCCAGCCCCAGGCGGTATAGCCGATCACCCCGCCGACGACGCCCTCCCCGCGGCGCAGGAGCGCTGCGAGCGTCTGCCGGTTCGACGGGCCGACCGTCGACGCATTGAAGCCGACGAGGCCGGACACCACCCGCGCGGCGTCCTCGGCGCCCGGAGCATCGGTGATCTCGATCGCAATCTCGGTCGCTGTCGCCGTGGCCATCGCCGAGGGAGCGCGCCCCGAGGGCTCTCCGGTCGAGGTGCCCGGCTTCGGGGCCACCGTGTCTGTGTCACCGGTCATGCACGTCCTCCCCCACCGCTTCCCGGCCCCCTCCGAGGAGATCGCCATCAGCAGGTCTACCGCAGAAAGCACGACGCGCCGCCAGCGCCCAGCCTGCAGCGAAGCTTACCACGCCGCCGGACGGCGGCGAGCGGAGTAGGAGACTGTTAACCATGATTGCGTAAACCGCGGAGGCATTAAGAGAATAGAGATTTGCATGATCAGGTCGTTTTCCACCGTCGCCGCCGCCTGTTGCCTGATGCTGACAGCCGGTTGTGCCAATCTCCCGAAGAACACCGCGGGCATGCTGGCGCCGAAGCCGCTGGCCTTCGCCGATGCCGCCACAGAAGGCGCGCCGCTGCGGATGGCCGGGCCGTTTCTCGGCGACCGCAAGACGGCGCTGACCGGGCGGACGATCCTCGTCAAGTCGGTCAAGGACCTCGCGCTCCAGAAGGGCGAGGTCGTCCTCACCTTCGACGATGGCCCCTCGCCGAAATACACCGACCGCATTCTCGACACGCTCGACACCAACGGGGTCAAGGCGACGTTCCTGATGGTCGGCAGCATGGCGCGCGCCTACCCGTCGATGGTGCGCAAGGTCGCCGCCCGCGGCCACACCATCGGCTCGCACACCCAGCACCATGCCGATCTCGCAAAGCTGTCGACCGAAAAGGCGCTCGGTGAAATTCGCGAGGGGCAGGAGAGCATTGCGGCAGCGCTTACGCCGATGCGGGTGAAGGCCGCGCCGTTCTTCCGCTTTCCCTACCTCTCCGACACCAAGGCGCTGCGCCACGCGCTGGCAGCGAGTGGTACCGTCGTCATCGATGCCGACGTCGATTCGAAGGACTATTTCGTCAGCACGCCGGACGAGGTCGCGAGCCGCAGCATCGCCCGCCTGAACCAGCGCGGATCCGGCATCATCCTGTTCCACGACATCCACGGCCGCACGGCGGCGATGCTGCCGGAGTTTCTCGCGTCGCTGAAGAGCCGCGGCTATACCGTCGTGAACATCGTCCCGTCGAACTCGCACCAGTCGCTGCAGAACCTTCTGATCGGCGCCGGCACCTGATCGCCGAAAGCCGCCTTGGTTGACGGCGTCGCGCTGCAGGCGGTCGGGACGCCGGACGGCGCTCCCGCGCGGTGGCAGGACCCACGATGCCCTTCCGGCAGCCCGCAGTCGCGGGCGGGCCTGGCGCAGTCGCGACTGAAAGCCGCTCACGGCGTCTCTGTCCGCCGGCGACCGGCTCTGTTAATCCTCGGCGTCACCGTTCGCCGAGGATGAACCGATGCGCCTGCCTGTCCTTCTCTTCCTGTTTCTCTCCGCTCTGCTGTCGAGCCCGGCTCGGGCCGAGCCCTTCGACAGCCCCGAGGCGGTGCTGACGGCGCTCTATGCTCCCTATCTCGAGGACATCAGCGTCGAGGACTACACGCCGTTCTTCTCGGACCGGCTGAACGGTCTCTATGCCGCCGACGAGGCGAAGACGCCGGAGGGCGAGATCGGCGCGCTGGACTTCGATCCGGTGATCGCCGGCCAGGATTTCAAGATCACCAATCTCAAGATCGGCACGCCGAAAACTTCCGGCGCCAGCGCCACCGCCACCGTCGGCTTCGACAACATGGACGACCCGACGGTGCTCTACTACAGCCTGGTCAAGGAGCACGGCGGCTGGAAGGTCGACGACATCGAGTCGAAGGGCAAGGATTTCCCCTGGAAGCTCAGCACCCTGTTCGAAGAAGCCGGCGAGTAGAGTTTCGCCTGCAGCAGCTGGTGGAGATCCTGGGCAAGCATCGGACAATCCGGTGCGTTGACCGACAGGATCGCTTCAGGTCCTGACCGCACAATTACTGCAACACTCTGGCAAAGCGCAGACCTTCACGATCGTCATCCTAGCGCGTAGCGCGGGGACCCATGCCTCTTCGCTTCATCCATCGCTTCGTTGAAGGAGCAAGCGGCTGAAGTGAAAAGGGCAGGTTGTCTCCCGAGGCCTCGGCATGGGTCCCCGCGCTGCGCGCGAGGATGACGAAACTTCAGGGGCTTGCGCCACTACCAGAAACCTCAGGGGCTTGCGCCACTACCAGAAACTTCAGAGGCTTACGCCACTGTTAAAACTTCAGGGGCTTGCCCCACTGCTCTATGGCTACCGCCACTTCCGTGAAGCCGGCAGGTTGCCTCAGTCGCTGAGGCGTACCGGCTTCAGCTCTTTCCAGACATCGCCCGGCCCGGGATTGTCGGCGGGCGACTTGCCGCCGAACTGCGCCATCACGCCCCAGACGGCGTTGAGCGCGGTCTGAACGGCGCCCTCGACCCAGCCGGGGGTGAACGAGACGTCGTCACCGGCGAGGAAAATGCCACGCTCGACCGGCGGCAGCGCCGCCTGCATGAAGTGCTCGTACATGCGGTCGTTGTAGCGGTAGTGGCCCGGCAGCGCGCCCTTGAAGGCGCCGAGGAAGTTCGGGTCCGATTCCCAGGAGACGGTGATGGGATCGCCGATGATGTGGCCGGCGATGTCGACCGTCGGATAGATCTTCGCCAGCGCGTCCAGCGCCAGCTCGACCCGCCGCTCGGCGGTGAAAGGCAGCATCTTCAGCGCGTCCGACATCCAGGAATAGGTGAGGCAGATCACCCCCGGCTGGCCTGGACCGTTGTCGAAGAGGTAGGTGCCGCGCGTCAGCCGGTCGGTCAGCGTCATCGACATCACGTCGTGGCCGGTGAGCGGATCCTTGTCCTTCCAGAACGGCCGGTCGACCATCACGAAGGTCTTCGACGACTGCATGTAGCGGGTGCGGTCGAGCGCCATCCAGAGCTTCTGGCTGAACAGGCTCTCCTCGGTCTTGATCGCCGTGGTCAAGAGCCAGCTCTGGCAAGTCGCAAGCACCGCATCATAGCTGTTGCGCCGGCCCCAGCGGTCGATCACCTCCAGATGTCCGCCGGGCAGCCGGTTGATCGCCACCGCGGCCGGGCGCGTCGCGCCGTGGTTGAGGTCGGCAAGGCTGGTGCCGGCCGGCCAGTGCGCCATCTTTTCCGGCACCTTGCGCCAGATCCCCTGCGGCACCTGCTCGGCGCCACCGACGATGTAGTGCTGGTCGTCGTCGAAGCCCAGCGCATTGACGCGCAGGATCTCCAGCATCGAATTCGGAAAGTCGGAATCCCAGCCGCCGGTCCCGAAACCGACCTGCCCGAACACCTCGCGGTGGCGGAAGGTGAGCTTCTGGAACGGCTTCGACGTCGTGACGAAGTCGTAGAAGGTCCGCTCGTCCCACAGCGAGACCAGCGGGTTCCAGATCGCCTTCACCGCCGCGGCGTCCCGGGCGGCGATCGCCGCCTTCAGCGAGGCGTAGCCGAACCCCTCCTCCAGCGCGTCGGCATAGGCGGCGGCGACCTCCTGGAACAGCGGCGGCAGGTCTGCGAGCGTCTCGGCGTAGAAGTGCTCGCTTTCGAGATCGACCACGGTCGAGCCGGCGGCGGCCGTCAGCGGATTGGGGAAGGGACGCGTGGCGAGGCCGAGGTCGTCGACATAGTGGAAAAAGGCGCTGGAGGTGCGGGGAAAGCGCATGGCGCCGAGCTCGGCGACGATGCCGGCGGCGCCCTCGAACGCCTGCGAACGCAAGCGGCCGCCGAGCTGGCCGGATTCATAGACCACTGGCTTCAGCCCGAGCTTCATCAGCTCGTGCGCCGCCACCAGCCCGGCCATCCCGGCGCCGATGATCGCGACCTCCGCGCCATGCTTCTCGGCCGGAATTTCGCCGAGGCCCGACGGATGCTTCAGCCAGCTGTCGAAGGCGAAGGGAAAGTCCGGCCCGAAACTCGACGCGCCGCTCATCGCAGAACCATCCGACTGTCCATGGCGTCCACCCCCCCGCGCCCCGGCGGCGCCGTCGACTGATAGCCGCCCCGACCTATATGCGGCAAGCACGGCAGCCGACGCGGCGCGGCGCCAACTGATGGGGAGAGTGCACATGGGACTGTTGTCCGGACTGCTGGGCCTTGCCAGCGACGTCGATGTCGAAGGCGTCCGGCGCGACCTCGAGCCCATCCTGGTGCCGGACGAGGAGATCGACCTCGCCTTCTCCATCGTCCGCGACCTGATGGTGTTCACCAGCCACCGGCTGATCCTCGTCGACAAGCAAGGCGTCACCGGCCGCAAGCGCGAGATCCACTCGATCCCCTACCGCTCGATCACCATGTTCTCGCTGGAAACCGCCGGCAGTTTCGACACGGATGCAGAACTGACGATCTGGATCTCCTCGCAAGGCACGCCGGTAACCCGGCAATTGTCGCGCTCTTCTAACGTCTCCGGTATTCAGCGGGCACTCGCCACGGGTGTGCTGCAACGCAAATAACGGTGCAAAGCAGCGGACTGTGTCAATCCGTCGTTGACCATGACCGGCCGGTACGATTCCTTAGGCGAAGGATCACTTCGCAGTGATTTGAAGTAAATGGATGGAACAGGCGGATCGAACCTTCGCCCTTATGGTTACCAAAGCATGAAGACGATAGCCGCCGAAGTAAGATTTGCTGAAGAACGTGACGCAGCCGACCTGGCTTCGGTGCACGCAGCATCATGGCAAGGCGCCTATCGCGGCATCATCCCCTACTCGTCGCTGACGCGCATGCTGCAGCGGCGCGGTCCCGACTGGTGGCGGCAGGCGATCGGCAACCGGGCGGCGATCCTGGTGATCGAGTTCGACGGCGAGATCGCCGGCTATGCCACGCTCGGCCGCAACCGCACCAAGGCGCTGCTGGCCGACGGCGAGATCTACGAACTTTACCTGCAGCCGAAATTCCAGGGCCTCGGCTTCGGCCGACGGCTGTTCGCGGCGGCGCGCGACTTGCTGCGCACCCGCGGCATGAACGGCATCGCCGTCTGGGCGCTCGCCGACAACGACAATGCGATGGAATTCTACGGAGCCCTCGGGGGTGCCGACGTCGCCGAGGGCGAAGAGACCTTCGAAGAGACGACACTGCGCAAGGTCGCCTTCGTCTGGCGCTAGGCCGACCGCGTTTACACGCGCGCTCTTCGTACCTCATGCCGCTCGTTTGAGGCCGCTCGTTTGATGCCGCACCATCTGGTCCTGACGGCGACCCCCAGATGATCAGAGCGCGCCTTGCCAGTCTTTCACCGCCTGCAGCGGCCAGACGAGCATCAGGACGTTCAGCGTTAGGTTGTCCCGGACCATGACCGCCGCGAAAATCTCGAAGAACAGCGCGATCGTCACCGTCAATTAGACCGGCAGGCGCGCGGCGAGGAAAAAGCCGAGCATCATGAAGCCGATGTCGCTCATCGAGTTCAGCACACTGTCGCCGGTATAGTCGAGCGCGATCGTCGCCGCACGGTAGCGGCTGATGACCAGCTGGCTGTTCTCGAGAATTTCCCAGGCGGCCTCCAGCGCCACCGCCATCGCCAGCCGCACGCCCATCGGCTGGCCGCGGGCGACCCACCGGAACAGGCCGAAGAACAGGAAGCCGTGGATCAGGTGCGAGGGCGAGTACCAGTCGGAAAGCTGCTGCGAGTTTTCCGGGCTGTTCACCGCGCCGTTCCACAGCGAGACGGTCCCGCAGGGGCAGATCGGCACCCGGCCCATCGCGAGGAGGATCGCGGCGGTCGTGGCCATCATCGCCAGCACGAGGACGATATGCCAGGGGGCAAGGCGGGCGTTGCTGGACATTCTGGCTCCGGGCAAAAGGGCGGCCTCCGGGAAACAAAGCGGATGAACCGGCCGGCTTTGCCTCTCGGTTAAATGTCGTCCGGATGCAAGTCCGCCGTGTCAGTTCCGCAACCCGGGAGGTGCGAAGCGAGGCTTCTCAGCACTCCGGAAAATTCACGGCGAGGCCGCCTTGCGACGTCTCCTTGTATTTCGACTGCATGTCCCGCCCGGTCTCGCGCATGGTGTGGATCACCTTGTCGAGCGAGACGACATGGCGCCCGTCGCCGCGCAGCGCCAGCGACGCCGCCTGGATGGCGCTGACGGCACCGAAGGCGTTGCGTTCGATGCAGGGGATCTGCACCAGGCCGCCGATCGGGTCGCAGGTGAGGCCGAGGTGGTGCTCCATGCCGATCTCCGCGGCGTTCTCGATCTGCGCGATCGTGCCGCCGAGCGCCGCGGCGAGCCCCGCCGCCGCCATCGAGCAGGCGACGCCGACCTCGCCCTGACAGCCGACCTCGGCGCCGGAGATCGAGGCGTTCATCTTGAACAGGCCGCCAACCGCCGTCGCGGTGAGGAGGAAATCGCGCGCGCCCGCCATCGCCGCACCCGGGCAGTGCTCGCGGAAATAGCGCAGCACCGCCGGCATGATCCCCGCCGCGCCATTGGTCGGCGCGGTGACGACGCGCCCGCCCGCGGCGTTCTCCTCGTTGACGGCGATGGCGTAGAGGCTGACCCAGTCCATGATCTGGTGCGGCGGCCGGTCGTTGGCGGTGCGCTCGGCCTCCAGCTTCTCGCGCAGCGCCGCGGCGCGCCGGCGGACCTGCAGCCCGCCCGGCAACTCGCCCTTGCGGGTCAGGCCGCGGTCGATGCAGTCCATCATCGCGCGGTGAACCAGCGCGATATGCGCCTCGACCTCCTTGGCCGGCCGCAGCGCGCACTCGTTGCGGAACACCATCTCGGCGATCGACAGACCATGCGCCTCGCCGAGCGCCATCAGCGCGCGGCCGCTGCGGAAGGCGAAGGGCACCGGGCGCTCGTCGGCCGATAGCTGGCCGACCTCGGCCTCCTCGACGATGAAGCCACCGCCGACCGAGCACCAGCGCTGGGCCAGGAGGACGGCGCCGTCCGCATCGAGGGCTGCGAAGGCAAGCGTGTTGGGGTGCTGAGGGGTTTCCGAAACGCCATCGAAGATGATGTCGAGGGCGGGATCGAAGTCGATCGGGGCACCGCCGCCGAAGGCAAGCCGCTTCTCCTCGGACAAGGCCGCGACGGTCGCGTCGGCGGCATCGGCATCCACCGTTTCCGGCCGCATGCCGGCAAGGCCGAGGATCACCGCCTTGTCGGTGCCGTGGCCCTTGCCGGTCCAGGCGAGCGAGCCGTAGAGGTCGACCCGCAGTCTGACCGTGCGCCCGACCAGGCCTTGCTGCCGTGCCGCCTCGGCGAACATGAAGGCGGCCTTCATCGGCCCGACCGTGTGCGAGGAGGATGGGCCGATGCCGATCTTGAAGAGCTCGAAAATGCTGATCATGCCCGTCTCCCGAATGCATCCCGGCCGAGGACCCGGGACAAAGCGAGGATAGGCAGGCCGCGTGTCGCCGCCGTGTCCATCCGCGACATCGGCGGGGTCGCCGCACGGGCCGCGGTAACCTTGCGCAGCGCCCGAACACGTCGCCGTGTTGCACGGCCGCTCGCTTCCCGGTAAGCAGCGCGCATTATTCGAAGGAAGGTCATTCCATGCGCATCGACGCCATCCCGCGGGGCAACAACCCGCCCGAAGACATCAACGTCATCATCGAGTGCCCGGTCGGCGGCCACCCCATCAAGTACGAGATGGACAAGGAAGCCGGCGCGCTGTTCGTCGACCGCTTCCTCTATACGCCGATGACCTATCCCGGCAATTACGGCTTCGTGCCGCACACCCTGTCCGACGATGGCGACCCGATCGACGTGCTGGTGTGCAACACCCGTCCGCTGTTCCCCGGCTGCGTCATCAATTGCCGGCCGATCGGCGTGCTGATCATGGAAGACAACAGCGGCCAGGACGAAAAAATTCTCGCCGTGCCGTCGCCAAAACTGACCCGGCGCTACGAGAACGTCACCGAGTACAACCAGCTGCCGGAAATCTCGCTGCAGCAGATCGCCCACTTCTTCGAGCACTACAAGGATCTCGAGCCCGGCAAATGGGTGAAGATCGGCGACTGGGGCGACAGCGCCATGGCCAAGAAGCTGATCCTCGAAGCCGTCGACCGCGACGCCGCCTACAAGGCCGGCACGCTGCCGAAGTAAGGCCGCCTTTCAGCACCTGACAACGACCGCGTCGGCAGGGCTGGCGCGGTCGTTGTCGTTTTCGGGATCGGCTATTCCGCATGGAAGGCGCAGCACCCTCAACGTTTCGTCATCCTCGCGCGCAGCGCGGGGACCCATGCCGAAGCGTGGAAAGCGACACTTCGGTGGACGTAACCTGCCAACGCCTCGACCGGGGAGCAATGCCATCGCAGAGGCATGGGTCCCCGCGCGATGCGCGAGGATGACGACCGGTGAGGTAGCGCCCTCCCTAAACGCTACCGGCGAGCCGGCTCTCGAGCCGCGCCAGAACGTCCGAGCGTCCGAGCGTCCGAGCGTCCGAAGACGTAAGCCCACCGGTCCGGCACCGACAAGAACCGCGTCGTACCCGCCGGCGCGATCGTTGTCGTTTGCAAGGCCAGCAGTTTTAGACGGAAAACACAGATCGCTCGTCGCTTCGTCATCCTCGCGCGCAGCGCGGGGACCCATGCCTCTCCGATGGCATCACTGCTCGGTCCAGGAACTGGCAGTTCAGGTCCACCGAAATGTCGCCATCCACGCCTCGGCATGGGTCCCCGCGCTGCGCGCGAGGACGACGACCGTTGAGGTCAGCTCCCTTCACGCACGACCATTACGGTCGCGCGCTTCCTAAACGCTCCCGGCGAGCCGGCCCTCCAGCCGCGCCAGAGCGTCCGACAGCGCCGCGGGATCGCCGGTGAGGAGCACCGTCTTGACCCGCCCCTTGCCGCCGCTGGCGAGCGAGAGGTTGGATTTTGGCAGCTTGAGAGATTTCGCCAGCAGCGCGATGAGGGCGGCATTGGCCGCGCCGTCTTCCGGCAAGGCGCGGACCCTCGCCAGCAGCACGGCGCGACCGTCCGGCGCGGCGCCGATGCCGTCGATCCGGTCGGCGGAGGCTTTTGGCGTCAGCCGGATGCGGAGCGAGAGCCCCTCCGGCAGATGCTCGAAGAAGGCAGCGCTCAGATGCCGGCCCGGACGACGGCCGGCGCGATGTAGATGACGGTCAGCTGCTGCAGGAAGAAGATCGCGAGCAGCACCACCAGCGGCGACAGATCGATGCCGCCGAGGTCCGGCAGCACCCGGCGGATCGGCCGGTACAGCGGCTCGGTGGCGCGGTAGAGGAAGCGCCCGACCTGGTCGACGAACTGGTTGCCGGGATTGACGATATTGAAGGCGTAGAGCCAGGAGACGATCGCCGACAGGATGATCAGCCACCACAGCATATCGAGGACAAGGAGGACGACTTGCAGGACAGCGAGCATGGCGGAGCCTTCGTGGAGATCGGCCTTCATCTAACGACGCTGCCCCTGCCGCGCAAGGCGTTGGCCCCAAGGGATCGCCGGCATCGTTACCGCTCCGGCAAGACGATCAACGACCGCATCACGCCCCGCCCTCGCCACGGGCCTTTCGCCTCTCGGGCCGATGGCGGCACCACGCCTCGCCGTCCCGTCGGGCCGTGGCGCCGGCGCAGCATTCCGGCGCTTGACACTCCCCGCCCCCACGCTCTAGATGCAGCCGTCTGGTGGATGGGGCTGTAGCTCAGTTGGGAGAGCGCGTCGTTCGCAATGACGAGGTCAGCGGTTCGATCCCGCTCAGCTCCACCAGGACACATATTTCATCGATAATGCTTTTAATAACAACGAGTTGCCGGGAGCTGGGAAAAGTGCGCGTACCCGTTTGCGTACCCCGAGTTAGTACCCGCTATTAGACGAGAATAGGCCTCGGCCGCTGGCGTATCCGCTCATCCCGGACGTTTGTTGACGAATCGCTTACCCTTCTCCGTCAGGCTTTCTGCTTCCGAAGATCAATAGAGAGCGGTAGGGCACCTCTTGCTGCGGACTACGGTCGGCGACCAATATTCTAACTTCGCAGACAGGCTGACAGCAGGCGGGAAAAAATCCTGACGCCTGCTCGCCACGCACTGTCTTTTCCACATGTCCCGTGAACAATACTCTAAGCGGGGACTCAAGCCAGGGGTGCCGCAACACCGAGAAATGAGGCCAGAATTCTAACTCGCTCTTTGATGCTTGATGCGTCATTCGTCCCCTGTTGATTCAGGCGATCAAACTCAAGCATTTCAAAGGATGCCCTTTCAAAATCTTTTACAGCCAGTTCACGGTTTGATGCGAGCCGATCTCTGAAGTCGAAAAGACTTCTACGGGTAACATGATGAACAAGGCCTTGATCGATGGCTAACCTAAATACGATGTAGTAGACAACGAGAATGCCCTGCCCCGCGAGCAGCTCATCCTTGCTAGTAAACTGTTGCTCCATGGCTTGCAGGACATTTTCAACGCCATCCTGCATTTTCACAATTTCACTAGCGAGACCGCTATACATTCGCCGAGCTAGGCCGTCTAGATAGATCTTTTTTGTGTCTACTAACGTTCTTCCTTCAATGAGACAGCTTTCAATTAACAGAAATCGCGCTGATGATTCACGATGCTGATATCGATTGTTCTTGAATCTAACTCGATCGGTAAAGAAGGGTCTATTAGCAATTTGATTTATCGATTTAACGAGATCGCCCCCGATAGCATTACGCTTTTCGGCAGCATTCAATGGAACTGCTTCATTCAGTCTCGAAAACATATCCTCAATAAGATCAAGGTCATCGCCCTCGATTGAGACTGTTACTACAGGCAGAACAAACGAGTCAAATTTGACACGTATTTTTGGGTACTGCTTCGCAATGTCTTCGTAACTGAGCTTAGCTAAGTTCACATTGGGGTCTCGCTGATATTCAAAGTCGCTAGAAAGAGTAAATTCACCGTCCATAAACCCCCAAATCGACTCAAGACGCTGCCTTCCGTCGATAACCGCGTATCGGTTTCCTGTTTTACGAAATTCATCATTACCGAGCTCATGAAAATATATCTTTGGAAGATCATAGTCATTAAGAATTGAGTCAATCAGCAGCCTACGTTTCTCGATCGTCCATACCCCTCCCATACGTTGATACTCGGGGCTCATATTAATTTCGGATCTCTCAGAAAAGAGCAGCATAATAGTGCTATTTTTCATCACTGAGGTTTCAACAAAAGTCACCGCATCATATCCTTCAAAATAGCACCAACACTAGCAAGCTCGGGAAAAAGACTGAATCTAGTCATACCCAGCAACTGAAGCTCTTTAAAAATCCTTTCTCTAGATGCGCTTGGGATAGTGTACTTTGCGACGTGGGTGGTATCGCCGACATCCTCAATTGCAACAGCTTTGCTATGATGTATCGTAAACGTTCCCATTTGAGCTTGTATCCGTGCATTGTTACGAGTAGCAATTGTGGCAACCGGGAACAGCTCAACTCGCCTACCCTGTCGAATGCTCTCAGTAGTGTACGAGCTTAATTCGTCATCCTCAAACGAGGGAATATATTTATCTTCGATTTTATCAACAATATTGGCATGCCTATTAAAAACAACCGGCCAAAGACACCACAAGGCGGCGTCATTAGTTGTAGCCTGGTATTTCTCCACAGCAAAGTATAAGGCAACGAGTGGACTTTCGCTCCAGTCCAAAAGTCGTGTTGGTACCCCGTAATGCTGCATTAAAAATGTCCAGTCAAAACCACTTACTGGACGCCGCTCCGCAAGCATTGCCGCGCTTTGCCGAAATCTATTGAGTAGGGTTGTCTCCGAAGTCGTCACCGCCGCGCGAAGGTATGTAGGCAGGAGTTTCCAACTCGCATCGGAATGCCCCCGAAACCAGACATCGCCTTGCGACGCGTCATGATCAGCCTGAATGCCGTCAAGGAAATCAGAGATCCCGTTTATCTCACGCTCTTTCATGGTGTCCTTCCTTGATGCGGCTTTGTGCTAGTCTCAATAGCACCGTCGTGCGGACTCTACCCTAAGTGGTTTGGCCCACCTTCACATTTGCACAGCTTCGGCTTAAATTTTCGGAGACAAATGTAAGACCCCCTACACATGCCAGTCTAACGGCAGCGTCCCCCCTTCCCCCAACGCCATTCGGCTACTCGGAATCGATTGGCAGAAGTCTTTAAGCCAAGCAGGTGCAAACATCTTCAGAACGTACCTCCGGGCTTACATGTTTTAGCGTTCAGCCAACACGCAAACGGCACCGACAGGACAACTGGCATCAGGCCTTGCACCCAGGTGATCTAACGTTACCGCTCACCCTCAAATCAAAGCTGTTCCACAGGGCAAGCTCATGTGGACCGTTCCATAGTAAGGCCGGCGCCGTTCCAGAAGAGTGGTGTTGACATTCGGAACGAAAGGAATCATCTTGTCCTAGAGCCTAATGGAACGCTCCGAGGATATCTCCCATGCTGATCGGCTATGCCCGCACCTCCACCCTCGAACAGGAGGCCGGCCTCGATGCCCAGCTTCGAGATCTCGCCGGTCTGGGCTGCTCGGAGATATTCCGCGAGCAAGTCTCCTCAGTCGGCCGCAGGGATCAGCTTGAAGCCGCCATTACGTTTGCCCGCAAAGGCGATACCCTGGCGGTGACGAAGCTCGATCGGCTTGCCCGCTCGGTAATACATATGGGTGAGATCGTTGGCCGGCTTGAAGCCAAGGGCGTAGCGCTACGCATCGAGGCCATGGGCGTCGACACGGCAACGCCTACAGGAAAGCTAATGCTCAACGTCCTCGCCTCAGTGGCTCAGTTCGAACGCGAGATGATGCTAGAGCGACAGCGCGAAGGGATCGCGAGGGCGAAGGCTGAGGGGGCCTACAAGGGCCGCAAGCCAACCGCACGGGCAAAGTCAGAGGATGTGAAGCGTCTTGCGTCCAAGGGGCTTAGCATGGGGCAGATTGCTGCGGAGCTTGGCATCGGGAAGGGCTCAGTTCACCGTATCCTGACATCTGCTCCAGAGGCCACCAGTCTTGCTTCGCCTGTTGTGGCGTAACAGCGCAAACAGCCGCTATTCCGTGGCAGCCCCATCTCTTTCAAGCTGGTCCATGGCCCGCATGAAGTCGTCATCTTCAGTTGGGATCACAGGCGCAACAGCTTTGTGCGCTTTCGATCCTCGGGAAAACGCCTTCGCCTCAGCAAGCGATTGAGTTCCCATTGGGCTACAGACTGGAGGACGCTCAATGCCGACGCGTCTGCACCAAGAAATATTGCCGCTCTGCACATTCAGGCGCCACGCAGTATCCCCCGAGGCTGATAGCGCAAAGTTTCTACTTGTTTTCGGGATGCTGCCATAAGCGACAGCCATAATGCCGAGACTGACAGCGACGGCCAACATGAAGACGTTTGGTTGCCCCGGTAAGCGCATCGGTTTTCCCTTAAGGCGATGGCCTGCGGTACGCCCCCGCAAGCAAGCCTCCTTGCCCCTGATCGGGGAGTTGGAAAACCGAGTCTAGACGGTCCCTGCAGCCTTTAGTTCGGAGGAACCTGGACATAGCCACAGGCTCCCCGACCAAAAAGAGGTCAAGGATCGGCACCGTTCCGGTCGGTGCACATACCGCTAGACTCAGGGTTTCCACGCCCCGGAACGCCGCGTCTGCGCTCGTCGTGATTTTAGGTGACGCGAGCCAATTTGAAAAGAGCGTCCGAGATTTAGAAATAAAAACTCTCCTCCGTTCGCATAGGCCCACTTGACATAAAATAGATTCGCAAATGGCCGATCAGCATTTTAGTGAAAATTGGTAACCTGTGCTTTTGAAAATGCCTCGCTCTAGGCTCACATTACAAAAGGAAGAATGGAGCGAGAAATGATTAGAATATACATCTCGATTACAGGACTGCATCGGAACGAGAAGGGTCCATCAGCGTCGGGCTACTACGCAACCGTAGATAACGGGACATCAGTTGTAATGCTCTGGGGCGGCGGGTGGACTCAAGACCCTGCGGCGATGTTTGCTTTTGGGATCGAGGCATCTGTAAGTCGCGCGATTGCAGACATGCCGGAGCTAACAAATATCGATGGTCCTATGCCAATCGAAATCGTTGCTAATAATCCCAAGTTTTGGAACAGGTTGGCGTCCACCTTGGCCTATGAGCTTCGCCCGACCAAAAAGTTCCCCGATGAGCATGATGCTTGGAGAGATGCACTGATATTGAAAGCACTAGGCGAGCTGCAACCACCTCGTTCCTCGACAAATATGTCGGAGCGCCGTGCATTGGAAAACATGGATGCAGGTGCCACGCGTGTTGCAAATTACGTTCTTGCAAATCTTCCGAAATCGAACATCGGCCTCGCAGTCGAGGGTGAGGGTGATGGCCCGAGCCTGGAGGTTGCATGACGCCGTATCATGAGACAGGCGCTGCAATCAGGAGGCAGCAGGATCAAATTTGCCCCCTCCCAGGCTGTGGGCGTTCGGCTGTCTTAACGCCGCTAGTCAATCTATTGAGCCAACACTGCCGTTACCACATCCAGCACAAAGCTCGACACGGATCTCATTGGCACCACTCTTACAAAGCAAGCGAGCTAAAGCCTTACATATTAGCCTCAGCTCAGTGGCTCGCAGCTCATCGGATGGATGATGAGGCATTCTTCGCTGTCCGTGCCGTGAACGAGCTGCTGGTGACCTCAGGACGCGTTGAGCCGGCCATGAACCTGCGGCGGGTGTCTGCATCGCGCCGCGCTCGCATCGCCTTCGCTAGGTTGCGACAGGCCGGCATTGCCCCCGAGCGGCTCACGGCGATCCATCTAGGTATCTCGGCCCTCATAAGCGACGATTTGGGAAGCCATCGAGTCCGTGAGTTCCGCATTGTGCAGATTGCTAAGGCGGCGCATCGGCTCGCAAGCGGGACTCACCGTCGATGGGATGCCTTCGACCCCAGAGGCAACCCGATGCTGATCGAAGTGCACGCCTATCCACCATCTTCGGGCTTGGTCCTGCGGAGGATCGGAGAGGCGATCGATAAGGCCTGTAGGTCAGTTCCTGAGACGGCCATCAAAGAGGTAGTGGCTTTGAAGGTTGAGCGCTTCGGCGAGCATCCCTCCCGACTTCCTGGCTGGCGTCCGGCTTGGCACCGGGAGGCGCCCCTGTGAGCTACAAAAAGTCGGCATGCGTGCTTGCCATCAGGTGACGGGGTGGACGTGCGCAGATGTTGCCAATCGCCTCCTTAGGTCCCCCATATCCCTCTAGGGGGCCCTCTACTCAAAGCAAGCATTCTGGTGACAGTGGTGGCGGAACAAGAGCAAGATCGATCTACCATACAAGGCTCATGGCTTGACCCGTGGCTGACTTGCTCTGGTCCATTCCTCCACCCATTGGCTGAAGGCGCGACTGAAGCGCATCTCGATGCATTCCCCAGAGCCCGCCAGCCTAAAGCCGACCAAGTGGAGAGGGTAAGAGCGATCACCTCAGCCATCATTGCCAATCTTGCATGGGCCCAAAGCCAAACCTCAAGCGGCCTCGTCTCCGTCCCCATGCGGAACACGAAGGTCACCCGGTACGAGCGTCAGGGCTTCTCCCAACGGCGGGAAATTCTAGACTCGATGGCAGCCGCAGGGCTGATCCGAGTGCATCCAGGCAAGCGCCACCTTAAAGCAACGACCATCGAGGCGGCCGGCAGCCTTAGGGTGGCGTTGTGCGACTCTCGATGCAGCCTCGATGAAGTTGGAAAGGTTAGCGGCGGAGAGACAATCCTGCTCACTGCAAGGACCGGAAAGGATGAGCGGGGACGAGAGCTCCCAGCCGTCCTTATCGACTATGAGGACACCTCCGAGACCGTGGCCTTGCGGGAGGAGCTTGGCGAGATCAACGACTTCCTTCAAGCCCAGACCATTGAGCTAGGGGGCATGAGGCGAACTGACTTCTCGCTCACCCGCCGTTTTCTCCTTCGCAATCCCGGCGCCCTGCCGACATGGGACCTGCATGGCCGCATATACGGGGCATTCTGGATTACGCTGCCGAAGAGGCAAAGGGCGGCTCTGAGGATCAATGGTGAGCCGATCGCTGATCTGGACTTCGCCAGCATGTTCCCGCGGCTCGCCTATGCCAGCTTGGGCAAGGAACCTCCTCCAGGCGATCCTTACGCCATCCCTGGGCTTGAAGCTCACCGGCAAGGGGTCAAGGGCGGTCTCTCCGCGCTCCTTTCCACGGGAAGCGAGATGTCCAGATTGCCGACTAAGGTGAAGGGGGCTCTGCCGGATAGCTGGACCGCCGGCCGCTTCAAGGCAGCCGTCGAGGCCAAGCACCCGGCCCTCGTGCCACTCTTCGGCCGAGACTTCGCCATGGACCTCATGTTCACCGAGAGCCAGATCATGATGGCCGCGCTTCACGACCTGATTTCCCAAGGCATTCCGGCTTTGCCAATTCATGATGGGGCCATGGTGCCGGCATCGAAAGTGCGGGAGGCGAAAGAGGCCATGCGGACAGCTTCTCTGGAGGTTGCCGGCGTTGCAATCCCGGTGAGCGAGACGGCTCTCTTGTAGCAAGGTAATTCCCATTGCCCGCAAACTGGCTTGCTCTCGATGCCTCTAAAGACGTTCGAGTTCACCGAAGGGCCGTTTCGCCGTAATAGACTGGGCGGAAAAAACCTTTCTTTAAGGCCTTTAGTTCCCAGCTATCTCTCCTATCCAGCAGCTTGGTGCGGGGGGCTCGGCGATCCACATCGGAAGTAAGGTTCCGGATTTGGGCAGGGGGCTTCCAGTCTATATCCAGGACGGGGACAAAAAACCGTTAGACGTAGAATACACATCATTCGGGTAAGGTTTGCCCAGTGAGTGCCTCCTGCGAAGCGACGGCATCGAACGCTGTAGTGGAGCCTGCCTCGCCGCCAATTAGCTGCAGCTTTCCCTCGTCCGATATAGTCCGCATCAATGTAACAAACGACTCTGAGAATTTGTGCGTCTTGGTGGTCGCTCCACTCATATAAGCAATATGAAATTCGTTGTCGGAGGCTTTTATGTCGTATCCAACTCGTTTGTTGGCTTCAGGCATCATCTTGTGTATTGAGTTCCATCCTTTGTAGCCAAGGTTTTTTCCAACCTGCGACATTAGGTGAGGAAAACCGATATTTGGATTTGTTATATTCGCAATACCAAGGATCGACGCAAGCTCACTTTGATCGTCTAGCAATCTTTCGATATGCTGATAGTTAACTTCGATCTGGTTCTGGGGTATATCTGTACGAACTAGTTTTACAACACGGGCAGCAAGCTCGCGTAGCATGTGGCTATGAACAGACACGGGGGCACTGAGATCCGCCAACGCCTCAAATATCCACGTAAGATCTGGGGTGACTATTGTTCTGAGACGTAGCGACTTCGACGGATCATCAGTTGCGGAAAGCGCATACTCTTCACGGAGAAATGGCAGAACGGAAATATCTTCTACCCATTCGACATAAATAACATTATCGAGAAGGCCACCCTTATCCTTCAGGGCCTCGCCTAAGTCCGAAATTATGGAATTAATATTAATATCTCCTAATCCATAACCAAATATGAACACAGGATATTCGGCAAAGTATGTCATCATCTTACTGCTGATATAACGCCTTTTCCTGGCAAAACGCTCATAGTCAGACCCAATCAATACCATTGTTCCAGGATCAGAAGCTGTCCCATGAATCTTGTATATTTCGCCTGTTATATTCATGGACATTGGAATAATGCTTTCTCCGCAGACGAGCTCATATCCGGGAAAAAGCGTTTCAATTAAATTATCGAAATTTGTAGTGATAATGGCATGAGGCGAAATTCTCTTGATCAAATCGATTTCAGTTGCATGCTCGCCCGCTTCGGCGGCGTCTGCAGAAAGCTTATTCAAATATGAAGCGGCAAGGTGCTTTATAAAAAGTGACTTCTCTGTTTTGGGAGAGAAGTAACTCTTAGGGAAGGCGTTCTGACCAGACTTCCAAGCCCATTGATGGACTTCGTCAGCAAGAAGGGTACCCAATGTAATTGCGTTTCCATCCGCTTTTTGAGATAGGAATGCAAACTTTTCGGGCTCAAGTCAGATCTGTTCGGCCAATACTTCGAGAAGCTCAAGCCAAGAGGGGCCGCCAATGTAGCGGCGACTGATGCCTGAGCCGAGGAATAGCACCGGGCGACACCCCACACCCTCAAGCATCGCCTTGATCGCAACGAGGTTCTTCGCCTTGTAGCCTTCAAACTCAGTAGCATCGACCATTAAGCGAATCTCCCCGTTATCCTATCGTATCAAGTAGGGCTGGGATTGCCACCACGGGTGGTGCACAGGAGACTTTAATCTGAACCTACCCGCCGGGACGGGTATCATCACCACCATCTCGCTACAGGGAAGGATCGAGCCCATGGTATGCAAGCGGGCATCAGGAGGGTCATCGGGCCTCTCCATTGCTCGGTCACCTCGAAGAAAGACTGATGGCAGCATGTCCGACTCTACGCGAAAGAATCTGGAAATGGTGGTCTATCGCGCCCTACCGGAGCATACGGTATCTGCTCAGCGGAGTACCCGGCCTATCGGGGTTCGCCCGCCACCTAAGTATTGGATCTGCTAGTTGGGTAATGTCGGGTCGCTGTTTAGCTTGAATCTACTAACGACCGTTGCCGCCATTGCCGGAGCGCTGACAGCGGTTTTTACTGCTCTGAAGCTTCTTACGGCGGGAATCGAGTACGTCTCCATTTCTCTTGAGGATCGCCGTAAGCGTCGAAATAAGCGAACCTACATCCTTATCCCGACTATCGAGGAAATCGCACGATACAGTCCGAAGGTCCCTGATCGATACGAACCAACAAACCGGGAAATCGCGGAGTACGCTTTTATTGTCCGGGAGAGAACGGCGATTGCGCTCGCGGCTATTCGAGTTTGGATAGTGGGCGTGTTTTTCGGCGGAGCATACCTGATAATCTTGCTGAAATTGGTTTATTTTGGCATCCGCTAGATCGAGTGCTACTCAACTTTGAACCTAGGGAGGTTGTTGAAGGCATTGCATGGCTCACCTCGGCATAATCCCTACCCGCAGCATCGGGCTCTTAGGCACATTTGACAAAAGGACGTAAAGCTCGCTTCTCGTCGCCAAGGTTAGCTGCAGATGGCAGGAACGCTGCCACCCCCAATTCCGACTTCGCTCTACGGTATGACAGCGCCGCTAGTCATGGGCAGACCTCACTCCTTATTTGAGTATTGACGAGGCAGCTGAACGGCCTCGACACATTGCCGGGCCTGCTCCAGCAAGGGACCCGCCGAGTAGCGCCCTAGGGTCATCCCCTGCCGCTTATGCCCGACGACGGCCGCGATGATGTGCTCTGGCTGTCCGGCTCTCTCTGCTTCCGTGATGAACCACCTGCGGAAGGAGTGAAAGTTAACCAGTGATCGGCGCTTCCCATCGACGCGCTCATCGACGCCAATTTCTCTTCTGTAGGCTGTGAATGCATTAGAGGCCTTAAAAGACTTTTCTCTGAGGCTGTTCGAATGCGGAGCAGGCCATTCGGGAAACACATCTGCCGCCGCCTCCCTGCCCTCAGTCCGCCGCTTAACAATAGCCATAAGCGCGGGATGGATCGGAACGGCCCGCATGCCTGTCTCTTTTTTCTGCGGTTTGAAGAGAAAGACCCCATCGGCGCAGTCTCCAGCGCGAAGGTCCACAATCACATCCAACCTCGCCCCTGTAAGCGCCGCGATCCGCATTAGATCGTGCATCTGAGGGGTGGCCGGCCCGGCGAGCAGCTTGAGCATCTCCTCCTTGCTGAAAGGTCGCTCCACCTCATCATGGGCTGCCTGCTTTGTGGGAAGCTTCAAGCCGGCCCACACATTCATCTCGACGTGCTCGCGCTGCAGCAACCACTTCCAGTAGACGGAGAGGCGGATCAGATATTTCTGGAGGGTGACATTGCCTTGCCCCTTCGTGACGGTCCCGAGGCCATCCATGAAGCGCGTGGCGACCTTCCTGCTGATAGCCTGCAAAGTGGGAGCGACCCTATTCCGGGCGCACCAATCTTCGAGGTAACGCAGTGCCCTTTCATCGTCAGCACGGGTGCGAGGCTTTACGGTGAGATGCTTGAGGTAGTCCGGGTGGTAGTGGCCGATGGGGGTCGCTCTGCCGGCAGCCATCTCTACAAAGGCTATGGCTTGGCGTTCCCGCTCTGGATCGCGCACTTCCACTGCTTTCCCGTTTGCATCCTCCTCCACTGACAGGACCGGCCCAGCTATCTGCTCGGTTCTGATCGACGTAGCCACGTCCAAGCCGTAGAGATCGTCATCGGTCTGTGCACGTGAGCGCATAGCGGCGATTGTTAGCGCTTCCCGCGTGATAGGGTCACGTCCCCCACGGCTTAGGGCTGAGGAGATTTGCGCCTTGAGCTCGGCGACGATCTGCCACTTTAGAGAATTTGCGGTGGCGAGGCTGTCGGTATTGAGATTGCGCTTTAGCTTCGTGCCCAGTTCAGAATGCAAAGCGCGAGGGACCGCAACAACCACCCGGTATTTTCGATCTTTGCGTTCGAGATATCTAGCGTCAGACGGGGAAGAGCGGGACATCTTTAAGCACCTTGCGTACCCGGTTGCGTACCCGGTTTGAGTACCCGCAAGCACCTGCAATGTCTACACATCCTTTAAAGTATGGCTTGCGTACGCGAGGGCTGGAGCGCCCGCTCAGCTCCACCAGGACACTCCCCGAGCTTTATGCAGCAGAAAGTCTGGCTGATTAGCGCTACGCGGCGTCGCAACGCGACATGTTTGGGTACCCGCAGCGTATACCTGTTTGCATACCCAAGACGATTAGGCAGCCGCGCCCATCTGCCGAAACCAATCCCTCAACGACAATCGTAGCCGAACCGCCTCGTCTTCAGCGAGCGGACTGCAGTGAGCTATGGGTGCTCGAAGCGCGTTAAGTCGGGCGAGAATCGACTCGACAGCGCTGATATCGCGAAACGTATCTTGAAAGACCGTCCAGTTTGATTTTATGATTTCACCGAGCTCGCCGAAGTTTGTATAGGCAAGCATGTCGTTGGACCGAGGGGTCACGCCAGTCTTCAATTCTCGCTGACGATTGCCCGCAGCATTCTTTCTGACAACCTCAGGCACACTGGTGGTCCACCAGTCGGCACCTTTTTCTTCGATCAATCGCTCGCTTACAAGCGCCCTGATTGAGGCCTCGAGGCAGTAAAAGATTTCGTAGTGGCGAGCCATCTCGGCGGCCTCACGGCGGATGCTTTCCGTAAACTGAGGATAGTAGGTTGAGTCGTGCGCGTCCTCCTTCGCGGTCTCGGCAAGGATAGTTGTTCCGATCTCGCGCTGCACCTCTTGCATAGCTGCATGAATCAACAGGTTGTTCGCGCCGAAACGGCGAGCGATTTCTTCGGAAGTCTCGCTCATCTTTTAAGAAGGTTCTCCTTAAGAGCCTTGAAAATTGCATTGAACACGTCTGGGTTCGTGCTCTCTGGAAGATTGAGGTTAATGGTGTATCCGAGCGTCATTGCTATACCGTCGTCTCGGTGCGGCGGTATCCTGGGCTCATGAGAACGATCCTGATATGATATGTCTTCGAGCACCGACATCGCGTCGCGAGCTTTCCTCTCGCCCTTCAATGCATTTTCTTGCTTAGCGTCGAAATCAGCGTACTCACTTAAAGCTAAAAAAGTCCCCGTTATTGCACGAATGACTGAATTGTCTTTAGACAGGCCCGTAACTTGAATAACAAGATCTTGAAGTTTATCGCGCGGCAACGCATTGACATACTCGTTCCGCTCGAATAATTCTTTGTAACCAATCTTTATTGCCTCTGCCATAGCTGCACCGCGCTCCCCGGGATTTCTAAAGCGCGAGTACAACTCTGTTGGCGCAGCATCGTTTGACAGAAGATTTAGTCTTTTCAACAGGGGGATCATTGGGCGAGCGCTACTCGTTGTAAATCCCAGTTTTGATGCAAGAAAGTCCTGCGTAAATCTTGCTGGTGTTTGAGCGTCTTTGATCTTGTCTAGCACCTTGCCGATCAAGTTGGGCGTGTTGATGAAGGGGGGATTGGCCATTTGCTAATTCTCCGAAGATCTCAACGCCAAGCTGCAGCGGCGGGACGGCAAGCGCAATATACCGACTTAGAATTGAGCTGATTATTTGGACTCCCCTAGCGTCTGAGCGGAGGCGACCTTTTCTTCCGTAGCCCCCTCCACCCTACCAACCACGGAGTATTTCGGGGGTAGCCCGAGTGCTGATCTACCGCCACCGCTCGTCGGCTGTTGAGTTGCGGGATAGCAGCCGGCGATCCCTGATTTCAGCGCGCTCCATCGGCGGCAGAGAAGCACATGGCGACCTATGAGGAGATCGCGCGGCGGGCGGCGTGTTCCGTCTCGACCGTCGGCCGGGTGCTGAACCGGTCCGGGCCGGTCGGCGCGGAGATGGTCCGGCGCGTCCGGCAGGCGGAGAGCGAGCTGGCGGCCAGCCTCTACGTCCGGCGCCACGAGCGGCGGATGATCGGCGTCCTCGTGCCGAGCGTGACCAATCCGGTGTTTGCGCAATCGCTGTCGAGCATCCAGGAGCGCATGCGCGGGGCCGGGCATGGCGTCCTCATCGCGCAGTCGAACTACGATCCCGTGCAGGAAGTGGAGGCCGTGGCAGCGCTGCTCGCCGAGCGGCCGCGCGGGCTGATCCTGACGGTCTGCTCGGCCGCCGACAGTGCCGCTCTGCTGGGCGCCTTGCCGCCGACCGTGTTGCTGCACAACGCGGCGACGCTGGATCATCCGGCGGCGGTGACGATCGACAACCACTGGGCGGCAGATCTGCTGACGGCGCATCTCGTTCGCCTCGGGCACCGCCGCATCCTCTTCGTCTCCGGCGAGTTCACCGCCTCCGACCGGGCGGCACGGCGCCACCAGGGTTACCGGGCGGCGATGACGGCGGCGGGGCTCGCCCCGCTGGCGCCGGTCCAGGTGTCGTTCATCGACGACTACGCCATGCTCGATCTCACCGGTGCGCTGGCCGAACACCGGCCGACCGCGATCATCGCCTCGAACGACCTCCTGGCGCTCGGCGTCATCCACGCGCTGCGCAGCCATGGCGTCGCGGTGCCCGCGGACGTGTCGGTCGCCGGCTTCGACGGCATGGCGATCGGCCGGATGATCGCGCCGACGCTCTCGACGGTCGACATTCCGAATGCTGCGATGGGCGCGGTCGCCGCCTCGCTGCTCCTCGACATGCTCGACAACGCCGCGCCGGCGCGGAGCATGAACCTCGATGCCCAGCTCTATCCCGGCGGCACCATCCGAGACCTTCGATAACGCAAAAAGGGCGGACCATTGCCGGCCCGCCCTTTCCGTCCATTCCAAGAGGGTTGGTTTACTTCCGCGGCAGCAGCTTCTGCACCTCGTCGGCGGCGTCGGCGAGGGCCTCTTCCGGGGTCGCGGACTGCTCGACGATGCGCGACAGGTTGTCGACGATGGTCTGCGTCACCCTGACGCCGTTCGAGCCGGAAAAGGCATACCAAGGCACCATCTTCGGCATCTGGTTCAGGCCGGCCCGGAACAACGGGTTGTTCTCGTAGAAGTCGGCGAGGTAGTCCTTGGAGGTGGCGGCGAGCTCGTTGTTCGGGACGTAGCCGGTGCCGGGCACCACGACCGAGGCACCGTACGGGCCGGCGGCGAACTTGGCGAAGCGCCAGGCGGCGTCGAGCTTGGCCTCGTCGCGGGTGAGGATGACGACGGCGTTGCCACCGGTCGGCAGATGGCCCTTGGCGGGATCGATCATCGGGATCGGCCCGGTGCGCAGGTCGAACTTCTCGCCGACATTGTTGATGGTGTTGCGCAGCGCGCCGGTGGTCTGGAAGGCGAAGCCGACCTTGCCGGCGACGAAGGCCTGCTCGCCGGCCTGCTTGGTGAGGACGGGAAGGCCGCCCTCCTTGACCATGCGGTCCAGCACGGTCATGGCGGCGAGGCCCTCCGGACCGCCGAAGGCGACCTTCTTGCGGTCGTCGTCCAGCATGTGGCCGCCGGCGCCGAAGAGCAGCGCCGAGAACATCCAGTCGTCGCCTTGCCAGCGGAAGTCGATGCCCTCATTGCCGTCGCCGAGCGCCTTGATCTTGCCGCCGAGCGCGATGACCTCGTCCCAGGTGGTGGGCGGGACGTCGGGATTGCCGCCGGCCGCGCGGACGAGATCGGCATTGTAGTACATGATCGGGTTGGACGTCGCGAAGGCGAGGCCGACCTGCTTGCCGTCGACCTGGGCGAGCTTCAGGATGTTGTCCGAGAAGCCCTTGGCAGACATGTCGCCCTCCTTGGCCACCAGCGGCGCGAGGTCGAGCGGGATGTCGCGCTCGTTCACCATGCGCAGCCGGTTGAGGCCGATAAAGGTGATGTCGGGCGCCTCGGCGGTGCCGAACTGGCGGAGGATCGTCTGGACGCCCTCCTCGTAGGTCGCCGAAGGGCTGGCGAAGCTGATCTTGACGTCGGGATTCTCCGCCATGAACTTCTGGGAGATCTTGTCCATCACGTCCTTGAAGAAGCCGGGCATCGGATAGTGCACGGTCAAGGTCGTGTCGGCGAAGGCAGGCGCGCAGAGGCTCGAGGCGATCGCAGCGGCTGCGAGCGCCCGTTTGATGATGTTCATGCTGGTTCTCCTGGGGAGGTGTCTGGGGGAGGTGTCTTGGGGGGGGGAAGTGCCCGGTCAGCCCTTCAGACCGGTCATGGTGATGCCTTCGACGAAGCGCTTCTGCGCGAGCAGGAAAGCGACGACGAGCGGAAGCGTGATGATGAGGGTCGCGGCCATCAGCGCGCCGTAGTCGTCGCCGGCCTCGGCCGAGCGGAAGAACAGGAGGCCGAGCGGCGGGGTCGCATAGCGCCCGTCGGTGACGACGATCAGCGGCCAGAACAGGTCGTTCCAGTGCGCGACGACCGAGAAGATCGCAAACGCGGTCACCGCCGGCCAGGCATTGGGCACGACGACGCGCAGAAGGATCGACACCTCCGACATGCCATCGAGGCGCGCGGCATCGATCAGATCGTTGGGCAGCGCGCGGAAGAACTGCAGGAACAGGAAGATCGCGAACACCGAGATGGTGAACGGGGCAACCAGCGCCGTGTAGCTGTTCAGCATCGAGAGCTCGCCGAAGGCGAGATAGATCGGCAGCGCGGTGGCGTGGATCGGCACGAGGAGGCCGAGCATCACCAGCGCCATCATCGGTTTCAGCCCGCGGAAGCGCAGCTTGGCCATGGCGTAGGCGCAAGGGAGCGCCACCGCGACCTGGAAGAACAGGATCAGGCCGCAGACGAGGACGCCGTTGAACAGCAGCGTTCCCATCGGCACCCGGCCGAGCGCCTTGGCGATGTTGGCGCCGTAGGACCAGGTCTCGGGGATGAGGTTGAGCGAGGAGGAGAAGATTTCCGCGCGCGACTTGCCGGCGACGGAGACCATCCAGATGTAGGGCGCGAGCATCACGATGGCGCCGAGCGACAGCAGCGACAGGCGCAAGGCCCGGCCGGCGGAGAGGCTGCGGGCGATCATGTGTAGTGCACCCGGCGGTCGAGGACGCGGTACTGGATCATCATCAGGACGACCAGGATGGCGAGGAAGATCACCGTCATCGCCGAGGCGTAGCCGACCCGGAGGTAGACGAAGCCCTCCTGGTAGATGGTGAAGAGCAGCACCTCGGAGGCCTTGTTCGGCCCGCCCTCGGTCAGCGTCTTCACCGTCTCGAACACCTTGACCGAGTTGATGACGCTGATGGTCGCGACGAACAGCGTCGTCGGCCCGAGCATCGGCCAGGTGACGAGGCGAAAACGCTCCCAGGCGGTGCGGGCGCCGTCGACCTCGGCCGCTGCATAGAGATCGCGCGGGATGGCGGTGAGGCCGGCGAGAAACAGTACCATGTTGAAGCCGATGGTCTGCCAGATGCCGATGAGGGCAAGGCTGACCAGCACCGTGCTGCTCGACCCCAGCCAGTTCGGCCCGGCGATCCCGAGGGTCGCGAGCATCGCGTTCACCGGGCCGATGGTCGGGTGCAGCAAATACTGCCAGACGGTTGCCATGGCGACGAGCAGCGAGGCGACGGGCAGGAAGTAGACCGTGCGGAAGAACGCCTTTCCGCGCGTCTCCGCCTCGATCAGCAAGGCGACGCCGAGGCCGAGCGCGATCGAGACCGGGGTGACGATGAGCGAATAGACCACGGTGTTCGAGAGCGAGGTGCGGAAGGTGCGGTCGCCCCAGAGCTCGGCATAGTTCTCGAAGCCGACAAAGCGAAAGCTGCCATAGCCGAGCTCGAAGTCGGTGAGGCTGAGAACCACAACCGCGATCGTCGGCAGGATGACGAAGAGGCCGAGGAGGATCAGCGCGGGCGAGGCCAGGAGTAGCGCCTTGCGCTCGTCGCTGGCGGCCTTGCGCACCGGTCGGACGGCGGCGGGGTTGAAGACCAGCGCCTCAGACATGCGCCGCCTCCGGGCGACGGGCGGCCGCGGGTTGGCGGATGCGCTGGCCGTCGGGGGCGAAGATCAGCACGTTGGCGGGCTCGAAGCCGAGCGCGACGCGCTGGCCGGGCGCGATGCCCGCAGCCTCTATCGGGCTCAGCTTGGCGACGGAAGCTTCCGTCGCGCCATCCGGGCGGGCGAAGACGAGGACTTCCGAGCCCAGGAACTCCAGTCGCTCGACCACGGCATCGAGGGTATTGGTGCCCGGCCTCCGCAGGCGCAGGAATTCCGGGCGGATGCCGAGGGTGATGGCGGTGCCCGGCAGCATGCCGCGCACGCCGATCAACGCGACGTCGCCGCTGCGGGCGAAGCCGCCGGTATCGACGGTGGCCGAGATGAGGTTGATGCGGGGGCTGCCGACGAAGCGGGCGACATCGAGATGCGCCGGATCCTCGTAGATCGCCTGCGGCGAGGCGAGCTGCAGCAGATGCCCGCCGATCATCACCGCGACGCGGTCGGCCATCGACAGCGCCTCGGCCTGGTCGTGCGTGACGTAGATCGTCGGCACGCCGGCGCGGCGGTGGAGATCGACGATCTCGCCGCGGGCGTGGACGCGAAGGTTCGCGTCGAGGTTCGACAGCGGCTCGTCCATCAGGAACACCGCCGGCCGCCGCACCAGGGCGCGCGCCAGTGCCACGCGCTGGCGCTGGCCGCCGGACATCTGGCCGGGCTTGCGGTCGAGAAGGTGTTCGATCTGCAGGGTCACCGCCGTCTCGCGCACGCGGCTCTTGATGCCGGCCGAAATCGTCCGCGTGCCGGGCAGCAGGCGGCCGAGCACCGGCAGGCGCTGGCGGGTGTTGAGGTCGCGCATCGCCAGCGGCACGGCGATGTTCTCGCCGGCGGTGAGGTGCGGGTAGAGCGCGTAGGACTGGAACACCATGGCGACGTTGCGGTCGGCCGGGCCCGCCTCGGTGACGTCGCGACCACCGATCGAGATCTGCCCGGCATCGGCCTGGTCGAGCCCGGCGATGATGCGCAGCAAGGTCGACTTGCCGCAGCCGGACGGGCCGACGAGGGCGATGAACTCGCCGGGCTCGGCGGTGATCGAAATGTCCTTCAGGATGGCGTTGCCGCCGAAGGACTTGCAGATGTTGCGGATGGCGAAGGCGGTCATTGCGCCGCCTCGGGCACATCCTTCGGCACCGCCCACGGGTAGACCTCGTGGATGACGTCGTCGATCGCGTAGCGGGTGAGGCCGGGCACCGCGACGACCTCGCTGACGAGGTGGTCGCCGAGCGTATGGACGACGGCGCCGAGCATGCGCTCGCCCGGCATCTCGCGCTCCAGCCCGTCGACGACGAAGGCCGAGGACGGCGCCCAGACCAGCGCCATGTCGCCGAGCGCACCGGCCCAGCTCCAGTGAATGTGGCCGCTGGCAAACAGCGCCACGTCCTGTCCGGCGAAGAGATCGAGCAGGCGCTGGCGGCTGGCGGGGTCGATGCCCCAATAGCCGGTATCGCCCTCGCTCGGCCGGTCGATGAACAGCGGCTTGTGCGAGAACACCGCGATGCGGCGGCCAGCGCGGCTGGCGAGCGTCTCGGCCAGCCAGTCGAAATGCGCCGCCTCCTCCACGCTGCCATGGCCGAACAGCAGGGCGTCGAGGCCAATGAGGCGCCAGTCGCCGTGGTCCTCGGCGAAATGATCAGGGCCGACGCAGTCGTTCCAGCGGGCGAGGCGCGCGGCGTCGACCGGCTGGCGCGAGCCGGCGAGATGGCCGACATCATGGTTGCCCGGCAGGACCCGCACCGGCGCCGGCAGCTGGCGCATCAGGTCCATCGAGTAGGTGAGGTCGGCCGCGTGGTCCGCGCCGTCGACCGACAGATCCCCGGTGTGGATGACGAGATCGGGGCGGACGGACTGGATCCACTCCGCCAGCGGCTCCCAGTTCCGGTTGAAATGCGGCTTGGACGGGCTGAGATGGGTGTCGGTGATCTGGACGATTTTCATGATGGCCGGGCGCTTTCAGTCGGTCGGACGGACCGGCTTGCCCAATGGCAAGAGAAGTCGCCGATCCCTGCGGCCTGTTAGCAAGACGCGATGTCACTTTGACAACGGACCCACTCAGCCGGCGCTCAGTTTCGTCATGGAAGTTTCATGTTGGGCGGCGGCGTCGCCGCGCGGCGCTGTGCCCGGCGGTGGCCGGGAGGGCAAACCGAGGCGTTGTGGCGAGCCTAGACGGCTCGGGCGAACTTGACCGCGCTGCGCTCGGATTCCAGCCGCAGCTGGAACTCCGCCTTCTGCTGCTTCCAGCCGTCGACCCAGCTGCGAAACGCCGGGGTTCCCGGCGCATGCGGACACTGGTCCCGCTCCATGCCGCGGTTGAAGGCTCTCGCCCCTTCGCGTCTGCGATTGTCGTCCATCACCACCTCCCTCAACGTTGAGGCCCGCATGCTGGACCTGCCAACCTGCGCGGAGCTTTCCTGGCGATCAGGGCCGACGACGGTCGGCGCCTCCGGCACCGCGCCGCTACTCCTCCGGCTCGGCGATGAACATCAGCGGAAAGCCGGCGGCCCTTCCGGCCTCGCTGGCCTGCGAGGCCTTCGTCTCGGCGACATCCTGCGGATAGACCGAGACGACGCAGCTGCCCTTCTGGTGGGCGGTGATCATCACCTTGCTCGCCTCGTCGTCGCTGAGCCGGAACTCGCCCTTGAGGACGCGGACGACAAACTCGCGCGGGGTGTAGTCGTCGTTGAGGAGAAGGACCTTGTAGAGGCGCGGGCGCTCGACCTTTTCCTTGGTGACGGTACGGGGTTTCAGGTCGCTGTCGGGCATCTCGGGACTCCGGATCTTTCGCGGCCAACGACGGCGGACGCTATCGCGCGAGGATGCGCCGATGCGGGCGAAGGCCTTGGGAGCTATGTAGGGAATGGCGGCCGGACAGCCAGTGCGCCGCAGCGCCTGCGGTTTGCCCCGGCACCGCAAGGCTGCAACCTCGCCAGACGCTAACGCACAGTGGCAGAGCGGCACTGGTATCCCAGTTGAAACCCGGCTAGAGCAACCTGCGATTGGGTGGCAACACCCGGTCGAAGAACGATGCTCTCGATCTAACAAGGTAGAGCGTCCTTTGTGCATCCTTCCGGACGCACGGCGCTCCAGGGCTCTGCGTCCGCAATAAATGGCATCAGCACCGTGATCATCGAAGACGATACGCCCCTGGCCGAAACCGCGTCGGTGGCGGAGGACAGGTTCGGTGCCTTTCGCAACGGGCAATACCTGCGCTACTGGCTGTCCCGGCTCGCCGCGTCGTTCGCGGTGCAGATCGTCGCCGTCTCGGTCGGCTGGCAGATCTACGATCTCACCCGCAACCCGCTGGATCTCGGCCTCGTCGGGCTCTGCCAGTTCCTGCCGGCGCTGCTGCTCGTGCTCGTCACCGGCGCGGTCGCCGATCGCTACAGCCGGCGGATGATCATGGGCCTCGCGATCGCCGTCGAGGCCCTCGGCGCGCTCGCCCTTCTGGTAATGACCTACGAGGGTCTTTCCTCGCCGCTGCCGGTGTTCGCGGTGCTCGTGGTCTTCGGCATCGCCCGGGCGTTCTTCGGGCCGTCCAGCCAGGCGCTGGTGGTCAACATCGTCTCGCGTGCCGAACTGCCGAGCGCCATCGCCTGGAACTCCTCGGCTTGGCAGATCGCCTCGATCGTTGGCCCCGTCGCCGGCGGCCTGCTCTACGGCTTCTCGCCGCATGTCGCCTACAGCGTCGCGCTGGTGCTGTTCCTCCTCGCCAGCGGGCTCGTCCTGTCGATGCGGCGCCTGGCGGCGCGGACGCGCAACGAACCGGCAACGCTCTCGACCATCGTCGCCGGCTTCCGCTACATCTGGCACGAGAAGGTGGTGCTCGGCGCGATCTCGCTCGATCTCTTCGCCGTGCTGCTCGGCGGCGCGGTGGCGCTGATGCCGATCTATGCCCGCGACGTCCTCGAGGTCGGCCCCTGGGGCCTCGGCATGCTGCGCGCGGCGCCCGGGATCGGGGCGATCCTCACCGTCCTCTACCTCACGCGCCATCCGGTCCGGAACAATGCGGGCGTCGTGATGTTCGCCTTCGTCGCGCTGTTCGGCGTCTTCACCATGCTGTTCGGCCTCTCGACCGCCCCCTGGCTGTCGATCCTGGCGCTGGCGCTGATGGGCTCGGCCGACATGATCAGCGTCTACATCCGCGAAACCTTGCTGCAGCTCTGGACGCCGGACGAGGTGCGCGGACGTGTCAGCGCCGTCAACATGGTGTTCGTCGGCGCCTCGAACGAACTCGGCGAATTCCGCGCCGGCGTCATGGCCTTCTGGATCGGCGCGGTGCCGGCGGTGGTGCTGGGCGGCGCGGCGACGGTCGGCGTCGCCGCCGTCTGGGCCGCGCTGTTCCCAGGCCTCCGAAAGGCGAAGGACTTGCAGGAGCGGGTCTGAGCGACATGCGGCTGGGCGACACGCTTGTATCGGCGACGTCCGGTTAGCGCCCGTCAGTCCTCGACTGGCTCACCAAGAATGCAGCCGAGGAACTGTTCGAGCCAGCGCTTCACCGGCGCATCGTAGAGTGCCCGCCCATCGAAATGCGCACGCCGGAGCTGGGCGCCGGGCAGAAGAGTGCGCTCGTGCCCGTGCGTCGTCCAGCGGTAGAGCATGGCCAGAGTCAGCTCGGCGTGGAACTGCACGCCATAGGCATGGTCGCCATAGCGGAAGGCCTGGTTGCGGAAGCGCTCACCGGTGGCAAGCAGCGTCGCCGAGCGCGGCAGGTCGAAACCCTCGCGGTGCCACTGGTAGACCATGTCGGGCCAGTGCGGCATCAGCATCCGGCCCTCGGTGGTCGACTGGAGGGGGTAGTATCCGACCTCGACAAGGCCGTCGGGATGCGGCGCGACGGTACCACCGAGATGTTTCGACAGCATCTGAGCGCCGAGGCAGATGCCGAGGAAAGGCCGGTTTTCCCGCAGCGGCACGTCGATCCAGTCGATCTCCTGGCGCAAATGCGGCTCGGCATCGTTGGCGCTCGGCGGCCCGCCGAACACGATGGCGCCGCGGTGATCGTCGAGGCTCTCCGGCAGAAGGTCGCCGATCACCGGGCGGCGGATGTCGAGGCGGATGCCGTGCGCGGTCAGGACCTGCCCGACACGGCCAGGCGTCGACGTCTCCTGGTGCAAGACCACCAGCACCGGACGTTCGTCCGCGGCACCGTCGAGGCGGTAGCGGCGGGGCTCGCTCGCCGCATCACTGCCGCCCGAGGTCTCGGTATCCTGCATCAAAAGCTCGGCCATGCCGTCAGTCCGCAACTCCGCTGTGCGCCGCGGCTTGGCGCTTCATCAGCATGCGGTCCCGCGTCGAGACGCCCAGGAGTTCCGCCACGCGCCAGATCGTGTTGTCCTCAAGCTCATGCACCTCGCCGTCGGCATAGGTGATTTCCCAGAGCAGCTCGATGAAATGCACCCGCCGGGCCTCGTCGAGCGACTTCATGAGGACGTTGGTGAAACGGAAGAGATCTACGGCGTCCTGGTCGGCCTCGCGGCCCGCCTCCAGCACGCGAAGGGTCTCGTTCTCGTCGAGCCCGAACTCGGCGGCGAGCAATTCCTTCAGCCGCGACAGCTCGGCCTCCGTGATCGTTCCGTCGGCCTCGCCGACATGGAACAGGAGGGCTGCCGCTGCGACACGCGGGTCGTCGCCGGCCATTCCGCCAGAGCCGGCATGGTCGCTTCCGATCGACTTCAGAAAGTCGCGAAACGCCTCGAACATTCCCGTATCCCCATCACCGGCCGGAGGCGGCCTGTCGCCGTGCCGCCCCCCTCCTGTCTACAGCGGCGCGGCGCGTCGACCAACGCCAAGATTGCATGGCTCAGAACAGCTTGAACTTCTGCTCGGCCGGCGTCTCGCCGGGCGCACGGTTGGCGTTGGCGGCGTCCGAGCCCGGCAAGGCCTCGTGCACACCCTGTTCGGACGACGTACCGTGCATCGTCGCATTGGGGGGCGCGATGCCGGCGTTTGCGCCTGTGCTGCTCATCGGCGGCATCTCGGTCGCCGCAGTTTGGTCGGTCGCCGCGGTCCGGTCGGAGAGCATCGACGATGCCGATCCTTGCGAGGGGGCCTCGTCGAGCAGCATGGACTCGGCGTCGGTCTCGATCACCGCGCCGTCCTGGCCGATGCGCTGGGCCGGCACCTTCCAGCGGAAGGCATCGAGCCGTCCGGTGACCGGAGAGACCGGTGCCCAGTTTTCCGACACGAAACCATCGGCCGTCCAGGCAGGATCGCGCGGCGCGCGGATCGCACGTCCAAGCCATTCCCGCACGCGGCCTTCCGACCCGGTTTCGGCCTCCTCGATATCGGCGAGGAGGAGATAGACACCTTCGCGCTGGACCATGCGGCTGGCCGCCATCGCCTCTTCGCGCGCCAGCGTGAAGTCGCGGCAGTCGAGCGCCGCCTGGGCGACGACCAGCGAGGATTCGACGTGGTTGGGGCGCAGCTGCTGCAGCGTCTTCGCCCGCTTCAGGCGGTCGGTGACGCTGTCGCCCGGGCGGGCCTGGACGTAGGCCGCGGCGATGTGGGGATGCGGCTCCTCCGTCCACGCCTTTTCCAGCACCTTGCTGCCACGCTTGACGTCGCCGAGGCGGAACAGTGCCCGCGCCGCGGTGATCGCTGCAGGCGTCAGGTCGGGCGCGAGCTTCTGCGCCTCGAGTGCCGCGAGCTTCGAGCCGGCCGGGTCGCGGTCGGCGATCGCCATCGCCTGGGCGGTGAGCAGCACGGCACGCAGACGCGTCGATTCCTTGCGCTCGATCAGACGCGCGTTCTTCTGCGCCTCGAGGATCGCCAGCGCGCCCTCGAAGTCGCCCTCGATGGACTTCGCCTCCAGCACGGCACCGCCGGCCCAAGGAACATGCGGCGCGATCCGCACCGCGCGTTCGGCATAGCCGCGGGCGGCAGCGTCGTCGCCGAGGCGCTCGGCCTCGAGGAACAGGCCGCGCAGCGCCAGCAGCCGGGTCTCCGGCTCCTTCTCCATGGTCTCGAAGGCCGAGCGGGCGCGGGCGTGGTCGCCCTCGATCATCGCCGTCTGCGCATCGAGGAAGCGCACCAGCGGCTCGCGGCGGTTGGCCAGGAACTTCTCGCTGCGCTTGGTCATCCGCCGTGCCAGCACGGCGTCGCCGGCGCCGGCCGCGACGATGCCCGCCGACAGGGCGCTGTAGCCCTTGTCCCGGCGCCGCGTGCCGAAGAAGCGGCCGAGGCGCTTCGGCGCCTTGAGGAAGCCGGTCAGCAGCCAGAGCACCAGGCAGACCAGCGCGATCAGCACCAGTTCGATGACGATGAAGGTGGTGACGCCGAGCGAGATGTTGTCGCTTCCGGCCGGCAGAACGCCCGGCCAGACCAGCGAGATCTCGCCGGGGTGGTCCTGCAGCCAGCCGAAGCCGAGTGCCAGTGCGAGAACGAGGAGGAGAAAGGCGAGAATGCGCAGCATGTCAGTTCCTCACCCGGCCGTTCCAGCGGGCGTGGCCGCCTTGACTGCATTTCCCAAGGTCTCGCCGACGATCGCTTCCGTCTGCGCCCGCGCGGAGACCCGCGTCTGATAGTCCCGGCTGACGTCCTTGGCCGCCTGCGGCAGCGTCTCCCAGGCGTCGATCCAGGCCTGGAACTTTCCGTTGGCGATGGCGTCCGCCATCCGAGCGACGGTCGCTTCCGGTCCGGTCGCCCCGGCCGACGGCGCACCGCTCGGACGCGCCGTGATCAGGCCGCCAAGGCCGGACAGCAGCTGATCGCTGACGCTGGCATCGGGATCGGCCGGGTTGAGCGCGTCCATCAGCCGGGACTCGACGTCCGGCCAGGCGACGGCGAGCGACTGCGCCGACGGCACGCCCTCGGCCGCGAAGCCGCGCAGCGTCTCGATCGCCGGCTGGGCGCCGGCAGCCCCTGCGAATGCCTCGAGCTCGCCCATGAACGGCCCACCGCGATCGATCGCCGCCTTCAGGCTGGCGGCCGCGATGGCGACGGCGGCCTGCTTGTTGCCCGACTCGATCGCCGCGAGGCGCTTGTCAAAGGCGTTGATGCTCTCGGTGCCGGTATTGGCGCTGCTCTGGGCGGCGCTCGCGGCCTGCTGGGCGGTCGCTGCCGCCTGCTGCGCCGTCTGGGCGGCCAGCTGCGCGGTCTCGGCGATCTGGCGGGCGCCTTCCGCCGTGGTCTTCGACTGGCCGGCGACTTCGCTCGCCTGCTGGGCGGCCTGGCGGACCGCCTCTGCCGCGGCCTTGGCGGCCTCCGCCGCTTCCCTCGCGCCATCGGCGGTCTGCTGGGCTGCGTTGGCGGCCTCGCCGTTGACGGTGGATGTCGCCGCGCGGGCCTCGCCGCGCTGCTCGATGGCGGTGACCCTGTCGGTCAGCGCGACGAGATCGGACTGCGAGGCGCCGGCGCCGGTCCCGCCGGCCGCCTGCGCGGAGCGAAGCTGCTCGACCTCGGCCTTGATGGCGGTGACGTCGGTGGTCACCTGCTGGACGTCGCCGGTGCGCGCGTACTGGCCGGTGTTGGGATCGACCGGCGTCTGGCCGACGCTCGGCAGCACGCCGGCATACTGCAGCAGGCCGGCGCCGGCGAGCGCCAGCGCGGCGCCGAGCAACGCGGAGCCGAAGGACGAGCCGACGCTGCCCTTGGACTCAGGCAGCGACGAGGTCCTCGTATAATCATGCGACGGCGGCGGCGGGCCGGCCGGCGGTTCTGTACCGTCGGCATGGTTGACGAAGTCGGGCTCGGCCGCCGCGAGAATGGTCTCGTCGAACTCCGTCCGGTTCGGCGTGCCGCGAAGGCTCTCCTCCTCGGCAAAGCTTTCGGCCGCAGATTTTTCGGAGACCGCCGGGGTGCTGCCGTCGGCGCGCTCGCCGCCGTCGCCGAGAACGGCGAGGTTCTCGGTCAGCGCGTCGCCGTCGTTGGCAGCCAAGGCTCCGGGTGCCACGACGCCGTCGTCATAGAAGGCAGCGCCATCGGCGGCGGTGTCCGCGGAGACCGGGCCGGGATAGCCGACCGCCGGCAGGACCCTCGCCTCGAGATCGATCGTCTGGGCCGGCTTCTTCGGCCGCGCACGGCGCGGAGGATTGCTCATCGAAAGAGACTCCGTTTTCCAATCTAGGCAGGCAACTGGCGGACGAGCGGAGCAAAAGCTCCAGGTTCATTCGTTGGCCAGTTCCCGCCCCGGCGCAAGCACCGTTGGCAAGTTAGGTTAGAGATCACGTTCGAACAGCACCGGAAGGCTCGACGTGGCAGAAATCTCCGCGGCGCCCTGCAGTTCCATCGGCAGCGCGCGCGCGATCCGGGCGGAAAGACAAAGCAGCCGCGGCGGCGGCCGAAACGACTCCGGCTGGTCGCGGACGAGCCCGGCATAGCCCTCCGCCTGACCGACCGACAGCACGAGGACGATGTCCGGCGCTTTTCCCGCAAGGACCGTTGCGATCTCATTAAGGCCCGGATGCAGCGGCTTTGTGTCATAGGTCTCGACCACCAGAAAGGACATGCCGAGCGCGGTCAAGCGGTCTTCGAGGCCGGACGTGCGAACCCTGCCGGCGGCGTAGAGCAGCGGCAGGCCGGTGCGCGCCGCCAGCGGCCGGGCGGCATCGGCGAGCGCCGCGCCATCGCCATCTCCGACGGTGACGTCGGCAAAGCCCGCCTCGCTCAGCGCCGCGCCGGTCCGCGCCCCTACCGCCAGCACCGGCAGCGCCGTCAGCTGCGGCTGGCGCGCGAGCGCCGGCACCGCATTGGCGCTGGTCACCAGGAGCGCGGCAAAGCGGCCGTCCGGCAGCGGCGTCTCCAGCGTCTCGATCGCCTGCAGCGGCAGCAGCAACGGCACGTGACCGCGCGCGGCGAGCGCTGCGCCGGTCGATGCCGCCTCCGCTGCGGCCCGCAGCACCAGCACCCGCGCCATGGCCTAGACGCCCGCGCCCCAGCCGTCGAAGAAGCCGGGGCCGGCGGCATCGAGGAGCCGGCGGGCCAGCGCCCGGCCGAGCGCTGCCGCCTCGGCCGGGATGCCGTCCGTCTTGCCCTCGTGCATCTGTCCGCCATCGGGCTTCAGGATCATGCCGTGCAAGGTCAACCGTCCCGCGGACACCGTCGCATGGGCGGCGATCGGCGTGCGGCAGGAACCGTCGAGCTCGGCGAGGAAGGCGCGTTCGGTTGTGAGCGCGATGGTGGTGTCGGGATCGCCGATCGCCTGGACCAGACGGTCGACGTCGCCGTCGCCGATGCGGCTCTCGATGCAGATCGCGCCCTGGCCGGGCGCCGGCGGAAAGGCGGTGGCGTCGAGCAGCTCGGTGACGGTGTCGCCCATGCCCATGCGGTTCAGGCCGGCGAGCGCCAGCAGCGTCGCGTCGACTTCGCCGGCCTCGAGCTTGCGCAGCCGGGTCTGCACGTTGCCGCGCAGGATGACGATCTTGAGATCCGGCCGCAGCCGCTTCAGGAGCGCCTGCCGGCGGAGCGACGCCGAGCCGACCACGGCCCCCTCGGGCAGTTCCGCAATGGTCGGCGCGGTGCGGCCGATGAAGGCGTCGCGCACGTCCTCGCGCGGCAGGAAGGCGGAGATGTAGAGGCCGGCGGGGATCGCGGTGGCCATGTCCTTCGACGAATGCACCGCGAGATCGATCCGGCCGTCCAGCAGCGCCTCCTCGATCTCCTTGGTGAACAGGCCCTTGCCGCCGACCTCCGACAGCGGCCGGTCGAGGATGCGGTCGCCGGAGGTGGAGATCACCTGGATCTCGAAAGCCTCCTCGGCCAGCCCGTGCGCCACCATCAGCCGCGCCCGCACTTCGCTCGCCTGGGCCAGCGCCAGCTGGCTGCCGCGCGTGCCGATCCGGACTCTCGTCATCTCGTTCCCCTGTCTCGTCCGATCTGGCTTTCTGCCTGTCATAAGGGATCGCCGGCCCCGGGGGCAACGCGCGGCGGTTTTTCTGCCGCCACCTTTGACATTTCGATGCGGTCAAGGCGATGGAAGGCGCACCTTCGCCTTCGTGAACAGAGGGAAGGCACACCCCGCGCCGGCGGGAAGACTGGAGACCGCGTGCCCTTGCGACCGACATCCCTCATCCTCGGCATCGAGACCAGCTGCGACGAGACCGCCGCGAGCGTCGTCGGCCGCGATGCGGCGGGCGCGCCCGTCATCCTCTCGAACGTCGTCTTGGGCCAGGTCGAGGAGCACGCGGCCTTCGGCGGCGTGGTGCCGGAGATCGCCGCCCGCGCCCATGTCGAGGCGATCGACGGCATCGTCGCCGCGGCGCTGGCCGACGCCGACGTCGCGCTCGCGGACCTTTCGGCCGTCGCCGCGACGCTCGGTCCCGGCCTGATCGGCGGGCTGATCGTCGGCGCGATGACCGGCAAGGCGCTCGCCGCCGCTAGCGGCCTCGCCTTCATCGGCGTCAACCACCTCGAAGGCCACGCCCTGACGCCGCGGCTGACCGATGGCGTCGCCTATCCCTATCTGATGCTGCTGGTCTCCGGCGGCCACACGCAGATCCTGCTGGTCCGCGGCCTCGGCGACTACGCGCGCTGGGGCACGACGATCGACGATGCGCTGGGCGAAGCCTTCGACAAGACGGCGAAACTGCTCGGCCTGCCCAATCCCGGCGGCCCGCACGTCGAGGCGATGGCCGCGCGAGGCGACCCCAAGCGTTTCGCCTTGCCGCGGCCGATGCGCGGCGAGAAGCGCCTCGACTTCTCCTTCTCCGGCCTCAAGACCGCCGTCCGCCAGGCCGCGCAGGCGGCGATGCCGCTCGGCGAACAGGATGTCGCCGACCTCTGTGCCGGTTTCCAGCGCGCCGCCGCCGAGAGCCTTGCCGACCGCGTCGGCCGGGCGCTCGCCCGCTTTCGCGACGAATTTCCGGCGCTCGCCGATCCCGTGCTGGCCGTCGCCGGCGGGGTCGCCGCCAATGCCGAGATCCGCGCGACTTTGAACAGCGCCGCGGAGAAGGCCGGCGTGCGCCTCGTCGCGCCGCCGCTGAAGCTCTGCGGCGACAATGCCGCGATGATCGCCTATGCCGGGCTCGAGCGCTTCGAGGCCGGTCTCCTCGACGACATGGCGGCCCCCGTGCGCTCGCGCTGGCCGCTCGACGGCAATGCCGCGCCGCTGATCGGCTTCGGCCGCCGCGGGGCGAAGGCATGAGCGGCCAGATCGCCGTCCTCGGCGGCGGCGCCTGGGGCACGGCGCTGGCCGCGCTCGAGGCCCGCGCCGGCCGGCCGACCGTGCTCTACGCCCGCGACCCCGGCACCGTCGCGGAAATCCGCAACACCGGGCGCAACGAGGGCTATCTTCCCGGCATCGCGCTTCCCGAGACCCTTTCCGTCACCGCCGATCTCGGCGAGGCGCTGGGAAGCGCCGACCTCGTGCTCGTCGTCGTCCCCGCGCAGAACCTTAGCGCCCTCGGGCCGGACCTTGCGCGCCATCTCGTCCGCGGCACGCCGGTGGTGCTCTGCGCGAAAGGTATCGAGCGGGCGACCGGCGCCTTCGCCTCCGCCGTCCTCGCCCGTCACCTGCCGGCCGAGACCCTCGGCGTCCTCTCAGGGCCGAGCTTTGCCGCAGACGTCGCCCGCGGCTTGCCCACCGCCGTGACCATCGCCGCCACCGACCCTGGCCTCGCCGACGACCTCGCGCGCCGCCTGTCGACCGAGACGTTCCGCGGCTATGCCGCGACCGACGTGCTGGGCGTCGAGGCCGGCGGCGCGTTGAAGAACATCCTCGCCATCGCCGCCGGCATGGTGGCCGGCAACGGGCTCGGCGCTTCGGCGGGCGCGGCCATCGTCACCCGCGGCTTCGTCGAGCTGCGCCGGCTCGGCGAGGCGCTCGGCGCCCAGCCGGAGACGCTGATGGGCCTTTCCGGCCTCGGCGACCTCGTCCTCACCTGCTCCGGCAGCCAGTCCAGAAACTTCGCCTATGGCGCGGCGCTCGGCCGCGGCGACGACCTTAAGGGCCTGAAACTTGCCGAGGGCGTCCACTCCGCCGGGATCGCCGCCCGCCTCGCCGAGGAGCGCGGCATCGACGCGCCGATCATCTTCACCGTCGCCGCCATCCTCAGCGGGTCGATGACGGTGGAGGACGCCGTGCGCGATCTCCTCGCCCGTCCGCTGAAGCGCGAATTGGGTTGATTCCGCCCGGCCGCCGGCTAGGTTGCCGCCACTCTCCGCCTTGAAAGGATCCCCATGCTGTTCGCCATCTTCTGCGAGGACAAGCCCGGCGCGCTGCCGCTGCGCCTCGAAAACCGCCCCGCGCATCTCGAATTCCTCACCGGCCTCGGCGACACGCTGAAGCTCGCCGGCCCCTTCCTCGGCGACGACGACAAGCCGGTCGGCTCGATGCTGGTGGTCGATGCAGAGAATGCCGACGGCGCCAAGACGATCGCCGCCGGGGACCCCTATGCCAAGGCCGGCGTCTTCGCGTCGACCACGGTCCGCCGCTGGAACTGGACCGTCAAGAACCCGGAAGCCTGAGCCGTGGCATTCTGGCTGTTCAAGTCTGAGCCGGTGAAATGGTCCTGGGACATGCAGAAGAAGGCCGGCGCAAAGGGCCAGGAATGGGACGGGGTGCGCAACTACCAGGCGCGCAACTTCATGCGGACGATGAAGAAGGGCGAACGCGGCTTCTTTTACCATTCCAACGACGGCAAGGAGATCGTCGGCATCGTCGCGGTGCTCCACGAGATCCATCCCGATTCCACCGCCGACAATCCGGCCTGGGAATGCGTCGACCTCGTCGCCGTGACCGATGTGCCGAAGCCGGTTGGGCTCGACGTGATCAAGGCCGACCCGCGGCTGAAGGACATGGTGCTCGCCACCAACTCCCGCCTCTCGGTGCAGCCGGTGACGGAAGAGGAGTTCAAGACACTCTGCGAGATGGGCGGCGTCGATCTCGAAAAGGCGCTTCGCTGAGCATGGAACCCACGGGTCGCTCGGAACATTGCAAGAACACACAACCCATGGAGTGTTCACATGAGCGATGCCAAGACCGATACCGGCCAGTCCAATACCGAGAAGGACCCGGACGACTGGACCACCGGCGACGAGCCGATGACCGGCGCCCAGGGCTCCTACCTCAAGACCCTCTGCGAGGAGACCGGCGAGACCTTCAACGACAAGCTGACCAAGGGCGACGCGTCGAAAATGATCGACGAGCTGCAGGGCCGCAGCAAGCGTCTCAAGGAAGGCTGACCGCGGCAGGGCCGGCATGATGCCGCCCGCCCCGAACCGATGCCCGGGCGCCTGACGCCCGGGCGGGCCCGCGCCTTCATCCTGGATAATACCGATATCCTCCGACCGCCGCACGTGCCCGAGATCGCGCTTCGCCTTGCGACGGAGGCGCACGATCTCTGGCTGCGAACGGAGGGCGAGCTGGAAGCGATCGGCTTGCCGCCGCCTTACTGGGCTTTCGCCTGGGCCGGCGGACAAGCCCTTGCGCGATACGTGCTCGATCACTCCGAAGAAATCCGCGGCCGGACCGTGCTGGATTTCGCGTCCGGCTCGGGCCTCGTCGCCATCGCCGCCGCAAAGGCCGGCGCCGCAAAGGTGACAGCCGCCGACATCGACCCGTTCTGCCGCGAGGCCATCCTCCTCAATGCCGAGCTGAACGAGGTCCACCTCGCCGTCGTCATCGACGATCTCGTCGATAGGAGTGTGAAAGAGGACGTGCTGCTCGCTGGCGACGTCTTCTTCGACCGGGCTATGGCGGACGCGATCATTCCTTGGTTCGACACCCTTGTGGCCGCCGGCAAGACCGTTCTCGTCGGCGATCCCGGCAGGGCCTACCTGCCGCTGGACAGGCTGGCCCGCCTCGCGACCTACGAGGTCCCGGTCACCCGGGCGCTCGAGGATGCCGAGGTCAAGCGCAGCACCGTCTGGCGGTGGCAGCCGAAAGGCTGACCCTCCGCCAGCGCCGCACCCCACGCTGCATCACCTTCCGCGAACCAAACTCGCCTCACGCCGCCGCGACGAAACTGCCGCGCCGGATGATCTCGACCGGGATCGATTTGGCCGCCGGTACATGGGCTTCTTCCGCGTGGTGCCAGAGCGGCAGCAGCGGGTTGAGCTCGGGATAATAGCCGGCGATCGCCCCCTTCGGCACGGCGAAGGCGTGGACGCGCAGGTCCAGCACGCGGCGGTCGACGCCGTCGTCGGCATGCGTCGCGCAGTCGACGCGGTCGTCGTCCTTCAACCCCAGCCGCTGCATGTCCTCGGCATTCATTAACAGCACCATGCGGGTGCCGCTGATGCCGCGCAGCCGGTCGTCGTAGCCGTAGACCGTGGTGTTGAACTGGTCGTTGGAGCGGACGGTCATCAGGGTGAGGATCGTCTTGCCGTCGACATGGATGTCCGGGTTCACGTCGAGACCGTTCGGGACGAGGAAGTTCGCCTTCTTGGTCTCGGTCTTCCAGACGCGGTTGCACGCCTCGATGTCGCGGTGGAACCCGCCGGGCTGCAGGAAGCGCGCGTTGAAGCCGGTGAAGTCCTTCGGATAGGTCTTCTCGATGGCGTCGCGGATCTTCGAATAATCGCCGACCCACTCGTCCCACGGCACGCTGGAGCGGCCGGCCACCGTCGCCTTGGCGATCTCGGCGACGATCTTCGGCTCCGACAGGAGCTCGGCCGAGGCCGGCGCGCTCCAGCCGATGGAGCCGTGGATGCAGGCGGTGGAATCTTCGACCGAGACGTGCTGCTCGCCCGATGCCTGGACGTCCTTCTCCAGCCGCCCAAGGCAAGGCAGGATGTAGGTCACCTCGCCCGGCAGCAGATGGTTGCGGTTGAGCTTGGTCGAAATCTGCACAGACAGCCGCATCTTGCGCCAGCCGTCCTCGAGCAGCACCGTCTCCGGCGCCGCGCGGGAGAAATTGCCGCCGAGGGCGATAAAGCCGCGCACGCTGCCGTCGAGGATGCCCTTGCACGAGGCCACCGTATCCAGCCCCTTCGTGCGCGGCGGCTCGAAATGATAGAGCTCGGCGAGCTTGTCGAGCGGCACCAGTTCCGGCTTTTCCGAGATGCCGACGGTGCGCTGTCCCTGGACGTTGGAGTGCCCGCGGATCGGCGAGATGCCGGCGCCCGGCTTGCCGATATTGCCGCGCATCAGGAGGAGGTTGCAGAGCATCTGCACGTTCTCGGTGCCGTGCCGGTGCTGGGTCAGGCCCATGCCGTAATTGGCGATGACCGCCTTTGCGGTCGAGTACTGGCGGGCGACATGCTCGAGCTCTTCCTGCGGAATGCCGGAGCAGCGGACGATCTCGTCCCATCCGGTCGCCCGGACGAAAGCCTCGAATTCCGCAAAGCCGTGGCAGTGCTCCTCGATGAAGGCGGTATCCAGAACCCGCGGGCGGCTTGCTGCGATGGCGGCATCGTCGAGCGCCAGTACGCCCTTGGCGATGCCGGTCATCGCCGCCATGTCGCCGCCCGACCGCACCTGGTAGTAGTCGCTCGACATCTTTACGCCCTCGCCGCCCGACAACATTTCCATCGGCGACTGCGGATCCTTGAAGCGCATCAGGCCGCGCTCGTGCAGCGGGTTGAACGTCACCACCGGCACGCCGCGCTGGCGGGCGTCGTGCACCTGGTGGAGAAGCCGCGGCGCGTTGGTGCCGGTGTTGTGGCCGAAGAAGAACATCATGTCGCAGAGCTCGAAGTCCTCGAGCTGCACGGTGCCGACCGGCGAGCCGATCGACTTCGGCAGGCCGACGGACGTCGACTCGTGGCACATGTTGGAGGAGTCCGGCAGGTTGGACGTGCCGTAGATGCGGGCCATCAGCTGCCACATGTACGACGTCTCCAGCGACGCGCGCCCCGAGGCGTAGAACACGACGCTGTCCGGCTCCATCTGCTGCAGCTCGGCGCCGATCTCGCGAAAAGCATCGGCCCATTTGACCGGGATGTACTGGTCGAGCGAGGCGTCGTAGCGCATCGGCGTCGTCAGGCGTCCCTGCTTTTCCAGGTCGTGGTCGGTCCAGTTGCGCAGTTCGCTGACGCGGTGCTTGGCGAAGAAGGCGCGGTCGCAGCGCTTCGACGTCACTTCCCAAACCGTCGCCTTGGCGCCGTTCTCGCAGAATTCGGCCAAATGCGGCTTTTCGGGCTTGGCCCAGGAGCAGGAGACGCAGGCGAACCCGTCCGCCTTGTTCTGCTTGCGCAGCATCTCGGTCATCGTACCGACCGACAGGCCCTCGGCATGGATCTTCTCGAGCACCGACTTCAGCGAACCCCAGCCGCCCGACGGCTTGTCGTAGGCGGAAATGACCGGATTGTTGGTGATTTCGGCGCGTTCCATGGAAAATCTCCCGCAAAGGCGGGCCAGGCCGCCGGCATCGCCAGAGCAACGGGCTCTGTTTGGAGCCGTTCCATCGGCTTTCAGCGCAAAACCGTCAGCCGGGCCCCACGGCGCAGGAACGGCGCCAGCCGCCGCATGTCGGCCGGGGACACCGCGACACAGCCTTCCGTCGGCGCATAGTTCGGCCGGGCGATGTGCAGAAAGATCGCGCTGCCCTTGCCGCGCTGGCGCCGGGTGATGTTCCAGTCGAGCACGACGACGAGATCATAGAGCCGGTCCGCCCGCTGCAGCGTCTCGGTGCTCGCGGGAAACGGCAACCGCACCGGGCAATTATAGGCCGGATGCGTCGGAGCGTCGCACCAGCCGCTGTCGGGGCGGCTGCGGAGTATCGGCAATGCCGGACGGACGCCGGGAAGCCTGCCGGAGCGGACATAGCAGCCGAGCAGTGCCATCGCCGCGACGGGCGTCGCACCATCGCCCTCGCGCTTGAACACCGTCGTTCCCGAGCGGCCGAGCGCACAGGGAAGACGCAAGGCTCCCGCCGAGAGGATGCCCCGGCGCGGGTCGAGCGGCGAGCGGCGGACACGGATATCGGTGCAACGGGTGTTTTTTTGCATGACGTCGCCGAGAAGAACCCTATCTGATGTCACGAATTGTTACCGTCCCGATGCCGTCCGCCGCAACGGGACGGCAGCATAAACCGAGCGAAGGCCATTCATGACCGCACGCAGCATCCTGATCGTCGATGATGACGACGACCTGAGGCAGACCCTCGCCGAGCAGCTGTCGCTGCACGAGGAGTTCACCGTCCTGCAGGAACCGACCGCCGCCAAGGGGATCGCCGCCGCCCGCGCGGGGCTGATCGACCTCGTCTGCATGGATGTCGGTTTGCCCGACATGGACGGCCGCGAGGCGGTGAAGGTGCTGCGCAAGTCCGGCTTCAAGGCGCCGATCATCATCCTCACCGGACAGGACACGGACTCCGACACCATCCTCGGCCTCGAAGCGGGCGCCAACGACTACGTCACCAAGCCTTTCCGTTTCGCGGTTCTGCTCGCCCGCATCCGCGCCCAGCTGCGCCAGCACGAACAGAGCGAGGATGCGACGTTCCAGGTCGGTCCCTACATCTTCAAGCCCAGCCAGAAGGTGCTGCTCGACGATCGCGGCGGCAAGATCCGGCTGACCGAGAAGGAGACGGCGATCATCCGCTATCTCTACCGGGCGGACCGCAAGGTCATCACTCGCGATATCCTGCTCGAGGAGGTCTGGGGCTATAATTCCGGCGTCACCACCCACACGCTGGAGACGCACGTCTATCGCCTGCGCCAGAAGATCGAGCCGGACCCGTCGAATGCCCGGCTGATCGTTACGGAGTCCGGCGGCTACAAGCTGATGCCGTAGCAGCCGGGCCGCCCTCAGGTCGCGTTCGGCCTTTCGGTGATCTGCGTTCAGGCGTCCACATCGCCCCGGTATCGACGTACGGTATTCCTGTATGTTGTGTTGATGGGCTGGGAACGCAGTTTTCCTGAGCAATGTCGATCGATATAGAGTCAGCCTCTCAGGGGCCGCATCGGGTGCGGCTTCGTTCGGGACGGGAGTGGTCAGCGCCGGATGAGCCTCGAAAGCGACATCGCGGTGCTGAGGCAGGTTCCGCTGTTTGCCGATCTGACGGCAGATCAGCTGCGGCTGCTGGCCTTCGGGTCGGAACATCGCCGTCTGAAGTCGGGCGAGACGCTTTTCCGTGTGGCTGCACGGGCCGACGAGGGTTTCGTCATCGTCAGCGGCGAGATCGCCTTGAAGGCCGGTCCGGCAGGCGCGGAAGTGCCGGTCGCAAGCTACGGTCCGGGCGCCCTCCTCGGCGAACTCGCTTTGATCACCGAGACCCGCCGCGCCGCAACGGCGTTCGCGGAGGGCACCTGCGACCTCATCCGCATTCCGCGCACGCTGTTCCGGCGGATGCTTGAGGAATATCCGGATCTCGCGCTGGTCCTGCACGAGCGGATCGCCGACCAGCTCGGCCAGATGATGCACGACATCGCCGCGTTGGAGCACCGCTTCACCGACTGACGGCCTTCCGGCAGGAGCGCTGGCGCGTGTTCGGAAGTCTCGTAACGCACGGGCGTGCAGACAGAGCTGACCTGGCGCAGCCGGGCGCCGCGAAGGCGGCCAGCGGCGTCAGATGTCGAGGCTGACGACCACCGGGACATGGTCCGACGGCCGATCCCAGCCGCGGGCATCTTTGAGGATCTCGAGGCCCTTCAGCAGCGGCGCGAGGTCGGCCGAGCCCCAGACATGGTCGAGGCGCCGGCCGCGGTCGGCTGCCAGCCAGTCCTTCGCGCGGTAGCTCCACCAGGTGTAGAGCTTCTCCTCGATCGGTACCTGCGCCCGCATCAGGTCGACCCAGTGGCCGTCGGTCATCACCCGCAGCAGGCCCTCCGTCTCGAGCGGCGTGTGCGAGACGATCTTCAAGAGCTGCTTGTGCGACCAGACGTCGGTCTCGAACGGCGCGATATTGAGATCGCCGACGAGGATCGACGAGACGCCCGGCTCGGCCATGGCGCTGGTGCGGCGCATCTCGTCGATGAAGTCGAGCTTGTGGCCGAACTTCGGGTTGACCGTCCGGTCCGGCTCGTCGCCGCCGGCCGGGACATAGAAATTGTGCACCCTGAGCTGCCGACCGCCGACGTCCATGCGCACCGACAGGTGCCGGGCGTCGCCGATGGCGCAGAAGTCCTGGCGGGTCACGTCGACCAGCGGCCGCAAGGAGAGCGTCGCCACGCCGTGATAGCCCTTCTGGCCGTGCATCGCGATGTGCTCGTAGCCGAGCGCCTGCAGCGCCGTCAGCGGAAACTGGTCCTCCTGGCACTTGATCTCCTGCAGGCAGAGGACGTCGGGCCGGTGCGAGCCGAGGAAGCGCTCGACCAGCGGCAGCCGCAGGCGAACGGAATTGATGTTCCAGGTGGCGATCGAAAACATGCGGGGGCTTCCAGCGGCAGGAGGGTCGCGCCCTTATGCGAGCGGGCAGCGGGGCGTGCAAGTCTCGATCACTGTGCCGGGAGGACAGCTTCCGGGCAGCCTCGCGGGTTAAGAAATTCTGAATCGCCATGGATGAGATCGGAGGATCCGATGGAAAAGACCTACCTGCGTGCCGTCGAAGTGGACCAGTGGCAGACCCGGCAAGACATCACCGTCACCATTCCCGACAGTTTTGACCGGGAGGTGATGGCCTCTCTGCCCAGCCTGCCGGACGAGCCGGAGAAGGCGGTGGAATGGTCGGGCATGCTGGAGATGATCGGCAATGCGAGCGGCGTGCTCTGGCAGAAGGATGCCGAGGTCGAGTCGCTGAAGACGCAGATCGAGATCCAGAAGAAGGCCATGCTCGACGAATGCCAGGGGATGCAGGCCGAGCTGAAGGAAGCCCGCGACGAGACGCAGCGCGCCAATGCCGCGGCGGCCCTGGCGAACAACCGTGCGATCAAGGCGGAGGCCTGGCTCCAGCAGGTGAAGGAAGCCCTGGCCTCGGGCTTCGCCCCGCATCTCGGCCGCGCCCCGGTCGAGCGGCCTTCGGCCCTCCTCGCCCGCTAACGCAAGGCGGCTCCCGCGGAACCGGGATCAACGCAAGGACGGTCCGGCGCCGGGGTTCCGGAGCCGGGCCTTCGGCTGTCTTGTGCAAAGGCCCGCTTGGCGCCCTAGATCTCGGCCTTCAGTCCGTTCGATAGGGATCGCCATCCGGCGCGGACGGCCTTCCGGAGGGAAAGCCGATGTTCGACCGCTTCGAGACCCGTCTCGTTCCCGGTGCCGGTGCCGACATCTTCGTCCACATCAAGGGTACCGGCGCACCGCTGCTGCTGCTGCACGGCTACCCGCAGACCTCGGCGATGTGGGCCGGCATCGCCAATGAACTGGCGGAGCACTTCACGGTCGTCGCCGCGGACCTGCGCGGCTACGGGCAATCCTCGGCGCCGGAGAGCCGGGGCGGCAAGGCCTATGCCAAGCGGGTGATGGCCGCCGACATGGCGGCGGTGATGAGCACTCTCGGACACCAGCAGTTTCACGTCGCCGGGCACGATCGCGGCGGACGGGTGGCCTACCGGCTGGCGCTCGACCACCCGGACAGGGTGGCCCGACTTGCCGTCATCGACATCGTCCCGACCATCGATGTCTGGGAGGCGATGGACGCCAAAGCCGCCCTGAAGACCTATCACTGGCCCTTCCTCGCGCAGCCCTACCCAATGCCGGAAACCCTGATCGCCGCAGATCCCAATGCCTATCTCGGCCACACCATGGCGAGCTGGACGGCCTCGGGGACGCTGGAGGCGTTCAGGCCCAGAGCGCTCGACGCGTACCGCGCCTCGTTTCGCCAGCCGGCCCGCACCCACGCGGCCTGCGAGGACTATCGGGCAGGCTGGGCGATCGACCGGCTGCACGACGCCGAGGACCGGGCCGCCGGGCAGCGGATCCAAGCGCCGACGCTCGCCCTCTGGGGCAGCCACGGCATTCCCGCCGCCGGCGAGACGCCGCTCGATGTCTGGAAGCGCTGGTGCGCCAGCGTCGAGGGCCGGCCGATCGACGGCGGCCATTTCCTCGTCGAGGAGGCCCCCGCCGAGACGCTCGCCGCGCTGCTCGGCTTCTTTAGGCGATAGCGCGGCCGCCGGCCGCCAAAGCTCTCCGGGCCGGAAAGAGCCGGTCGGGCAACGACCGATACACCGGGCATCAAAAGAAAAAACGCCGCGCATCCCATCGGACGCACGGCGCTCTCATAGTCGGCCGACCGCGGCTACTTGTTGCCGGTTTGGCCAGCCAGAGGGGCTACTTGTTGCCGGTCTGGCCGGTCGAGATCGCGGTGTAGGGGATCTTGAACATCGTCTGGTCGAGCTTCACGCCGCTGCGGACGTTGTAGACCATCACCGTGGTGTCCTTGCCCTGGTTGTCGCGGATGGTCCACTGGCGGAGATCGAAATTGGCGGGGTCGAACATCATGGTGATCCGGCTGCTGCCGAACACCGACTTGTCGCCCATCACGATGGTGGTGAGGTCCGGCTCTTCCTTGACCGCCTGGATGTTGGCCGCCGACAGGTCGATGCGCTGGTTGAGCAGCAGCTTCAGCGGCGTCTTCGACAAGGGGTAGAGATCCCAGGTGTTGAGCTTGCGGTTGTTGATCGCCACCTGCTCGCCGTCGGCGATCACCCGCAGCGGCGTACCGCTGTAGTCGAAGCGCAGCTTGCCCGGCCGCTCGATGTAGAACTTCCCCTCGCTCTGCTTGCCGTTCGGATCGAACTGCATGAAGTCGCCGGTCATCGCGCCGACGCTGGAGAAGTGATCCGCGACGGCCTGTGCCGCAGCGCTCGCCTGCGCCTTTGCAGGCATCGCCGACAGACCGAGCGGCAGGACCAGCGCCACGCCCATCAGCGCGCGGCGCAGCAGCCGGGAGAAGGCGCCGCGGGTATTGCCTCGATCGAACATCGTCATCCTTCTGTGTCTTTCGGTCACGCCGCCGGGGGCGGCGCGCCATCCTTTCCGCCCTGCCGGCGGAAGCAGTCTCGCGCTGGCATCTGATGCCACGGCGCTGCGGCTTCAATAGGGCGGAGGCGCTGTCGCCGGCGGTCTTCCGGCAATTGTGATGCCCTACCGTTCGTCGTCCGTCGGCACCAGGATCTCGCGCTTGCCGGCATGGTTGGCGGGGCCGACAATGCCCTCGCGCTCCATCCGCTCGATGATCGACGCCGCCCGGTTGTAGCCGATCTGCAGCCGCCGCTGGACGTAGGAGGTCGAGGCCTTGCCGTCTCGCAGCACCACGGCCACCGCCTGGTCGTAGAGGTCGGCGGATTCGTCCGTGCTGCCCTCTTCGCCGCCGCCCTTGCCGCCCTTGCCCGTCTCCTCGGCGCCGTCGTCCTCTTCCTCGAGGATGGCATCGAGATAGTCCGGCGTGCCTTGCGCCTTCAGGTGCTTGACGATGTCCTCGACCTCGGCGTCGTCGACGAACGGCCCGTGCACACGCTGGATGCGGCCGCCGCCGGCCATGAACAGCATGTCGCCCATGCCCAGCAACTGCTCGGCACCTTGCTCCTGCAGAATGGTGCGGCTGTCGATCTTCGAGGTCACCTGGAAGGAGATGCGGGTCGGGAAGTTCGCCTTGATCGTGCCGGTGATGACGTCGACCGAGGGCCGCTGCGTCGCCATGATGACGTGGATGCCGGCGGCACGCGCCATCTGCGCCAGGCGCTGGACGGTGCCTTCGATGTCCTTGCCGGCGACCATCATTAGGTCGGCCATCTCGTCGATGATGACGACGATGTAGGGCAGCGGCTGGAGGTCGAATTCCTCGGACTCGAAGATCGGCTCGCCGGTCTCGCGGTCGAAGCCGGTCTGCACGGTGCGCGAGATCGACTCGCCCTTCTCGATCGCGGAGGCGACGCGGGCGTTGAAGCCGTCGATGTTGCGCACGCCGACCTTCGACATCTTGCGGTAGCGGTCCTCCATCTCGCGGACCGTCCACTTCAAGGCGACGACCGCCTTCTTCGGATCGGTCACGACCGGGGAGAGAAGATGCGGGATGCCGTCGTAGATCGACAGTTCCAGCATCTTCGGGTCGATCATGATCATCCGGCACTCGGCCGGGGTCATCCGGAACAGCAGCGACAGGATCATGGTGTTGATCGACACCGACTTGCCCGAGCCGGTGGTGCCGGCGACGAGAAGATGCGGCATCTTGGCGAGATCGGCGATCACCGGCTCGCCGCCGATGGTCTTGCCGAGCGCCAGCGCGAGCTTGCTCTTGCTCTGCAGGAAGGTTTCCGACGCGATCATCTCGCGGAAGTAGACGGTCTCGCGGCGCTGGTTCGGCAGCTCGATGCCGATGGCGTTCTTGCCGGGAATGACGGCGACGCGGGCGGCGATCGCCGACATCGAGCGGGCGATGTCGTCGGCAAGGCCGATGACGCGGGAGGACTTGATGCCGGGTGCCGGCTCCAGCTCGTAGAGCGTCACGACCGGGCCGGGCCGGACCTCGATGATCTCGCCCTTGACGCCGAAATCGTCGAGCACGCCTTCCAGCAGCCGGGCGTTCTCCTGCAGGATTTCAGGCGACAGCATGGAGTCGCGGCTCCGCGGCTTCGGCGGCGACAAGAGCTCGACCGGCGGCAGCTCGAACGGCAGCGCGATGGCGTTGCGCTGGGCGGCGAGCGCCCCGCCCCGCTGCGGACGGCCGCGGGCCGGCACTGGCGCCGGTGCGGCGGCGACGACGCGGGCGGCGGGGGCCTCCGGCGCGCGGGGTGCGGCGATGCCACGCGGCTCGGGGCGCGAGGCCGGCGGGTCGCGGCGCTCGCTCTCGTTGGCGGCGTCGGGCTTGCGGCGCTTGCCGGGGAAGGCGACGATGTTGGCGGCGATGCCGCGCCAGCCGCTCGGCTCCTCGGCGACGACCGGACGCTCGATCAGCGGCTCGGCCGGGGCAATGCGGACGTCGTCTTCCAACGGCGGCTCCCAGCCGCCCTCCTCGTCGAGGTCGACCGGGGCGAACTCGCGGTGATGGCCGTCCTGGTCGCCGTATCCGGCCTCGTCTTCGTACGCGTCCTCGTTGAATTCCGCCTCGGCGACGACCGGTGCGTTCCGGCGCCGTGCCTCGGCGGCGGCGTCGACGTCGAACTGGAAGGGCTCGGGATTGTCCTTGCGCGGCACGCCGACGTCCTCGTCGTCCATCGGGTCGATGTAGCCGCCGCTCTCATAGGGCGCGGTGACGCGGATCTGCCGCGGGGCGACCTCGCGCGGGGCGGCTTCACGCGGCGCCGGCTCCACGTAGTCGCCGTCCTCGGTCTCCCAGGTGTCGAATCGGTCGGCGAACTCGCCGGGCTCCTGGCGGGCCTCCTGGCGTTCGCTGCGGCGGCGGTCGAAGGCTGCCTTGGCGGAGTAGGCGGTATGGGCAAGCGCGCCGAACAGCAGCGCGAAGCGGCCCTCGCTCTCCTCCTCGTCCTCGTCGCGCTCCTCGGCCTTGACCGGACGGCCGCGGGCATCTTGGCGAACGGCGGCGGCGGCGACAGGGCGGCGGGTATCCATCGGGTCGGGCGTCGCCCGGTCGATCACCGCGGCGCCGTTGAGGAACAGCCAGCCAGCCGGCAGCGCGATCATCGCCGCCAGCACCATGGCGAGCGTGCCCTCGGGATAGGCGCCGGTGGCCAGCGCCGGGAATTTGAGGACGAGGTCGCCGGCGACGCCGCCAAGGCCGATCGGCAGCGGCCAGCCGGCGGGCGCCGACAGGCAGCCGAGCGCGGCGGAGGCGAGCACGATGCCGGCCAGCGCGAACCAGGCGCGGCGCCAGATCCGGTCGACCGGCTTTCCAGCGGCAAGGATGACGCCCCAGATCGCCGGCAGCACGGCCAGCAGCACGGCGCCGAGACCGAAGATCTGCATGGCGATGTCGGAGACGACGGCGCCCGTCGCGCCGGCATAGTTGACGACGGCATTGTGGTTGGACTGGCTGAACGAGGGATCGGTGACGGTCCAGCTGGCGAGCGCCAGGCTGAGGAAGCCCGCCAGCCCGATCAGGCCGATGCCGCCGGCGATCTCCGCCTGCCGCTTGAAGAAGCTCACCGGCTCGGCCGGTGCCGCTGCTGTCGCCCGCGCCCGCGCGTCGGGCCGGGTTCCCACTGTCGTCGATGCCATGTCTGCCGCCCGTCTGTCTGGTCGTACCCGGCGCGATCGACCCCGGGCATCGTTTCGGCGAGAGTAGGACGGTCTGGTTAATGCCTCTTTAACCCTAAGAGAGTGTTTGCAATTTTCCTGCAACGCCGGGCTCACGGGGATGGGCGCCGGCACGAAAAAGGGGCCCGCCTTGCGGCGCGCCCCTTCGGTTTTGGCTGTTGGTCGAAAGGGCCGGCGGAGCGCCGGCGCCGTTCTCAGGAGTGGTAGGCCGCCTCGCCGTGATAGCTGAGGTCGAGGCCTTCGCGCTCGGCCTCGACGGTCGGCCGCAGGCCGACGATCAGGTCGACGATCTTGTAGAGGATCGCCGAGCCGATGCCGGACCAGACGAGGGTGACGAGGACCGCGTAGATCTGCGTCATCGTCTGGCCGCCCATGGTGACGCCGGCAGCATAGCCGGTGCCGCCGAGCGAGGTCGAGGTGAAGATGCCGGTGCCGACGGCGCCGATGATGCCGCCGACGCCGTGCACGCCGAAGACGTCCAGGCTGTCGTCATAGCCGAACTTGTTCTTCACCACCGAGACGAAGAAGTAGCAGACGACCGACGCAAAGGCGCCGAGCGCGATGGCGCCGACCGGGCCGATGGTGCCGCAGGCCGGAGTAATGGCGACGAGACCGGCGACCATGCCGGACGCCGCACCCAGCATCGAGGCCTTGCCGCGGGCGAAGGTCTCGACCAGCGACCAGGCGACGATGGCGCCGGCCGTGGCGACGAAGGTGTTCATCATGGCGAGCGCCGCACCGCCATTGGCCTCGAGGTTGGAGCCGGCGTTGAAGCCGAACCAGCCGACCCAGAGCATCGAGGCGCCGACCATGGTCAGCGTCATCGAATGCGGGGCCATCATGTCCTTGCCGAGACCCGTCCGCTTGCCGACGAAGATGCAGCCGACGAGGGCGGCGATACCGGCATTGATGTGAACGACCGTGCCGCCGGCGAAGTCGATCGCGCCCCAGCCGAAGATCATGCCGTTGGCATCCCACACCATGTGCGCGATGGGGAAGTAGATGAAGGTGACCCAGAGCACGGTGAACAGGATCACCGCCGAGAACTTGATGCGCTCGGCGAAGGCGCCGACGATCAGCGCCGGGGTGATGGCGGCAAAGGTCATCTGGAAGCAGATGAACACGTATTCCGGCAGGACCACGCCCTTGGTGAAGGTGGCTGCGGTGGTTTCCTTGGTGACGCCGGCGAGGAAGACCTTGGCGAGGCCGCCCCAATACGGGCTGGTCGAGCCGCCGAAGGCGAAGGAGTAGCCGTAGACGACCCAGACGATCATCACGACCGCGACGATCATCGTGCACTGCATGAGGACCGAGAGCATGTTCTTGGCGCGAACGAGGCCACCGTAGAACAAAGCGAGGCCCGGAACCGCCATGAACAGCACCAGCAGCGACGAGGTCATCATCCAGGCGGTGTCGCCCTTGTCCATGACGTCGGCGACGGGAGGAGTGACGGCGGCGGCGGCGTCCACCGCAGGCGCGGCCGCGTCCTGGGCGAAGGCCGCGGTCGCGGCTAGGCCGGCGAGGACCGCGGCGGAAAGGAGGGTTCTACCGAAACGCATATGAAGGAGTTCCTTTCTCAGAGCGCGTTGGAATCGACTTCGCCGGTGCGGATGCGCACGGCGGAATCGATGCCGAAGACGAAAATCTTGCCGTCGCCGATCTGGCCGGTCTTGGCGGCCGTAGTGATCGCCTCGACCGCGCGCTCGACCATGTCGGACGCCACGGCGACCTCGATCTTGAGCTTGGGCAGGAAGCTCACGGCGTATTCGGTGCCGCGGTAGATTTCCGTATGGCCCTTCTGCCGGCCGTAACCCTTCACTTCCGTGACGGTGAGACCCTGGATACCGACAGCTGTCAGCGCTTCGCGCACCTCGTCCAGCTTGAACGGCTTGATGATGGCCATCACGATCTTCATGTGCACCTCGAAAACTGGAGCGGCGGCGAAACGGAAATCGTCCGCGAGAGCCGAGCCACTGCCCTCCGGACCGCATGTCCGCGAGGGTGACTGGTCTCCGCCATTCAAGCCGCGTGCCAATTGCCGGACATGCCGCGATTTGGCCGCATTTTCCCACCGCAGCCGCACACGCCGTCGCTGCAATGCATCATTTGGATGCGCTCAAAACTCGCGCATTTGCCTGAATGGTAAGCATGTGATGCTTTAGGAGGCGGCGGGGGTACTCCGTCGTGGTCGGATGAGCCCCTCCTGCGCCACCGAGGCGATGAGCGTTCCGTCCTGGCCGAACAGTGCGCCCCGGGTCAGCCCGCGGCCGCCGGACGAGCTCGGGCTGTCCTGCGAATAGAGCATCCAGTCGGACACCCTCACGGGACGGTGGAACCACATGGAATGGTCGAGGCTCGCCGCCTGGATGCCGGGATCGAACACCGAGCTGCCATGCGCGAACAGCGAGGTGTCGAGGAGGGTCATGTCGGAGAGATAGGCGAGCACCGCCGCGTTGAGCGCCGGGTCGTCGCCGACATCGGAGATCGCCCGGACCCAGATCTGCTGCACCGGCTCGAGCTTCTCGGTCGTCAGGTAGTGGTCGAAGGAGACCGGCCGGAACTCGATCGGGCGCCGCCGGCGCCAGTAGCGCTGCACCGGCTCGGGCGCGCGCTCGAGCAGAAGCGTCTTCAGCGCGTCGCCATGCGGCAGTTCGTCCGGCCCCGGCACCAGCGGCATGGCCGCCTGGTGTTCCAGCCCCGCCTCGTGCCGCTGGAACGAGGCGGCGAGCGTGAAGATCGCCTGACCATGCTGGATCGCCGAGACCAGCCGCGTGGCGAACGAGCCGCCGTCGCGGATCCGATTGACGTCGTAGACGATCGGCACCTTCGGATCGCCCGGCCGCATGAAATAGCCGTGCAGCGAGTGCACCGGCCGGTCGGAGGGGACGGTGCGCTGTGCAGCGACCAGCGCCTGCGCGATCACCTGGCCGCCGAAGACCCGCTGCCAGCCGCCTTCCGGCGAGACCCCGCGGTAGAGATTCTCCTCGATCCGCTCGAGATCCAGCGTCTCCAGCAGTTTCCGCACACCCTCGTCCATCCTGGTCCCCCTTGCTCCCGTCTTCCCGGTATGGCGCAACCCTTGGCGAGACAAAAGGCTGCGGCCCCACGGCATCGGTTGTCCGATCCCGGCGAACCCACTAGATCAGGGAGAACAGCCTAGCCGAGGAGCCGTGATGTCTGAGACCCCCGAGCGCTATGACATCGTCGTGGCCGGTGCCGGCTATGTCGGCCTCGCCACCGCCGTCGCCATCGCCGACGCCGCCCCGGGCCTCCGGCTGCTGGTGGTCGACGCGGCGCCCGACGGCGCCTGGCGCCGCGATGGCCGCGCCTCGGCGATCGCCGCCGCCGCGATCCGCATGCTGGACCGCCTCGGCGTCTGGGACGGCATCGCCGACGAGGCCCAGCCGATCACCGAGATGATCGTCACCGACTCCAAGACCGCCGACGTCGTCCGCCCGGTGTTCCTGACCTTCGGCGGCGAAGCCTCGCCGGGCGAGCCTTTCGCCCACATGATGCCGAACGGCGCGCTGAACGGCGCCTTGCGGGCCCGCGCCGAAGCCCTCGGCGTCGCGATCCGAGGCGGCACGACCGTCACCGGCTACGACGAGGGCCCCGCCTCGATCGATATTCATCTTGCCTCTGGCGGCGGCGGGCATCTTGCCGGGAATGGCGGCGGGCATCTGGCCGGCGGCGAGACCGTCGAGGCCCGCCTCCTCATCGCCTGCGACGGCGTGCGCTCGAAGATCCGCGACATGGCGGGCATCCGCACCGTGCACACCGACTACGGCCAGTCCGGCATCGTCTGCACCGTGGCGCACGAGCGGCCTCATCACGGCCGCGCCGAGGAGCACTTCCTGCCATCGGGCCCGTTCGCGATCCTGCCGCTGAAGGGCAACCGCTCCTCGCTGGTCTGGACCGAGCCGACGCGCGAGGCCGAGCGCCTGGTGTCCGGCGACGATCTGGTGTTCGAGCTCGAGCTCGAGCAGCGTTTCGGCCATAAGCTCGGGCGGATCAGCGTCGAGGGCGGCAAGCGCGCCTTCCCGCTCGGCCTCACCATCGCCCGCGACTTCGTCAAGCCGCGTGTGGCACTCGCGGGAGACGCCGCGCACGGCATCCACCCGATCGCCGGCCAGGGCCTCAACCTCGGCTTCAAGGATGCGGCGGCCCTCGCCGAAGTCGTGGTCGACGCGAGCCGCCTCGGCCTCGACATCGGCGCGCTCGACGTGCTCGAGACCTATCAGCGCTGGCGCCGTTTCGACACGGTCCAGATGGGCGTCACCACCGACGTGCTCAACCGGCTGTTCTCGAACGATAATCCGCTCCTGCGCGCCGCCCGGAGCTTCGGCCTCTCGCTGGTCGACCGCGCGCCGGCGGTGAAGCGCGCCTTCATCGCCCAGGCCGCCGGCACCGGCAGCCGCGCCAGCCCGAAACTGCTGCAGGGCGAGGCGATTTAGGCCCGCCTGAACCATCCGGCCGGATTCTCGGCGCCCGGCAGTAAATTCTTCCGCTTACCGCAGCGTTTAGGGAATTGCCGCCGCCGCAGTTTCGGCAGAGAACGCGTAGTTAGAACCATGACAAACGCCGCCTCTCGCCGGCGGGGCGGCATGGCGGCGAACGAAAGGCATCTCGATGGCGAATGAAGCGAAGGCCGGACCGAAGGCCTCCCCGAAGTCGAAGGGGCCGCAGCTTCCCGTCGTCCTCAGCGCCAACAATCTCCTGGAGGGCGACGTCGTCTTCCTCGTCCCCGGCGGCTGGACGCGCAATCCGGCCGAGGCCGAGGTCGCCAACGACACGGCTGCTGCCGACGACATGCAGGCCCGCGCCGCCGCCGCGGTGAAGGCCAACCTGGTCGTCGATCCCTATCTGGTGCCGGTGGTGATCGACGCCGGCGGCATGCCGGTCGCCCGCCATTTCCGCGAGCTGATCCGCCAGAAGGGCCCGTCGACGCATCCGGACTTCGGCAAGGAAGCCGCCTTCCGCAACACCTACGCCGGCTGACGCTCAGCCCCGCCGCGGAGACTTCTCCCGGTGGAGACTGCTCCGCCTCGGTGGAGACTGCTCCGCCCCGGTGGAGATTGCTCCGTCACCGTCCCGTCCGAAAGGAAGCCGCGATGTACCGCTATGACGAATTCGACGAGCGCTTCGTGCGCGACCGCGTCGCCCAGTTCCGCGACCAGGTGGCGCGGCGGCTCGACGGCTCGCTGTCGGACGACGAGTTCAAGCCGTTGCGGCTGAAGAACGGCCTCTATCTCCAGCTGCACGCCTACATGCTGCGCGTCGCCGTCCCCTACGGCACGATCAGCTCGAAGCAGCTGCGCCAGCTCGCCCACATCGCCGAGAAGTTCGACAAGGGCTACGGCCACTTCACCACGCGCCAGAACATCCAGTTCAACTGGCCGGCGCTGAAGGACGTGCCGGAGATCATGGACCTTCTTGCCGACGTCGAGATGCACTGTATCCAGACCTCCGGCAACTGCATCCGCAACGTCACCGCCGACCAGTTCGCCGGCATCGGCAAGGACGAGGTCGAGGATCCCCGCCCGACCGGCGAGCTGATCCGGCAGTGGTCGAGCCTCCACCCCGAATTCGCCTGGCTGCCGCGCAAGTTCAAGATCGCCGTCACCGGCGCCGAGCACGACCGCGCGGCGATCAAGGTGCACGACATCGGCCTGCGCATCCTGCGCCATGCCGAAACCAACGAGATCGGCTACCAGGTCATCGTCGGCGGCGGCCTCGGCCGCACCCCGATGATCGGCAAGGTGATCCGCGAATTCCTGCCGAAGGGCGAGCTCCTCGCCTATCTCGAGGCGGTGATGCGCGTCTACAATTCCGAAGGCCGCCGCGACAACAAGTACAAGGCGCGGGTCAAGATCCTGGTGCACGAGACCGGCCCGGAGGAGTTCATCCGCCAGGTCGAGGCGGAGTACGCTCATCTGAACGGCCCGACGATCAATGCCCCGGCCGAGGAAGTCGAGCGGATCGCCGCCTACTTCGCCAATCCGGAGTTCGAGACGCTGCCCGAGACATCGGCGCTGCTCGCCGCCGCGCGTCAGATCGATAGCGGCCTCGACCGCTTCGTCGCCCAGAACGGCTTTCCGCACCGCGCGCCCGGCTACATCGCCCTTACCGTCTCGCTGAAGCCGATCGGCGGGGTGCCCGGCGACATGTCGCACCAGCAGATGCGCGCCTTCGCCGATATCGCCGAGCGCTACTCCTTCGACGAGCTGCGCGTCACCCACTCGCAGAACCTCGTTCTGCCGAGCGTGCGCCAGGAAGACGTGCCGGAGGTCTACGCCGCGCTGAAGGCGGCGGGGCTCGCCACCGCCAATGCCGGCCTCGTCACCGACATCATCGCCTGCCCCGGCCTGGACTACTGCGCGCTCGCCACCGCGCGTTCGATCCCGATCGCGCAGGATATCGCCGAGGTCTTCCGCGACGACATCCGCGCCCAGGACATCGGCCCGCTGCAGATCAAGATCTCCGGCTGCATCAATGCCTGCGGCCATCACCATGTCGGCCATATCGGCATTCTCGGGCTCGAGAAGTCCGGCAAGGAAAACTACCAGATCACCCTCGGCGGCGACGCCTCGGAGCACGCTGCGCTCGGCGAGCGCCTCGGCCCCGGCATCGACGGCGACCACGTGCCCGGCGCCATCGAGGCGATCGTCGCGGTCTACCTGAAAGAGCGCACGGCTGGAGAGGAGTTCATCGCCACCGTCCGCCGCGCGGGTCTCGATCCGTTCAAGGCCGGCTTCACCGCCTATGTCGCCGAGAAGACCGGCGCGACCGTCGAGGAACTCGCATGACCTTGCTCGTCGGCAATGACGGCGAGCGCGCCGAAGAGTTCACCGAGGTGAACGAGGTCGCCGAGCTGTCGCTGGCCCAGGGCCCGATCCTGGTCCCGCTGGAGGTCATCGACACCGCCATCGAGGACCGGCGCAACCAGCGCCTCGGCCTCGTGATCGCCAATGATGCCGAGATCTCGGCGGTCGAGCCCTATCTCGGCGCGCTCGACCTCATCAGCGTCGTCTTCCCGTCCTTCTCGGACGGCCGGGGTCTGTCGCTCGCCAAGAAGCTCCGCCGCGCCGGCTTCACCGGTACGCTGCGCGCTTCCGGCCCGCTGATCGCCGACCAGTTCGCCGAGGCGCTGGCCTGCGGCTTCGACGAGGTGAAGCTGCCCGACGCGATGGCCGCGCGCCAGCCGCTGCAGCAGTGGATGCACGCCAAGGGCATCGTCGTGAACCACTACCAGAGCGGCTATGGCGAGGGCGAAAGCATCTTGCAGAAGCGCCTCGCCGCCCGCCGCGCGGCGGACTGAACGAACCACGACAGGCACGCCCGCGAGTACGGCGTGCGACGCTTCAGCCTGCCAGCGGTCTCCCCGGCCTGAACCCCGAGGGAGATCGGCCCCACCTCCGGCCGCCGGATGCTCTTCCATGCCGGAAGACGCCGGCAGACGGGGGGATGGAAGATTGCCGCGTGCCCCGCCCCCAACCTTCGAGGCTCATGATGAGCACTGATTCACGTGAAACACTGGCAGCCGAGCTGAACGCGGCCTTCCCGGCGCTGAGCCCGCTGGAGCGTCTGCAGCTTCTCGTCGAGCGGGTGCCGGGCCGTCCCGTCTTCACCACCAGCCTCGGAATCGAGGACCAGATGCTGACGCACCTGATCTTCCAGAACGCGCTGAAGATCGACGTGAAGACACTGGATACCGGCCGGCTCTTCCCCGAGAGCTACACGCTCTGGCGCACCACCGAGGAGAAGTACGGGCGCCGGATCAAGGCGATGTACCCGCAGGCCGGACCGCTGGAAGAACTCGTCAACGACCAGGGCATCGACGGCTTCTACTACGCGCCGGAGTTCCGCAAGGCCTGCTGCGGCGTGCGCAAGGTCGAGCCGCTCGGCCGGGCGCTGGCCGGGGCTGCCGGCTGGATCACCGGCCTTCGCCGCGACCAATCGCTGAACCGAGAGAGCATGGGGTTCGTCGGCTACGACGGCGCCCGCGACCTGATCAAGGCCAACCCGCTGTTCGACTGGACGCGCGAGCGCATCAGGCTCTTCACCGAAGCCGAGGGCGTGCCGGTCAATCCGCTGCACGCGAAAAGCTTCCTCTCCATCGGCTGCGCGCCTTGCACCCGGGCGCTGGAGCCCGGCGAGCCGGAACGCGCCGGCCGCTGGTGGTGGGAGGAGGAGACGATGCGCGAATGCGGCCTGCACATCGAGGCCGACGGCCGGGTCGTGCGGACCAAGGATCTCGTCCCCGGCCACCAGCATGGCGACGCCGCCTTCGAGCGGCTCGGCGCCGACGACACGATTGCAAAAGGACCTGCCGCTTGACCCAGACGACACGCATGACCCACCTGCAGCGGCTCGAAGCCGAGTCGATCTTCATCATCCGCGAGGTTGCCGCCACCGCGGAGAACCCGGTGATGCTCTATTCCATCGGCAAGGATTCGGCCGTGATGCTGCATCTGGCGCTGAAGGCCTTCGCGCCGGGCGAGCTGCCGTTTCCTCTGATGCATGTCGACACCAAGTGGAAGTTCCGCGAGATGATCGAGTTTCGCGATCGCCTCGCCGAGCGGCTGGGGCTGAACCTTATCGTCTACACCAACCAGGCGGGCGTCGAGGCCGGCATCAACCCCTTCGCCTCCGGCTCCAGAGTCCATACCGACGTGATGAAGACCGAGGCGCTGAAGCAGGCGCTCGACATCCACAAGTTCGACGCGGCCTTCGGCGGCGCGCGGCGCGACGAGGAGAAGAGCCGCGCCAAGGAGCGCATCTTCTCGCTGCGCTCGGCCGAGCACCGCTGGGACGCCAAGAACCAGCGCCCCGAGCCCTGGCGCCTGTTCAACACCCGCAAGCGGACCGGCGAGAGTTTTCGCGTGTTCCCGCTGTCGAATTGGACCGAGGCCGATGTCTGGGACTACATCGCGCTCGAGAACATCGACGTCGTCCCGCTCTACTTCGCAAAGCCGCGGCCGGTGGTCGAGCGCGACGGCATGCTGATCATGCGCGACGACGAGCGGATGCAGCTGCTGCCCGGCGAAGTGGTCGAGGAGCGCGTGGTCCGGTTCCGGACGCTCGGCGACTATCCTTTGACCGGCGCGGTCGAATCGTCCGCGGCGACGCTTCCCGAGATCATCGCCGAAATGCGCGGAAGCCGTTCCTCCGAGCGCGAGGGCCGGATGATCGACAAGGACGGCGGCGCCTCGATGGAAGAGAAGAAGCAGGAAGGCTATTTCTGATATGAGCTCCGTCAACGCCCGCATCCCGGACGCCGAGTTCGCCGGCCCTGCCGCCGACATCACCGCCGTTCCCGCCCACGCTCCCTCGCTGCTGCGCTTCATCACCTGCGGCTCCGTCGACGACGGCAAGTCGACGCTGATCGGCCGCCTGCTCTACGATTCCAAGGCGGTCTTCGACGACCAGCTGGAAGCGCTGAAGCGCGACTCCAAGAAGTTCGGCACCACCGGCGACGACCTCGACTTCGCCCTCCTCGTCGACGGCCTCTCGGCCGAGCGCGAGCAAGGCATCACCATCGACGTCGCCTACCGCTATTTCTCGACGTCGAAGCGCGCGTTCATCATCGCCGACACGCCGGGCCACGAGCAGTACACCCGCAACATGGCGACCGGTGCGAGCTCGGCCGAGCTCGCCGTGATCCTGGTGGATGCGCGCAAGGGCATCCTGCCGCAGACCCGCCGCCACTCCTTCATCACCTCGATGCTCGGCGTGAAGAGCGTCATCATCGCCGTCAACAAGATGGACCTCGTCGGCTACGACCAGGGCGTCTTCGACGCCATCGTCGCGGGCTACAAGGAGATCCTCCCCTCCCTCGGCTTCACCGACATCGCCTATATCCCGCTCTCGGCAAAGAACGGCGACAACATCACCGCCCGCTCGCCGAACCTGCCCTGGTACACCGGCGAGACATTGCTCGAGCGCCTCGAGACGGCCGCGCCCGAGACCTTCGAGGAGGAAGGCGCGCCGTTCCGCATGCCGGTGCAGTGGGTCAACCGCCCGAACCTCGACTTCCGCGGTTATTGCGGCACCATCGCCGGCGGCCGCGTCTCGCGCGGCGACGAGGTGGTGGCGTTGCCGAACAACGGCACCACCCGCATCAAGGCGATCTACGGCCCCTCCGGCGAGGTCGAAAGCGCCGGCGCCGGCGAGGCGGTGACGCTGACGCTCGCCGACGAGGTGGATCTGTCGCGCGGCGATGTGCTGGTGCGCCGTGGCGACAGCATCGCCGCGCACAAGACGGTCAAGGCCGAGATCCTCTGGATGGTCGAGCGTCCGCTGGTCTCCGGCGGGCGCTTCATCGCGCGCATCGGCTCGGCGCAGACGCCCGCGAGCGTGCGCAGCCTCGACAAGTCGATCGACATCCACACCTACCAGCCGCGCGACGCCAACGCGCTATTGATGAACGAGATCGGCCGCGTCACCATCGCCTTCGACCGGCCGCCGGTAACGGTGCCCTATGGCGAGAGCCGCGACCTCGGCGCCTTCATCCTCATCGACCAGCTGACCAACGAGACCGTGGCGCTCGGCCTGGTGCGCGAGGTCGGCGCCAATGCGCCCGCCCCCGAAGGCGCCGCGCTGCCGGTCGCAGTCGCCCTCACCCCGCTGGAGAAGGCGCAGCGCGCCTGGCTCGGCGCCGACGTCGCCTTGCACCCGTCGCGGCGCAAGGGCGCCATCCGCTTCCGCGCGCTGGCGGCCGTCGCCGTCGCGCTGCTGTCGCTGCTGCTCGGCCTGCATCTCCTTGCCGCCGTGGTGCTGGGGCTCGCCGACTTCCTGATCCGCCCGTTCCTGCGCGGCCTCGTCGACCGCACCGAGCGCAAGCCGGCCCGGATCGACCCGACGACGGTCGTCGACGGAGCCGGCATTTGAAGGTCATCCCCGGCGGACGCGAACGGCCGGCGACGCGCAACCCGCTCTGGCGCCAGTTCCCGATCGTCGAGGCCGTGCTCCTGGTCCTCTCCGTCGGCGCGTGCTTCGCGCTGACCGCGGGGCTGGTCGGGTAGGCACGTGCCGACGCGCTATTCGGTGTAGAATTTCACAAGGATGTCGAGAACCTGCCGTAGGGCAGTATCGTCGAGCACGCCCAGACGCCGGATCAACCGTCTTTTGTCGACGGCCCTGCTCTGCTCGGGCAGCACGAAACCACTTACGCCTTCGAACGTCGTTTCCACCCGAAAGCGTGCTGGTCGACTGCCCGACGTCATGGGCGCGATCGTTACGGTGGACAGATGGTCGTTCAGCGTGTCCGGCGAAATGATCAGGCAAGGTCGGGTCTTTTGGATCTCCGAACCGATGGTAGGATCGAGGCTGGCCAGCCAGACCTCGCCGCGCCTTACCATTTCAAATCGGCGTCACCGTCATTGGCGAACTCCGGCCAAACCAGACCATCGTCGCCTTCCGCCGCGAGGCGCGCCGCGTCCTCGGCCCAGCCCGCCCGCGGATCGAAGCCGGCGCGTTCGATGACGATCCGGCCGGTTTCAACCGACACCGTCAGCTCGTCCCCCGCCCTTGCTTCCAGCGCGGCGAGCAAAGGCTCCGGCAGAACCAAGGCGGTCGAATTGCCGAACTTTCTGACAACGGCACGCATCGGTCTCTCCTCGGCGGTCGAGGAGAGAATAGCAGATGCGCCACTTCCGAAACAGCACAGCCGTCGCGGACGAGACTACCCCCGCGAATACGGCGAGATCGACACTTCCACGCGGCGGTTCTGTGCGCGGCCGTAATCAGTGTCGTTCGGGGCGACCGGGCGGCTCTCGCCAAAGCCTTGCACGTTGAGGCGGCGGGCGTTGACGCGCTGGCTGGCGAGGTAGTCGGCGACGCTCGTAGCGCGGCGGCGCGACAGGTCGAGGTTGTAGCTGTCGGAGCCCTGGCTGTCGGTATGGCCGTCGACGTCGACGTCCGAGCGGTCGTACTTGGCGAGGACGATCGCGACCGAGTTCAGCACGGGGTAGAATTCCGAGCGGATGGAGTCGCCGTCCGACGGGAAGGTGATGTTGGACGGCATGTTGAGGATGATGCGGTCGCCCTGGCGGGTGACGGAGACGCCGGTGCCTTGCAGCTGACGGCGGAGGTCCGCCTCCTGGTTGTCCATGTAGGCGCCGATGCCGCCGCCGCCGATGGCGCCGATGCCGGCACCGATCAGCGCCGCATTGCCGGAATTGGTGCCGGTCGCCTTGCCGACGAGGAAGCCGCCGAGCGCGCCGACGCCGGCGCCGATGCCGGCGCCACCGACGGTATTCGAGAGCTTCTGCTCGCCGGTATAGGGATCGGTGGTGCAGCCGGTCAGCACGATCGTGGCGCAGGCGAAGGCGATGATGGGCTTCATGGGGAACCTCGTCGGACGGCGCAGGGACGCGCAAACGGACACCGCGTCCGTGTTGTTACATCGACGGATATCTTGCTGAAAAATGGCTAAATCCGGTTGATTTTTAGTTAAATCGTCAACGATCGCCGAAAGCCGTAGAGTGAGGCGCCGAGGTCACAGCCCCGCGCGCGCCCATCTCGGCTCCCTGGCTCAGCTCCCTGACGTCAGCCCGGATGGGCCGCGGCCCAACGGCCATTCTGCGTCCGACCGCCATAGCCATAGGCATCGCCATCGGCGGCATGGACGAGGACGTAGCTCTCGGCATGCAGCGGCCCGAGGAGATCGCCCATGTCGGCGAAGGCCGCCGCCACGAAGGCCGTCGTCTCCGCCTTCACATTCGTCCCGGCGGTGATCTTGACGTCCAGCCAGAAGGCGGCGAGCCCCGCATCCGTGGGATGGCTGCCGGCGATGAACCAGCTGTCGGGCGCGGCCTCCTCGACCAGCACCGCGGTGACACCCGGATCCTTGCCAAGGTGGGCTGCCGCCAGCCGGGCGGCGGCCGCGGCGATCTGGCGGCAGAGGTCCGGCCCTGGCCGCGGCGTCACATAGCGAACGGTGATCATAGGCATGTCTTCTCTCCCTTTGCTGAAGAGCTACCTTGACGCAGCCGGGAGGAAAGCAGAACGCTATGATTGGAACGCCTCATCATAGTGGATTACGATCATGCTCGATCTGAAGTCGGTTCGCCTGTTCGTCCATGCCGCCGAGTTCGGCAGCCTGACGCGTGCGGCCGGGCGGCGGGAACGGTACAGCCGGTGGTGAGCCAGCGGTTGCGGGCGCTGGAGCTGACGCTCGGGCGCAAGCTGCTGGAGCGAACGCCCCGCTTCGTCCGGCCGACCGCGGATGGCGTGGCTTTTCTCGAACGGGCCCGCGCCCTTCTCGCCGCCCATGACGACGCCATCCTCTTCGCCGATGCGCCCGCCGTCCGCTGTGCCATCGGGATCAGCGACCACGCGCTGGGTCTCGGCCTCGAGGCCGTCCTGCGCACGGTGCGGGCGGCGCTGCCGGCCGGCGCGACGTTGAAGGTCCGCAGCGGCATGTCGCAGGACATGCGCCAGCTGTTCGACGAAGGACGGCTGGATGCCGCGGTGGTCCGCCGCGAAGGCGGCGGCACCGAGGGCGAGGTGCTCGGCCGGGATCCGCTGGGCTGGCGGGCGGCCGAGGGCTGGACCTTGCCGGCCGGCATGCCGATCCCGCTGGCGACCTTGCCCTCGCCTTGCGGCGTCCGGGCCGTCGCGCTGCGGGCGCTCGATGGCGCCGAGATCCCCTGGCGGGAGAGTTTCGTCGGCGGCAGCTGCGCAGCGCTTCTCGCCGGCGTGCGGGCCGGCCTCGGCATTGCGCCGATGGGCCGGGCGGCCTCCGGCCATGCCGTCGACCTCGGGCCGATGCTGCAGCTTCCTTCTCTCCCCGCCTCGGACATCGTGCTGTTCGCGCGCGCGGGTTCGCCGGCGCTCGCGTCGGCGCTGCGGGCGCTGGCCGGCGCCGTCCGGTCCAGCCTCGCCTGAATAGACGGGGCACGAAAACGCCGCCGGCACGGGTGCCGGCGGCGGATGTCATGTTGGAAGCGTGGAGGTAAGTCGGCTTACGCCGCCTTCTTCGCCTTGATCAGGCCGCGGTTGACCAGCAGCTCGGCGATCTGCACCGCGTTGAGGGCGGCGCCCTTGCGCAGATTGTCGGCGACGACCCAGATGTTCAGGCCGTTCTCCAGCGTCTGGTCCTCGCGGATGCGGCTGATGTAGGTCGCGTCCTCGCCGGTCGCCTCGTAGGGGGTGATGTAGCCACCGTTCTCCTGCTTGTCGATGACGAGGCAGCCCGGCGCCTCGCGCAGGATCGCCCGCGCCTCGACGGCGGTGATCGGGTTCTCGAACTCGATGTTCACCGCCTCGGAATGGCCGATGAACACCGGCACGCGCACGGCCGTGCAGGTGACCTTGATCTTCGGGTCGAGGATCTTCTTGGTCTCGGCCATCACCTTCCACTCTTCCTTGGTCGAGCCGTCCTCCATGAAGACGTCGATGTGCGGGATGACGTTGAAGGCGATGCGCTTGGTGAAGGTGTTCACCTCGACGCCATCGGCGACGAAGACCGCGCGGCTCTGCTTGAACAGCTCGTCCATGCCGGCCTTGCCGGCGCCGGAAACCGACTGGTAGGTCGAGACGACGATGCGCTTGATCTTGGCGAAGTCGTGCAGCGGCTTCAGCGCGACGACGAGCTGGGCAGTCGAGCAGTTGGGATTGGCGATGATGTTCTTGCGCGAGAACATCGCCACCGCGTCGGCGTTCACCTCCGGCACCACCAGCGGCACGTCCTGGTCGTAGCGGAAGGCCGAGGAGTTATCGATGACGACGCAGCCGGCGGCGCCGATCTTCGGCGACCACTGCTTCGACACCTCGCCGCCGGCCGACATCAGGCAGATGTCGGTGTCGGAGAAATCATAGGTATCGAGGAACTGCGTCTTGAGGATCTTGTCGCCATAGGTCACCCCAGTGCCTTGGCTGCGGCGCGAGGCCAGCGCCACGACCTCGTCGGCGGGAAAGCCGCGCTCGTCCAGGATGTTGAGGATTTCGCGCCCGACATTGCCGGTGGCGCCCACGATTGCCAGCTTGAAACCCATCGGTCTCTCCCACTCTCCCCGGTGAAATCTTGCGCGCCCCCGATCCCCCCGGGGGAGAGCGCGGGGAGGCAGGCGTCAGATAATCCGGGTTTTGGTGGTGCGCGCGATCATGCCGCGCGATATGCGCGGCAGACGGGGGAAAGTCAATCGGGAGGGCATCGCCGCCGGCAGTGGCCGCTTGCGAACAGATAAGGCCGGGCACAAAAAAGCGGCGGGACAGATCCCGCCGCGACGCCAGTTTTGGTCAGACCCAAAGGGGTCCTGCAGGGAATACCAAGGACCTTAGTCCGGACGGCGCTGCGGCGCCGCGCTGCTGCGAGACATGCGCTTGGCGATCCAGGCGAGAATTACGGTCTTCAGAATACCCTTGATCATTTCAGCGTCCTTGATGATTGCAAAAACGGTCAATGCGCCGGGGGCTCATCGGTTGCGGCAGGTTTCACGACGGCGTGCGCCGCCGCGGCTGACTCACGTGAAACAGGGAGCAGCGACGACGGCCTCACGCCTTCCGCCGCAAGGCTTCTTTAGACTAAGGACGCAATTTTCCTCGCCGGACTTTCACGCTACCAATCAGGATGAACATCGCGTGAACGGGCAGGGATCCGGGCGGTGGACAGGAACGGTGCGGGCCGGGGTGTCGACCCCTCGCCGACAAGACACCGGATTGAAGTTCGGGAACAGGTCGCCGCTACCGGCCGCGACCCCCTTGGGGAGGGAAGACATGGCGACCACAACGGACGATCTGGAAGCGGCCGGAAGGCCGATGAGCAAGGAAGAGAAGAAGGTGATCTTCGCCTCTTCGCTCGGCACCGTCTTCGAATGGTACGACTTCTATCTCGCCGGCTCGCTGGCGATCGAGATCGGCAAGAACTTTCTCGGCGGCGTCAACGCGACGGCGTCGCTGATCTTCACGCTGCTGATCTTCGCCGTCGGCTTTGCGGTCCGTCCGTTCGGGGCGATCGTCTTCGGCCGGCTCGGCGATATCGCCGGCCGCAAATACACCTTCCTCGTCACCATCCTGATCATGGGCGTCTCGACCTTCCTGGTCGGCCTGCTGCCCGGCTATGCCACCATCGGCATCTGGGCGCCGATCCTCTTCGTCTTCCTGCGCATCCTGCAGGGCCTGGCACTCGGCGGCGAGTACGGCGGCGCGGCCACCTATGTCGCCGAACACGCGCCGAACGGCCGTCGCGGCTTCTACACCAGCTTCATCCAGACCACGGCGACGCTCGGCCTGTTCCTGTCGCTGCTCGTCATCCTCGGCGTTCGCCAGTTGATGACGCCGGAAGAGTTCACCGCCTGGGGCTGGCGCCTGCCGTTCCTGCTGTCGATCGTGCTGCTCGGCGTGTCCGTCTGGATCCGCCTCCAGCTGCACGAATCGCCGCTGTTCCAGCAGATGAAGAACGAGGGCAAGACGTCGAAGTCGCCGCTGCGCGAGTCCTTCGGCGAATGGGGCAACCTGAAGATCGTGCTGCTGGCGCTCTTCGGCGTCGCCATCGGCCAGGCCGTGGTCTGGTATGCGGGGCAGTTCTACGCGCTGCTCTTCCTCAAGAACACGCTGCGCATCGACGGCATGACGGCGGAGATCTACGTCGCCGTGGCGCTCGCCCTCGCCACGCCGTTCTTCCTGTTCTTCGGCTGGCTGTCGGACAAGATCGGCCGCAAGGTGATCATCCTCGGCGGCTGCGTGCTGGCGGCGGCGACCTACTTCCCGATCTTCAGCGCCCTCACCCATGCGGGCAATCCGGCGCTGTTCGAGGCGCAGGCCTCGTCCCCCGTCACGGTGGCCGCCGATCCCGCCGACTGCTCGATCCAGTTCAACCCGTTCGGCGCCGGCGTCATCAAGTTCACCAACCCTTGCGACGTCGCCACCGCCGCCCTCACCGCCCGCGGCGTGCCCTACACCAAGGTTCCGGGCCCGGCGGGCGCGGCGACCGTGAATGTCGGCACGACGGCGATCGCCGCCTATGACGGCGCCACCCCGGATGCCGCCGCGCAGAAGACGGCCTTCGACAAGACGCTGGGCGATACGCTGACGGCCGCCGGCTACGCCCCCAAGGCGGATCCCGCGCGCATCAATGCGCCGGCGGTGATCGGCCTCCTGTTCATCCTCGTCCTCTACGTGACGATGGTCTACGGCCCGATCGCGGCGCTGCTCGTCGAGATGTTCCCGACCCGCATCCGCTACACCTCGATGTCGCTGCCCTACCACATCGCCAATGGCTGGTTCGGCGGCTTCCTGCCGGCCAGCGCCATCGCCATCGTGGCGGCCACCGGCGACATCTATGCCGGCCTCTGGTACCCGATCGGCTTTGCCGTGCTGACGGTAATCATCGGCGTCTTGTTCCTGCGCGAACCGAAGAACGTCGACATCCGCGACGTCGGCTGAACGTCTCACGTGAAACAAGAAAGGCCCCGGCAGCGATGCTGGGGCCTTTTTCGTTGATACGCGGTTACCGCGATCGAGTTCATGCTGGGCCGTCACCTAACGGGATGTGGCTGGCAATCGTGTGCGGAATTGTTCGCCGCCTGAAAGCGTAACTTCCGTCCATGCCTCACTGCTCTCCAGCGGGATCATGCTCACAGCCCGATCGAAGACTCTCCGCGCCTCAACCGGACCATTCGCCGTGATGCAGAGATCGATCTCACCTTCGCGCGCCTGGGGCGATGGACGCTCGGTGAACTCCTGAACATCTGGGCTGTGCTGGAGATACCCGACGATACGTTCATGGCTCTGGAAGTCGGTGCCGCAACAGTAACTTCTAAAGTGGATGGCGACGTCACATGCCCCGGCTGCGACCGATAGTGACGGAAGTGCCAGCGCGCTAAGGATCAGCGCGCTGAACGATCTACCGAGCCCGTTGACGACCATGAGACGCTCCGAAAGCAGCCAAGGGGAAGCCGAGCCGGCATGCGTGCCGGCCGGCTCCCTTTAGGCGGCCAGCTTGTCCCGGAACGCCGCCAGGATCGCATCGCCCATGGCCGCCGTCCCGACCTTCGTCGCGCCGACCGCCATGATGTCGGCGGTGCGGATGCCGCGGCCGAGGACGTCGGCGATCGCCGCCTCCAGCGCGTCGGCCTCCGCGATCATCTGGAAGGAATAGCGCAGGCACATCGCGAACGAGGCGATCATCGCGATCGGGTTGGCCGCGCCGGTGCCGGCGATGTCCGGGGCCGAGCCGTGCACCGGCTCGTAGAGCGCCTTGCGCTTGCCGGTGACCGGGTCCTCGGCGCCGAGCGAGGCCGAGGGCAGCATGCCGAGCGAGCCGGTGAGCATGGCCGCGATGTCCGACAGCATGTCGCCGAAGAGGTTGTCGGTGACGATCACGTCGAACTGCTTCGGCGCCCGCACCAGCTGCATGCCGCCGGCGTCCGCCAGCATGTGCTCGAGCTGCATGTCGGCGAACTCCTCGCGGTGGACGCGGGTGACGACCTCGTTCCACAGGACGCCCGACTTCATGACGTTGCGCTTTTCCATCGACGTCACCTTGCCGCGGCGGGTGCGGGCCAGCACGAAGGCGGCGCGGGCGATGCGCTCGATCTCGTAGGTGTCGTAGACCTGCGTGTCGATGCCGCGCTTCTGGCCGTTGCCGAGGTCGATGATCTCCTTCGGCTCGCCGAAATAGACGCCGCCGGTCAGCTCGCGCAGGATCAGGATGTCGAGACCCTCGATGATCTCCGGCTTCAGTGAGGAAGCGTCCGCGAGCGCGGGATAGCAGATCGCCGGGCGGAGGTTGGCGAAGAGCTTCAGGTCCTTGCGCAGGCGCAGGAGGCCAGCCTCGGGGCGCACGTCGTAGGGCACGGCATCCCATTTCGGGCCGCCGACGGCGCCGAACAGCACGGCGTCGGCGGCAAGCGCCTTCGCCATGGTCCCGTCGCTGACCGCCGCGCCGCAGGCATCATAGGCGACGCCTCCGACGAGTCCCGTCTCAGTGACGAAGCCCGCGCCCGTCGCCTCGTTCATAAAGCCGATCAGCTTCTCGACCTCGGCCATGGCCTCGGGGCCGATGCCGTCGCCGGGCAGCAACAGGAGCGTGCGGGTGGTCATGGGCTTTTCCTCCTTCGATTTCCCGTCTCTGCTAGCGCCGCGGGCGTGACGCCGCAAGGGATCGGCAGTCGCGCGGCCCTGCAAGGCTTCCAGCGACTGGAGTTAACCAATTCACTTCAAAGGCAAAACGCCTCTACATCGCCCTGAATCGACCGCAATTTCTCAACCTTCGCTTAACCCTGCTGGCGGATAACCAAGCCATACGAACGACAAGCCAGTGCGGCTCGAACGGCACGCCTAGCGGGAGAGCATCCCGGGCGGTGGCCGCGCTATGCCGTTGGGAAGAGACGACATGCCCGATTTCATCAGCCAGAAGGCCGCGGACAACCTCGCGATCAGCCTTTGCATCCTCCTCGCCATCCTTGCCTGCCGCTGGGCGGCCGAGTTCTGGATCACCCGCACGACCGACGGCATCGCCGCCCGGCAGCGCCGCTTCACGGTGCGCGCGGTGACCAACATGCTGCTCGCCGTCTGCCTGCTCGGCGTCTGGCTGTCGGAGATCCAGAACCTCGTCTTCTCGCTCGCGGCCGTCATGGTCGCCCTGGTCATCGCGACCAAGGAGCTGCTGATGTGCGTCGCCGGGGCGCTGCTGCGCTTCGGCGGGCATCTGTTCAAGGTCGGCGACCGCATCGAGATGAACGGCATCCACGGCGAGGTCATCGACCACGGCCTGTTCTCGACGACGATCATGGAGACGCCGCCGAACGGGCTCGGCCATGCCGGCACCGGCCGCCGCCTGACCTTGCCGAACAGCCTGTTTCTCGCCTGCCCGGTCCGCGTCGAGGCGCAGCCGCGCCAGTTCGCGCCGCACCGTTTCACCGTGACCCTGGAGCACCCGGCGCCGATCGCCTTCGCCCTGGCGCGGCTGGAAGCGGCCGCCGAGACGGCGCTCGCCGAGGACCGGGAGCGCGCCAGCCGCTTCCACCGCCTCAGCGTCGCCAAGACCGGCGTCGAGATCGCCGGCCCCGGCTTCGAGGTGACGCTCGCCACCTCCGACATCGGCAAGCTGCAGTTTCACGTGATGCTCTACTGCCTCGCCAAGGATGCGCGCGCCCTGCAGCAGGACGTCACCATCGGCTTCCTCACCGATCTCGCCAGCGTCGGCGACCAGCAGCCGGCCAAGTCAAAGGTCACCGACGGCTGGAGCGATCTCGCCCGCAAGCTGCGCGAGCCCCGCACCAACGCCGCCTGAGCGACCTGCCTTAACCGCCGACCAGCGCCCTTCCCTCCCCGTTCAGCCGACCCAGGACCTTGACCATGCCGACCCGCTCCACCGACCGCCGCCCTTCCGGCATCGCCCGCTTCGATCCCGTCCGCGTCGATCCCGCCACCTCCGTCCTCCGCCAGATCGGTGGCACGCGCCTTGCCGACGTCCGGCAGCCTTCGAAGACCGCGCGCCGCGCCGGCCTCTGAGATATTCGCCGCTTGGAGCGGCGGCACGGATCCGGGCGATGACGACGGGGCTTTGCGCCGACGGCAGGGGGCTGCCCGCTGGTCGCGCGTGAAGCCATGCCCTTGCACGGTTCTTTCGGCAGCATAGCTGGAGTGGCAAAGGGCGCCCGCGCGTAGCGGAGCGTCTGCGCCGACCTCGGTCGCCGTTCGAAAGGGAAAGTGCCATGTCCAAGCCGATGAAGATCGATTTCGTCTCCGACGTCTCCTGCCCCTGGTGCATCATCGGCCTGAGAGGGCTGGAGACGGCGCTGGAGCGGGTCGGCGATCTCGTGGCGCCCGAGATCCACTTCCAGCCGTTCGAGCTCAATCCCGCGATGCCGGAAGGCGGCCAGGACATGGCTGAGCATCTCACGGAAAAATACGGCTCGACGCCCGAGCAGTCGGCGGCGAACGGCGAGATGATCCGGGAGCGGGCGGCCGGCGTCGGCTTCACCATGGCGTCGCGGCAAGGTGCCCGGATCTACAACACCTTCGACGCGCACCGCCTGCTGCACTGGGCCGGGCTCGAAGGCCGCCAGCAAGAGCTGAAGCACCAGCTCTTCACCGCCTATTTCACCGACGGACAGGACCCCGGCAATGCAGCCGTGTTGATCGACGCCGCCGGCAAGGCCGGGCTCGACCGGGCCGAAGCCGAGAAGATCCTTGCCGACGGCACCTATGCCGACGAGGTGCGGGCCGCCGAACGCGACTGGCAGGCGAAGGGCATCACCTCGGTGCCCGCGGTGATCGTCAACGACCGCTATCTGATCTCCGGCGGACAGCCGCCGGAGGCTTTCGAGCAGGCGATCCGGACCATCGCCGCGGAAGCCTGAGGGCATCCAAAGCTCTGGTATCGGAGGGCGCCGCCGGCACCCTCCGATACTCGTTACAGCTCGCCCCTCGCCATCCGGCCGGCGATGTGGTCGGCCTGGCGCAGCGCCAGGGCGACGATCGTCAGCGTCGGGTTCTCGGCAGCGCCGGTGGTGAACTGCGAACCGTCGGAGACGAAGAGGTTCGGGATGTCGTGCGTCTGGCCCCAGCGGTTGACGACGCCATCCTTGGCCTTCTCGCTCATCCGGTTGGTCCCCATATTATGGGTCGAGGGATAGGGCGGGGTCTCCACCACGCGCTTGGCGCCGACCGCGTCGTAGATCGCCCGGCCTTGCTGATAGGCGTGGTTGCGCATTGCCGTATCGTTCGCGTGGTCGTCGAAATGGACGCTCGCGACCGGCATGCCGAACTTGTCCTTCTCCTTGCCGTCGAGGGTGATGCGGTTCTCTTCGCGCGGCATGTCCTCGCCGACGATCCAGAGGCCAGCCATGTTCTTGTACTCGTCCATGTCGCCGGCGAACTGCTTGCCCCAGCCGCCGGGATCGAGGAAGGCGGCCATGAACGGGATGCCGAGCGACAGCGTCTCGAACTCGTAGCCGCCGACGAAGCCGCGCGACGTGTCGTGCCGCGCCTCGTCGCGGACGATGCCGGCCATGGTGGTGCCGCGGTACATGTGCACCGGCTTGTCGAAGATCGCGTAGACCGAGCCGGTGGTGTGGCGCATGTAGTTGCGGCCGACCTGGCCGGACGAATTGGCGAGGCCGTCCGGAAACTGCGCCGAGTGCGAGTTGAGGAGGAGACGCGGGCTCTCGATGGAATTGCCGGCGACGGCGACGCCGCGTGCCTTCTGGCGCTGCTCGCGGCCCTCCTTGTCGGCATAGACGACGCCGGTGACCTTGCCCGACGCATCGTGCTCGATGCGCAGGACCTGGCAGTCCGGCCGCACCTCGAGCTTGCCGGTCGCCTCGCCTTTCGGGATCTCGGCGACCAGCGTCGACCATTTCGCGCCGGATTTGCAGCCCTGGAAGCAGAAGCCCATCTGCAGGCAGGACGCCCGCTCGTCGCGCGGCTCGGAGTTGATGGCCATGCGGCCCGTCGAGACCTCCTTGTAGCCGATCTTCTTGGCGCCGGCCTCCAGCACCTTGTAGTTGTTGTTGCCGGGAAGGCCGGGAATGCCGTTGGTCGTGGTCACCCCCATCCGATCCTCGGCCATGGCGTACCAGGGCTCCATCTCCGCCAGCGTCACCGGCCAGTCCAGGAGGTTGGCGCCCTCGACCTCGCCATAATGGGTCTTGGTGCGGAACTCATGGTCCTGGAAGCGCAGCGAGGCGCCGGCCCAGTGCGTCGTCGAGCCGCCGACCGCCTTGACGATCCAGGCCGGCAGGTTCGGAAAGTCCTTCGCGACACGCCAGTCGCCGGTGGTCATCCGCTTGTCGGTCCAGGCCAGCTGCGAGAAGCTCGGCCATTCGTCCTGGATGAAGTCCCAGGTCTCGTGCCGCCCGCCGGCCTCGAGAATGACGGTGTCGATGCCTTTCAGCGCGAGCTGGGTGCCAAGCGTCCCGCCGCCGGCGCCAGAGCCGACGATGACGAAGACGCTGCTGTCGTCGAGCCTGTAGGGTGCTGCCATGCTATCCTCCCGTGTGCCGGATCCCGCCGTTCCCGGCAGGTCCGCGCATCATTGTTCTGATGTTTCGTCGATGGCGGTGCCGGTCGTCCGGCGCTGGCGGTTGCGCCTCAAGCGAGCCAGTCGATGTCGTTGAAGCCGTGCTCGATGTAGCCGCCGCGCGAGGCGACCTCGCCCTCGTAGCCGAAGATCGGCCAGAGCTCCTTCTGGTTGTAGAGGCCGACCACGAGGTTGCCGCGCACCTTCTGGAAGAACGGACCGGCCTGTATCGCCTCGAGCAGTTTCGTGCGGGCCGCCTCGTCCTTCAGGGCAGCGTAGCCCCCGGCGCCGGCCGATTTGTCGAGGGTGGCGACGCCCTTCTCGAGGCTCGCCAGCACCTCGGCATCACCGGCAGCGGCCTTGTCGAGGATCTCGACCGCGGCGGCGTAGTACTTGTCCTCGATTTGGGCGTGCGGATAGGTATCGCGCGACATCTGCACGAGGGTGGCGAAGCTCTCGGGCTTCAGCGCCGTCGGCGTCGCCGCCCACGCCTTGCCGACGAGGCTGCCGCCGGGAAGGATCTGCAAGGCGAGCAGCCCGGCGCCGCCGACCTTCAGGAAGTTGCGCCGCGACATCTGCGGCATCGAGATCTCGTTCATGGTTTCCTCCCGTGATCCCCGCCGGCGCTCTCTGGCGCCTGGCGGGCCGTCTGGCATCTGCGCGTGCCGTCGGCGCGTTGCTGGTTACTGGTATCGGCCGTGCCGCTGCAGCACCTCGATCTTGTAGCCGTCGGGATCCTCGACGAAGAAGAAGCGGGCGATCACCGTGCCGCCCGGTGCGAAATCCTTGAGGTCCTTCGGGCCAAGCCCTGCCGCCTGGAAGCGCGCGTGCTCGGCATCGAGATCGTCGACCGAGAAGGCGAGATGGCCATAGCCGTCGCCGAGGTCGTAGGGCGCGGTGCGGTCCTTGTTGACGGTCAGCTCCAGCTCGAAGCCGGTCTCGGCATTGCTGAGATAGACGAGGGTGAAGGTCTCGAAATCCAGCCGGTCGGCGATCTCGAGCCCGAAGGCGCGGTGGTAGAAATCGAGCGAACGCTGTTCGTCGAGCACCCGGATCATGCTGTGGATGGCTTTGGCCACGTCTTTCCCTCTGTCAGGACCGCCGCAGCGGCCGGATCAATCCGGGAAGAGGGCACGCAACTCAGCCACACCTCAGCCGATACCGGCATCCGCGTTGATGGGTGCCGGCCTGAGGCTCCTCCCGCAGCGCTCGCCGCGAGGGCGGCGCCGTTCTTGGGGAGGAGACTAGAGGGGCTGCGGGAGGCTCTGGTAGTATCCTGATACGACAGGAAAAATCTCGCCGGCGGTCGGGCGGGGCTCAGATCGCCGGACCGGGCTCTTCGGCTCGGGCGAAGCGCAGGTTGCGGCTAGCGCACGAGGCTGAGCTGCGGGGCGGCTCGGCGCGGCTCCGGGCGGGGCGTTCCGGCGACGACGCGCTCGAGGTGCAGCAAGCAGGCACAGCGCAGCAACGAGGCGAAGTTGCGCACTTCGCCGTGAAGGTCGAGCACTTCGCCGTAGAGCTTGGTCAGGAAGCGGGCGAGCGGCATCTTCTCGGCTTCGGCGAGCTCCTCCAGAAGATGCCAGAAGGCCACTTCCAGCCGGATCGACGAGGCGTGTCCGCCCAGCCGCAGCGAGCGGGTCTCGCCCTCGTAGTTTTCCGGCGGTATTCCGGCAAACATCCTGCACATGCCCGCATTCCTCCCCCGACAGCCCTACGACGGCTACCTTCGAATCGTTCCAATAAAGCGCGAAGCGCGCTCGCCTGCAAGGAAGCGATACAGCTGGCAGCAGCCGTGACCGGGCCCGTCAGGCGGGCCCGGTTCTCTGGACCGCGAGGGCGATCAACCGGCCGGTGAGAACCCTTCGATTACCAGCTTGCCGCGGGCGCTGCCGGCCTCGATCATCGCGTGCACGCGGCGAAGGGTCGCTGCATCGATGGGCGAGAATCGCTCGGTCAGCGTGGTGCGGAGCTTTCCCGCATCGACCATCCCCGCCACCTCGTTCAGCAGCACGCCTTGCTCGGCCATGTCGGCGGTCTCGTAGATCGAGCGGGTGTACATCAGCTCCCAGTGCACCGAGACCGACTTAAACTTGAAGCCACCGATGTCGAGCACCTTCGGATCGTCGATCAAGGCAAGGCGTCCCTGTGGGGCGATCAGCTCGGCGATCTCGGCAATATGCTGGTCGGTATGGGTGGTCGAGAACACGAAGGCCGGCGCGCCGATGCCGAGGGCTGCGACCTGTTCGGCCAGCGGCCGGCTGTGGTCGACGACGTGGTGGGCGCCCATTTCGCGCACCCATGCTTCCGTCTCCGGCCGCGAGGCGGTGGCGATGACGGTGAGGCCGGTCAGCGCCCGGGCGATCTGGATGGCGATCGAGGCCACCCCGCCGCCACCGCCGATGATGAGGATGGCCGGCGCCGCGCCCGGCACCGGACGGCGGACGTCGAGCCGCTCGAACAGCGTCTCCCAGGCGGTGATCGCGGTCAGTGGCAACGCGGCGGCTTCGGCCCAGTCGAGCGTCTCGGGCTTGCGGCCGACGATCCGCTCGTCGACGAGATGGAAGGCGGCGTTGGTGCCCGGCCGGCCGAGCGCGCCGGCATAGTAGACCGCATCGCCCGGCTTGAAGGCGGTCACGTCGGGCCCGACGGCCGTGACGGTGCCGCTTGCATCCCAGCCCAGCACCTTCCAGTCACCGTCGGCCGGCTGGCTCGACTTGCGCATCTTGATGTCGATCGGGTTGACCGAGACCGCCCTCACCTCGACGAGAAGGTCACGTCCCGTCGCCGCCGGAACCGGCAGGTCGATGTCGACGAGGGAATCGGCGCGGTCGAGGGCGCCGGCTTGCTGGTATCCGATGGCACGCATGGGGAAGGCTCCTGTGGATCGAAGCCTGGAGATAGTCACCCCATATTAGATAGACAGTACGCACAAGCACCGCCCATAGTACCCAAAAGGATACCGCATGGCCAAGTCACGGCATTCGCGCTTCGACTGCAACCCCGGCTGCTCGGTCGAGGCCGCCATCAGCCTCATCGACGGCAAGTGGAAATGCGTGATCCTGTTTCATCTCGAAGAGGGCACGCTGCGCTTCAACGAGATCCGGCGGCGGATCCCCGGCGTCACCCAACGCATGCTGACCAACCAGCTGCGCGAGCTGGAAGCCGACGGGCTCGTCCACCGGAAGATCTATGCCGAGGTGCCGCCGAAGGTCGAATACAGCCTGTCGCCGCTCGGCCGAAGCCTGTCCCCGGTGCTCGGTGCGCTGAAACACTGGGGCGACGCGCACATCGACCTGTTTGCGGTGAAGGCCGACGAGGCGGCCTGACCCCGAGGCGCAAAGGCGCGAGGGGGGCGGCATGAGCCGAGGCTCACGCCGCGCCGATCCTGCCGCCGCCCGCCGGCCGCCGCCCGAGGCTTTAGGCCCAGGGCCGCGCCTCGGCGTTGCGGGCCTCGAAGCCGGTAATGCTGGCTTCCTTCTCCATGGTCAGCCCGATGTCGTCGAGGCCGTTCAGGAGGCAGTGCTTGCGGAACGGGTCGATGTCGAAGTGGATGGTGCCACCGTCGGGACCGCGGATTTCCTGCGCCTCGAGGTCGATGGAGACGCGGGCATTGGCGCCTCGCTCGGCATCGTCGAGCAGCAGCTCCAGCTGCTCGGGGGTGACGCGGATCGGCAGCACGCCGTTCTTGAAGCAGTTGTTGTAGAAGATGTCGCCGAAGGCGGTCGAGATCACGCAGCGAATGCCGAAGTCGAGCAGCGCCCAGGGGGCATGCTCTCGGCTCGATCCGCAGCCGAAATTGTCGCCGGCGACGAGGATCTCGGCTTGCCGGTAGGCCGGCTTGTTCAGGACGAAATCGGGGTTCTCGCTGCCGTCGCGGTGGTAGCGAAGGTCGGCGAACAGGCCCTTGCCGAGCCCGGTGCGCTGGATCGTCTTCAGATAATCCTTCGGGATGATCATGTCGGTGTCGATGTTGACGATCGCCATCGGCGCGGCGACGCCCGTCAGTTTGTCGAATTTCTGCATGGCCGGCTCCTTCAAGTTGCGCCTTGGTTATCACTTTCGCCGGGCCTTTCAAACTGGCATGCAAGGGGCATGCAGCAACCGCGACGCTCCCTCCTCTTCGTTCCCGCCGCCAATCCGCGGGCCCTGGCAAAATCCGCTGGCCTTGCCGTCGACACGCTGATCTTCGACCTCGAGGATTCCGTCGCGCCGCAGGAGCGGGCGGCGTCGCGGGAGCGGCTGCGGGAGCATCTGGCAGCGCTCGGCACCGAGCCCGGCCAGCCCGAGATCGTGGTGCGGATCAACCGGCTGGAGACGCCGGAGGGCGCCGAGGACCTGTTCATGGCGCGCGGCGCCTGGGTGCGGGCGGGCGGGCGCCCGGCGGTCGACGCGATCCTCCTGCCGAAGGTCGAGGATCCCGCCGAGATCGCCGCTGTCGCCGAGATCCTCGACGCCACCGACGCCCCGGAAAGCCTGCGGCTCTGGGCGATGATCGAGACGCCGCGCGGGCTGCTCGAGGCCGGGCGTATCGCGGCCGCCGGCGGCCGGCTGCAGGCGCTCGTCGCCGGGCCGAACGACATCGTCGCGGCGACCGGCATAAGGCTGTCGCCCGGCCGCCCGGAACTTAGGCCCTATCTCGCCATGATCCTCCTGGCGGCACGGGCGCACGGCCTTGCCGCCCTCGACGGCGTCTACAACGACATCGCCGACGAGGCCGGGCTGGCGGCCGAGTGCGCCGCCGGCCGCGCCATGGGCTTCGACGGCAAGACGCTGATCCATCCCGCCCAGATCACTGCGGCCGACCTTGCTTTCGGCCCCTCGGCCGACGATATCCGGGAAGCGGAGGCGATCGTCGCCGCCTTCGCCAGCCCCGACCATGCGGGCGCCGGCGTCATCCGCCTCGACGGGCGGATGGTCGAACGTCTCCACCTCCACGCGGCCGAGCGGCTGCTGGCACACCGCGATGCGATCGCAAGGAAATTTTCATGAAACTCTACCGCCTGCTGACCGGCCCCGACGATGCCAGCTTCTGCCATAAGGTCTCCGCCGCGCTCGACAAGGGCTGGGAGCTGCACGGGAGCCCGAGCTACGCCTTCGACCAGGCCGCAAATGGCATGCGCTGCGGCCAGGCGGTGGTGAAGGAACTCTACGGCCAGAGCTATGATCCCGCGATGAAGCTTGGCGACCACTAAGCCGGCAAACCTCCTGCGGCGGGCCGCGGCCTTCGGGGCCGGCGGCCTGCTGACGCTCACCGGTGCCGGCGTGCTGGCGCTCGCCCTCGGCGTGCTCGTGCCCGTCGTGGGAACGCCTGGAGCGGGCGCCGCAGGAGTAGGCGGCCGCCACACCGTGCTGGTCCTGTCGAACCCCATCCACACCGACATCGCGTTGCCCGCCGAGCCCGCGGTCCGCCAGCGCTTCGGCTTCCTCGCCGAGCCGCTCGGGCCGCCCGACCCCGATTTTCCCGCCGATGCCGGCCTGCCGCTGGAGCGCGCCGATGTCGGCAGCATCGTCGTCGGCTGGGGCGGCCGCAGCTTCTATACCGCGACGCCGACCTGGGCGGACCTGAAGCCCGGCCCCGTGCTGCGCTCCTTCACCGGCGATGCCTCGGTGCTGCACCTCGAGCTTGCCGGACCGATCGGCCCCGGCACTGAAGGCGTGCGCGCCTACACGCTCGGCGACGCGGCCTTCGAGCGGATGCTGGACTACATCGAGGCGAGTTTTCGCCGCGATGACGCCGGCCGGCCGATCGCCATTCCCGGCACCGCCTACGGCGCCTTCGACCGCTTCTTCGAGGCGGAAGGCCGCTTCACCGCCTTTGCCGGCTGCAACGCCTGGACCGCCCGCGCCTTGCGCGCCGCCGGCATCACCACCGGCCTCTGGACCCCGCTGCCGCAGACGCTGGCCTGGTCGCTGGACCTGCACGGGTGAGCGTGAAATGCTTGACCCCTTGTCGTCGATGGGCGACAATCCGGGATGGAGATTTTGCGTCTTCCCGAGTTCGACAAATGGCTTGCCGGACTTCAGGATGATACCGCTGTCATCCGGATCATCCAGCGACTGGACCGTCTTCAACACGGCAACCCGGGTGATCACAAATACATAGGACGTGGCGTCTTGGAGCTTCGGATCTCCCATGGCCCCGGCTATCGCCTGTATTATGTCCAAAGGGGCGACGTGCTGGTGGTTCTGCTCTGTGGTGGTGACAAATCGAGCCAGGCAACGGACATTCGCAAGGCGCATGCGCTGGCAGAGAGGCTCTGACATGACCGATAAGATCGACCTCAGCGCCCTGCCACGCTTCGATGCGGCCGACTATCTGACGACGCCGAAGCGGCAGGCGGACTATCTGTCGCAAGCCTTGGAAGACGGCGACGATGCGGAAATCCGCCGCGCTTTGGGCGCCATCGCGCGCGCGCGCGGCATGACAGGCTTGGCAGAGGCGACTGCCATGAACCGCCAAAGCCTCTACGTCGCCCTCAGTGATCAAGGAAACCCGGCCTTCTCGACCGTGACGAAACTCGTCAGGGCCATGGGCCTGAAGCTGACAGTGCAGCCGCAGTAGCTACAGTCGCTACCCCGCCTTCGCCTCCAGGCTCTCCATGTCGTCGTCGGACAGGCCGAAATGGTGGCCGATCTCGTGGATCAGCACGTGCGCGACGAGGGTGCCGAGGCTTTCTTCGTGCTCCGACCAGTAGTCGAGAATCGGCCGGCGGTAGAGCAGGATGCGGTTCGGCATCATGCCGGTGCCGCCGAGGTCGAAATCGGCGACCGGCCGCCCCTCGAACAGGCCGAGAATGTCGAAGGCGCTTTCCAGCCCCATCTCCTCCACCACCGCGTCCTCGGGAAAATCGGCGACGTAGAACTGGATCTCGCCCGATAGCTTGCGGAACTCGGCCGGCAGGTTGGCATAGGCCTCCAGCGCCAGCGCCTCGATCTCGTCGAGACTCGGCGCCATCCGCCGTCCCCAGTCGCCCGTCTGATCCAGCTTGGCCATTCCGATTCCCCTGCCTGTCCCGGCAGAGATAGGTCACGTTCCGGTGGTGTGCGAGGGTTTTCGCGATGCGGCCGCCCGGCGGCAGGATTGACAGGCGGAAGGGCTAATTTCCGGGCTCCGGAGCCCTTCCACGAGCCTTCGGCCAGCCAACCCGCCTATAGGACGAATATCCTTAATATTCAGGATATCCAACAGTTTGTGGCGCAGACTGAATCACATCAAGGAAGATAGTCCACAAAAAGACTCCGCTTGACTCTCAAGGGCCCCTCTGGAATCCATAGGAACATACAGGGAACAACGTCCCTTGTGAGGGAACGGATGCTCTCCGGGAGAGAGCGGGAACGACCAGGCATGCGTCTGGCCGAGGGAGATTGTCATGCCGAAAACCCCGCTTCTTCCCGGCCGGACCGCCACGGCCGCGACGCTGGCCGACCTGCAGGAGCGCATTGCCCGGATCGAGGGACGCCCGTTGCACCGGCTGGTGCCGGCGACGGGGCCGGCGCGGCCGGACGGGCTGCGCACCGGGCCACCCGCACAGGTCCCCAGCCCGGCGGTGGCCAGCGACGCGGCGGCGTCGGCGCGGCCGGCCGGACCAGGGGCGGCTCCAGCAGCTCCGGCGGCATCGGACGAGGCCGCCGGGCTAGGCTTTGCCGGCCTGACCGCCAGCCTGCGCCAGCCCGGACTGACCGAGATCCATGTCGACGACACCCGCGGCAGCGGCAGCGGCGCCGGTTTCGTGCTGGCGCTGGCCGTGCTGTTCGGCGCGCGGGCCGGCCGGCCGGCGCTGTGGATCGGCGCCAATCTCGGCTTTTCCGAGGGCGGGATGCCGTATCTCCCCGGCATTTCAGGCCACGGGCTCACGGCCGGCGCTCTGCTTCTGGTGCGCACCCGCCGGCTGGAGGAAGCGATCTGGGCCGGCGAGGAGGCCGCCCGTTCGGCCGCCGCCGCGCTGACCATTCTGGAGGTCCGCGGCAATCCCGGCCGGCTGGGGCTGGAGGGAACGCGCCGGCTGCACGTGCGGGCACGCGACGCCGGCACGCCGCTTCTCCTACTGCGCCAGAGCGGCCGGGCCGAGGCCACCGCCGCACCGCTCCGGCTGCGCATCGCGCCCGCACCCGCCGCGGATGTCACCGGGATCGGCGACGGCGCGAAACTCATCGGCCACCCCGTCTTTGCCATCACCGTCGAGAAATCCCGCGACGGCCGCCCGTACCACCTGCTCCTGGAATGGAACCCGCATGAACGCCGTTTTCAAGCACCCGCCGAGCCGCATTCTCGCGATCGCGCTACCCTTCCTGTCGACCGACCGGATCCGGCGCGACCAGCTGGGACGCTCCTGGCGCTCCGCCGCGCTTCCTGAGGCCAGCGGTCCCGCGCCGCGGCGGGCTAGCCCCGAGCGGCCAAACGCCGGAACGCCGACGGACAAGGCGGACGGGCCGGCGCCGCTGGTGCTCTACGAGCGCCTTGCCCAGGCCGACCGCATCTCGGCGCTCTGCGAACAGGCGGCGGCACTCGGCCTGCAACGGGGACTTGGCCTTGCCGAAGCGCGCGCCCGGTTTCCGGGTCTCGACATCCAGCCCGCCGACCCCGCCGCCGATCGGCGCCTGCTCGCCGCCATCGCCGACTGGTGCGACCGCTACACGCCGCTGGTGGCGCTCGATGCGCCGCGCGGCCTGCTGCTCGACATTTCCGGTTGCGCGCATCTCTTCGGCGGCGAGGCGGCGTTGCGCGACGATCTCGCCGGCCGCCTGACGCGCCAAGGATTTGCCGGCGCCACGGCGATCGCCCGGCAGGCCGGCACGGCCTTGGCACTGGTCGACGGCGCGCCCGGCAGCCAGATCGAGCCGGGCGGCGAGGCCGAAGCGCTGGCCCCGCTGTCGATCCGCACGCTGCGGCTCGCAAGCGATCTCGCCGCGATGCTGGAGCGGCTCGGCCTGAAGACCATCGGGGACATCGCGGCGCTGCCCCGCGCCAGCCTCACCCGCCGCTTCGGCGCCGAGCTTCTGGAGCGGCTGGATGCCGCCATGGGCACCTTGCGCCGGCCGATCAGCCCACGGCTCGCCATTCCCGCTTTGATCGCCGAGCGGCGCTTTGCCGAGCCGATCAGCCAGGTCGAGGACATCCAGCGCATCATCCTGCTCCTTGCCGACCGGCTGGCGGTGATGCTGGAGAAGCGCGGCGAAGGCGCCCGCCAGCTGGAACTGGCGCTGTTCCGGGTCGACGGCGCGGTGGAGCGGCTCGCCGTCTCGGCCTCGGCGCCGATCCGTGCGACAGCCCGCATCGGCGCCCTCTTCCGCGAGCGGCTGAAGGGGTTCGGCGACGAGCGCGACATCGGCTTCGGCTACGATCTCGTCCGCCTCTCCGTCGTAAAAGCCGAGGCGATGGCCGAGTGCCAGGCGGACCTTGCGCCGCCGAGCGCGGCGACCGGCGACCTGCAGGGCTTGATCGACCGCATCGGTGCCCGGCTCGGGGAGAGCGCCGTGCTCGGCATGGAGCCGGTCGACAGCCACTGGCCGGAGCGCGCCATGCGCCTCGCCCCGATCATCTCGGCCCCGGCGTCTGCGGTGGCCTCGAAAACTGCGCCCGCCGCGACGCCCGTCTCGGTCGCAGGCCGGGCGATTCCCACCGGCAGCCGCAGCGAAACCCGGCCGCCGCGGCAACCGGAGACGGCGATCGTCTCGCACCTCTTCGACGGGCTGCGGCCGGTGCGGCTGCTGCCGGTGCCCGAACCGGTGGAGGCGACCTTTGCCGTGCCCGACGGCGTGCCGCTGAATTTTCGCTGGCGCCGGGCGCTGCACGTCGTGCGCAAGTTCGAGGGGCCGGAGCGGATCGCGCCGGAGTGGTGGCGCGGCGAGGCCGAGCGGACGCGCGACTATTTCCGCATCGAGGATGCCGATGGCCGCCGCTACTGGCTGTTCCGCAAGGGTTTCTTCGGCGAGGTGGTGGACGAGGCGATCCCCGTACCGCCCGTCGCGTCCTGGTATCTGCACGGGATCTTCGCGTGATGGCCTCCCGGCCGAGCCTTTCCGGCTTTGCCGAGCTCGGCGTCGCCAGCAATTTCTCGTTCCTGCGCGGCGCCTCGCAGCCGCAGGAACTGGTGCTGGCGGCGCAGGGCCGCGGCCTTGCCGGCATCGGCCTCGCCGACCGCAACACCGTCGCCGGCGTGGTGCGCGGCTACCAGGCCGCGCGGGAGGCAGGGTTCCGCTTCGCGCCCGGCGCGCGGCTGGTGTTTCGCGACGGCACCCCGGACATCCTGGCCTATCCCCGCGACCGCGCCGGCTGGGGCAGGCTCTGCCGGCTCCTGACGACCGGCAATCTGCGGGCGGAAAAGGGCAGCTGCGACCTCGACATCGCGGACCTCCTGGAATGGGGCGAAGGGCTAAATCTTGCCGTCCTCGCGCCTCCAGGCCTTGGCGATCTCGATACCATCGCCGCGGAAGCGGCGATGGCGGCGACGCGCGCCCTCCTGCTGCCCCTGGCGCAGAAGTTTCCGGGCGCGGTGCGGCTGGCTCTGACGCCTTGCCATGATGGCGCCGACGCCCGCCGGATCGGCCGCGCCGCGGATCTTGCAAAGTCATGCCGAACGCCGCTTCTCGCCACCAATGACGTCTATTATCACGCGCCTGACCGGCGCCGGATGCAGGACGTGATGACGGCGATCCGCTGCCACGTGCCGCTGGCCGAAGCCGGGTTCCTGCTGGCGAGAAATGCTGAGCGACACATCAAGTCGGCGGCCGAGATGGCGGACCTGTTCCGCGACCATCCGCAGGCGGTCACGGAAAGCTTGCGCTTCCTTGGCGAGCTGCAGTTCGACCTGAAGAGCCTGAAATACGAATATCCCGACGAGGCGCTGAAGCTCGCCCGCACCCCGGCGGAAGAGCTGCGCCTGCTGGCCCATGCCGGCGCAAAATGGCGCTATCCCCGGGGCGTACCACAAAAAGCGCTCGACCAGATCGCGCATGAATTGGCGATCATCCGGAAGAAGCAATACGAGCCATATTTCCTCACCGTCCACCGCATCGTGCTGGCGGCGCGCGGGATGGGCATTCTCTGCCAGGGGCGTGGCTCGGCGGCGAACTCGACCGTCTGCTACTGCCTCGGCATCACCGAGGTCGATCCCGAGATCACCGGCCTGCTGTTCGAGCGCTTCATCTCGGAAGACCGCGACGAACCGCCGGACATCGACATCGACTTCGAGCACGAGCGGCGCGACGAGATCATCAACTGGATCTACCAGGAGTACGGCCGCGACAACGCCGCGATCGCCGCCACCGTGATCACCTACCGCGCCCGCTCGGCGGCGCGCGAGGTCGGCAAGGCCTTCGGCCTGTCGGACGATGCGGTCTCGGCGCTGTCCGGCTCGATCTGGGGCTATTCCTCGGGCGATCTCGGCGCGCGCGAGGCCGCCGCCGCGGGCCTTGCCGCCACCGATCCGACCACGGCCAACGTCCTGTCCTTCGCGTCGGAACTGATGGGGTTTCCACGCCACCTGTCGCAGCATGTCGGTGGCTTCGTGCTGACGCGGGGGCGGATCGACGAGACGGTGCCGGTGCTCAACACCGGCAATAAAGGGCGGATCATCGTCGAATGGGACAAGGACGATCTCGACGAGCTCGACATCCTCAAGATCGATATCCTGGCGCTCGGCATGCTCTCCTGCCTCCGGCGCGGCTTCGACATGCTGCGACTGCATTACGGCGAGGACTACACGCTGGCGACCCTGCCGCAGGAGAAGCCGGACGAGCCGACCTGGCAGATGACGCACCGGGCCGACACGCTCGGCGTCTTCCAGATCGAATCCCGGGCGCAGATGACCATGCTGCCGAAGCTTCGGCCGAACTGTTTCTACGACCTCGTCATCGAGGTGGCGATCGTCCGGCCCGGCCCGATCCAGGGCGACATGGTGCATCCCTATCTGAAGCGACGGATGGGGCTGGAGAAGCCGGTCTACGAGAGCCCGCAGCTCTACGAGGTGCTGAAGCGGACGCTCGGCGTGCCGCTGTTCCAGGAACAGGCGATGCAGATCGCCATCGTCGCCGCCGGCTTCACCCCGAGCGAGGCCGACCAGCTGCGCCGGGCGATGGCGACGTTCAAGCGCTCCGGCAAGCTCTCGACCTTCAAGGAGAAGATGATCGACGGCATGGTCGGCCGGAACTACACAAGGGAGTTCGCCGAGCGCTGCTTCCGGCAGATCGAGGGGTTCGGCGAATACGGCTTTCCGGAAAGCCACGCCGCCTCCTTCTCGCTGCTGGTCTACGCCTCGTGCTGGATGAAGTGCCACTATCCCGACGTGTTCGCCGCCTCCTTGCTCAACGCCCAGCCGATGGGCTTCTACGCCCCCGCGCAGATCGTCCGGGACGTCCGCGATCACGGCGTCGAGGTGCGCGCGGTGGACGTCAACCGTTCCGACTGGGACTGCACGCTGGAAGAGGCGCCGTTCGATGCGTCGAGGCTGCAGCGCCGGCATTCTGAAATGCGGGACGCGATCAAGACGACGCGCGCCGTGCGGCTCGGCTTCCGGCAGGTGAAGGGGCTGTCGGAGGCGGAGATGGCACGGCTGGTCGACATCCGCGCGGCGTCCGGGCGTTTCGATTCCGTCCGCGATCTCTGGCTGCGCTCGGGCCTCGACCGTGGCGCGATGGAGCGGCTGGCCGATGCCGACGCCTTTGCCGGGCTCGGCCTGTCGCGCCGCGACGCGCTCTGGGCGGCGCAGGCGCTCGACCCGAAGGGCGCCGCCGAACGGCTGCCGCTGTTCGAGAGCGCCGCGGCCGAGGACCTGCAGAAGGAGCCGGACGCTGCGCTGCCGCCGATGCCGATGGGCGAGGAGGTGATCAACGACTACCGCTTCATCTCGCTGTCGCTGAAGGCGCACCCCGTCTCCTTCGTCCGCGAGACCTTGCGGCGGCAGAGGGTGCTGACCAACCAGACGCTGGAAACGCTGCCCTCGGGGCGGCGCGTCACCGTCTCGGGCCTCGTCCTGGTGCGGCAGCGGCCGGGCTCGGCGAAGGGCGTGATCTTCATGACCATCGAGGACGAGACCGGGGTGGCCAACATCATCGTCTGGCCGAAAGTGTTCGAACGGCTGCGGCCGATCGTGCTCGGCGCCCGCTTCGTCAAGGTTACCGGCCGGATGCAGTCCGACCGCGGCGTCATCCATGTCGTCGCCGACGAGATCGAGGACCTCACCGGCCTCCTGATGCACATCGCGACCGGCGGGCTCGACACCGCCAGCCATATGGCGCCGGCCGACCATGTCCGCAGTCCGCTGCGGCCCGGCCCGGTCAAGCGGCGGGACGGCGGCAGCCTGCCGCCCAGCCCCGAGAACACGCTCGGCGGCCTGCTGTCGCGCGCCGACGAGGTCCGCCGGCCGATCGACGAGGGGCGCCTGCACCGGCGGCGTCTCGACGAACTCCGCAAGGCGGTATGGCGGGAGTCGGGAGAGCCTGCCTTGCCGGCGGACTACGCCCACGTCGCCCCCGACCGGGCGGTGCGCGCGGTGCTGCCGAGAGGCCGGAACTTCCAGTGAGGGCGTCAGGCCCCCGGCCGGATCCGCACCGGGTCCGGCAACGGGATGAACTCGGCATCGTCGCCGGGCGGCAGATGGAAGCGGCCCTTGGAGGAGTCCGCCTCGTGCCAGGCCTGTTTCGCCGCCTCGATCCGGTCGCGGCTGGACGCGACGAAATTCCACCAGATGTAGCGCGGTCCGTTCAGCGTCTCGCCGCCGAGCAGCATGAGCCGGGCGCCGCGGCTGCCGGCGGTGAGGGTGATCGCGTCGCCGGGGCGGAACACCATCATCCGGCCCGCCTCGAAACTATCGCCGGCGACCGTGACCGATCCCTCGACGACGTAGACGCCGCGGTCCTCGTGCCCGTCCGGCATCGGCAGGCGGGCGCCGGGCGACAGCACGGCGTCGGCATAGAACATCTCCGAAAAAGTGCGCACCGGCGCCCGCGCGCCATACGCCGTGCCGAGGATCAGGCGAACCGTCTTGCCCTCGCCCTCGAGCACCGGCAGCTCGGCCTCGCCCCGGTGCTCGAAGGCCGCATCCATATCCTCGTGCGCCTCCGGCAGCGCGACCCAAGTCTGAATGCCGGACAGGCTGTGCGGCGCGGCGCGCGGGCCGGTGCGTTCGGAATGGGTGACGCCCTTGCCGGCGATCATCCAATTCACCGCGCCCGGCGTGATGACCTGATCGGTGCCGAGCGAATCGCGGTGCCGGAACGCGCCCTGGTGGAGGTAGGTGACGGTCGCCAGCCCGATATGCGGATGGGGACGAACGTCGATGCCCTGTTCGGTCAGGAACTCCACCGGTCCCATCTGATCGAAGAAGATGAAGGGCCCGACCATCTGGCGCTGCGGCGCCGGCAAGGCCCGTCGCACGGCAAAACTGCCGAGATCGCGGGCGCGCGGGACGATCAGCGTCTCGATCGGGGCGGCGCCGGTGGCGTCTCGGAGCGCCGGCTCGAGGACGGGATTCCAGCTCATGCAGGGCTCGTTCCACGACAAATGGGGGCGACGACAAGTTGGGGCGACCAGGGGTAGGCAGCGGCAACAAGTGGGGCGACGACAAGAAAGGCCCCGCGCCAGGGGCCGGCTATTTCAGGACGTCGGCCCATTCCGGGTGGCGCTTGAACTGTGCCGCGGCGAACGGGCAGAGCGGGATGATCTTCAGCCCCGCGGCGCGGGCGTCCTCGACCGCACGGGTGACCAGCGATACGCCGACGCCCTGGCCGCGAAACGCGTCGGGGACCTCGGTGCTGTCGAGGATGATCATCGTCGCGCCGGCCTTGGAGAAGGTCAGCGTGGCCACCGCCCCGCTGGGCCCACCGAGGGTATAGCGGCCCTTGGTTTCGGTGTCCTGCCGTTCGATCCCGCTCATGCTGGTTCGCCCAACGTCTCCCCGGCGCCGCGCAGGAAGGCGGCCGCGGTCTGGATCTCGGCATCGCGGATCTCATGGCCGCCAGGGTGCCAGACCGTCTCGACCAGAGCGCCGGCCGCCGCAAGGCTTTCCGCCAGCCGCTCGGTCAGCGCCGGCGGACAGATCGGGTCCTGCCGCCCGGCGGTGATCAGCACGCGCCTTCCCGCCATCCCCGGCGCGATCTCCGGCGCGAACGGAATGAGCGGGTGCATCAGCACCACGGCATCGAACAGGGCGGGGTCGGCGAAGAGCGTGGCGGCCAGGATGTTGGCGCCGTTGGAATAGCCGAGCCCGAGCGTCTTCGGCGCCGGTGCGGTCCCGGCAGGGGCCGGCCGCCGGCTGGCGACGAAGCTGCGCATCTTTGCCGTCGCGCGGGCGAGGTCGTCCATGTCGTAGCGGCCTTCCGCGAGGCGGCGGAAGAAGCGCGCCGCGCCCATCTCCAGCACGTCGCCGCGCGGCGCGACGAGCCCGGCCTCGGGCAGGATCTGCCGGGCGAGGCCGAGGAACTGCGTCTCGTCGCCGCCGGTCCCGTGGAACAGGAAGAGGGTCGGCGCGCCCGGCGTTACAGCGGGCTGATGGTGATGGCGGTAGTCCATGCAAAACCTCCTCTGGCCGCCGCCCGGCGTCTGAACGTCCGGGCTCCAGCATTGCATCCGGCGAACTTCCCGGCGGTCGCCCGCCGGGAAGTTCTGGTCAGGCCGCGTCGCCGAGCGGCGGCAGGTGCGCCTCGATGGCGGTACGCGAGGGCTCGTAGCGGGACGGCAGCATCAGTCTCTCGCCAAGATGGGCAAGCGGCTCGTCCCGGTCGAAGCCCGGCTCGTTGGTGGCTACCTCGAACAGCACCCCGCCGGGGGTGCGGAAGTAGATCGCCCAGAAATAGTCGCGGTCGATCACCGGGGTGACCTGGTAGCCGGTGTCCAGCAGCGCCTGGCGCACCGCGAGCTGTGCGGCCCGGTTCTCGACGGCGAAGGCGACGTGGTGCACGGAGCCCGCCCCTTGCCGCGCCGCCGGCGCGCCCGGCAGCGTCTCGATGTCGATGGTTCCGGCAATGCCGCCGGGCACCTGCAGCCGGGTGACCGCGCCGGATTTGTCGACCGCCTCGTAGCCCATGAACTTCAGGAGCTCTTCGGTGGCGCCGCCGTCGCGCAGCCGCAGCTGGACGGAATGGAAGCCGCGCACCGCCGCATCGGCATCGACGCCGCCGCCGAGGAAGGGCGCGCGCGCGTCGTCGCTTTCGATCAGCGAGAAGCCCTCGCCGTCGGGACCGGCAAAATGCATCCGCTCGGCGCCGAAGGCGGTGTCGCGCGAGAGCCCGGCGACGCCGGCGGACGAGAGCCGGCTTTCCCAGAGGCCGAGCGCGCCTTTCGGAACGGCGAAGGCGGTGGTGGCGACCTCGCCGGCGCCGGGCGTGCCGCGCGCTGCATTCGGGAACGGGAAATAGGTCATCACCGAGCCCGGGCTGCCGGTCTCGTCGCCGTAATAGAGGTGATAGACGTCCGGCGAATCGAAGTTCACCGTCTTCTTCACCCGGCGCAGGCCCAGCGTGTCGGTGAAGAAGGCGTTGTTCTCGCGGGCATTGGCGGCCATCGAGGTGACGTGGTGAAGGCCCTTGATCTGGTCGAGCATGTCGAAATCCCTTCGAGGCTGGTGTGCTCTCCATCTGGCCCTCCGGCGGGCTCCCACAAAGCTGGGTCCGCGGGGGTAGTTGTCAACGCTGCGTTGACAATCGGAGAGCATGGCCCCGGGGCCGACGTTCCCTCGGTCCATTTGCAGCCGGGTTAGTCGACCCGGCTGCCTGTTTCCCCTCGTCTCGAAGGAGACAATTCGTTCGGAAATGCTGAACGCTCAGAAATCCTGCTGCTCGATGGGGACGCGGCGACCCCGGCGGTCGTCGCCATCCGGCCCACGGCGGCCATCGCGGAAGTCGCCGTCGTCGCCCCGGGATCCGAAGCGATCGCCGTCGCGACCGTCCGGCCCCCGGCGCGGGTCGAAGCGGTTATTGTCGAAGCGTTCATTGTCGCGGCGGTCGTTGTCGCGGCGGCCATCATTGTCGCCGCGCTCGAAGCCGTCGCCGCGCCGCCCGAACCGCTCGTCGCCGCGGTCGCGCCGGTCGTCCCGCCTCGCATCGAACCGGTCATCCCGGCGATCATCTCGGCGGTCATAGCGCCCACCGTCTCGCCCGTCATAGCGCCCGTCGTAACGATCCTCGCGCGGCGGGCCGCGGAAGTCGCGCCGGTCGGGGCCGCGGCGCGGGCCGTCGAGATAGCGGTCATGGTACCAGGACCGGCCGGTGTAGTAGCGGCGGTGATAGTCGTAGGGGTCGAAGCCGAGCACGGGCACGCCGACATAGACGCCGACGCTGGAGAGCGGCCGCCGGTAATACTGCCGCCCGAGCGTCAGCAGGTAATTGCCGGAGACCCAGCCGCGCCCGCCCGCCCAGTCGACGTCGCACCAGTTGTAGCCGGCGAGGCAGCCATAGACGGTGACCTCGTCGCCGGCCGGGATGGTGCCATAGCGCTGGTAGCCCGGCCCCGGCCCGGTGCGCACGTTGAGATCGCCGGTGACGACGGCGCTGGAGGCGGCCATCGCGGCGCCGGGAACCAGGAGCCCGAGGCTGAGGACGAGGGCCTTGAGGGAGGTGCGCATGCTGTGATCCTTGAGCGACCAGACGGGTGTGCGGGATATGCCTTTTCGGGCGAAAGACGTGGCGAAACTCTGCGTCGAAATCTGGGCCTCGCCGGCTGAATGCGCGCTGAACACACAGGACGGTTTCCGCCACCCTCGATCGCCGGACGACCGCACCTCGCCGGGCTTTGACATGGTTGCTCGGGCAGGCGCACGGCTTGCGCTTGCGGGCGGCTGCGGCGATGATCGCATCAACTGAAGGAGACGGCGCATGGCCAAGAAACACCGACTGGCTGACCTCGACATGAGCGCCAGCATGGCCAAGGGCCACTACGAAACCAGGCTCAGCGACCTTCAGCTGACCTTGGTGCGGATCCAGCAGGCCTATCTGCATTCCGGCCGCAGCGCGGTGATCGTGCTCGAGGGCTGGGACGCCGCCGGCAAGGGCGGCGCCATCCGCCGCATGTCGAACGTCCTCGATCCCCGCGGCTTCCGCGTCTGGCCGATCGCCGCCCCGACCCCGTCCGAGGCGAAGCACCATTACCTCAAGCGCTTCTGGGAGCGGCTGCCGGGAAAGGGCGAGATCGCGGTTTTCGATCGCTCCTGGTACGGCCGCGTGCTGGTCGAGCGCGTCGAGGGCTTCGCCACGGAAGCGGAATGGCGCCGGGCCTATTCGGAGATCAACGACTTCGAGAAGCAGCTCGCCGACAACGGCACCCGCATCGTCAAGATCTTCCTCGCCATTACCAAGGAGGAGCAGCTGCAGCGCTTCCTGAAGCGGATGGACGATCCGTTGAAGCGCTGGAAGCTCAGCGTCGAGGATTTTCGCAACCGCTCGAAGTGGGATGCCTATGTCGAGGCGGCCGAGACCATGCTCGACAAGACCTCGACCGATGTTGCACCCTGGAAGCTGATCGCCGGCAACCACAAGAAGTACACCCGCGTCACCGCCCTGCAGGAGGTGGTCGACCGCCTCGCCGATGGCGTCGACCTCAGCCCGCGGCCGCTCGAGCCGGGCGTCGCGGAGGAAGCGGCGGAGTTGCGCGGCGAGCGTTAGGGCCGCCGCGCCACCGCCTTTCGGCACGGCCGGAAGGCCCTCACCCTTCGGTCAAAGGGTCGACAGGGCGGCACGCATGGCGTATCGCGCGCTGGAGGCCGGGCGGCAGACCTTGCGGGGGCAGGCTGCCCGCGACGCTGTCGAGGAGAAATGTTCCATGGAAATCGATCTGAGCAAGACCGGCGAGCCGGTGGCCCGCAAGCCCTTGTACCGGCAACTCTATGTCCAGGTATTGACTGCGATCGCCCTCGGCATTCTGCTCGGCCACTTCTATCCTTCGCTCGGCGAGAGCCTGAAGCCGCTGGGTGATGCCTTCATCAAGCTGGTGAAGATGATCATCGCCCCGGTGATCTTCCTGACGGTGACCACCGGCATCGCCGCGATGAGCGACCTGAAGAAGGTCGGCCGCGTCGTCGGCAAGGCTATGGCCTACTTCCTCACCTTCTCGACGCTGGCGCTGATCGTCGGCCTCATCGTCGCGAACGTCGTCCAGCCGGGTGCCGGGCTGAACATCGATCCGGGCTCGCTCGATGCCAGCGCCGTCGCCGACTATTCCAACAAGGCGCACGACCAGTCGATCGTCGGCTTCCTGATGAACATCATCCCGAACACCATCGTCGGGGCGTTCGCCACGGGCGACATCCTGCAGGTGCTGTTCTTCGCCGTGCTGTTCGGCATCTCGCTCGCCATGGTCCGCGAGAAGGGCGCTCCGGTGCTTTCCTTCCTGCAGGCGCTGTCGGCACCGTTCTTCCGCCTGGTGGCGATCCTGATGAAGGCCGCCCCGATCGGCGCCTTCGGCGCCATGGCCTTCACCATCGGCAAATACGGCATCGGCTCGGTCGCCAACCTCGCCATGCTGGTCGGCACCTTCTACCTCACCGCGGTGCTGTTCGTGGTGCTGATCCTCGGCGCCGTCTGCCGCTACAACGGCTTCTCGATCTTCAAGCTGCTCGCCTACATCAAGGAAGAGCTGCTGCTGGTGCTCGGCACCTCGTCTTCCGAGGCGGCGCTGCCGACCCTCATGGAGAAGATGGAGAATGCCGGCGCCAAGAAGTCGGTCGTCGGCCTGGTCATCCCGACCGGCTACTCGTTCAACCTCGACGGCACCAACATCTACATGACGCTGGCCGCGCTGTTCATCGCCCAGGCGACGAACATCGAGCTGTCGCTCTGGGATCAGGTCCTGCTGCTGCTCGTCGCCATGCTGTCGTCGAAGGGCGCTGCCGGCATCACCGGCGCCGGCTTCATCACGCTGGCCGCGACGCTCTCCGTCGTGCCCTCGGTGCCGGTCGCCGGCATGGCGCTGATCCTCGGCGTCGACCGCTTCATGTCGGAATGCCGCGCCCTCACCAACCTCGTCGGCAATGCCGTGGCGACGCTGGTCGTCGCCCGCTGGGAAGGCGAGCTCGACGAGGATCGTCTGCATGCCGTGCTCGGCAGCGAGCGCCGGGTGGCCGTCAAGGCTGCCGAATAGCCTTCATCAGAGGTTGGATGATCGAAGGGCGCAGCGCGGGCTGCGCCCTTTTTCATGTCCGCAGCTTTTTCGTTGCATCGCCTGCTCGGCGAAAAGGGTTTTTACGGCGGTCCGCGCAGAGGTCTTCCTATCGGGCGACGATCGGACAGTCCGACGCGCTATCAGCAGCGAGAATTCATCGACCGTCGCGATCGGCCTTGACGGTGAAGGATTTCGCTTGCTCCTCGGCGACCGCCTCGACCTGTGCGGGCGCGTAGCCGAATGTCGCGGCGATCTCGGATTTCTCCGCACCGATGTCGATCATCGCCTCGATGATCTCGCGATCGGTATCGGACAGTGCAGCCTGTGCGCCGAGGATGACGGCAACCTCGTCGAGAAAGGAACTCATGCTGCACTCCACTGAGCTATTCAGGAGAGTACGCGGGGACAGCCGACCGGGTTTCTTCAACTAAATGTGAGCGACGAGGCGCCGGATTTTATAGGAAGCGACGGAACTTTTGCAACGCGCCGGCTAGCCCTGCGAGGGCGCAGGTCCGAGTGCTTGAGCCTGCAGGCGCCATGCGTTGCTGCAGGCCGCTGGCGATGCTCAGGGAAGAAGGGTTCCAAAAGCCTTCGTCACCACGCCCCCGGCCAGCATGCCGAGCAGGAACAGTCCAGCCGCCAGCGCCTTGCGGGTGCTGGCCTTGATCCAGCTGTTGGGCCAGTCGGCACGGGGAAACACCGGCCTGCCGCCGGCATAGCCGAGCATGGCCTCGCGCGCGGTGACCTCGATGTGCTTCTGGATGGTGTGCGCGGCGCGGTTGGCCGCGGTCTTGATCTGGCGGGCGTCGCCACCCGCCTCCTGCCGGTCGCGGCCATAGTCGACGAGCGCGCGGCAGAGATAGCGCAGCGATGTCGCGGCTTGCGGCACGAGGTCGGCCGGGCGGATCTGCCGGGCGCGACAGATGTCGAGGACGTAGGACCAGATGTGGTCGACGATCGCTGCCGACGTGCCGCTGATCTCGCGGAAATCCACGGCCGCCGCCTCTGTCCGCTCGCGCTTGGCCTGCCTGACGGCCGCCTCGCGCCGGATCTTCAGCCAGGTCTGCTCGATGCGGTAGTCGATATCGGCGATGACCTCGGGAAATTCGTCTGGCGTCGTCTTCATCGTCCATCCCCCTCCGGCGTCTTGTAGACACGCAGGCCCTCCGGCGTGTTGCAGCCTGCGGGATGCCTTCCCGCCGATGCGCGGTCTGCGCTTGGTGGCCGAGATGCCATGGCGAGGCTGCGTGGGGATGGATTTGCGGGTCGCAGACCTCTGGAAAGTTCGGGGGCGATCGACGGACCATCATAGCCAGAGGTAAAACGAGCGCTCGCCGTCTGCGGCAGAGGCCGGAACGAGGCCCTGAACGTCTCCTGGCGAGCCCGAGACCTAGCGCCGGATGGCGCCAGGCTCGTTCAACAGGCAGCGGCCGGCGCCGTCAGGCGTCCACGGCCGCTGCCGCCGTTATTCTTCGGTGTCGGCCGGAGCGTCTTCGGTCTGGCCTTCTTCCTTCTTCGCCGTACGGGCGTCGAGCTTGGCGGCCTTCTTGGCGGCCTTGGCCTTGTCGCGCTCCTGGCGCTCGAAGTCGAAATTCGGTTTTCTCGCCATATCGGTCTTTCCTCGGCGGGCCGCAGGTTCCCGCTAGGGGAACGGCACGGCCGGGTTGATTACATCTCCATGACGGGACATAGCCGCTTCGCAGGCTTTACGCAGCCCCAAACCGCAGAAACCCGGCACGCCGACACTGAATCCGCCTCCCTGCCCCGAGGCCCGCCCTAGGGCCCGCCCCGAGGCCCGCAGCAGGCAGTCGGGACGGGAACGCCGTCGGAGGCCCGGCACGGCCTTTGCTGAAGGATTTCGCCGACGACGGTTTCTGCCGGAGCCGCTTGGCAACAGCGCTCGCAAAAAAGCCCAGCAAGTTCGGAACGGGCGGAACGGATGCAACCGATCCGTGTTTGTTGGCGGACTGAGTCATGCCCGGACAGGAATATCTGATGCCTTTCATCGCTGTAGCTCTGGCGAGCGCTGCCACCCTAATCCTAAGCGCCATGCCGTCTGTGGCGCATGAGCACGCGAAGGCCGCAAGGCTCAGTGCTGCGGAGCAGCCCATTCTCGTGGCGGGGACCGACAGCCAGAGCGCTGGGACGCCGAAGCCAACGTCCCGGGAACCAGCCGTCGATGACACCAAGGCCGAGTCGACTGTCCGTCGCACGGAAAGCGGGATCAGGATCGTCGGCGCGCCATTCCTCCCGGAGCGGTAAGCGCGACGTTATCCGAGAATGCGTTCTGGTGCCGGACTGCGCCGACGCCGACAGCCTAGCCGATGATCCCAAAGGCCCAGCCCGCCAGAGCCGCGACGGCCACGAGGCCCAGCAGCGGCCAGATGGACGTCATGAAACGGTAGAGCTGCGGCCTCTCCCGCTCTACGCGGTCGATATACTCGGCAATGCGGTAGATCATTCGCCGGGATCCTTCGTGTTTCCGCGCGCGACCATCTCGGGGGCATCAGCCCCCGCAGACTAGCCTTCTCTCGGACCATCTGGCGTTGATGCGTCGCTGAGGCTAGTGCCGTCTATCAGTAGCCCGCACCCCTTCGAGAGGATGACGTCGAGGGCAGAATGACTGGCTACTCGCGCCTCTCATAGCCCGCCCGTCCTGGTCGGATTATTCCAGCTCCAGTCGGCTTCAGTATGTCAGACAGCCCGCCTCGCCGAGTTGTCGACTTCTCCGCCCGGTCATCGCCAACATCGAGCATCACAGGATCGCCGCCAGTGATACGCATAGTCTACAGGTTGCAGCTGCCTGCTACAGGCTGAACAGCAAAAAGGCCCGCCTGCGCGAGCCCTGAAGCTATGTAACGAAGATATTTTGGAAGAAAATTGGAGCGGGCGAAGGGATTCGAACCCTCGACCCCAACCTTGGCAAGGTTGTGCTCTACCCCTGAGCTACGCCCGCCCGCTCCCCGCGGCGGTCTCTGCCGCGGACTGGCGCTTTATGACGGAATGACCGGGCGAATGCAACAGGGAGGAGCGACTTTCTGTCGGATTTTCCGCAAGGCCCGTGCACTTTTTTCCCGCGCACCTTGCCGGGCATGGTCCGAGGCCCCGCCTTGCCCTTGATCCGCCGCGCCTCTGTCGCTACCTCGATCACACTGCCCGTGCGGCGCCGGATGCGAGTTTCCATGAGCCTCTCCCGCGAGAACCTCTTCGCCTTCCTCGACCGCCACGGCATCGCCACGTCGACGGTGGAGCATGAAGACTTGCACACGGTCGAGGAAAGCCAGGCGCTGCGCGGGGCGATCCCTGGCGGCCATACCAAGAACCTCTTCCTGAAGGACAAGAAGGGCACGATCTTTCTCGTCGTCGCCGAGGAGGACCGAACGGTCGACCTGAAGACGCTGCACAAGACCATCGGCGCGCAAGGGCGGCTGTCGTTTGCCGGCGCCGACCAGATGCAGGCGCTGCTGGGCGTGTCGCCGGGCTCGGTCACCGCTTTCGGCGTCGTCAACGATACCGGCCAACAGGTGCGGGTGGTGCTCGATGCGGGCCTCCTCGCCCGTGACAGGCTGAACTGCCATCCGCTGGTCAACACCGCGACGACGACGATCGCCCGCGACGACCTCCTCGCCTTCCTGGCGGCCACCGGCCATACGCCGCTGGTCGTCTCCCTCGACGAGACCCCGATCTGACCGGCCGAACCGGCAAGCGAAGGAAACTGAGATGAGCCAAAATCCTTACGGTTCGAGCTATGGCACGCAGACCGCCGGCCTCAGCGGGGCAGCCCCGCGGGCGACGCCTGCCGCGACCGCGCCCGGCCCGACCGGCGCCGGCGACGGCGGACCGCTGATCAAGGACACGACGACGGCCGGCTTTGGCGCCGACGTCGTCGCCGCCTCTCGCCAGCAGCCGGTGCTGGTCGACTTCTGGGCGCCCTGGTGCGGTCCCTGCAAGCAGCTGACGCCGATCCTCGAGCGCGCGGTCACCGCCGCGGGCGGCCGCGTCAAGCTGGTCAAGATGAACATCGACGAACACCCCTCGATCGCCGGCCAGCTCGGCGTGCAGTCGATCCCGGCGGTCTTCGCCTTCGTCGACGGACAGCCGGTGGACGGCTTCATGGGGGCGTTGCCGGAAAGCGAGGTGACGGCCTTCATCGACCGCGTGGCGGGCCCCGCGGGACCGGCCGAGGATCCACTCGCCGCAGCGCTCGTCGAAGCCCAGGCGCTGCTGGCGGCTGGCGACGCCGGCAATGCCGCCCAGATCTTCGCCGCCATCCTGCAGCACGCGCCCGACAACCTCGAGGCGGCTGCTGGCCTTGCGGAATGCTATCTTGCCGCCGGCGATGCCGTCCACGCCCGGCTGGTCCTCGACCAGGTCCCGGCCGACAAGGCCGCCGATGCGATCCTCGCCCCCGTGCGCACCCGGCTGAAGCTGCAGGAGGAAATCTCGGCACTCGGCGACAGCGCGGCGCTCGATGCGGCCCTCACCGCCGATCCAGATGACCATCAGGCCCGCTTCGACCTTGCGCTGATCGCGCAGGCGAAGGGCGAGCGCGCGGAGGCGGCGCGCCAGCTGCTCGAAATCGTCCGCCGCGACCGCACCTGGACCGACGATGGCGCACGCAAGAAGCTGCTCGAATTCTTCGAGGCCTGGGGCGGCGCCGATCCCGCCACCCGCGACGCGCGCAAGCGCCTGTCGACCTTGCTGTTCGCCTGAGATGTCGGGGGCGCGCGTCGGTGCGCCCCTTCATGCGGGCCGCCGCAGCATCGGGCGCGTGCCCACGCCGCGCAAGACGGCCACGCGCTACAGCATCTGTGATCGGCCTGTCCCTTGAGTTTGCCACCGCCTGCGCCAGATCGATGGTTGGAGACGGAGGCCCCCTTGGTTCACGCAGGCAATACCAACTACACCCGCGAATCCGACCTGCCCGAGGTGGTGCCGGTCTTCCCGCTCACCGGGTCGCTGCTGCTGCCCGGCGGACAGATGCCGCTCAACATCTTCGAGCCGCGTTACCTGGCGATGGTCGACGAGGCGTTGAAGGACCAACGCGTCATCGGCATGATCCAGCCGCGCCTCGACGGCGCGCGCCGGGACAATGGCGAACCGGAGCTGGCCAAGGTCGGCTGTCTCGGCCGCATTACCTCGCTCACCGAGAGCGGCGACGGACGCTACATCATCAACCTGCACGGCATCGCCCGGTTCCGCGTGCTCGAGGAACTGGAGACGGGTGTCCCCTACCGCGTCTGCCGGCTGGCCGCGTTCATCGGTGACCTCGACCTCGGCCATGGTGCGGGCGACGTCGACCGCGACGGGCTGCTGAAAGCGTTCCGGCTCTACCTCGACGCCAACCAGCTCGAGGCCGACTGGGAAAGCGTCACCAAGGCGTCCAACGAAACGCTCGTGAATGCGCTCTGCATGATGTCGCCGTATGGTGCCGCCGAAAAGCAGGCGCTGCTCGAGGCGCCCGATCTGAAGACCCGCGCCGAGACGCTGATCGCGCTGACCGAGATCGCCATCGCCCGCGAGAACTCCGAAGACGGCAGCGGTCAGACGCTTCAATAGCCTCGCGATCACCTGGGCGCCTTGCAGCGCTCAGGTTTTGCCGACGAGCCTTGGATCGTAATGCCTCGCTTGGCTCCATAGCGTTGTGCCGTGGGCGACGATAGGCTTCCCTATGTCTTCCTCATTCATGCGAGGCAGAAGCGGAACCGCTTTTGTGGCACGCCAAGCTGGGCTAGACAGGGGCATGAGTGATCTTGCCCGCCGTCCCGACCCAAAGCTTCTGGAACTGCTCGTCTGCCCCCTGACGAAGGCGCAGCTGACCTATGACGCCGAGCGCAACGAGCTCGTCTCCCGCGCCGCACGCCTCGCCTATCCCATCCGTGACGGCATCCCGATCATGCTCGCCTCCGAAGCGCGCGCGCTCGATTGAGATGGCGTCGTGCCGACCGCTTACGGGGCACAGCCTGCTGTGGCGGCAGTGACGTAAAGCCGGGAGCATGGCGAACCGTATGGTGCTGCGCTAAGCCAGTAGGGTATCTCGCGCCGTTACCACGAATGAGCGGAAGCCCGATGCCTTCTCGGAATCGACTTCCGGCTGGACCGAGGCGAGTTGACGGACCGGGCTTCGGCCAGATTAGCCTGAGAGAGAGAGAGACATGGCCAAGCAGCTGACCGCCCGCAACATCGCTGTCGACTTCGGCGGCACATCCCGCGAGTGGACCAAGAAGGCCGAGGCGGGTTTGATTCCCGGTGCGTCGCGTCCGAGCGGCAAGGCGCCGTGGCTGTTCGACGTGGCCGTGTTCCGGGCCTGGCACGAGGCGGGCCAGCCGGCGATCCCGCGGCCTGTGGCACCTGCCACGCCGAAGGCCTCGAAGTCCCCTCCCCCTCGTCCTGATGCGGAGACGAAGCGTCGGCTGAAGTCAGCTGAGATTGACGCTGGGATCGCGTCCTTGGTTCGGGGTGCGCTGCGGGGCCGGTGACGGCGCCGAGGGCAGAGCCGGTCGAGACGGCGGGCGGACAACTCCCTGCGCTGGCGTTCCTTCGGCCTTGTCTCGGCCTG
>NZ_JBUZWG020000008.1:0-238930 GCF_055730125.2 Mesocryomonas fontinalis | reverse complement strand
ATCGGGAGCGGCGATGCCCTGCTCGATGCCGTCTCGGGCTCGCTGATTACCGAACTAAAACGTCCGTTCCACCTCCGATCCGGCGAAGTGGTGGCGCATGTTGGCGGCTCAATCGGCATGACCACGGTTCCTCCATCCGCCGGGAGCGCTAGCGAAATCCTGCGGCATGCCGACGTCGCTCTATACGAAGCCAAGAATCAGGGCCGCGGGAAATCGGTACAGTTCCGGCCGGCTATGGAGGACGGCCGAAATGTCCGTGAGATCTTGAAGAACGATCTTCGTTCCTTGCTGGGCATCCAAGCGAGCGGTGATCAGCGCACGATACCGCAGGGCATTCCGCAACGAGCCGAACGCCAGGAAGCCGGAAGCCTCGAGCTCTATTTCCAGACCATCCACAGTGCTGCCAAGGGTCACAATGCCACCGGCGCGGAAGCGCTGATCCGATGGAATCATCCGAAGCACGGCCTGCTCGCCCCAGCTAGCTTCATTCCGCTAGCGGAGGAAGGCGGGATGATCGAAGCGCTCGGATTTTGGGTACTGCGCGAGGCTTGCCGAGCTGCAAGGAACTGGTCAGCCGCTACTTTTGTCGCGGTTAACGTCTCACCTCTACAGTTGCGAGTTCCGGGTTTCGTCGAAGAAGTCGGAAAGGTGCTGCTTGAAGAGGGCTTGGCGCCCTCGCGGCTCGAGCTTGAGGTAACGGAATCTGCGCTGATTGCCGATAGCTGCGATGTTGCCGCTACCTTGGAGCGCCTGCGAGAAAGAGGGATTCAAATCTCCCTCGACGACTTCGGCACTGGGTACTCTTCTCTCAGCCATCTGATGCAGTTTGGGATCGACCGAATAAAGATCGACCGCTCGTTTGTTTCCTTACTCGACACACGGGCAGACGGAGCAGCAATTGTATCCGCGCTCATCAGCCTTGGGCGTACGCTCGGAATATCAACGACCGCCGAAGGGGTCGAGACCGAGGCACAGCGAGATTTCCTGGTCGCCCTCGGTTGCACGGATCTGCAGGGTTATCTGTTCTCAAGACCTAAGACTCTGAGTTCACTAAGGCGGATGACCGGCTTCTACCAGCCAACAGAAAGGAAGCTGATATCGACGCTTCCACCGATCTTCTGATTTATAATCTGCGTATGTGGTAAAGCCTATCGCCCCGATGCGCGATGACAGGGGATGGTCCAGTCTGCCAAACGGTCCGGCAATTTTACCTACTCATGCAGCGTTTGCGTAACGCAACCGATCTTCTCGGCGCTAGATACCAAGGCCACCCATCTCGACGGGTGATCCGCTTTAGGGAGCAAACGTTTTCGTCGTCCTGCTTATCATCGTTCCGTCTTCTCAACAGATGGAGCCTTCGACAAACCCGGGGCGGTTTAGTAAGCCAAAGCATTCGTCGATCGTAATGCTTAGGCTGTTAGCTATGCAATAGAGCCTACTCGCACTAACACGATTAGCACCGCTCTCGTATTTCTGAATCTGTTGGAAGGTAACGCCAATCTGCTCAGCGAGAGTTGACTGGCTCATGCCTATGGCTAAGCGACGCGATCGGATTGCCGCGCCTAAGCTCATATCGATCTCGCACATGGTCTTCGTTTTCAGCCCTTACGCGACTGGTAGGGCAGACGCGGTCACCCAAGGGAAGCGTAATTCAGCTGCATTTCTACCGCAACGCAGAATTGTGTAGCCAGGCCGCGCTTGTCACCGCTAGGTCCAATATCACGGTGGATGCTGCGGGTGAAGCCGTGCAGTCCAAGCGATACTGGGCTCCGGCAGCCCATTGCGCTAATGACGTGGGTGCTATCCAACTCTCGCCGCTTTATAAGCGCTGAGCTTGAGCCATCAGTGTCTTGCTGGTTGCAGGTGCATCCGCGGGACGGCCGAAGAAATAGCCCTGACCCAGGACGCACCCCATTTCCCGCAGGCGGGTTGCCTGCTCTCTCGTCTCAATGCCCTCTGCAACGATGCGGATATCCAGTCGACGACCGATCCGTATCAGCGCCTCGACGATGACCTCGCTCGGCAGATCTGTCTGAAGGCGATCAACAAATGACTTGTCGATCTTGATGATGTCGACAGGGAATGTCCGCAAATGTGTGAGGGACGCAAATCCCGTACCGAAGTCGTCGAGCGCGACCAGCAGGCCCCGTTGCCTCAACCGTTGGATTGCCTCGATGATGCCGCTCGTCAGACCGTCCATGAAGACGGCTTCCGTTACCTCGAGGACGATGTGTTTCAGAGGTACCTGTTCGCTGTCGAAGGCTTCGGAAAGCAATTGCTCCAAGTCACCCCGTGCAAAGTCGACGGCCGAGAGATTGATCCCGACATGCTGGAACTTGATGCCGCTGTCGATCCAGGAACGAAGATCCTGGGCTACCTGAGCCAGCATTTGCCGGGTCAACCGGCTGGCAAGCAATGGTTCTGAGAAAACCTCCTGAAAGCATCCTGCAGCCAACATCGCGCCGTCGCTTGTGATGACTCTAGAGAGCGCCTCAAGCCCGACCACCTCCTCGGTGTCGAGCCTGACCAGTGGTTGATAGAAGGTCGCTACGCGGCCTTCATCCAAGGCGCATGCCATCGTTTCGACGACGTTCGCCGTACGGATCAAGGCGGAACGGAATGCGGGATCAAAGGCCGCGTAGCCGCCGCGATTATTCGCCTTTGCCTGCTGCAGAGCCAGCCCGGCATTCTGGCGAAGGGTGCAACCGTCCTCCCCATCTGCACCAAACAGGGCACCGCCGATGGATACTTGGGGCTTCGCGTCACCAATTCCGGGCATCGTCATGCTCGCTAGAACATCAAATGCAATCGCCTGAAGATCGAGTTGGCTTCGGCAGCCAAGGCAAATAATGGCAAACTCGTCGCTGCTCAGCCGAAAGACGCAATCCCCGGCCGACAGCGCTTGAAGGCGGGCCGCGACCTCACAGATCACCTGATCGCCGGCTGCGTGGCCCTTCGTGTCGTTCGTCCGCTTGAGGTGATCGATATCGAGGAGAAGGAGGCCAAAGCCCAACCCCGAATCTTTTGCAAGGCGTTCAAGCACCTGGGCAAAAGACCGCCGGTTTGGAAGCGCTGTCATCTCATCATAGAAGGCAAGACGATGTGATTGCTTCCGGCTATCCGCTAGCTCTCGGCTGAGGAACGATGAAACGTCCAGTTCGAAATTCTCGAGCACGCTCATTTGCAACCTTCTCAAGAACAAAGGTGAATGCGTAGCTGGATCGATGAGAGTCGAGGCCACCAACGGCGTAAACCACCGGTGGCCTCAATGGCCGCTACTGCAGAAGCTTGCAGAGCTGAACGAGGCTGAACTCGAAGCCGTTCGGGTCGCCGAGAACACCGCGACACTGACGCTTCATCGCGCGCTGTTCTCTGCTGCTCATTTCACTGTAGCGTTGCAGACCCCGTGACACAGCCGCGCTTGGTCTCCCGATGCCGCGAATTCCGCGGTTGCCGGTGAGGATGCCAGTGCGGGCCCCAGGAAGAGGGTTGGCCTTTCCAACGCCCAGGCCGTTTGTATTGCCGGGGCCATTGGCTGCTCCGCCTGACGAGCCAATACCAGCTCCAAGTCCATTGCCACCGCCCGAAGTGGCACTGCTGGAAGTGCTGCGGGTGCCGCCGCCAATGGAAGCGCCCACGCCAACCCCGATACCGGAGTTTTCGCCCACGCTGGCACCCACGCCGGCGTTGACCCCCTGGCCGCCACCTACGGATGCTCCAAGGCCGGCATTAACGCCCTGAGATCCGCCGATGGAGGCGCCGCCGCCGGCATTCACACCGTCGCCGCCGCCGATCGAGGCACCGGCACCGGCGTTAACACCGCTGGAGCCGCCGACAGACGCCCCCAATCCAGCGTTCACACCCTGAGACCCGCCAACCGAAGCGCCCGCACCGGCGTTTACTCCGTCTAATCCGCCGAGGGAGGCACCAACGCCCGCGTTGACGCCACTGCTTCCGCCAGTTGATACGCCGGCGCCAACGCCAAGACCGCCGGAACCGCCAACGGCGCTACCAAGGCCACCGACCGCACCACCAACGGCGTTCCCCACCCCGCCGACGGCTCCGCCTATTGCCCCGCCCAAGCCACCAAGGCCATTGCCGCCACCGTTTCCTCCGCGGCTTGAACCTCCACCGCCGAACTCAGCTTGCGAAGGGCTAGTAAGTGTCAAAATGCTGCACGCCAGGATAGCTGCAGACACACGTAACATACGGTTTTGCATCGCTTTAATCTCCCAGTGCGAAACTGCACTAACAACCCAAGCGATTGTTAGCCTGCAACGTTCCGGGAAACGAAGAGCTAGGATTAACGGTAAGTAAGTATGAGAAAGTGATGTTTTTCGGCTGTGATTTCTTTTTTGTTAGGGCGGCACGCGCTCGTCCGGTAGAGCCATCAAGAGATCGATAATTGGATCGAAGAGCCAGAGCTGAACACTAGCACCTCCACAACTGAACGCGTGTCCCAGCCGATTAGTATCTCGACATCAGCAATGCGTTCGGCGGCGTCCTCTTGTGCTTGTTACTAGCCGATGACGCCTTGGGCTTCTCACAGGTCAACAGGTTGGTGTGGGGTGTTGAACATAGCTTCCAACTTGGAGCATCAGGCAGCCAGTATGCGACGTCGCCGCTTCTTCAGAGAACAAGCTCCGCTCCCGAAGCTGGACGGTCGCCCCGGCTTAGTCCGGAAAGCGAAAAGCCCATTCCGACCAAGTCGGAATGGGCTTCTGTAAGTCCTGCGATCAACCGTTCTGCGACCAGCAGGAGAACGGGACTGAAGCGGCCTAGCGGACCGAGATTACGTCGCCGGAGCGGCGGTCGATGTCGACTCGGATGTCGCGGCCGCGGCGATCTGTGCCCAGCACAGTATAGGTTCGGCGCGACGAGCGAACGTCGTCAACCTCTCGCACGCCTTCTCCGCGGGCGATCCTCGCGGCTTCGCGTTCGCTGATCTCACGTTGGTCACGGCGCTCGTTACGCGGCGGGCCACGGCGGTCGCGGTCCGGTTCCATTACGCGTACGCCGTCTGGTCCGATCTGGATATTCTGCGCAAGAACGGGTGTGCCGACGGTGACCGCGCCCAAGGCAAGCAGGCCAATGGTCCAGAATCTTTTCTGCATAGGAATTCCTCTTTTCTTCCAACGCGATCCGCGTCATTCTTGATGCATTTAAACAGTTCACTCGATCCATAGTTCCGTGCACCACCTGATCCTTGTCTGTGCCCTCTAGCATTGTAGCCGTCGAAAATCAGACCGCTTAGCTTCCGATCTTTAATGGCCCTTGTCCGATCCAGACGTCAGCAAAGCAATTCATTCGAACAGCGCCCTCCCGTGCCATTTTGCTGTGAAATGATCAGCGGTTTCGTCGTGCAACTCTTCGAATGCGAAACGTCTTGTCGCTCCACGCGAGACATTCCGCGAGGTCGACGTCATCTTTTGGTTCGGCAATGGAAACTGGCCGGGCCAGCGGACCGACTACTTTCTTGGCAGGAAGGCTCTGCTGGTCGGCGCGCCGCAACTTTTCGCCGGCCAACGCGCGGCAACCTCCCTCTGTGACATTCGACGCCACCGGTTGATCTGCCACGCGCAAACACCGATCCGATGGGAAAACTTTTTCTCATATTACGGAGCTAATGCCGTGTACCTCCGCGTGGCACAGCTCGGCTACTATTCGCTGGTGATTCATGCGGGTGGGATCGGGAGGGCGCTTCCGATCGAGCATGTTTTCGAGCGTCATCAGAGAGGCTCAGCCGCTACGACTGCTTTCGGTCAAGCCGAGATTTTACTTGAACGTCCGGGATGGGCGCAAAGCGGAAATGATTTCCTCTGAGCCCTAACGTAACCGCCTCGTTCCAAATGGCCGCGGAGACCAGCCGGCAGGCGCGCTTACGGCAAACGCTTTTTAATAATCTGTTACGACACCTGCCCCTGCTCCGCGAGAAAGTCGAGCAAGGCCCTTGCCCGCGCCGGCAGTCTGGCGGACTGACCTATGAAGACGGCGTGGAAGGCTTCCTCGTTGCCGGGATTGACCCCTCGAGGATCGGCACGAGCCGGCCCTCCGCGATGTCGTCGCGGATGGTGAAGGCGGCCAAACGCGCAGGGCCGGTTCCGGCGAGCGCCATGCGCCGAATGCCCTCGCCGTCGCTCATCCGGACGCGGCCGACGGTCGGCAGCACGATCTCCTCGCTCTCGACCGTCTTGAGCGGCCAGCCCTTTACGGCGCGGGCATAGCCGAAGGCGAGGCGGTCCTGCCGTTCGAGGTTCTCGATCGTTTCGGGCAAACCGTGCCGCTCGATCGAGGCGGGCGCGGCGACGATCACCATGCGGGTCGATCCGAGCTTCCTCACAATCAGGCCTGGGTTCGGCATCGGTCCGGCACGGATGGCGATGTCGGTGCGGTCGGTGAGCAGATCCACGACGAGATCGGTCTGGAAGATGTCAAGATCGATCTCGGGATAGAGGTCGAGGAACCGCGGCAGGAGCGGCGTCAGGATGTGAACGATATAGGAGGCGCTAGAGTTGATGCGCACCCGGCCCGCCGGACGCTCCCCAGGCCTGGCGGAACGCTCGGCCTCGCCGAGATCGGCGAAGATCGCGACGGAGCGCTCGTAGAAGGCCCTGCCCCCCTGGCGTGAGTTGAAAGCGGCGCGTGGTGCGGTGGACGAGCCGCGTGCCGAGCCACGACTCCAGCCGAGCCAGGAGCTTCGACACGGCGGAGGCTGGGACGTGGCCGGCTCGGCGTCGCCGGTGCGATGCAGCGCCGTGATCTCGTCCGGCTGGAGGGTGGCGTCGGATTGGTCAGGGACGAGGGCCAGCGTTTCCTCGCCGACTTCCGCATCGACGTCGCGGGACTATGCAAGGGCAAGCGACCGCTGTGCCGGTCGTGCCTAGACTGGAGCGAAGGCCGTCCGCATTTGGCGGGCAAGCTCGGCGCCGCGATCCTCGATCGCTCGGTGGAACTCGGCTGGCTCGTTCACACGCCGAAGAGCCGAACGCTGCGGATCAGTCGACCGGGCGAGCGCGGCTTTGCCGAGACGTTTCGATGCGAGCCGGTTTGGATGGCGGCATCAGCGCCAAGGCACGGCGGCGCCGCCGCGACCGCGTCTGGAAATGATTTCCACGGTCCCGCCGGATTCACTCGGCAGCCCGCAGCGACGTCTGGATGATCGTTGCAACAGCAAACGGCGTTTGATGGAGTAATGGCCGTTCTCCGCCCCCCTTCGTCGACCCGTCAACCTGATCACCATCAAACTACACGGCATCTTGACGCTTGTCAGACGACGATGAGCCGAAGCGTTCGGACCCGCGTGGAGACCGACGCAGCGAGGCTTCCATGAATGTCACGCCGACGAACCAGCTTAGTGCTTCCCACGAAGGTGCGGCTTTACCTGGAAGTCCCAGCCAGCTTCATACCGATCGATAAGATCGCTGACCCGATGATCGGCGCCACCACGATCGAAGCCGTGTTCGACCAGCCGTCGAACGATCTCTCGATGGATGTGAGAGAGCCCGACTTCGTTATCGTTCTCGATATTGAGGGTGATGAACCAATGAAGTGCAACGCGAGCGACATCGTCGCGTGACGGGATCCTCTTCAGCTTCTGCTCGGCGCGATAGGCCCGCTGGTATTCGGCCTGGCGTTGGTTGCGGATCGAAAGGCGGCTCGGCGCCGTGCCGCTGGCTCTGGTGCCGCGCGGGGTCTTGGGTGGCTTCGTGGTCGTGTCGGTCATAAGATGATCTCAAAAGGCGATAGTTCGCTTGCTGATGCACGGCCCTGCCGTTCGCAAACGGCAGGGCCCAAGTTGGCATCCGATCGGTGAAGGGTCTTCGATTGCTCGACGGCGCGGAGAGCTTTCAACCGCTCCTCGAACTTCACCGTCTCCAGATAGAGGTAGATCGAATCCCGGATGTTGCGTCGATACCGCTTCGGCTTGGGTGCCGTTGGTTCGGATGCAGCCTTCGCCAGTTTCGATTTCGTCTGCGCGGCCGATCCGGCGATCGGCTTCGGCGGCATCTGCGCTGCGGCCCCGATGAGCTTCTCGGTTACGGCCTTCATGTTCGGCGGCTTCGACGAGCCGGACTGTTTGGCGGGCTTCTTGGTCATCATGGTGTCCCTCGATTGTTGTGACGTGCGGTCCCGCCGTTCGCGCACGGCGGGACCGATAGGCATCAGACGCGATCAGCCCGGGCCGTTCGATCCGATGACGCTGGCCTCGGCGCGGTTTGCCTTCCCGGCCATGTCCGCGACCGCAGCGTTCGCCGTGACGTCGGAGCTCCGGGCGAGCGAGAGGTTGAAGCGCTTGGGCTTCGGCGCCACCACGACGTCCGGCGCCGTGGCGGGCTTTACCTCGACAGCTTCGGCGGGTTCGGCTTCCGCCTCGACTGACGGCTCGACTGACGGCTCGACCTCGGGCATGGTCGGAGCGTCGATCACCGCGATCATCTCGGCCTCGCTCGTCAACTCCGGCTCGTTGACGTCGTCGCCGTTGAGGCCCTCGACCTCAGCGGCTGCCGCCACGACCTCGACCTGCCCCTCCGAGCGGATCGCGACGTCGGTACCGTCGATCGCGAAGGCGAACAGCGGCATGACCTCGTCCAACATCCAGGACTTCAGCTTGGCCGCGTCCGGCCAGCGCTCGATGTTAGCGAGCTTGCCGACCACCGACAGCACCATTGCCAAACGCTCGTCGGAGACCTCGGCGTGCCGGATCTGGTAGCCGATACGGAGCTGCTCGCCGTCTAGGCGGCAGAGGAGCTCGGTCAGCTCGCGCTGCAGGAGCTTGGCCACCGATGTGATCGCGTCCTCGAGTTCGCCCTTCTTCAGCTTCTTCTCGCCCGATGCCTCGATCGCGTCGCCGACCACCTGCCGGATCGTCTTCAGCCCGGCCATGACGCTCTTGCCCTGCTGGGCCGCCTTGGCTGCGGCGAGCGACTTCAGCCCGCTGAGGCCGCCCTTCGTGCCGAGCGCCGCCTCACCCTCGGGCGCTGCGCCGCTGCCGACGAGGTCCTGGACCTCGCGGACCTTCATCGGCTTGCCCGCCGCGAACGCGCCGAGCACCTGATCAACCTGCTCGGACGTTGCCGGGAGCAACTGGATCAGGACCGTCGGCGTCACCTGGTGGTGAACGAGCTCAGCTCGCCGGGCGCCGAGGGCAACGTGAACCCTCTTCCAGTTGTCGGCGAACTTCCAGCTCACCTTGCAGTGCCGGACGACGGCGACCTTCCAGTGCGCCTCGTCGGGGATCGCCTCGGCCATGTCGTGGAAGATCACGCCGAGGTCGAGCACGTTCTCGGTGGTCTTGCGTCCGATCGCCTCGACCTTCGCAACGCTCGTCTCCACGAGCTCGCGCACTTCGGGCTCGAGGGCGTCGATGTTGAAGTCCGGCTTCTTCTCCGGCTTCGGCGTCTTCACCTTGGGCTCGCCGTCCACCTTGGCCGTCGCTTTGCCCTTCTTGCCCCTGGCAGCCTTCTTGCCCCTGGCAGCCTTTGTTGCCGTCGGCTCCTTCTTCGCTTTCGCGCGGCGCTCCTTCTTCTCCGGCGCGGGCACGTCGCCCGCGTCGTCCGCGCTCGCGGGTCCGCTCACGTGCGCGGACTCCATCTCCTCGTGCGCGAGGGGCTCGCCGAAGGTCTCTGGCATGTCGTTGATGGTCATCATGGTCTCTCCTTATGTTGCCCTACCACAACTGGCAGCAACACAAGCAGAATAGCACGTTTATCTCCAGTAATCGAATGCGCTTATCCGGCTGCATGCTTGAGCAATCTGAGATATATTTGATAGTATTTAATGATAGGCGCCTCTAAAGACGATTTGCTTGTTGCAGTTAATTCTATTTCTACCCGTAACGACGGGACAACTTGTCCGGAATTTATTTTCGAGCGGGAGCCGAAGGCAACGACTGATGATCCGATACTGCGCGCTGGCTTGACGAACCGCACTCCATCGGCAGGTCATGGCAACGATCCTCATGTGGAAGTCATCAGACGAGTGCGTCGTCAGCCGTGAAGTTGAATTCATGTAAATGCGAAGCTAGCCAGAATGCGGCCTCCAAATTTAATTCTGAGGCTTGTTAGCGCTGTTTCGGACGCCATCAGGGCATCTTCTAATCCCTGCCCACCGCAACGGCGTTTGCGGTCGAATCACTTGCGTGAAGCTTCGCAACGGCAAGATCGATGTTCGCAACGATGATTCTGCCGTCTGCAACGCGCTTCCAGACGTTCGCAACGCCTGCACAGAGCTTTGCAACGAAGATGCGCAACTTGACTCAACTCATCTCAAATCAGCTCGACGTGCCGGGGCTTTGACTCGAAGTGCCGGGTACCGGTCGTGGCTTGGTCGCGCTGACGGCTGGAGGCCTGAAGCGACCATCCAAAGCTTCGCAACGGCGATCCACATGTTCGCAACGCCGGATCTCGGGTTTGCAACGGGAATGCGCAACTTGAGCTGACCTGAGTTGAGTTGCCCGCAACGTGCCACGCGTTGAGGGCACGTCATGTCGATGGAGGGCAATGCTCGCGCTGACGGGGATCAAGTTTTGGTCTGGATCTCGATTTGGATGGCGGTGCTGGCGCCGCCGGATACGAAGAAGCCGCCGAGAGTTTCCTCCGGCGGCTCAGCGTCCCTTGCGGGCAGTGCGGCTCCCTCTTGCCAACTCGCCAGTACATCCTTGGTCGGACGGCCGCTGGAAGCCCTTGTTGCGCGACAGCCCGTTGGTGCCGGGCGCGCTGCACCTGACCAAGATGGGTACAGCTTCTCCCTTGCGCAAGCCTGTCAGTGAACTGGCTTATGTGTCGGGTGCCGGAGGCCCCAGTCGGTAGAAGCGGCTGAGGGTTCGGGCATAGCCGTGTTGGGGCGCGAACAGGTGAAGCTGCGAGGTGACGGTGCGAGCACCACTGCGCAGCTTGGGATGCCCGTAGACCTCGCCCGTTAGGCAGGGCTGCATCCGCATGCCGAGCGCCCAGTGTTCGAGAACCGGAGCGTTGGCGAGATCCCTCAGTGTCGGATGCAAGCCGTCGTCGATGCGTGCGATGTCACGCTGCAGTTCGGTCAGAAGGTACAACTCCCTGTCCATGTGAAGCGCGGTGCCATTCGGCATGATGATAATGCTCATGGCGCAAGGTCCTCGGTCGTCAGGTCGATTGGATGGGCGGCAAACACGGCGGCGATCTCCTTGGCATTGAGGCTACCTGCATCCGTCAGCGTGTCGGCGAGCGCCAGCAGGCAGGTCCTGTTCGCCGCGATCGTGTGCGATGCCAGCGAGAACGCCGCTTCCAGGCGGCGATGGACGACGTGGCTTAGAGGGTCGTCTCGAAGAAGCAGAAGCTCGGCACCATCCATCGAGCGATGCAGCAGGGGCCGCTCGGCGCCGTAGCCGAGCTCGATCTCCATCGACAGCGCGAGACGTGTAGCGTTGGCGAGATCGCTCGTCGGCGATCCGCCGGAGCCGCTCGTGGTATTGCCGAAGACGATCGTCTCCGCGGCGCGCCCGGCAAGAGTCACCGCGATCAGCGCCATCACCCAGTCTTCGGACTGCACGACGTCGAGATCGAGCATGGCCTCGGCATAACCGCCGCTGGCCGCCTCGACGCTCAGACCGACCTCGGTGCCGATCTTCAGCGCGCGGCGAACGAGAGCGTGGCCCGCTTCGTGGATTGCCATGCGGTAGCGGAGCTCCTTCGGACGTTTGGGACGGCCCTTGGCGAGGCCTGCGGCGAGATCATCATGGCTGAGACTTCTGCCGTGTCGCCTTGCCGTGCCACGGGCCTCGCGCACCAACCGCTCGATGTCAGCGCCGCTGAGACCGACAGCCTGCCGGGCAAGCTGCGTGAGCATGGTCTCGATCTCTTCCCGGCGATGCGGCATCGGCGATGCCGGCTTTGCTGTTGCGACGACGGCGGCAAGATCGGGTCCGAGGTGATGGGTGAGGATCCCAGCCAGCGCATCGCGATCGGGCATGGGAATTGCGATCTGCGTTTCCCAACGGCCCGAACGCTTCAAAGCCTCGTCCATCGCCTCCGGCCTGTTGGTGGCGCCGACGATGATGACTCCTTCCGCCTTGGCCGCGCCGTCCATCAGCTCCAAGAGCTTGTTGACCAGCGCATTCCAGTAGTCGGCGAAGTCGCGATCCTGGGGCTGGCGTTTGCCGATGCCGTCGCACTCGTCGATGAAGAGGATTGAGGGCGCGTTGCGGCGAGCGTTCTCGAAGGCGGCATTCATCCGGGTAATGACGCTGCCGAGGTAGCCCGACTCCAGCCAGGTCGAGACCGACGAGACGTGAAGCGGCAGATCCAGAGAGTTGCAGAGCGCGCGGGCGAAGGTCGTCTTGCCCGTGCCGGGCGGTCCCGATAGCAGCAGCCGCGAGCTGAGCTGGTCCCAAGGCAGCATGCCTTCGCGCCAGAGGGCGAGATCAGCCTTCAGGTCGAGCGCCCAGTCGCGCGCAGCGCCGAAGCCCGCCAGGGTCTCGACCTCGAGGCGATAGGGCTGCGTCACGACCTCTGGCAGGATAACCTCAGTACCGGAAGCCGCAACGGCATCTGCCTTGCTCTTCTCGGAGCGGCTTTTCCCCTGCCGCTCCATGCCTGTTGCCGAGAGGCTGCTTGCCTTCCGATCCCAGTCACGATCACCTTGCGAACCAGCCCGCCCACCGAACTGTGCTGCGGCTGCGGCGCCCCCGTCTTCCCCATCCTCGCTTCCAGCGCTCAGAAGGTGCTCCAGCATCTGAATGGTCCTGCCGACCGAGACGCCGGGACGGATCGCGACCGAGAGATCGGCGACAGAGAGGCGGGCAAGATCGAGGGACGCGGCTTCGAGGGCGGACAGGACCAAACTGACCTCGTTCCCAGCGACCCTCGCTGCCGTCTCTGCGATGACGTCGTCACCGAGCGCGCCGACATGCACCACTTGATCTGCCGCCAGCGACAGCAGCGAGGAGATCGGCGTGTTCTCTGCGATGACCAGGAGCGGATATCCGGCACGCGCGATATTGGCGATCCGGGTGCGCATCGCGCCGATTGCGGGGTCAACGGGTTCATCTGCGTCCGGCTCGCAGAGCATGGTGACGATGCGCCAGCGGATGTCGAGATCATCGGAGAAGCGAACGTGACCGCCGGGCCGGACGTATCCGACGTCGATTGTCTGCGTGCGACCCGGCAGGATGGAGTCCGCATCGAGCAGGCGGAGCAAGGACGCCGCAAAGCCGCTCACGCTGGCGCTGATCACGACAACCGAGCTCGGCCGATTGAACAGAGCGGCGAGATCGTCGACCACCATGTTGTTCTGGCGCAGACCCTGTTCGAGAAGCACCAGCGTTGCGACGTTCTCGGCAACGGTATGCTCGCCAAGGGCGTAGTGGATCGCGAAGACGGACGCTGTCGAAGCTGCGTCCAGGCGACGCTTGCTGCCCGTCGTCTTACCCTTTGCGGCCGCCATCAGACCGATCCCTCATTGAGGGAACGCCCGGCGCCGGTCTCGATGAGACCCTTGGCCGCCAGCCAGTCGAGGACGAGGCGGCAGGTCGGGTCCCCGGCCTCGGCGTGGCGGCCCAGGTGGTTGGCGAGAACGGCCGGAAAGCGATGGGGGACGCTCCCATCGCCCTGAGCTGCGACCGCTGCAACGTAGCGCTCGTGTCGCGGGGCGGTCCACAGCGACAGACCGATGATCAGGGCGGGATCGTCGAGGTCCGACGGCTTGCTGGAAGCTTCTGCCTCGAGGCCCGCGTCGACGGTGTTTGTGGCGGTGTGGGCGGACAGCGGGGCGCGGACGGACTGAGGCGACCGCGGATTGCCGACGGACCGGAAGGCCACGACGCTCGTCGGCGTGCCGTTGACCTGCAGGCTGGAGGGGTCGGCGTTGATGATGTTGGGCATGAACATGGCTTTCCCGTGCGCTGCGCCAGCGTTGAAGCGGCTGCGGCGATGATGAGGTCGAGGATGAGGGACAGACTGCCGCTGAGACCGGAGGGATCCTCAGCGGCAGCGGATCGGATCAGGCGTCGAGGCGCGCTCGCGCGAAGCCGACGCGGATGGTGCACGGTATGTGCGGAGCCGCGGAGCGGAAATGATTTCCGGTCCGGCCGCCACCGACATAGACGCCGGGTGACGTCGACCACGGCAGCGATGCGCCGTCTGCGCCGAGGTCGTCGGCCGCGGCGTTGCCGTGGAGGATGGCCTGCGCTGGCAGCACCGTCTCGGCGCAGTTCATTCGCATGCGCTTGGCTGGTCCGGTCTCCGCCTCAACAAGGCGACGCGCTTCGGTCGAGAGCAGTGCGCGGATCTTGACACCGAAGCGTCGGCGCACCTCGGCCAACGTCTCGGCGGCGCCGTCGACCTCGATGAGGTCGTTGATCTCATCCATTGCCCAGATGCCGTTCTCATGGTCGCTCGGTGCGCTTGCCCCGTCGACTATGGCGATGCCGACTGTGTCCACCATCAGCCGCATGTGCTCCTTGTAGAGCCAGTCCGGCAGGATCAGCGATGTCGCCAGCATTTTGGTCTTCAGCTCGGCCAAACGGTGGGTGTCGAGGTAGGAAGCGATCGAGCGTTTTACGTCGAGGATGGTGGCGCTGTGATAGCGGCGGTTCACCAGGACAATGTCCGGCGTGTAGGTGACACGGGTCCGGGCATCGGCGTCGAAGCTGAGGCCCTTCAGTGTGCCGCCGCGGTTGAGGGCAATCGCCTCCAAAGCCGCAGGCGTCACGGGCAGCTTCAGCGACTGCGACAGGATGACGAGGTCGGGATTGCGCTGTCCGATGCCGATGATCGCCTGCTCCAGCAGCTTGCCCTCGTGGGCAGAGACCGAGCGGATCAGCGCGGCGAGGCCGACGTAGTCGCCTAGGATCGCATCTGGGGTCGGCGTGCTGGCGGTGATGGCCGCGACGGCCTTGTCGATCAGCGCCGCGAGGTCGGCCTCGATGTCGCCGAATGCGATGCGGTAGGAATAGCGGGCACGCTCGGCCACGGCCGAGGCGGCACCCTTCGAAGAAAGACGCATGAAAAGTCCCTTGGATGAGGGAGATGATCGGCGCGAGCGCAGCCGGGCACGTCGGCGCCGGTGAGGGCGTCGGGCGGACAAGGCCGTGGCGACAAGGCGGGGCGGAGTGCCACGGCCTGCGTCAGCGTCGGGTGATCATCTCGAATGGATACGGAAGGACGAAGAGGCCGGAGCGCCTAGGCGCGGGCGGCCGTCTGCAAGCGCGCTATGGCGCCCTGCAATCCCTCGGGCACAGCGGCGCCGCGATCGTCGTTTCCAAATCTTCCCTCGAAGGGACGAAGCAGTTATGGCTCGTCATAGCCCAAGACCTCTCAATCAGGTTGCGGGTTAGGCCCTCGTTTGGTGTCTCACCACCAGCGGGGGCCGCATTGTGTCGACTTGGGGTGATCCCAAGCTCAAGACAATACCTGAGCCCTTCAACCACCGATCGCAAGGCGTCGAACAAAGCTCGGCGCCAGGATGGTTAACGATGGGCTCGAGAACGGTCGGCCTCATCCTCAGTCGAACGCTTAAATCCGATAGTGATCCGCTTTACAATTGTTAGGCTTTGTTCCGCTATCTAACCTCTCAATCATGCGGGGGAGAATGGCATGCACCTCTTCGAGAAACAGATGTTCATCTGCGATGAGGGTCGCGATCCGCACTACGCCCTAGCGCTCGGCACGGGCTCCGGTGGGGCAAGGCCTGCTCTTGACTGGCTAGAAGGTGAATGGACACCGGTCCGGCATTGCTTCTCGTTCAATTTCGGCCGCGAGCATCTGGGCCTTGCCATCGGCGACTGCGAATGGCTCAGTCCAGAAGCTCTGAGGCCGTTGCTGAAGACGATGGAGGAGCTGGCCTATACCGCCGACTACATGAGCATGGCTCTGCCGGAAGGTGGTCTGGTGGTTTTGGCGACAAAGCGGGTCGCCAGCAGCGCACTCGCCGTCGCCTACTCTACTTGGTTCGCGGGCCGGATGCAGGTCGGGATGTCACGCTACTGTGGCCCGGTGCTGTGGTTCGGAACGTTGCAGATGTGGGAGCCGCCCGTCGACCTGATCACGAAGATCGATCGCTACGCGCGCGCCAAGAAGTCGGCGGCCTGGGGACCGGGCCGCATCTACCTGGTCGACTCCAAGGAATTCGAGGAATGCGACTGTGAGGTAGAGCCCGAACTCTGGCTAGAGGAGATGCAGGCAGTCAAGTTGCCGCGGGCAAGCCTGCTTCTCTGAACAAGGGAGCGGTGCCAAGAACCTCGATGTTGTTGCCCCCGAATGGTAGGACAGTACCAGACGGATTTCCGGGACGCGATGAACTCGTGGGGTGAGAGATAGCCGAGCGCCTAATACGGGTTAACGGCATCGTAATGCTTGAACCAGATCGGCAACGCATCGATGAAGGTTCGAGCGTCCAGAAGGGAAGAGACGCGGGGGTAGTCGCGCGTAATTGTCCGGACGAAGGCCTCGGCCATGCTTTGGATTGCGGGCTGTGGACGGGCGTGGTCTTGGGCTTCAGCCCGATCTCCCGTGCCAAACGCTTAGTTTCGCCCGCGATATAGCCCGAGGCGTTGGCGTCAAGCCATTAGATTGTCTGCGGCAGGCGGTTCACGCCAAACGGGCCTCGACGGTGAGGAGCATGAGGTCTTAGATGTCCTCGCCCTTGATGCCCTCGTTCGTGGCGATGACGCCAATGCCTCGCGGTCGAAGCAGTCGAGCACTGTGCAGACGGTGCTCATCGCGAACCGTCCTTGGGTCACCACAGCGAGCCCAACAGCGCTTATCCAAACTGCCATCTTGGCTCGCACTGCCCTCCGCATGGTTTCCGGCACCGTTGACGTCGGCCCGTAACCTGGGCACAAAACTAATGCCCATTGTGGCGGCGAAAGCCGAAACCGGAAGTGTTTACCTAGACTTGCTTTTCCTCTGGCTGAGAATCCAGGTTCCCCAGCCAAATATTTTCAAAATATTTCCGTGAGTCGGATTTTACAGATCGACAGATTTCGGTCTGCGTGGTCGTTCGTTGTTGCAACAAGTTCGCTGGTTCTCGGGCTGTGACTGGCTGCCGGCGCTTGGATGCGAGAAGCGGCGAGTCATGGCTGGATCGTTACTGACTCCAGAGGCGGTGTGAGGTGTCGGGTCTCCTTGGACCAACCACAGCCCTCGGCCTCGCGAACACATCACTCTGCATACACCACGGCGCCGGGTTAGAGTTGCGCGACTTTCTTGCGACGGCAGTCCTCTGTGGGTCAGGAAAAACCTACGCGGAGACTGCGACGGTGAGGTTGCAGGCCTGGCCATGCCGGTCGATCAGTTCGGCGACGAAGCCGTCTTTCTTGGCCTTCTCGACGAAGGAGGAGAGGAAAGCGGCGCCTGCCGGTCGGCCACGCCGTATTCCGATCGCCTGCTGGATCGCAAAGAAGCCGCCCTCCAGGACGCGCGCACCGGGAAGTTTCTCGGCATCTTCGACAAGGCGCGGGCGGAGGCCTGCGAGCACGTCCAGTTGGTGCTCGACAAAACGCGCGTAGGACGCGTCTATCCCGGCCGATCGAACGAGTTCCGCCTGACTGATGTTGCGCTCCAGCCAGAGGTCGTACGCGGTCCGGGCAGCGACGGAAATCCGGATGTCGGGCTGGTCGACATCCGCAATGCTTGCGATCGGCGAGCCCGCCGGCACGAGGTAAGTTGCCTCGATTTCAACGTAGGCGCTGGTGAAGTCGATGAATTCCGATCGTGCGGGATCCGCCCCGATGAGGCCGATATCCCAGACGTCGTCGCCCGCGGCATCTGCCAGCAGACCTGGTGACGCAAACGGAATGAGATCGACGGGGACGCCGAGCCGATCAGCAATTGCCTTGCCCATGTCTGGAGAGATGCCGGTTGGATCGCCTTTCGGGTCGGTGCCGGTGACCAGCAGGAAATTGGACAGGTTGACGCCGACCCGCAGTCGGCCCGTGGGGGCGAGATCGAAAAGGGCGGCATCGAGCACCGGGGCACCTCGCACGACAGAGAGATAAACTTCTCGGAACGGGATAATTAGAACGTCGGAGCGTTCACATCGACCGCCAACCGATCATGGCAATACGTCCGCATTCCGTTGTGCAAACCGGCACGATCGGGGTCAAGCAGGAAGGGCCAGCCAGTAGGGCTGCCCCGACGCCAGCTTCTCGATCGGCTGGCGCTGGGCGGTTGCTATCCGCGGTGGTGGAGGATTTCCCGGAGGTGGCCGAGTTCTACCGCGTGAGCGGATCGGTGGATTATCTGCTGGGGCCGTCGCACCCGATGTCGCGGCCTTTGACGCCGTCTACGAGAAGCTCGACCGAAATGAAAATCCGCATCAGTCTAGAAATATAGTGGAATTATCTTGTCGGGCTCTCGACGGCTGCCTTATCTTCTCCGGTGTCCCGGCGAGCCCCGCTGGTGCCGTCGGCGACGGGCAATAGGGTCGCTTCGGCAACTGAACCTTACCGTTGCGCGCGTGCCACCGGCCGCGCCTTTGTGGAGAGCTGGCCGATGAGCATCGACACCCCCGACAAGATCAACGTTCTGTGGTTCCTGCCGACGCATGGCGACAGCCGCTATCTCGGCACCAGCGAAGGCGGCCGCTCGGTTGATCTACCCTACCTCAAGCAGATCGCCCAGGCGGCGGACGGGCTCGGCTATTACGGCGTGCTCCTGCCGACCGGACGGAGCTGCGAGGACTCCTGGGTCGTCGCCTCGGCGCTGGTGCCGTTGACCGAGCGGCTGCGCTTCCTCGTCGCGGTGCGCCCCGGCCTGCAATCGCCGACGCTCGCCGCCCGGATGACCGCGACGCTAGACCGCATCTCCAACGGACGCCTGCTGATCAACGTCGTCACCGGCGGAGATCCGGTCGAGAACAAGGGCGACGGCATCTTCCTCAGCCATTCCGAGCGCTACGAGGTGACGCGCGAGTTTCTCGAGATCTACAAGGCGGTGCTCGCCGGCGAGACGGTCGCCTACAAGGGCAAGCATTTCGAGATCGAGGACGGGCGGCTTCTGTTCCCGCCGGTACAGACGCCGCATCCGCCGCTCTATTTCGGCGGCTCGTCCGACGCCGCCAACCAGGTCGCTGCCGAGCAGATCGACAAGTATCTGACCTGGGGCGAGCCACCGGCGCAGGTCGCCGAGAAGCTCGACGTCATCCGCCGCCTCGCGGACGCAGAAGGGCGCAAGGTGAGCTTCGGCATCCGCCTGCACGTCATCGTCCGCGAGACCAATGCGAAGGCCTGGGAAGCGGCGGAGGAACTGATCAGCCGGCTCGACGACCAGACCATCGCCGACGCGCAGAAGGTGTTCGCGCGGATGGATTCGGTCGGCCAGAACCGGATGAGCAGCCTGCACGGAGGCCGCCGCGACAGGCTGGAGGTCAGCCCCAACCTCTGGGCCGGCGTCGGCCTGGTGCGGGGCGGCGCCGGCACCGCGCTGGTCGGCGACGCGGAAACCGTCGCCGAGCGCATCGACGAGTATCGCCGGCTCGGCATCGACAGCTTCATCCTCTCCGGCTACCCGCATCTCGAGGAGGCCTACCGTTTCGGCGAACTGGTGCTGCCGCATCTGCCGCTCGCTCACGCATTGCCACGGCAAGCGTCTTCGGTGAACATGGGACCGTTCGGCGAGTCGATCGCCGGCGACAGGCGCCCAGAGCTGAAGGCCAGCCAATCGTGACAGAAGGCCATTCTCCGGGCCGCAAGACGGTCGTCATCATCGGTGGCGGCTGTTCCGGCTCGGTCGTCGCGCACCATCTGGCGACGGCGCCGGAGATGCCGGGCCTGGACATCACCGTCGTCGAGCCGCGGCCGGCACTCGGGCCGGGGCTCGCCTATTCGACCGAGGAGCCGGCGCACCGGATCAACGTGCCGGCCTCGAAGATGAGCCTGTTCTCCGACGATCTCGTGGATTTTACCCGCTGGCTGGCGAATGCTGCGCTCGCGCCGGCGGACGCCGTCGATGCGACGGGAGAGGCCTATCCCCGGCGCGCGGTCTTCGGGCGCTACCTCGCCGAACGGATGGCGCCGCTGGTCGCGTCCGGCCGCATCCGGCAGGAACGGCAGCGGGCCGAGACCATCGCCAGCCGCGGCGATGGCCGGTTCGACGTCGGGCTTTCGGACGCGCAGACGCTCCTTGCCGACATCGTCGTGATCGCCACCACCCATCCGCCGCCGGCCGTTCCGGCTGCGCTGGCGCCGCTCGTCGGCCATCCCGGCTTCATCCCCGACGTCTATGCCGAGGGCGCTTTGCGCGGCGTCCTGTCAATGGACCGGGTGCTCGTCGTCGGCAACGGGCTGACGGCCGCGGACGTGATCGCAGCGCTGGACGGACGCGGCCATATCGGCCCGATCACCAGCCTGTCGCGCAACGGCCTTCGCTCGCGCGGCCATGCCGAAACGCCGCAGGAGCCGTTCGGCGACTTCACCACAGCGCCCGAGACCAGTGCCCTGGCGCTGCTGCGCCGCATCCGCCGGACGATCGAGGCGGGGAAGGCGCAAGGTGCCAGCTGGCACTTCGTGCTGGATGCCGTGCGCAACCAGGGACCGGAGATCTGGCGGGCGCTTCCCGTAGCGGAGCGGCGCAAGGTCGTGCGACGGCTGCGCAGCTTCTGGGACGTCCACCGCTTTCGCGTCGCGCCACAGGTGGCGGCGGTGCTGGACCGGCGAGCACGCGACGGCAGCTATCTCTCGCTGGCCGCCTCGCTGCGATGGGCCCGCCCGACCAGCGAGGGCATCGAGGTCGCATCCCGCCGGCGCGGATCCGGCTCGATCCGCACCGCCATGGTCGACGTGGTGATCAACACCACCGGCCCCGCCCACCGCAGCGTCGTGGAGCGCGCGCCGCTGCGCAGCCTCTTCGACGCGGGAACGGTGAGCCTCGACGAGGTCGGCCTCGGCCTTGCCGTCGCCGAGGACGGGCGGGCGCTCGACGGGGACGGCAAGCCGGTCGCCAACCTCTATGTCGCGGGCCCCCTCGCCCGCGGCACGGTCGGCGAGCTCATGGGTCTCTATGAGGTTGCCCGCCACGCCGTCGAAGTTGCCGACGCCATTCGTCTGGCGGGCGGCGCAGCGCGGCCGCGCGCCGGCGAGCCATCGGCCCATTTCAGCCAGGGGAACCGGACGCCTGCGCCCCTCGCGAAGGCCGCCGTCGGCGTCTGAGGCTTTCTCGTCGAGCACGTCCGGCAGCGGCGCAAGACGCACGAAAAATCTAATTCAGTCTACCAATTTGGTAGATTATTAGTGTCGCAGCCGACCGGCGGATCGTAGCGTCTCTCTGGCAGAGGAGATCATGCGCCGCTGCCCATCCTTCCCCCAGGATGCCCTCTCACCGCCCGGAGCGATTTTCATGAAGCCATCCCTTTTCGGTCGTTCCGTTCTCATTGCAAGCATGCTCGCGCTGCTGTCGAGCGCGGCTTCCGCTGCCGAGCTGAAGGAGATCACGGTCGACTGGGCGACGTACAATCCCGTCTCGATCCTCCTCAAGAACGAGGGGTTCCTGGAAAAGGAGTTCGAGAAGGACGGGATCAGCGTGCGCTGGGTGCAGTCGGCGGGTTCGAACAAGGCGCTGGAATTCCTGAATGCCGGCTCGATCGATTTCGGTGCCTCCGCCGGCGGCGCGGCGCTCGTCGCCCGCATCAACGGCAATCCGATCCGCTCGGTCGGCGTCTATTCGCTGGCAGAATGGACCGCGCTCGTCGTCCCGGCCGGCAGCCCGATCACCAAGGTCGAGGACCTGAAGGGCAAGCGCATCGCGGTGACCCGCGGCACCGATCCGCACATCTTCCTCGAACGCGTCCTGGCGGATGCCGGCCTCTCGGACAAGGACGTGACGCTCGTGCTGCTGCAGCATGCCGACGGAAAGCAGGCGCTGCTGCGCGGCGACGTCGATGCCTGGGCCGGCCTCGACCCGCTGATGGCCTCGGCGGAGATCGAGGACAAGGCCGTGCTGTTCCTCCGCAAGCCCGAATACAACAGCGGCGGCGTCCTCAGCACGCCCGAGACCTTCGCCGCCGAGCATCCCGACATCGTCAGGCGCGTGCTCGCGACCTACGAGACCGCCCGCCAGGAAGCCGTCGCAAAGCCCGATGTCCTCGAGGAAGCGCTGGTCGCCGCGACCAGGCTGCCGCCGGAGGTCATCCGGCGCCAGCTCGAGCGCACCAAGCTGACGACGTCGCGCATCGACGATGCCGAGCGCAACGCCATCCTCGGCGCGGGCCTCGCTCTGCAGAAAGCCGGGCTCGTGGCAGCCGATGTGAAGGTGAGCGAGGTCGTCGACCAACTCGTCGACGACAGCTTCGCGCCGCCGAGCCAGTGAGCGTGCGGGTGGATCGATCGGCTAGCCTCGGGATGACGCCGTGAGCTCGGTTGCAAGGCTCGCTCTGCCCGACGAGGCCGCCGCTGCGAAGCCGGCATCGGCGCTGCGGCCCCGCCGCTATCAGGTTCCGCTCGGCTGGATCATCCCGGTCGGCCTCGCTCTGTTCTGGGAGCTGGCCGTCTGGGCCGGCTGGTCGAACGGGCGCCTGATGCCGCCGCCTTCGCGCATTCTGGAGTCGCTCTGGGCGCTCGCCCGAACCGGCGAGCTGACGACGCACGTCGCGGCGACCGCCACGCGCGTCGCCTGGGGATTTGTCGCAGGTTCGCTGGCCGGCATCCTTGCCGGGGCGCTGACCGGGGCCGTGCCCCTGGCGCACCGGGTCCTCGATCCGACCATCCAAGCCCTGCGCGCCATTCCCTCGATCGCCTGGGTCCCGCTGTTCATCCTCTGGTTCGGGATCTTCGAGACGTCGAAAGTCGTGCTGATCGCCGCCGGCGTCTTCTTTCCCGTCTATCTCGGCGTCGCCACGGCCGTCCTCTCGGTGGACCGGCGGATCGTCGAGGTCGGCCGGGCCTTCCGGCTCTCGCGCACCGCCATGATCCGCCGGGTGCTGCTGCCCGCCATCCTTCCGCAGACGGTGACGGCGCTGCGCACCGGTCTCGGCCTCGGCTGGATGTTCGTCGTAGCCGCGGAGTTCATGGGAGCGTCAGAGGGTCTCGGCTACCTCCTCGTCGATGGCCAGCAGCTCGGCAAGGCCGACCAGATCGTCGCCGCGATCCTCGTCTTCGCCGTCCTCGGCAAGCTGACCGACCAGGCGCTCGCCGCCGCAGCGCAGCCCTTCCTGCGCTGGCAGGACCGCCATCAGGATGGCATCTGATGCTCGTCGCCGACAATCTCACGCGCACATACCGCAACGGCACGACGGCGCTGAGGAACGTCTCCGCCGACTTCCCCCCGGGCGGCATCACCGCCATCGTGGGCGGCTCGGGCTGCGGCAAGTCGACCTTGCTGCGGCTGCTGGGTGGCCTCGACCGGCCGGACCAGGGCGAGGTCCTGTTCGACGGCCAGCCGATCCTCGCCCCGCATCCCGACATCGGCATCGTGTTCCAGGAGCCGCGGCTGATGCCCTGGCTCACCAATGCCGGAAATGTCGAGTTCGGCCTGTCGGACCTGCCGCGCGCGGTGCGCCGCGAGCGGGCGGCGGCCGCGTTGAAACGTGTGCGGCTCGAGGATGTCAGCGATCGCTGGCCAAAGGAATTGTCGGGCGGCCAGGCGCAGCGCGTCGCCATCGCCCGGGCACTTGTCACCGAACCCTCGGTGCTGCTCCTCGACGAGCCCTTCTCCGCCCTCGACAGCTTCACGAGGTCGAGCCTTCAAGCGCATCTGATCGAGCTTTGGCGCGAGAGCTCGATCACACTGGTGCTGGTGACGCACGATCTCGACGAGGCGCTGATCCTTGCCGACCGCGTCCTCGTCATGAAGCCGCGGCCCGGCCAGATCGCCGCGAGCTTCGATGTCGATATCGAGCGGCCGAGGCGTCGCAGCGATCCTATCCTCGACCGTCTGCGCGAGCAGATCAGCACGATCATCGAGGCCACGTCGACGATCGAAAGCCTCGCCTCCTGAGCACGCCAAAAAGAGGGTCGGCTTTGGGCACCCATCATCAGGATCAAGGTGCCCCAAAGCCCGTATGTCGTGCCGCGCCGCACGGTGCGATGGTTCGGTGACGGGGACGACGACGCCCGTATGAACCACCCCGCCTGGAAGTCTTGAGCATTCGTCCGCTCGAGGTGCCGGCGCCTACGAAGGAATTCACATGACCGCTTCCACACATGACATCGTCGACACCGCCGTCGCCGCGGGCTCGTTCTCGACACTCGTCGCTGCTGTGACGGCCGCAGGCCTCGTCGATACGCTGAAGGGCGCAGGGCCGTTCACCGTCTTCGCGCCCTCCGACGACGCTTTCGCCGCCTTGCCCGCCGGGACTGTCGAGTCCCTTGTGAAGCCCGAGAACAAGGAAAAGCTCACCGCGATCCTCCTGCTCCATGTCCTCCCGGGCAAGGTGATGGCAGCGGATGTCGCCGGAAAGGTCCTCGACCCCAAGACCGCGGGCGGCGCGACGGTTCACGTCGACGGCACCAATGGGGTGACCGTCGACGGCGCCAAGGTGGTTTCCGCCGATATCGCGTGCACGAACGGCGTCATTCACGTGATCGACACCGTCCTGCTGCCCAAGGGCTGACGACGAGACCTGTGGCCGCGGCGGGACCATGCCGCGGCCACCGGTTCGCGGGCTTTGCCGATAACCAATCGGTACGGCGTTGCGAGCATGCAGCGAGTTCGGCGGGGCACTGGATCATCGAGAGATCCAGGCGGTATGCGGCGCGATACGAAGTTGAAGCCATATGCGGAGCGGCAGGGCGCTAGAGGCCCGCCTCTACGGCAAGACGGATAAGGTCGGCCGTCGTCCTCAGGCCAAGCCGGTCCATCAGGATCGAGCGGTGCATCTTCACCGTCTTTTCCGCAAGATCGAGTTCGGCAGCGATCTGCTTGTTGAGGAGGCCGGTCGCGACGAGCTTCAACACCTGTCCCTGCCGCGGCGACAGCGCCTTGACCATCTCGGCGGCCCGGATGCGGCGCATGCTCGACGGTGCCTTCGCGTCGGCATCGAGCTCGACCTGCGAACCGAGGAAGTACAGGAGCGCGTCCTGCTCGTCGTAGATCGGCGCCACGAGGACCGCATTGCGGAACGGCTGGCCGCTGCGCTTGTAGTTCAGGATCTCGACGAGTACCGGACGATGCTCGCGCACGCCGCGGCGTATCTCCTCGGTCAGCCACGGCTCGGTTGCAGGTCCTGAAAGGAAGCGGCAGTTGCGCCCCACGACCTCGTCGACGGGATATCCCGTGAGCTGGCAGAACGCATCGTTGCAGGCGACGATCGGATTGTCAGGCAGCCTTGGATCGCTGATCACCGAAGGAATGGGGCTGTCGGTGACAAGGCGGATGTGGCGGTTCTGATGGGAAACAGCCCTCTCCCCCCGTTCCATCAATTTGCCCGCCTCGCCCATGCGGCTCACCTTACAGAGGGCGTGACGCGATGGCACTTAGATAATCTGTAGATCAAGCATGGTTCGGATGCTTCCCAGCAGTTCAGGTCGAAGAATTGAAGCAAGAACTAAGTACCTCTTATTTCCAAGAAAGCTGATGTCAGTCAGTCCGTTCGGCTAGTTGGAACTTCGGACAATTTGGACTTCAGGATTGCCGCCCCTCCCGCCAATGTGCCGGCAGACCCCACCACGGGACCCAAGGTTGCGTGTGGTGCTCGTGATGGTAGCCAAAGTGGAAGCAGGAGAGCAGCGACGCCAAATACCCGAACTCGTTCGAGCGCGCATTGTGTTCGTCGGCGAAACCGTTCTCCTCCTCGTGACGGTGGGGGCGGAAGGTGCCGAAATAGAACAGCTGCAGCGACGACAGGAGCGAGGGCAGCCCGTAGAACAGGACGACGTTCAGGACCGGGGCGCGGAAGACCAGGATGTAGGTTGCCACCACCGTGCACACGAAAAGGATGGAGCGACGTCCGAAATATCGTGTGAAGAAGGTGCGAAACCATGGCCAGAACCGATCGGGCTCATCGGCGTAGAAATCCGGGTCCTCGGCAGTGCCGGGCGCGTCATGGTGAGCCATATGCGCGCCGCGAATCTGGCGCCACGCGAAACCGGCATAAATCGTCAGGATAAAGGTGCCGATAAACGTGTTCAGTCTCGTCCAACCCGGCGCAAGCGAGCCATGCATGGCATCGTGCGCGACAATGAATAGGCCCACCGTCAACCAGCACTGCAAGGCGATGATGACCGGAACGAACGGGAGCGTGCTCCAGCCAAGATCGAGGAAGAAAACCGCTGCGATGTGGATCGTCATCCAGGCAACAAGCACGCAGCCTGCAAGCGACAGACCGATGGCCGCCTGAAACGGACGGAGCCGGGGCCTCTGCCCCAGCGCGCCTTGACGCAGGGCGAAGGCTTTGTGGCTGCTTGGGGCGACCTCACTCATCTCCATCTTTCCATTCTAGTTTGCGGGGTCAGTCGGCGGCATGCGGCGTATCGCCTCCCGACGCTCCGGACACCCCAACCGGAGAGATTGGGCAAGTCAGCCTGGTTTAAAGGGTTTGGGCCGATCGGGACTCATTTGGACGCACCATTGGACGCAGCATAGTCGAGAGGATCAACTCACGACATGAGGAGCGAGGAGCCGGGCCAGGTGATCTCGGCCAGGCGCGCCAAATGGGCTCTGGACCAGGTCGAAGGCGGCTCCATATCCTGCGCACAATGAAGCAAATCTCCCCCGATGCGAGCCAGGATCGTCTTCAGCCCTTCGCGACGCCAGAGCGGTCCGAAGCAGCGAAGCCGTCGCTTGTCGCCTGCGTGCTGCTGCTCGCCCTCGTCAATGGCGTCGCTGCAGGGTTCCTCTGGATGTTCGGGCGCCCGTTCCTGCCCCGGCTGGAGCCACTTCGGTTGTGGAGCGCCGGTTTCGAGGCAGGGGCGAACTCCCAGCATCTATCGGATCCCTATTCGTTCATGCACGGCGTCTTCGGCGCCGGGCTTTACATCTTCATCAACGGACTGAAGCCGGGCTGGTCGACCCGCGCCAAGCTGATGGTCGCGGTGATCGGGAGCGCCGTCTGGGAGATCGTCGAGAACACGCCTCCGGTGATCCGCCTGTTCAACGAGTCCGGCCAGCCTGGCGCCTATGCGGGCGACAGCATCGTCAACTCGATGAGCGATACCGGCTGCGTGATCCTCGGTTTCTTCGTCGCCCGCTTGATCGGCTGGCGCGCCACGCTGGTCCTGGCGATCCTGATTGAGGTGGTGCTGTCGCTGACGATAGGGGACGGCCTGTTGCTCGGGGCGCTGAAGGTCCTCGGTCTCGTCTGAAGTCGCGCCACCGAGGTCTGGCCTGCGAGGATAACGCGCAGTCTGCAAGGCTTGCCAGCCATCGGCTGATCCCCATATCCTCGGCAACCGAACGACGCGAACACGCCGCGCCCTTCAGAAGCGAAATCCGCAGAGCCGCCATGACATTCGAGATCCTCCTTTACGTCCTCATAGCGCTCGTCACCGTGGCGGCGATGGAGGGTTTTGCCTGGGCGATGCACCGATACGTCATGCACGGACGGAGCGGATGGTCCTGGCACAAGTCGCACCACGAGGAGACCGAGGGTCTGTTTGAAAAGAACGACCTCTATGCCGTGGTCTTCAGCGGTTTCGCGGTCGCCCTGTTCTTCGTCGGTCAGGCATTGTCGCCGGTGATCCTGGCGATCGCATGGGGCATCACGCTTTACGGCCTGCTCTACTTCATCGTGCACGATGGGCTCGTGCACCAGCGCTGGCCGTTCCGCTACGTTCCCCATCGGGGCTATGCCAAGCGGTTGGTCCAGGCTCACCGGCTCCACCACGCGGTGGAGGGGCGCGGGCACTGCGTATCCTTCGGCTTTCTCTACGCGCCGCCGATCGACAAGCTGAAACAGGAACTGCGCCGCTCGGGTGTCCTCGACCGCGAGCGCATCGAGCGTTCGGTGACGGCCCAGGGTTCGTCCCACGCCCCGGTGCGCTAAGCCCTGATATTGGCGTGTTTCGCAAATTCTACAGGGATGCCCAGCATCCCTCGACTGGATGGGCACACCCAGTCTGAAAAAGATGCTGCAGGTTCAATACGATAGAGCACCCTTCGTGCGCCCTTCGGGAAGCACGGCGCTTCAGGACGCTATCAGATGCAGCCCCGTACGATGGGACCCCTGGCGGTTGGCGCCGGGGCGGCGTCGGGTCGTCTGGTCGTCCTCAGTCTGGAACAGCATCAACTGCTGATTCAGCTCGTGCACTTCAGCGGCGAGGCTGTTGCTGGCTGCCGTCGATTCCTCGACCATGGCGGCATTCTGCTGCGTGCCATGGTTCAGCGTGCCGAGCGCGATGTTGATTTCCTGGAGGCCGACCGCCTGTTGGCGGGCCGACGAGACGATCGCGATGACGTGGGCATGGATCTCGGTGACCTCGCCGACGATCGCCTGCAGCGCTTCGCCGGTTCGCGACACCAGGTCGACGCCCGCACCAACCTGCCGACCCGACGTCGAGATCAGGCTCTTGATCTCCTTGGCAGCTTCCGCCGAACGCTGGGCGAGCCCGCGCACTTCCTGGGCGACGACCGCAAAGCCCCGGCCTGCCTCGCCGGCCCGTGCCGCCTCGACGCCGGCGTTCAACGCGAGGAGGTTGGTTTGAAATGCGATCTCGTCGATGACGCCGATGATCTTGCCGATTTCGTCGGAGGAATGCGCGATCTCGGCCATCGCCGCCGTCGCCTTCGCCACGATCTGTCCCGACAGTTCAGCGCCACCCTTGGTGCGCGACACGAGCTCGCCGGCCTCGTCGGCCCGCTTGCTGGAGGTGTTGACCGCCGCGGTGATCTCGGTCAGCGCCGCCGCGGTCTCCTCGAGAGCTGCGGCCTGCTGTTCGGTCCGCTGGGCGAGATCGTCTGCGGCGATGCGGATTTGATCGGCGCCGTTGCCGATCTCCAGCGCGTTGATGCCGACGGACCGGAGCGTGTCGCGCATGTGCTCGACGGAGGAGTTGAAGCTGACCCGCAGCGGCTCGAGAGAGGGGATGAACGGACTGTCCAGCCGCTGCACCAGATCCCCCTTCGCCAGCTTGTCGAGCGCTTCGCCGAGGCAGTTCACGATGCGCACGCGTTCGGAGACATCGGTCGCGAACTTCGTCACCTTCACCACCTTGCCGTCAAGGTCGAAGATCGGGTTGTAGGACGCCTGGATATAGACGGGCTGGCCATCCTTGCCGATGCGCTTGAACTCGTCGGCGATGAATTCGCCGTTCCGCAACCGCTCCCAAAAGACGGCGTAGGCGGGCGCGACGGCGACGGCGGGCTCGACGAAGATCCGATGATGACGGCCGATGACTTCCTCGAGCCGGTATCCCACCGTGACGAGGAAATTGGCATTGGCGTCGATGATTTCGCCAGTCGGCGTGAACTCGATCATCGCCTGCGCCCGTCCGATGGCGTCGATCTTAGCGGACTTCTCGATCTGTTCGAGCTTGGAGGCCGTGATGTCGTTGGCGAACTTGACGATCTTGTGCGGCTTGCGTCCCGGTCGGGCCACCGGATTGTAGTTGCCGCGGATGTAGACCTGCTTGCGGTTCCGGCCGTAGCGCAGAAACTCGCTGCACTCGAACTCACCGTCGCTGAGGCGCTTCCAGAAGGAGGTGTACTCCGGCGACGCCGCATAGCCCTGGTCGAGGAACAGCCGATGGTGCTGCCCGACGATGTCCGACAGCGAATAGTCCATCAACTCGCAGAAATTGGCGTTGGCGGTGAGGATGGTGCCATCCATCGAAAACTCGATCGTCGCCATCGATTTGTCGAGCGCAGCCAGCAGCAGTTCGGACTTGCTTGGGAAGAAGTGGGTCACGGTGGTCTCCGGGGCGACAACCAAAAGCCGGTATCGCTCGGCGGATCGTTAGGCGCTTAACTTCTAAGAGGGAGCTAAGATTTCCCGTCGAATTGCTCACTGTCTCGAATGACCATGAAAAAGCCTGAAAGCCCGCAATCACGGGGTGTAGACGAAGTTGACCTGCCCTTTTTGGACGGTCCGGAGAGGCCCGGCGACCTCTCGCTAGGGAAGCATGAGGCCGGCCACCGGACGGCGGCGGCCGACGACAGTTCGCTGAAAGCCGACCGACCGCTTCCATCCTTTTCAGCGACGGGACTACGGTCCAGACGCAACCCCGGAAGCGTTCTCTTGAGTGGATCCCGGAGCGTCACGGGATCGGGGAACAAGCCGTGGATCCTGGCGACGAAAGCCTGGTCCCTCGCGATCAGACACGGCTCTTGATGCGTCGCGGAAGTGCGACGACGGACCCAGCCAGGATCAGCGGCAAGGCCATCAAGAAGGCCCAGCCCGGAACTTCGGCAAAGAAGACGGCCCCCGCCCCTGCCGCCCAGAGGATCGAGAGATACTCGAAGGGTGCCAGAGCACCGGCTTCGGCATGCCGGAAGGACAGCGTCATCATGATGTGGGCAAAGCCTCCGGCAAGGCCGGCGCCGACCAGCAAGGCGGCCTGCGGCAGGCTGGGAACGACCCACCCCGCCGAAAGGGTCAACAAACCGCCGGCGGCTGATACGATCGCGAACCAGAAGGCGATCGCGCCCGCCTTCTCGCCCGCCAGCGTCAGCCGACGGACCTGGATCAACGCTCCCGCCGTCAGGAACGCCGTCACCAGGCCGAGGACGAACCCGAGCAGCGCGTCATCGGAGAACGTGCCCGACAGCGCCGGGAGGCAGAAGACAGCGCCGCCGCCGAGGCCCAGAGCGACACCGCCGATCCGCCTTCGGCTCAAGCCTTCGCCCAGCAGAGCCCAACCGAGAAGGGTCAGCATCACCGGCGCGAGGTAGGACAACAAGGTCGCCTCCGCCAGTGGAAGAAGGCGGATCGTGGCGAAGGACGTGAACATCGCGCAGGCACCGAGAAGCGCACGGGCGACGTGACCGAAAGGATGGCGCGTTGCCAGCCCGCGCGGGAAGTCGCCCGTCCAACTCAGAAACAGGACCAGGGGCAGCAAGGCCACCGCCGATCGGAAGAAGACCACCTGACCGAGCGGCACGGCATCGCCCAGCGCCTTGATGCAGACCCCCATCGCCGCGAAAGCCAGCGTGGATCCGATGCGCAGCACGATGCCGAGGGTCTCGCGGCTGATCGGGTGGCGAACCGCCCTGCGCGCTGCGCTCATTTGCTACCGAGGTCGACGAGAGCGCTGTCGAGCCTGACGCCCACGTCCACCGACGCCTCGGTGCAGCAACCGTCCGCTCCTCGCTGCCCACCCCGGTTCACGGCGCGATCAGTAAAATGGTTCTGGATGCAGATCGGCATTGGGTACGGCTCCGTCGGCAGCAGGTCGATGAGGGCACTACACCAATCCGGGCGTCACGCCGATGCCGAACCCACCCAGTCGAGGCAGATTGGTATGGTTCTAAAGTATACTGGTTGCCTCATATTATACGGCGGCGTAGATCACACCTACCCAAACCAACGTTTCCGGAGCTCACTGTGATCAAGTCCCTGCGGCACACCGCGACCCTCGCTGCGTTCATCCTGAGCCTTGCCGCACCGACGCTGGTAAGCGCGGAGCCGCGTACGTTCACCGACGTCGTCGGGCGCGAGGTCACTGCCGACCTGCCGGCCAAGCGGGTCGTCCTCGGCTTCTACTTCGAGGACTACATGGCGATCGGTGGAGAGAAGGCCTTCGACCATGTGGTGGGCCTTTCGCGCGAGGCCTGGGTCGGCAAGGTCCCCGCCAACTGGGCGATGCACCTGGCTCATCGCCCCTCGCTCGCAGAGATCCCGGACGTCGGGGAAATCGACGCGCAGACTTTCTCGGTCGAGAAGGTGCTCTCCCTCCAGCCGGATCTCGTGGTCCTGGCCGAGTGGCAGTACAAGGCGCTGGGGCTCGACGCCGAGCGCATCGTGAACGCCGGCATCCCCATCGCCGTCGTCGACTACAACGCGCAGACCGTGGAGCGCCACGTCGCGTCGACGCATGTCCTCGGCGCGGTCACGGGTGAGGAAGCGCGCGCGGACGAGATCGCGGACTTCTACGAAGGGGCGATCAAGGACGTCGCCGACCGGATCGCCAAGAGCGGCCAGCCGAAGCCGAAGGTCTACACCGAGTTCGGCAACAAGGGGCCTTCCGAGCCCTCCTTCACCTATGGCAAGAACATGTGGGGCGCGATCGCCACCGCGGCTGGCGGCGACAACATCGCCGCTCCCTTCGTGGAATGGTGGGGCGTCATCAATCCCGAGCAGGTCCTCGCCGCCAAGCCCGATGCGATCTTCATCTCGGGCCGCGAGAACAACAGCAATCCGACCGCCCTCTCGATGGGGCAAGGCGTCGGATCGGACGAGGCGCACGAGAAGCTCAAAGCCTTCGAGGGCCGCCCGGGCTGGGCCGAGCTTCCCGCCATTCGCGACGGCCGGCTCTACGGGGTCTACCAAGGCGCCTCGCGCACCCTGTCCGACTTCGCGATGGTGCAGTTCATCGCCAAGCAGCTTTACCCAGCCGCCTTCGGCGACGTCGATCCGGTGGCGAACTATCTCGCCTACTACGCGAAGTACCTGCCTGTGACACCGCAGGGCACCTTCGCGATCACCTTGCAGAACTGAAAGTCGTGAAAGGACAGCGCATCCCGCCGCCGGGCACGACGGACACTCCATGACACCCGCTTCGCCCCATGCCGATGCGATCGCCAGCCACCGCCGCCGGGAGCGACGCCGCTGGCGCGCCATTGCGATCTTCGCGCTGATCACCGCCGCGAGCTTCGTTCTGGACGTCGCAACCGGTCCGTCGCTCCTGCCCCCCGGCGAGGTGTTGCGATCGCTGACCCGGCTTGGCGAGCGTGCCGCCATGACCGACACGATCGTCTGGGATCTCCGCTTGCCCATGGCGCTCATGGCGATCAGCGTGGGGGCGGCGCTTGGTGCCGGCGGCGCCCAGATGCAGACCATCCTCGACAACCCGATGGCCAGTCCCTACACGCTCGGCATGGCCGCGGCCGCCGGCTTCGGCGCCGCGCTGGTGCTGGCTTTCGGCGGCTTCGGGCTCGACGCCATGTTCGCCGTGCCCATCGGCGCCTTCGTCTTCGCCATGCTGGCGGCCTTGTTCCTGTTCGCGCTCGCCTCGATGCGGCGGATCCGCGGCGACACGATCATCCTCGGTGGCATCGCCCTCCTCTTCCTGTTTCAGTCGCTGCTGTCGCTGGTGCAGTTCCTGTCCTCGCCGGAACTTTCGCAGCAGATCCTGTTCTGGCTGTTCGGCAGCCTGACCAAGGCGACATGGCCGACCTTCTGGCTGACCACGGGGGTGACCGCCGTCTGCGGCCTGCTCCTATGGCGCGACTCGTGGAAGCTCGCGGCCCTGCGCATGGGCGAGACACGGGCGACGAGCCTTGGCGTCGATGTCCGGCAACTGCGCATGAAGGTCCTGGTGATCGTCGCGATCATGACGGCGACGGCGACGAGCTTCGTCGGCGTGATCGGCTTCGTCGGTCTCGTCGCCCCGCACATTGCGCGGATGAGCGTCGGCGAGGACCAGCGCTTCCTCCTGCCCCTGTCCATGCTGTGCGGCGCCCTCCTCCTGTCGACCGCGTCGGTCCTGTCGAAGTCGATCGTGCCCGGCGCCCTCTTCCCGGTGGGCATCGTGACGGCCATCGTCGGCGTGCCGTTTCTCCTGTGGCTGATCTTCGCACCGCGCAGGGCCGGGCGATGATCCGGCTGGACGGGGTCGCAGTGTCGCGGGGCGGGCAGACGATCCTCGAAGATGTCAGCGCCACGCTGGAGCACGGTCTCGTCCACGCGGTGATCGGCCCGAACGGCGCGGGCAAGACGACCCTTCTGCGCGCACTGTTCGGCGAGCTCCCACTGTCGGCCGGCGCGGTCGAACTGAGCGACCACCGGATGGGCCCCGGACGCCAGACATCCGCCTTCCGCAAGACCTGGCGCGACACCTTGGCCTACATGCCGCAGGACAACAGTGCCGACCTTGCGATGACGGTCCTCGAGGTCGTGGTGCTGGGCCGTCTTGGACGGCTGCAATTCCACGTCGACGACGAGACCCTGAGAGCCGCAATGGCGCGTCTGGAAGCGACCGGGATTGGCCACCTCGCCGATCGTGAGATCGGTTCGCTCAGCGGTGGCCAGCGACAGATGGCGATGTTCGCGCAGGTTCTCATGCGCGACCCCCACGCAATGCTCCTCGACGAGCCGGTCAGTGCGCTCGACCTGAAGCATCAGATCGGGCTCCTCGACGTCGTCCGCGACGAGACGCGCGCCAAGGGGCGGGTGACCGTCGTGGTGTTGCACGATCTGAACCTTGCATGCCGATACGCCGACAACCTCCTGATCGTCGCCGGGGGAACACTGCGGGCGTCCGGCCCGCCGCAAAGCCTCGTCACCGCCGATCTGATCGCCTCCGTCTACGGCGTCGAGGTCGAGGTTCTCCGGGACAGCGTCGGCTCGCCCGTGGTGCAGCCGACGGGACGGTCCGTCACGTCGGCAATCCGTTCGCAAGGCACGCCGGACGGACTTTCAGGCCCCTGACCCCGCCCGGGGGGACCTGCTGCGGCGAGGCCTCTCGAGCATCGTGGCACTCTCAATCCCTGACCGGCCTAGAGACGCCCGGGTCATGGCTTGGGGATAGCGGGCGTGACGCCCGCCATCCCCCGCCGGTTCAGTCGCGATAGAAGCGACGATCATCCCTATCCCAGCGTCCGCCACGGCGGTCGCCACGGTCCCAGTCGGGACGGCGATCCCAGTGGCGGTCCCGGTAGGCGCGGCGTCCGTCCCAGCGGTCCCAGTTGCCGCGGTCGCGGTAGAACGACCGGTCGCGATAGTTGTCGTCCCAGTAGCGACCGAAGGAGTAGCCGACGATCGGCGCACCGATGCGGCCGACGACCTCGGGCCCGGTGTAGCGGCGCCCGACATCGACCACGGCGATATAGTTGGAGGACATCCAGCCGCGGAAGCCGCGGAACCCGACGTCGCACCAGGAACGGGTTTCGAGGCAGCCGAACACGCGGACATCCTCGCCGCTGCGAACGACGTCGACGGCGGGGTATTGGGTCGAGGGGCCCGCGCGGAGGTTGACGTTGGTGGTGGCGATGGCGGTTGCCGTGGCGGCCTGTGCGGCATTGAAGCCGAGGACCGCGCCTGCGACGGTCAGGACGGCGAGAAGGGTGGATTTCTTTCGCATGGAAGCGTCTCCGCAATTCGTTTCAGAGCGTGCTTTAAGCCATACCGAACCTGAACCGTTCCCGAACAAGGACCGTGCCGGCGTCCGCCCTCTACCCAGCCGCGGTACACGGCGTATCGAGGGCCCGGATCGACGCAATCGGCAGACTGGCGGCAAGCGCGGCGAAGGCCGCCATTCGCCGAGGGGTTTGCAGGAGCCTTAGGCCGGCAAGCGGCAAAGGCCTGCACCACTAGGGCAGCCCAGCGTCTTTCGGGAACGAAACGAACAAAGCATCCTTGGCTTGTCATACCCACGGCAACGCCGCCAAAACGGCTTCGACAAAATTCCCGCAAGCGGTTCGACGACGAGACCCCATGGCCCAAACCCGTATCGTCGCCATCGGCGACATCTCCCTGGCAGCCTGCGACTGCCCCGCAGATCCCGGCCAGGCCGGCATGCCGCTGCTGTTCGTGCACGGTGCCGTGCAGACGCGCCACATCTGGGATGCGCAAATCGAGGCTCTGGCGGGTTCTCGCCGGCTCGTGTCGTTCGACCTGCGCGGCCACGGCGAGACACCCCTCGGGTCTCGCCGCCTGTCCATCGAGCAGCTCGCCGCGGACGCCCTGGCGCTTCTGGACTCGCTCGGCATCGACCGGGCTGCAGTGTGCGGCATTTCGCTCGGCGGCATGGTCGCGCTCGAAATGGGTGCGCGGGCGCCCGAACGGATCTCCTCCCTCATCCTCGCCAATACCCCGACGTCCCTCTCGTCGACAGCGTGGCTGCGGGAGTTGATCGACTGGGCGGATCCGCAGGATCTCCTGCCCTTCGCATTCCGGCTCCTCGGTCAGAAGCGGACCGCCCGGATCGGCCTTGCGATCGCCTCGCGGATGGTCGGGCCCCATTGGGTCGGCACGACGGCCCGCCACCACTTCATCCGCGGTTTTGCGACCATGGCGCCGGGGGCCATCGTCGCCACCTACCGCGCCATCGTCGATGCGCGTCCGGTCGACCCCGGCGCTCTGCACTGTCCGATCCTGCTCATCAAGGGCGATGGCGACGCCCCCTCGATCAATGCCCAGATGGACCATCTGGCCAAGGAGTTGCGCCATGCCCGAGCCGAGACCATGGCGGCAGGACACGTGGCCTCCCTCGACGATCCCCGAGCGTTCAACCGTCTGCTGATCGATTTCCTGGACCGTCACGATCCGCCGGCAGTGATCGCGGGGGAGGAGAGCGTGGCCGGTTGCCCCCCGGCCCCATAGAGCGCCTAGCGTCCGGAGGGATGCATGGTTCATTCATCGAAAATTGTTCGATCCCGGTTTGCCGTAGCCATAGGTGGCGTATGTTTCCCGTACGGTGGCCATTTCGGCGTCCGTCAGAAGAACGGGATCCCCCAGGGATTTCGCCAGCTGATACTGCCGGGCCAGGTTCTCCAACTTCTCGGTACGGGAAAAGGCTGTCTTGAGGTCCGGGCCCAGCGCGATCATTCCATGATTGGCCATCAGGCATGCGTGGTAATTTTGGCCGATCGTCGCCGAGACGACGTCGGCGAGGGCCTGGGAGCCGAAGACCGCATAGGGTGCGCACGGTACTTCGTCGCCACCGAAACCCGCGACCATATAGTGGAACGACGGTATCGGTTTCCGGAGTGCGGAAAGCGCCACGCAGTAGACCGGATGGGCGTGCACTACGGCCTGGGCCTCAGGCCTCCGACGATAGAGCGAGGCATGCAGCGCCCACTCGGATGACGGCTTCAACGGGCCGAGGGACCCTCCCTCGAAGCTGACTGCCGCGATCTGCTCCTCCCGCATGTCGCAAGGCTCGACACCGGACGGGGTGATCAGCATTCCATCTCCGAAGCGGACGGAGATGTTGCCGGCCGTCGCATTCGACAGACCCCGGGTGATGCACTCGCGGCTGTATCGAACGAGATCGCGTCTCAGTTCCCCTTCGTTCACGTCGATTGCCTCCCTTCATGGCCGAACGCATCTATAGCGCGTACCAGCACGTCCGGCGTGCCGAGCTTGCCGGACTTCAGAAAGAAGCTGACGGGATCCGGCCCCTCCGCGACGCAGAAGCCGCCCCCCAGCGCTCCGCGCGGCATCGAGCGGACCTGCTGGATACCGAGGGCGCTGACGATCGAGCCGGACGTTTCGCCGCCGGAAACGACGAACTTGCGGATGCCTGCCGCGTGCAGGCGAACGGCGATGCCGGCGAGCAACGTCTCCGCCTTGCGAGCCGCCTCGATGCGGCCGAAACGGGCCTGCGCGTCCCGTATGCCGGATGCGTCGGTGCAGGTCGTGATCGCAAACGGCCGTTCGCCGATATGCAGCGCCGCGAAGGCCAGCGCCCGGTCGATTCGCTCGGCTTCGGATCGGTCGTCCAGCAGGTCGATGCGCAAGGCGGGATATTCGGATTCGAAACTGGCGAGCTGCGTCTCGGCCACGGGACCGACGCTTCCGACGAGAACCGCGACGGGCCCTTCCGCATGGCGGGGGAGAACAGCCCTGTCCCTCTGACCGCCGCAGCAGCGCAAGCCGAGAGCGATGACCAGCGCGTCGCTGGCGACGATCGCCCGTGCGCCGATGGCGAGTTCAACGCTGCAGTCGATGTCTCCTGCATCGACGCAGTCGCAGAGCACATGCCGGGTGCCGTTCGCGACGAGGTTCTGGAGCACCAGCCGGGCCGATGCCGGTCCCTTCGCCAACGCTTCGTGCGGGATCAGGCCGACGGGGGTGCGTGTCTGCAAGGAGAGGAAGCGCACGAGATTGGGATCGGGCATCGGCGTCACGGGATCGAAGCGCTTGATCGACTCGTTCACCAGGCTGCCGCGAACGAACATATGGCCCTGGAACACCGTGGTGCCGAACTCGGGAAAGCCCGCACTGATCAGCACGGGATTCTGGTCGTATCGATCCGCCATCAGGTCGGCGACGGGACCGATATTGCCTTCCGGCGTCGAATCGAAGGTAGCGCAGGCCTTGTAGGCCACCGTCGAGCAGCCGAGGGCGTCCATGGCATCAAGCGCCGCCGAGACTTCTGCCAATGCGGCCTGCGGAGGCGAGAGGCGCATGCGTCCTGCGATGACGAGGATCGATGCGCCCGTCCGGTCCTCTTCGGCCGCGCGCGCGTCGAAGTAGACCGGACACTCGATCCCGGCCAGTTCAAAGAAGCTGGCGACCAAGAGGCCCCCGGTGAAATCGTCGGAAACGATGCCGTAGATTGGTTTCATCGACATGACGGCGCGGATGCGCTCTCCCTCCTCGTGTGATCCGGGGCCCGGCAGCTAGCCGATGTCGGGCTTTGCATCCGGGTTTGCTGTGCCGGCAAGCGAGACCCGGCAGGCGCCGACTTCCGCCCGTCCGGCCGGGACGGTCCTGCGCCAGCGCGGCGACAGGATCAGCGCGACGCCGCCGAGCGCGAGGAGCGATCCGACCGCCATCTTCAGGTCGACATGGTCGCCGGTAAAGGCGACGCCGAGCGCCACCGTCATCACCGGCATCATCAAGGTGAGCGGCGCAATCACGCTGGCATCGTAGTTCTGCAGCAGCCGGTAATAGCCGGTATGGGCGATGATGGTGACGATCATCGCCGAGAACACCACTGCCGCGACCAGCGGCCGGCCGCCGGCCATGAGATGGCCAAGCGGCGCCGGTTCGGTCGCCGCCGACAACAGCGCCAGGGGCGCGATCGAGATGAGGCTGACCCAGGCCTGCAACCGCAACGGCGCGATACGCGGCATCTGTTTCATCAGGATCGAGCCGAGTGACAGCGCCAGTGCGGCGGCGAGGACGAAACTGGCGCCGAGCGAGGGCGTCAGCCCGCCCGGCGTCCACATCACCGTCACCACGCCGATGAAGGCGACGGTGACGCCCAGCACGCGCTGCGCCGGCATCCGTTCGCCAAGCACCAGCACCGACAGGATCGCTGTGCACGGAATGCCGAACTGCACGACGATCGCCGCCGTCGATGGCGAGGCGTGCTGGAGGCCGAGGAAGAGCAGCCCGAAATGCCCTGCCCCCATCAACAGGCCGACGATCACCATGCGACCAAAGGGTCTCGGGATCGGCCGGAGGTAGCGATGCAGGAGCACCGCGACCAGCACGAAGCGCAGCAGCGCATAGAGCAAAGGCGGCGTGCCGAGGTCGGCGATGACGATGCGCCCGATGACGACATTGACGGCCCAGATGAAGCAGATCCCGACGAGACGGGCGAAATCGGAAGTCGGCATGGGGCCACATAAAGAGATTGCACTGCGGCTTATGATATATCATATTTTCGCTGACCTCTAGCACCGGACGGCACCATGACGATCAATGTTCGCGAGACGAAGGATTCCCAGCTGCGCCGGCGCGCCGAGGCCGTCATCCCCGGCGGCATGTACGGCCACCTCAACGTCAAGGGCCTTCCGGACGGCTATCCGCAGTACTTCGTCGCCGGCGAAGGCTGCCGCGTGACCGACGTCGACGGCCGCAGCTATCTCGACTTCATGTGCAGCTGGGGGCCGAACATCCTCGGCCATCGCCATTCGGAGGTCGAGGAAGCCGTGCAGAAGCAGCTGGCGATGGGCGACTGCCTGAACGGCCCGACGCCGCATCTGGTCGAACTCGCCGAGCGGTTCGTGGCGCTGCTGCCGCATGCCGACTGGGCAATGTTCCAGAAGAACGGAACCGACGCCACCACCACCTGCGTGACGCTCGCCCGGGCCCGCACGCAGCGCCGCAAGGTGCTGGTCGCCAAGGGCGCCTATCACGGCGCGGTGCCGTGGTGCTCGCCGTCGCTCATCGGCGTCACCGCCGAGGACCGCGCCCATATCGAGACCTATGTCTTCAACGATATCGAGAGCCTGGAAGCCGCGGCGAAGAAGGCCTCCGGCGATCTTGCGGCGATCGTCGTCTCACCCTTCAAGCATGACTTCGGCATCGAGCAGGAACTGCCGACGCCCGAGTTCGCCGCCAGGGTCCGCGCGCTCTGCGACGCCGGCGACGCCGCGCTGATCCTCGACGAGGTGCGCTGCGGCTTCCGCCTGTCGATGAGCGGCAGCTGGAGCCAGTATGGCGTCGAGCCGGACCTCTGCTCGTGGAGCAAGGCGATTGCCAACGGCTATCCGCTCGCCGCCGTGACCGGCAACGACAAGTACCGCGCGGCCGCTTCGCAGATCTTCGTCACCGGCTCGTTCTGGTGCGGCGGCGCGGCGATGGCTGCAGCGGTCGCGACGCTGACCGTGCTGGAGCGCGAGAACGCGCCGGACGAGATGCGCCGCGTCGGCCAGAAGTTCCGCGACGGGATCGCCGCGCAGGCCGCCCGGCATGGCGTGGCGCTGGTCAACAGCGGCCCTCCGCAGATGCCGCTGATCCTTTTCGACGGCGACGTCGACTATGCCAAGGGCGCCCGCTTCACCCAGGAGACGCTGGCCCGCGGCGTGTACCTTCACTACAAGCACAACATGTTCCTCAGCCTCGCGCATACCGATACCGATATCGACGAGGCGCTTCAGGCGACGGACGAAGCCTTCGCTGTGATCGCTCGCGAGTTCGCCTGATAGCGGTCCTGGCAGCGATGGCGTAAGGGCAGATGCCACCGCCGGAAGCCGCCTTCGCGCATCGGCTCCGCGAAGGCGTCGCCGGGAGGAATGAAATGTCTCATGCGGAAATGATCGCTCTCGAGCCGGTTGGCAGTCCCAGCCTCAGCGATCAGATCTTCCATCAGCTGCGCGATCAGCTGATGAGCGGTCAGCTACTGCCGCACCAGCGGCTGCGCATCCGCGACCTGGCGACCAGCCTCGGCACCAGCGAGACACCGGTGCGCGAGGCGGTGTTCCAGCTGGTCCGCGACGGCGCGCTGGAGCTGAAGGCGCGGCACTACATCCGCGTGCGCGGCCTGACCTTGCCGGAATACCTGGAAAACCGCGACATCCGGCTGCTCCTGGAACCGATGGCCGGCGAACGGGCGCTGGCGCACATCACCGCCTCCGAGATCGAGCGGCTCGCCGCGATCCACCGCCAGCTGATCGAGGCCGAACAGACCGGCGCCTGGCGGGAGGCGATCACCGCCAACTACGCCTTCCACATCGGCCTGTACCGTCACTCGCAGCTGCCGCACCTGATCGAGGTGCTGGAGCGCCTGTGGCTGCGCCTCGGGCCGATGCTCAACCATCTCTATCCGCACGGACATCCCCGCTATGACGGCCGGCACCAGCACGAAAACATTCTCGACGCTCTGCGCCGGCAGGATCGGGCTGACCTTGCCGCCTCCATCCGCGAGGACATGCTCGAGGGGGGACGTGGCTTCCTCAGCCGGCTCGAAGCGCTGACGAAGGACGGGAGACTGACGCCGAGCGGCGTCTGAGGCGGCCACCTTTGCATGAAAATTATGCAAAAGCGGCGCGACGCATTTAAGCGGCAGAAACCGAGTTGACATCCTTGTGTTCAGCCGTTTGATATATCCTGTATCAGCCCAACGGAGTGTGCCGCGATGACGACCCGAAGCTCGATCAAATCCCGCATTGCCAGCCTCATGCTGGGCGCCTCCCTTCTGGCAGCGCCGCTGTCCATCGCACAGGCCGCCGACGACGCGCTGGTCGTCGCCCGCAACATGGACGTCAACTCGCTCGATCCGGCCCGCGGCTTCTGCGACACCTGCCAGATCTACCTCTCGGCGGTCTACGAGACGCTGGTGACGCTGGGCGACAACAACAAGACGCTTGTCCCGAAGCTCGCCACCAGCTGGAAGGCCAATGCCGACCAGACCGAATTCACCTTCAACCTCGCCCCCGCCGCCGTCTTTGCCGACGGCGCGCCGGTGACCTCGGCCGACGTCGCGTTCTCGATGATGCGGCTGAAGAATATCAAGGGCGACCCGTCCTTCCTGATGGACTCGGTCACCGCGATCGAGACGCCCGACGACAAGACCGTGGTGTTCAAGACGAAGGAGCCGAATTCGGAATTCCTCGGCATCCTCGCCGCCTCCTATGCCGGCATCGTCAACAAGAAGCTGGCCGAGGCGAATGGCGCCAGCGCCGCCGACGACGCGGCCACGGCCGACACATCGGACGCCTGGTTCTTCGCCCATTCCGCGGGCAGCGGCCCCTACATGCTGGAATCCTACACCGCCGACGCCGAACTGCGCTTTGCCGCCAACCCGAACTACTGGGGCAAGAAGCCGGCGATCGCCGAGGTGATCATGAAGCAGACGGCCGACGCCGTGGCGCAGGCGCAGATGCTGGAATCGGGCGCCGCCGACATCGCCATGCAGATCGACCCGGACACCGCCGCCTCGCTCAGCAATCCCGACGTGGTGCTCGACACCGTGCCGTCCTTCAACTTCCTCTATGTCGCGCTCAGCCCCGGCGCCAAGGGCAACACCACCCCGCTGACCAAGCCGATCCGCGAGGCGATCGCGCTCGCCATCGACTATGACGCGATGATCGACTTCACCGTCGGCGGCAAGGGCAAGCTGCAGCCGGTCGCCATCCCCAACGGCTTTCCCGGCACCAGCGACCTGCCGATGCCGAAGGAGGACCTCGATAAGGCGAAGGCCCTGATGGCGGAAGCCGGCGTGCCCGACGGCTTCACCATCGAGGCACACTATCCGGCCGTCAACGCCTATGGCGTCGACATCTCGCTGATGATGCAGAAGGTGCAGCAGGATCTCGCCCGCATCGGCGTGACGATCAACCTGACGCCCACCACCTTCGCCGTCTGGCGTGAGGAAGTCGCCGGCGACGGCATCCCGATGACCGCCGTCTACTATGCTCCGGACTATTTCGGCTCAGCCCAGTACGTGCAGTATTTCTCGATGATCGAGGGCAATGCCTGGGCGAAGCGCGCCGGCGCGGGCAAGGTCGAGGGCGTCGCCAACCTCAAGGAAGCCGAGCTGTTCAAGCAGGCGATGGCCGCCTCGGGCGACGCGATGGACGCCGCCTACAAAGCGATCGCGCTGGAGATGATCAACGAGAAGATCATCCTTCCGCTGGTCAGCCCCGACCTGGTTCTGGCGGCGCGCAAGGGCGTCAAGGGCGTGCGCTACAGCGCCTGCTGCAACCTCGCGCTCGACCAGTTGAGCCGCGAGTAGCCGCAGCCGGCACGGGAGCCCATCGCCGGATCATTCGGCAGATAACCGACACATGAGGGGTCCGCGGCCACCGCCGGGCCCTGGGCGGGAAACAGAATGTCGAGAACCATCCTGCGCCGCCTGCTGATGATGCCGCTGCTTGTCTTCGGCATCATCACCGTGGCTTTCCTGCTGTCGCAGTTCACCAAGGGTGACCCGCTCGCCTCGATCATCGGCGAGCGGCAGATGAACAACCCGGTCATCGTCGCCGCCGCCAAGGTGAAATGGGGCCTCGACCGCACCTTGCCCGAGCGCTACGCGATCTATGTTGGCAACCTCGCGCGCGGCGACATGGGCACCTCGTTCCGCACCAAGCAGCCGGTCGCGAGCGATCTCGCCCAGCGCCTGCCGGCAACGCTCGAACTCGTCATCGCCGCGGTGATCGTCGGCGCCGTCTCCGGCATCTTCCTCGGCGTGCTCGCCGCCAAATACCGCGACACCGTGGTCGATTCGCTGATCCGGGTGTTCGCGCTGATGGGTTCGTCCGTGCCGATGTTCTGGCTGGGCCTCCTGGTGCTCTTCGTCTTCTCGGTGAAGCTCGGCGTGCTGCCTGGCCCCGGCCGGCTCGACACCCGCACCGCCGCGCCGGCATTCGTCACCGGCTTCTTCACGATCGACACGCTGATCGCCGGTGATTTCGCGAAATTTCGCGAGGTGCTGTCGCATCTCATCCTGCCGGCGCTGGTGCTCGGCTGGACGGTGACCGGCATCGTCGCCCGCCTGGTGCGCGCTGCCATGCTCGACGTGATGGCCCAGGATTTCGTCCTCGCCGCCCGCGCCAAGGGCGCCAGCGAATGGCGGGTGCTGCTCAACCACGGCCTGCGCAACGCGCTGATCCCGACGCTGACCATCCTCGGCTTCACCTTCGCCTATCTCATCACCGGCGCGGTGCTGACCGAGACGATCTTCGCCTGGCCGGGCATCGGCTCCTATGCGGTGGATGCCGCCCGCTCGCTCGACCACCCGGCGATCGTCGGCGTCACCATCGTCGGCGGCCTGTCCTTCCTCATCGCCAATCTCGTCACCGACGTCGCCTATGCCGCCGCGGATCCCCGCGTCCGCGTGGGAGGCGGACGATGACCGTATTGCCCGCCCTCCCCGTCGTCTCTGCGGCGCCGGTGCGCCGCCGCCGGCTTCTGCCGCGCTGGATCAGCGCACCGGTGCTGGTCGGCCTGATCGTCGTCGCCGCCTGGATCATCGTCGCCGTGACGATCGACCTCTGGTCGCCCTACAATCCGGTGACGCTTGCCGGCAAGCGGCTGCAGATGCCGAGCTGGCAGCACTGGCTCGGCACGGATTCGCTCGGCCGCGACGTGCTGATCCGCACCCTCTACGGCGCCCGCTTCTCGTTGCCGATCGCGCTCTCGGTGCTGACCGTCGCGGTGGCCATCGGCTGTGCGCTGGGCGCGATCGCCGGCTTTGTCGGCGGCGTCGTCGACGGGGCGATCATGCGGCTTGCCGACATCACCTTGTCCTTCCCGCCGATGCTGCTCGCCATGGCGATCGCCGCCTCCCTCGGCCCTGGTCTCGTCAATGCCGGGCTGGCGATGGTGATCGTCTGGTGGCCGGTCTATGCGCGGCTGATGCGGGCGCAGGTGATCACCGTGCGCTCGCTCGACCATGTCGAGGCGGCCGTCGCCACCGGCGTCTCCTCCCGCCGGGTTCTGCTGAAACACATCGTGCCGCTGTGCTGGAGCCCGATCCTCGTCAACGCGACGATCGACGTCGGCCAGGTGATCCTCTTGATCGCCGGTCTCAGCTTCATCGGCCTCGGCGCCAAACCACCGACGCCGGAATGGGGGCAGATGATCTCCGAGGGCGCGGCGAGCTTCTACAGCTGGTGGATCGCCACCGGGCCGGGGCTCGCCATCCTGTCGCTGTCGCTCGCCTTCTCTTTCATCGGCGACGGCATCCGCGACCTTCTCGATCCCCGGACCATGCAGTCATGAGCGCGCCCCTGCTTCTCAGCGTCCGCGGCCTGCAGATCTCGCTGCGCCAGCGTGATCGCGACGTGCTGGCGGTCGGCAATGTCGACCTCGAGGTCGACCGCGGCGAAATCCTCGGCCTCGTCGGCGAATCCGGATCGGGCAAGAGCCTGTCCATGCTGGCGGTGCTCGGCCTGCTGCCGAAGAGCGCCGCCGTCAGCGGCTCGGTGCGACTGGACGGCGAGGAATTGCTGGGCCGCCCCGAGCGGGAGCTTCGAAAGATCCGCGGCAAGCGCATCGGCATGATCTTCCAGGACCCGATGACGGCACTCGATCCGGTGATGACCGTCGGCGCGCAGCTGATCGAGGGCATCCGTATCCACGAGCCGCAGCTGTCCCGCCGAGCGGCACGGCTCCGCGCGATCGACCTGCTCGGCCAGGTGGCCATCGCCTCGCCCGAACAGCGGATCGACCAGTATCCGCACGAATTCTCCGGCGGCATGCGCCAGCGGGTGGTGATCGCCATGGCCATCGCCAACGATCCGGAGCTGCTGATCGCCGACGAGCCGACGACCGCCCTCGACGTCACCATCCAGGCGCAGATCGTCGAGCTGCTCGACAAGCTCCGACGCGAGCGCAATCTCGGCCTGGTGCTGATCACCCACGATCTCGGCCTCGTCGCCGGCCTCGCCGACCGGGTGACCATTCTCTACTCCGGTAAGATCGTCGAGCGCGGGCCGGTGCTCGACGTCTTCGCCGAGGCGCGGCATCCCTATACCCGCGGGCTCCTGCGGGCGATGCCCTCTTCCGACGACACGCTGGAACGGCTGGTGGCGATCGAGGGCACGCCGCCCTCGCCTGCCGACCGGCCCAGCGGCTGCGCCTTCCACCCCCGCTGCCCCGCCGCCTTCTCGCTCTGCGCCAAGGAGGAGCCGAGCTTCCGCTGGTTCGGCCCCAGCATGGCCGCCTGCCATCGCGCGGGCGAGCTCGACGCGCCGACATCGATGGAGGACATCCATGCTGGCTGATGCGCGCGATCTCACCGACATGGCGCCCGGCACCGCCGAGCCCGTCCTGTCGGTTCGCCACCTCACGGTCGAGTTCCCGATCCGCAAAGGCCTGATCATCGAGCGGCAGGTCGGCGCCGTCCAGGCGGTATCGGACGTCTCCTTCGACCTCATGCGCGGCGAGACGCTCGGCCTCGTCGGCGAGTCCGGCTGCGGCAAGTCCACCCTTGCCCGCAGCATCATCCGCCTCGTCGCGCCGACCGCCGGCGAAATCCTGTTCGGCGGCGAGGATCTCGCCAAGTTGTCGCCGGCCGAGATGCGACCGCACCGGCGCCGGCTGCAGATTGTCTTCCAGAACCCCTATGCGTCGCTGCACCCGCGGATGACCGCCGGCGAGATCATCGCCGAGTCGCTGCGTGGTCTCGGCCTCGGTGCCCAGGCGGAAAAGCTGCGCGTCACCGAGGCGATGCGGCGCGTCGGCCTCCTGCCCGAGCACTACGATCGCTACCCCTTCGCCTTCTCCGGCGGTCAGCGTCAGCGGATCGGCATTGCCCGCGCTCTGGTGCTGGGGCCGGACGTGATCATCCTCGACGAGCCGGTCTCGGCGCTCGACGTGTCGATCCAGGCCGGGGTGCTCAACCTCCTGAAGGACCTGCAGGAGGAGCTCGGCCTCTCCTACCTGTTCATCGCCCACAACCTCTCCGTCGTCCGGCACATCTCGACGCGGGTCGCGGTGATGTATCTCGGCAAGATCGTCGAGATGGCGCGGCGCGACGATCTCTACGCCCGGCCGATGCATCCCTATACGGCGGCGTTGCTCTCGGCGGCCCCGCTCGGCGATCCGGTGCGTGAACGCCAGCGCAGCCGCATCGTGCTCAAAGGCGACGTGCCGAGCCCGGCCAACCCTCCCTCCGGTTGCCGCTTCCGCACCCGCTGTCCGAAAGCGCAAGCGCTCTGCGCGACAGCGGAGCCACCGCTCGCCGAACTGTCGTCCGACCATCTGGTCGCCTGCCACTTTCCGATGATCGCTTCGAGCTGAGACGGGCTGCGCCTCAACTCGACCGCGACGGGAGAAGCTAAGCCGAACGGCGATAGCTTCGACCGTACCGGATGCCCGTGACGGCGGCGGCGACGCCCATGGCGAGGACCGGGAGCACGACGCCCTGAACGGCCGTTCCGAGGGCATCGCCGTCGATGCTGCCTTGGTCGCTGGCCAGTCCTATCAGCAGCGGTCCGAGGCCGATGCCGCAGAGGGTGGTCGCCGCGAGCATAACGCCGGAGACGGTACCCTTCGCCGGGGTGGCGTTGACGCTCTGGAGGAGGGTCAGGCCGGTCGGTGTCGCCGCGCCCATGGCACCGGCGAAGAGAGCCAGACCGGCGAGCGACAGCGGGAGATCGGGCGCCTCGGCGAACAGGATGAGGCCGGGGAAAGCCAGGAGAAGCGCGGTGGCGGCAATGCCGAAACCGCCCCGCAGTTGGAAAACGCGCATCACGCGATCGGTCGCCCATCCGCCGACGGCGTGGCCGGCAACGCCCGCGAGGACCGTCACCATGCCCGCAGCCAGCGCCGCCATGGCGGGCTCGAGCGCGAAGCGGCGGTAGAGAAGCGTCGGCGTCCAGGCCGCCACGCCCTGGATGGCCAGAACCGTCGCGGACATGACGACCAGAAGCGGCAGATAAGTCCGCCAGCCCGCCGACAGCCAGGCGAGGGCTTGGCCGAGCGTGGCCCTGCGGGACGGCAGCGCCCCCCCTTTCGCGGCCCCGCCATCGCGCACGGTGACGAGCGCCATCAAGGCCACAAGATTGAGGGCCAGCGAGGTGAGGACGACGGCGCGCCATGGCTCGGCCGGCATGTCGGCAAGGCCAGACAAGCGACCGAGCAGCCAGCCGCCGCCGATCAGCGCGGACGCCCGACCGGCAATGCCGGCGGACGTGAAGGCCGCGGTGGCCCGGGCCCGCCGGGGTGTCGCGACCCGCTCAGCGATCAGCGACAGCACGCAAGGCAGGAGCACCGACTGGCCGAGACCGACCAGGAGCGAGGCCGCGAACAGCCATGGAAAGCTCGGGGCGAGCGCGTAGCCGAGGATGCCGACGCTCGAGACGCTCATGCCGCAGAGGAGCAGGCGTCGCCGGTTGGTCCGGTCCGCGAGCAGGCCGGCCGGCACGATCGCGAGCGCGTAGAGGAGCGCGAAGCCCGTCCCCTGGAGAAGGCCGAGCTGCGTGTCGGTGAGGCCGAGGCTCGTCTTGATGGGCGTCAGCAGCACGGCGAGGAGGCCCCGGTCCATCAACGCCGTGAACTGCACGAGCGCCAGCGCCGCCACGAGGCCGGAGGCCGAGCGGCGGACGGGGCGGTGGGCATCATGCTCGGCGGCGATGCGGTCGTCCGGCGGGCTCAACTCAGCGCCCGCAGCCAGTCGTCGAAGAGCGGGCGGGAGATCGCCCCGTCCAGCACCGCCTCGCCGTTGCGGCTCCCGGCGCGGAAGCGTCCGGGTGTCGTGCCGTAAGCCTCCGCGAAGGATCGGTTGGCGTGGCTGTCGGACGAGAACCCGGCCTGGAGCGCGAGCTGTCCGACGCTGACCGACACCAGGTCGGGGCGCTGCACCAGCGAGTGAAGGCGCACGGCGCGCCGCTTCACGATATAGCGCGCGATGCCGCCGAAAGGCTTGAAGAGTTCGTAGAGAACGGTGCGCGACACGCCGGCAAGCGTCGAGATCATGATCGGCGACAGGTCACGGCGCGACAGGTTCGCCTCCACGACGAGGCGGATGCGGTCGAGAACCGCGGTGGCACTGCGGTCGCGCAGCAGCGCGGTATCCTCGGAGCGCAGCACCAGCGCCAGCGCGCTCTCCAGGATACCCACCACCGGTCCCGGCTCGGTGTTCGCCGCGCTGAGCTGCCGCGTGACGATCGAGGTCATGACGTCCGCCAGAAGGCCGGACTGCGCGCTGGACAGGATGCGCCCGTGCAGTCCCGCCACCTGGACGCTCGACCGCTCCACCAGGTCGCGCGGAACCGAGAAGGTCAGGAGACGCACGTCGCGGGCCGTGGTGCGCTGCGGGCGGGTCAAGTCGAAGAGGGCGATGCTGCCGGGCCCCGCCTCCTCGGCCTGGTCGTCGTGCTCGACCACCATGCGGCCGGAGACGACGAGCTGGAGCGTGAAGTGCGAGAAGCCGTCGCCGCGCACGCGGGCGGCCGTGCGCTCGTGCGCGACGTCGTTCAGCCGTCGATCGAACAGGACGAGCGGACCCAGGCGGCAAGCCTCGAGGCGCGCGTGGAAGCCGGGTCCGGTCTGGTGGACATCGCTGCCCCCGGCATAGAGTGCGCGGTATCGCCCGAAGGCATCGTTGTCCTCGACCGCGACGCTGTCGAACTCGTAGTGCACCGGCGGCGATCGGGTCATGCGGGGCAAGCTATCCTGGCGGCGGGTGGATCGGTCCGGCAGCCCTTCCGGCCGGGGTGGAAAGAGGGCGGCTTCCGGTCCCCGGTTGCGCCGCACGACTATGGCGCATGGGCCACAGGTTGCGCACCGAACGACCCTATAGGCACTTCCGGACGCTCAGGCAACGAATGGCGGACGCTGGTGCAACGCCGCCCCGGCCCGGTCCGTAGCTCCGCGCCAAGCCGGCCCGTAATCATCCGTCATCACAAGAGGCGGCGCCGGGCCGGGCCGTCTCGCGCAGCAGCACGGCGGGCATCGCCCGCAGCCGCCTCTTCCGCGTCGCACTGCCGGCCCTGACCCGAGACACGTTCATGCCGATCCGACGTTGTTCCGCCCCCGCCCTCCCGCCGCACGCCGTCCGCCAGATCCGTCCGATCTGCGGCGTCCGTGGCGAGGCTCTGGCATGAGCGCCGCGTCGATGATCGCCCCGGCCAGCCCCGGCAGCAGCGAGGACCTCGTCGTCACCTCCTCGCGGGGTTTCCCCGCCTGGCTTGCCGCGCAGAAGGCAAGCCTCCTCTTCACCACAGACCAGGCGGACAAGCTCTTCCTGATCGGCACGCACGGGGGACGCCTCTCGGTCGTGGAGCGCGGCTTCCCCCGCCCGATGGGCCTCGACGTGTCGGCGGACGGGCGATCTGTGCTGATGGCCACGCGCCACCAGATCATCCGCTTCGACAACGTCGCGCCGGCCGGGGAAAAGCCGGAGGCCACCGGCCTTCAGGGCTACGACGCGCGGCTGTCGCCGCAGGCCACCTGGAACACCGGCGACCTCGACGCCCACGACGTCGCCTTCGGGCCCGATGGCCGGCCGACCTTCGCCAACACCTTGTTCTCGTGCCTTGCCACCGTCTCGGATGGCGGTTCCTTTGACCCGCTCTGGCGGCCCCCGTTCGTCTCGAAGCTGGCCCCCGAGGACCGCTGCCACCTCAACGGCATGGCGACCGACGAGACGGGAACCCCGCACTTCGTCACCGCCGCGTCGCGCTCGGATGTGGCTGGCGGCTGGCGCGACCGGCGCGCGGACGGCGGGCTGGTGATCGATGTCACGTCCGGCGAGACCGTCGCCTCAGGCCTGTCCATGCCGCACTCGCCGCGCCTTCAGGACGGCTGGCTGTGGATCCTGAACTCCGGCACCGGCGAGCTTGGCCTCGTCGAACCCGGCTCGGGCCGCTTCGAGCCGGTGGCCTTCTGTCCGGGCTATGCGCGGGGCCTCGCCTTCGTCGGGCACTTCGCAATCGTCGGCCTTTCCCTGCCGCGCGACCGCCGGAGCTTTTCCGGCCTGCCGCTCGATGCGGCGCTGGCAGCGCGTCATGCCGACGCGCGCTGCGGGCTGCTCGTCATCGACACGCACACGGGCGAGACGGTGGAGTGGCTGCGCCTGGAGGGCGCCGTGCGCGAGCTGTTCGACGTCGCCGTGCTGCCGGGAGCTAAGCGCCCCGCCGCGGAAGTCGCAACGCCCCGATAAATGGCCGCAAAGGGTGCAGGGTGGAACTGACGTGCGACCGTCTCTCGCAACCAGACGCCCGCCGTTCGCTCAGGACGCGATCAAGCTCGACCGCAGGTCATCGCGGTCGCGGTGGTCCGGGTTCAGTTCGGCCAGCGCCTGCTTTGCCGCCTCGCGGGGATGCTCGGTGTCGATGTAGACGGAGGTGCCGTCGAGGGACTTGTTGACCAGAACGATGGTGTCGAGAACCTCGCTGAAGGTCGCCCGCTTGTCCTCGGGCCCGGCGATCAGAAGCTGCAGGCCCATGTCCTTGAAGAAGCGCAGAAGCGCCTGGGTATTGGGGACATCGAGCTTGTTGAAGGCTTCGTCGAACAGCGCGAGCCCCATGCCGACCGGGCGACCGGCGATGTGGCCGGGGAAGTAGGCCAGCGACAGCGAGGCGGCGATGGCGACGTAGAACGGCACCTGCGCCTCGCCGCCCGATCCCTTCATCGCCCGCGAAGACAGGCTGGTCCGGGCTCCCTTCGCGTCCGTCATGACGATCTCGAAGGTGAAATACTGGCGGTAGTCCGCCATGGCGGAGGCATCCTCGCCCCCCTCGATCATCGCCTCCACGTCCTCCATCGACGCCTCGAAGACCGCCTCCGACAGATCGCCATCGGCGACCCTTGCCGCGAGATCGTGGAGACGGGCAAAGCGTCCGTCGACGGCATAGGTGAAGGCGTAAGTCTGGCCGGTGAAGCGGTGGCGCCGCAGAAGACGGTTCATCGCCTCCATGCGGTGCGGGACATTGCCGAGCTTCTCGGACAACCGCGCCAGGAGATCCTCGCGCAACATCCGGCGCATCTCTCCCGCCGCACTCGCGCAGGCCTCGCGGTGAACCCTGAGGTCGTTCTCCTCGAGACGCTTTCGCTCATCCTCGATCCAGCGATAGCCGGCGATCATGCTGTCGGCATCGACCACCGGAACGGCGATCCGCCACTGCAGCGCGTAGTCGCCGAGATCGCGCAGCGCGGCGAGCTGGTCGCGCCGTGCCCGTCCCTCGGCAAGGTCGGCGCCGGTGCGGGCTTCGTTGCGGCAGGTGGCGAGCCAGGCCATCAGGTCGCGGCGCGGTGCACCGCCGGCGCGGACCTCGTCCCGGAACGCGGCGCAGACCTCGGCGGCCGAGCGCGTCTTGCCGTCGAGACTGGACAGCGCCAGGCTGGTCTCGCTCTCCAGCGCCGCCCAGGCACTCCGGCGAAGGGCAACGGCGGCTTTCAGCTTTTCCGCGGCGACCGTCTCCCGGGCCCTCGCATGGGCGACGGCCTGCTGCAGGCCGTCGATCTTCGGTTCAACCTCCTCGGCAAGTTCCGCCGCATGGGCGTCGCGCTCGGCCCGGATATCGTCGAGCTCGGCGCGAAGCCCGGCAGCGTCGCTCTCCTCCACGGATCGGCGGTCGCGCAGGAGCGCGTTGTGCCGAAGCTGCGCCGTGGAGACGCGGTGCTCCAGTTCGGCCAGCTGCGGATCGGCGGTGAGGACCTCCGCGATGCCGGGCAAGCGGCGGGCGGCGTCACGGATCTCGTTCAGGCGCATCGTCGCCGCGGCGAGCTCACGCTCGATTCGCGCCCGGCTGCCGTCGGGCTGATCGGCACCGGAAGCGTCGGCCTGCCGCCCGAGGAGGAGTTCCTTCAGCTCGCGCTGGACGGAGAGGCTCATGCCGGACGAGGTCTTTCCGTTGCGCATGATGCCGCGATCGAGACGGTCGAGTTCCGCCTCGGTGTCCGCCTTGCGGAAGCCGCCGATACGGACGGTGAGGAACGCTTGGGCGTGCCGGTCATCCGTCCGAAGCGCCTCGAGAATGCTGCCCGGCGGCGTGTTCGTCCGGGTCGAGGCGGTGGCGCTTGTCTTCACCAGCGTGCAGCCGGCGAAGGCGTTTCGGTTCTGCCACATCAGATCGAAGGCGCGCGGCAGCAGCGGTGGCTGGACGATGATCGCTTCGCGGCCCCGCCCGAGCAGCGCCTCGGCCGCATACTGCCAATCCGGATCGGCAACCCCGACGACGTCGCACAGCGGAACGGCGGGGATGCCGGCGGAGGCGAGCGCCGTCAGAAGCGCCACGACCTCCCGCGACAGGAGGGCGCCCCCCGCCCGCGACGGGCTGGCGGCCGTTCGCTGCAGTTCCTCCTGCAGGCGGCGCACCCCGTCCTGGAGGCTGTGGGCGAGATCATCGAGCGCTGTCTGCAGCGCATCAAGGTCACTGGCTCTGTTCAGCAGATCCTGGACCTCTTCGCCGCGACCTCGGAGTGCCTCGTGCAGCAGCTTTCCCGCCGGGACCAACGCGAGGGCTTGGCGCGCCGCCTGCAGGGCGGAGAGAATGCCGGGATGCTGCACCTCGGCGAGGGACGACAGCCGCACGAGCTCGGCAAGTGCCGCGCGGATCCGGGTCCAGGCGGCTTCCGCCTCCCGCAGATCGCGCTCGGCAAGCTTCGCCTCGGCATCAATCTGTCGGAGCTGCGCCTCGCCGCTGGCCGCGCCGAGCAGAGCTTGCTTGGAGCGGATCTCCTCGTCCCAGTTGCGGATCCATTCGCGGCGGCTGGTGAGCACACGGCGCTCGACATCGAGGCTGGCCGAGCGCGTCCGTGAGAGGTCGCGGGCGGAGCGCAATTCGAGGGCTGCCCGGGTCGCGTCCGCAGCGGCCGCTCGCCAGCGCAACCGATCCGCCTCGATGCGCGCCGTCCCCCAGGCCTCGAACCGACCGGAAATCCGGCTGACGCGCTGATGCTTCGCCTCGGCCTCCTCGATCAGCGCCTCCAACTCCCGCCACGTCGCGATCGAGGTGCGGACGCGCTGCACATCCAGCGGGTCGGGCTCCAGCACGAACTCGCGCACGAAGACCGTCGGGTCGAAGATCGGCTTGAAGGCGAGCGCGTTCGAGAAGGCGCGCAGGAAGTGCCGGGCATTCGGCGGGGAGGCGGAGCCGCGCATCGCCGCCAGCATGTCGGCGGTGAAGCGTTCGGCCGAGGACTTGTACTCGGCCATGTCGGGATGCGCCTTGCGCAGGTCCGCGGCGACCTCCGCGAAGGGCGCGATGGTCGCGATCCCGTCCTCGTCGCGGCGCAGCGCTGCGATCGAGAAGTCGTGTCCGGGGATGATGAAACGCGACAGCACCTCCTCGCGGCTGTCGCCATGGCGGGCCGCGAAGGCGACGCCGACCGACAGCGGCACCCCGGTGTATTCGTGGACGAAGGTCAGAGCGAGGATGCTCTCGCAGGACTTGCGCAAGGGCCGGCCGTCCTGCGCGGGATCGCCGGTCATGCCGAGGCAGTATTCGAGCACGCTGCGCGACGACCGACCGCTGGCGCTCGCATTGAGGTTCAGGCGGTTGTGATTGCCGCCGGTGATGACGGTCTGGATCGCGTCCTGGATGGAGCTCTTGCCGGCGCCGGTTGGCCCGATCAGGGCGGCCTCGCCCCGGATCTCGATGTCCTTTGCGTCGATCAAATACCAGTTGGAGATCGAAATCCGGCGAAGGCTATACAAGGGTACTGCCCCGGCCGGCCGGCCGCTGAACCACGGTATCCGCCGACGCCGCGCTGCGCTCGATTTCCACCGCCGTGCGATCCGGGTCGAGGCTCGGGTTGCGCTCGCTCGGCGGCGCCGCGACCCAGGCCATCAGGTCCTCGACGTAGGAGTCCGGCACCAGGACGGCGATCCCGGGCAGGATGGCGAGCGGCGACACGCGGCCAACCCGGTCGCGCTCGCCGAGACGAACGGCGCCGTTGCGCTGGAAGCGGCGAAGGATGTCGAGCAGCCGCATCTCGTCGGGCGGCGCGGCTTGCGTTGCGCTCTCGATCCGGTCGACGAGCGTATCGGTCGTCCGCTCGACGATGCCGCCATCCCCGATCTCGTGCGCCCGCATCGCCTCCTCCCAGAGAAGCCGCAGCGCCAAGAGGACGATCGTCTCGTCCTTGCGCAGCCGCTCGAACATGCCGTCATAGCGCGCCTCGTCGCCGGGAACGACGAGCGCCACCATCTGATCGCGGGCCGAAATCTCCAGCCGGTAGCCGAGGGCGCCGAAGTAGCGCTCGTAGAAGGTCGGATAGGCACGGACGAGATCGTAGGTCCGGCCAAGCCCCGGCGTGTGGGAGTAGACGCACTGGCGCGTCAGCAGCACCTGCAGCGAACGCGTCATCTCCTCGGCCGACGGACGGCGGCCGGCGATATGGCCACCGGCCCAGTCGCCGTCGACGATATCGCGGAATTCGTCGGTCTCACGCTGCATCGCTATCCCTCGGCATTCGCCGTCGTATCAGGAAATCCTGGCAGGAGATCCAGTCGTTGGAGCAGCGGCCAGGCAGGAGGACGAGCTCGAAGCGGGGCGCCAAGGCCCCGTTGAAGATCGAGGGGAGTTCCCGCAATCGCTGGAAGGCGACGAAGTCCTCCACCGTCTCGAGCATGATATCCTTGGCGCGAACCTCCGTCTTCTCGCCGAGGACCTTATCCACATAGCTTGCGAGCACTGGTGCGGTGACGCGGGTGCGCCGGACATACTCGGCCTTGGCCCGGGCATAGACGAGCGCGCCGGGATCGACGGGAACGTCCCGGATGACGGTCGGGGCGACGACCGCCCGCTCGCGGCGCGGCGCCGGCACGTGGACGGGGCCGAGCGGCAGGATGCGCGGCAGCAGGGCGGTCGCGACCGGAACATCGTCGCGGCGGTCGTCGGCCAAGGCCTTGATGGCATCGACGAGGCGCACCTGCGAGGGGTTGATGATCCGGTCCATGTAGCGGGCGGTGTTGACGATCCGCCGCTCGATCCGCGCGACCGTCGCGTCGATGGCGTCGAGATGCAGGTCGGCAGCGTCAAACACGGCGATGACCTCCGCGATCTCCTCCCGCACCCGCTCCTGCCCGGCTCCCGCGTCCTCTGCCCTCCCCTCCCTGGCATAGGCCTCTCCCAGCCGTGCCACGAGGTCGTCGTCCATCATCATCTCGTTCGCCTGGCGGACGATGGCGGCGCGGAACCGGAACGGATTATCCTTCGTGTGCAGGGTCTTGAAGTCACGGATCAGGTGGCGCTCGACGAAATCCTCGAAGAAGTGCCGGAACACCTCCCGGACACTCGGCTGCTTCAGGATCCGGTCTTCGGCCTGGCGCAGCGAGATCGAGACCGTGCGCATGTGGGCCATGAACTCGTTCGCCCCCCGAAGGGCGTTGCGAAGGCTTTCGGACCGGTCGTCGGGCTCCGCAGCGGTTCCCTCCAGGGCGCCGAGAACGCCGAGGACCGCGCCGCCATAGCTGCGGGCCTCGCCCTTCTCGATCTCGGCCAAAGCCTGAACGAGGATGCTCGCCTCGGGATTGAAGTCGACGAGGCGGACGTAACGCTCCCGGTGTTCGACAAGCCAGCCGGTGTCCACGAGCCGCTGATAGACGGCCCGCGCGCGGTCGTCGCCCGATGGCTCCAGTGCCTCCTCGTCGACGACCGGTTCCTGCGTGGCTTCCCATCGCAACAGGAAGTCCTCGACCTCGCTGACGACATCGGCACGGCGCGGTGCCTCCGGCGCGAGCTCGAAGGTGCGGTGGTAGAGATGCAGCAGGAGGTCGGAATAGAGCCGCCGCGACGGGGACGCCAGCGGCTTGAACAGATCGGGCGGCAGGACGTCGAAGAGCGGCATTCGTTTCCTGGGCGCGTCGACGGGACAACTGCGAGCGAGGAGCTGTCCGCCTGCATATCGATCTAACGGAGCTGGATCAACCAAGCGGGGAGGACCAAGGTCCGCTGCGAAGGCCTGGCTGGCCCGCACGATGTCAGGGCCGAAGACGGCGCCGGGTTTGCGTCAGATCAAGGCATCGATGCGCCGTCCGTGCTGAGAGAGGTGACCGTCTCCGGCTGATCGGGGGCGGCTTCTATGGCTGCGGCAAGGCTTTGTGCCGGAGCGTCGCCGGGCGGCCGCGTCAACGCCCGGAGCCCATCGCCGCACGGCCTACCCCGGGCGGCGAGTTTCCGTAGCCGGACCTCTGGAGGAGGCCATGATGATGCCGTCGACTGTCGTGTCCGCCGAAGCGGCCCGTCCTGCCGAGCGCAAAAGGCGGTTGCTGAGGCTGTTGCCGATCGCCTGCGCGGTGGCGGGGCTCGGCGCCGGCACCGCGGCCTTCCTGCTCGGCAAGGCGGACGCGGCCGGTCTGATCTGGTCGACAGGCGTCGTGCCGGTCCTTGCCACCCTTCTCTGGCAGATCGCCGCCAGCCTTCGCCGCGGCGATGTCGGGCTGGACCTCGTGGCCGCCCTCTCGATGATGGCCGCGCTGGCGATCGGAGAGGCTCTGGCGGCGGCCGTCGTCGCGCTGATGTACGCCAGCGGACAGGCACTCGAGGCTTACGCGGCGGGCCGTGCCAACCGCGAGATGAAGGCGCTTCTCGACCGCGTCCCGCGCACGGCGGTGCGGTATTCGGGCGAAACCCTCGCCACGATCCCGATTTCGGAGGTTGCCGTCGGCGACCGCCTGCTCGTCCATCTCGGTGATGTGCTTCCCGTCGACGGGACGGTCTCGGGATCGACGCTGCTCGACGAGGCGCCGCTCACCGGCGAATCCCTTCCGGTAACGAAGCGCGACGGTGACGCCGCCATGAGCGGCTCGACCAATGTCGGCGCAGCGTTCGACCTCGTGGCGCGCGAGCCGGCCGCCCGGAGCACCTATGCCGGGATCGTCCGCCTCGTCGAAGAGGCGACGACGTCGCAGGCACCGATGACGCGCCTCGCCGATCGCTATGCCCTCGGCTTCATGGCGGTGACCCTCGGGCTCTCGGCGCTGGCCTGGTGGCTATCCGGCGATCCCGTCCGCGCCGTCGCGGTCCTCGTCGTCGCGACCCCGTGCCCGCTGATCCTCGCGGTTCCCGTCGCCATCGTCTCCGGCATCTCCCGGGCGGCCAAGGTCGGCGTTCTCGTCAAGGGCGGCGCCGCGCTCGAAACGCTCGGCCGCATCAGGACGCTCGTCGTGGACAAGACGGGAACCCTCACACACGGGTCCGCCGCCGTGTCGGAGATCGTCGTCGGCGAAGGCTGGACGGAGGCCGAAGTCCTGTCGCTGGCCGCCAGTCTCGATCAGGCGTCCCAACATGCGGTCGCCAAGGCCGTCGTCGCCGCCGCGGTCGAACGCGGGCTCGCTCTCGCGCTTCCGACCGAGACGCGGGAGGTGCCGGGCGAAGGCGTGGAGGGGCGCGTTGCCGGGCGCCTCGTGCGCGTCGGCGGCAAGGGCTTCGTGGCCGCGGGGATGCCCAATGCCGAACGGGCGGCGCTGACCGCCGCCGTTCCCGCCGGCGCGCTGACTGTCGCGCTTGCCGTCGACGGCGCCTTTGCCGGGCTCGTCCTGATGCGCGACGCGCTTCGCCCGGATGTCGCGGGGACGCTGGCGCGGCTGCGCGCGCTCGGCGTGACACGGATCGTGCTCGCCACCGGGGACCGCCGGGATGTCGCGCTCGCCATCACCAGGAGCCTCGGCCTCGACGAGATCGCCGCCGACCTCGTGCCGGAGGACAAGATCGCGCTGGTGCGGCGCGAGAAGCAACGGGCACCGGTGATGATGGTCGGCGATGGCGTCAACGATGCGCCGGCTCTGGTCGCCGCCGATCTCGGCATCGCGATGGGCGCCAAGGGGGCCGCCGCATCGGCCGAGGCGTCGGACGTGATCCTCCTGCGCGACAGTCTCGACGGGCTCGTCGAGGCGATGGCCATCGGCCAGCGATCACGCAGGATCGCGCTGCAGAGCGTCTCCGTGGGGATCGGGCTTTCCGGGATCGGGATGGTGGCCGCCGCCTTCGGCTACTTGCCGCCCGTGCAAGGCGCACTGCTTCAGGAAGCGATCGATGTCGCGGTCATCCTGAACGCGCTGCGCGCCCTTCGTCCGGGCTGAAAGCCAAGGCGGAACCGCCAGAGCTCTCCCGCGACACCGGCGTCGCGTCGGGGGCCTCAGCAGTTTCCGTCGAGGCCGGTGTTAGAGGCCCAGCACCGTTCGTGGCTTGGATCCGCGAGCCCGATGCCCACCTCGCACAAATCGATCTGCTGCCAGAAAGGCAGATCAGAACGGCCAGACGAGCGAGATCAGCAACGTGCCGCAGATGACCACGATCACCGAGAGCGGCAGGCCCAACCGCCAGTAGTCGCCGAACTTGTAACCGCCGGGGCCCATGACGATCGTATTACACTGGTGGCCGATGGGTGTCAGAAAGTCGCAGGCAGCGCCGAGGGCGACACCCATCAGGAACGGATCCGGGTTGAGCCCGAGCTTGATCGCCACCGACGCCGCGATCGGCGCCATCATCAGCACCGTGGCGGCATTGTTGAGGAAGGGCGTCACGGCCATGGCGAGGATGATGACGACGGCCAGTGCCAACGAGGGTGCGAGGCCCGACAGCAGCGGCGAAAGCCAGGCCGCGATCAGGTCGGTGCCGCCGGTAGTCTGGATCGCCTCGCTGATCGGAATAAGAGCGGCGAGGAGCACGATCACCGAGGCCTCGACCGAGTGATAGGCATCCGACATGCTCATCACCCGCAGCAGCAGCAAGGTCACCGCCGCGCCGAAAAACGCGACGGCGGCGCTGGCGATGCCCGCGGCCGTCAGGGCCATCGCGATGGCCAGCACCGCGATCGGAACGTAGCTGCGCCGGTTGCGGCCAAGGACGATGCGACGCTCGGCGAGCGGCAGGAAGTTCAAGGCGCCGAGCGCCTGCGAAATGTCGTCGGCGGTTCCCTTGAGAACGACGACGTCGTTTGCCCGGAGCTTCAGGGATGAAAGGCGCTGGCTGATCGGCTGCCCGCCCCGGCTGATCGCCAGCACGGCGACTTCGGGATACTGCTGCATGATGCCGCGGCCGACCGGCAGCCCGATCACCGACGACGCCGGAGAGACGATCGCCTCGACCACCGTCTCCGTCTCGACGTCGGCGGCGGCGATGATGGTTTCTCCCGCCAGCCGCAGTTCAGACCGGGCGATGGCGCGCTCGAGATCTTCGGGATCGCCGGCGATGAGCAGCACGTCGCCGCCGCGCAGCGGCATGTCCGGCGACGGCACGAGCCTGCGAAAACGCTCCCGGATGACCCAGCGGATGCGAATGTCGCCGTCGCCGAGCGCCTCGACCTCGCCGATGGTTCGCGATGCGGACGCCGAGCCCTCAGGAATGACGGCCTCGACGGTGTAGGCATCGAGGTTGAAGCTCGCGGAGACCGTGCCGCCCGGCTTGCGCTTCGGGAGCAGGCCCGAGGCGAGCGAGAGGAAGATGAAGCCCGCCAACGCCACGCCGAGACCAACCGGCGCGTAGTCGAACATGCCAAACGGCTTGCCGGACACGTCGACCCTGATCTTCGAGACGATGATGTTCGGCGACGTGCCGACCAGGGTCACCAGGCCGCCGATGAGCGAGGCGAAGGACATCGGCATCAGGAAGCGGGAGATCGACGTGCCGCTGCGCTTGGCGACCTGCGCCGCCACCGGCATGAAGATCGCGAGGGCGCCGACGTTCTTCGTCACCATCGACATCAGCATCGTCGCCCCGACGAGGATCGGCACCTGGCTTCGCGCCGACTTCATGTAGGGCAGAAGCGGGCGCATCAGGTCCTCGACGAAACCCGAGCGGGCGACGGCCGAACTGATGATCAAGGCGCCGGCGACGATGACGACGACATTGTCGGAGAACCCGGTAAAGGCCTGATCGAACGGCACGATGCCGAGCACCAGCCCGGCGAACAGGGCCGCGACCGCCACCAGATCATAGGGCAAGCGCCCCCAGATGAAGCCGACGACCGTCGCGAAAACGAGGCCGAAAGCCAGGGCTTGGTCGATCGTCATTCTGGAGCTTTCGAGAGAGGCACGCGGTGATGCGACCCGGCGTCTGACGGCCAAGCGGTCCCGGCAGCTTGCGAGGATTTCGGGAGGGTAGCGCGAGCGCGGAAGGCGACAATGGCTGACCCGCGCTTTTGCCCGCGGCGTTGATGTCCTCTACGGCGAAGCGGCAAGGCCTTCGCGCCACGCTAATTGTCGGCGGATGGGAACGCCCCCGGCCCCAAACCGTCCTTGGAGGGAGCCGCAACCGCCTCAACCCCGGTTTGGCCCAATGCCAGAGACAAGTGCCAGAGATTGGATCGTCCGTGATGGAAACCGACAAGTCCGCCAACGCAATCACCCCGGTCACGAGCGGCGTTCGAGACGGCGAGGTGCAGGCTCTCGTGGAACTGGCGGACCGCCCGTTCCCGGATGCGCCGCCCGCCGATGCGGGGCGGACCTCGGCTCTCGGAGAGATCTCCTTCGAGGCATTGCGCTCGGAGATCCTTCTGAAGGCGCTCGCCTCAAAAGTGCTCGGCGCGCATCTCGACAACCGTTTCCAAACCTCCTACCCGCTCGTGCTCGATCTCTCGGCGGTCACGCCGGAGGCTCGTTCGCTGATGCTGGAAGTGGCAGGGGCGGCAGCTGTCTCGGTCGGCCTGACGGCAGCGCAGACGGAAGCAGCCACCCGCGGCCTCGCTTCCATCCGCGCCGATACCCCGGCCATCGCCGCGTTCCACCACGCCATCAGCCAGCCGAGGGCACTGCCGCTGATCCTGGCGGAAACGGCAAAGGCTGGCTTCTCGGAATATGCCTATGCTGTTTCGCTGGTCACTCTCTCGGGCGTCGACAACGATCTGGCCGCGATCCATCTCAGCTACGTCGCCGCACGCCTCAGCTTGACGCGGGAACTGACGCGGAGCCTTGATCGGCGCTTTCGGACTTGACCTCCTGCAGCGCCTCGGGAATGGCGTTCGTCTCCAGCAGCAGCTTGCGCGAGATGTCGGCCAGGGTCAGCCAGCCGACGATCTCGCCGGTATGATCCCTGACACCCAGGCGGCGAATATGATTTGCCGCCATCATGCTCATGGCCTCGTTCACCCCGTCGTCGACGCGGCAACAGATGATCGGGGACGACATGATCTCGGTGGCGACCATGGACGCGGGGTCACCGCCCTTGGCGACGACCCGGTAGAGGATGTCGCGCACGGTGACGACACCCAGCGGATCCGAGGAGCTGCCGACCGGCACCGCCCCGACGTCGAGATCCCCCATCAGTTCCGCGAGCGAGCGCGCCGTGTCCTCCGGTGCGGCAAAGTCCACGATACGGCTCATCAATTCGGCAACTCTCACGACAACCCTCACGGTGATTTTGCAGTGCAATATAACGCACGGTTCCCGATTGTGTTCACCCGCAATTTAATAAGGCGGCAAGCGGGAACGAACGGCATCGGCGGAACTTTCGACCTCGTCTTTGTATCCGAACACTGTGAGCCCGTATGACAATCCATACCCTGGTCGAGAAGTCTGCCGCCCCGGCCTTCAGCCCGCCTTCGTCGCGGTCTCAACTCGAGGAGGGAAGGCCTTATCCTCTCGGTTCGACGTGGGATGGACGCGGCGTCAACTTCGCGATCTTCTCCGCCCACGCCACGAAGGTGGAGCTCTGCCTCTTCGACGCCACCGGAACGCACGAGATCGAGCGGATCGAGCTGCCGGAATATTCCAACGAGATCTTCCACGGCTACCTGCCGGCGGCGCGCCCGGGTCTCACCTACGGCTACCGCGTGCATGGCCCCTACGATCCGCGGGCCGGTCATCGCTTCAACCACCACAAGCTGCTGCTCGACCCGTATGCCAAGCAGCATGTCGGCGAGCTGGTGTGGGACCATGCGCTGTTCGGGTACACGATCGGCCACAAGGACAAGGACCTGTCCTTCGATACCCGCGACAGCGCGCCCTTCGTGCCGAAATGCCGCGTGGTCGACCCGGCCTTCACCTGGGGCGATGAGCGCAAGCCGAACGTTCCGTGGGAGCGGACGATCTTCTACGAGACCCACGTCAAGGGTTTCACCCAGACCCACCCCTCCGTTCCGGAGAGCGACCGCGGAACCTTCGCCGGACTGATGCACGCCGACGTCGTCGCCTACATCAAGAGCCTCGGCGTGACCTCCGTCGAGCTGCTGCCGATCCACGCCTTCGTCGACGACAGCTATCTCGTCGAGAAGGGCCTCCGGAATTACTGGGGCTACAACTCGCTCGGCTTCTTCGCCCCGGATCCGCGCTACTGCTCGACGCCCTTCGTCAACGAGTTCAAGGAGATGGTCTCGCAGTTCCATCACTCGGGACTGGAGGTCATTCTCGACGTCGTCTACAACCACACGGCCGAGGGCAACGAGCTTGGCCCCACCTTGTCGTTCAAGGGCATCGACAACGCGACCTATTATCGTCTGATGCCGGACGACAACCGCTACTACATCAACGATACCGGCACCGGAAACACCGTGAACACCACGCATCCGCGGGTGATGCAGATGGTGACGGATTCGCTTCGCTACTGGGCCGGCGAGATGAAGGTCGACGGCTTCCGTTTCGACCTCGCGACCATCCTGGCGCGCGAGCCGACCGGTTTCGACGAGGAGTCGGGCTTCCTGCATGCGTGCATGCAGGATCCGCTGCTGGCGCAGACCAAAATGATCGCCGAGCCGTGGGACTGCGGCCCGGGCGGTTATCAGGTCGGACGCTTCCCGCCGGGCTGGGCCGAGTGGAACGACGGCTACCGCGACACCATCCGCTCGTTCTGGCGGGGCGACGAGGGCAAGATCCCGGCGGTCGCCGGCAAGTTCAGCGCATCTGCCGACATCTTCGACAGGCGGGGCCGCAAGCCCTGGGCTTCCGTGAACTTCATCACGGCGCATGATGGTTTCACCTTGCACGACACGGTTTGCTACAACGACAAGCACAATGAGGCGAACGGCGAGGACAACCGCGACGGCCACTCGCACAACCTCTCCTGCAACTACAGCGTCGAGGGACTGACAGAGGATCCGGAGATCAACAACGTCCGCTTCCGGCAATTGCGCAATTTCTTCGCAACCTTGCTGTTCTCGCGCGGCACGCCGATGATCCTGGCGGGCGATGAGTTCGCGCGGACGCAGAACGGCAACAACAACGCCTATGCGCAGGACAACGAGATCGGCTGGGTCAACTGGGATGTCTCGCCGGAGGGCAAGGACCTCGCGGAGTTCGTCCAGAAGCTGATCATGCTTCGGCAGTCGCTGCCGATGCTGCGCCGGGGCAAGTTCCTCAGCGGGCGCTACGACGAGGAACTGGGCGTCAAGGACGTCACCTGGATCACGCCCGCCGGAACGGAGTTCGACGAGGCGCACTGGGCCGACGTGGGAGCGCGCTGCTTCGGCGTGCTGCTGGACGGCCGCGCACAGGCCGCCGGCATCCGTCGGCCAGGCACCGACGCGACCATGATGATCGTCATGAACGCCCATCATGACGTCGTGAACTTCACCTTGCCAGAGGCTGCCGGCGGCAAGCGTTGGCAGTGCGTGGTCGACACCAACCTGCCGGACCGCGAGGAATTCGCGCCCTTCGACTTCGGGGTCGAATACATGGCGACGGGTCGTTCCTTCCTCGTCTTCATGCTTGAGCCAAGCGAGGGCGAGCGTGGGCAGGCCGAAGCGCAGCGCTCCTTCGCGCACGTTTCCGAAGCCTTCGACCGGGCCTTCGTGGACCGTGTCCACTTTCCGTGAGACCGAAGCAGAAAGAGGGGCGTCGCAGCACTTGAGCGACGCCCCTGAATGAGAGTGCTGAGGGCTGTGTGATGTTTCCATCGCGCAGCCCTCAGCAGTTAAAGCGGTCGTCGGAAAATTGGATCGACGCTCGACACCCGAACGAAACAGCACTGACCTTTGCTTCGGCATGCGGCAGCGTAGGTCATTCGTTGTCTGGTCATCGCACGTGCGGCGGCGCCTTGCGGAGATCTGATCGAGAAGCCATCGCAGTCAGCCGCCACCGATCAGGATGCCGGCGGCGAGGACAAGCGCACCGCCGACGACGATCTGAAGGGTCGCCCGCACGATCGGCGTCTCCATGAAGCGGTGCTGGATCCAGACGATCGCCCAGAGTTCCAGAAAGACGACGGCGAAGGCAATGACTGTGGCCGTCCAGAAATCCGAGATGAGATAGGGGAGCGCGTGGCCGAGGCCGCCGGCGGCGGTCATGATGCCGGAGGCCAGACCCCGCTTCAGCGGTGAGCCGCGGCCGGAGAGCACGCCGTCGTCATGGGCGGCCTCGGTGAAGCCCATAGAGATGCCGGCGCCGACAGCGGCGGCAAGGCCCACCAGCAGCGTCGTCTTGGTATCGTGCGTCGCAAAGGCGGTGGCGAAGATCGGCGCCAAGGTCGACACCGAGCCGTCCATCAGACCGGCGAGACCCGGCTGGACCAAGGTCAGGATCAGCTGCTTGCGCGCCGTCTGGTCTTCCCCCGCACGCGCCTCTCCCGTCAGATGGGCCTCCTCGAGCAGGCTGGCCTTGCCCTTGTGCCGGCGCCCGGCTTCCGCCAGATCGCCGAGCAGGCGGCGGGTGGAGGGGTCGCCGACCCGCTTGGCGGCCTCGTCGTAGAACCGGCAAGCCGCATCCTCCATCCGGTCGGCTTCCGCCCGCATCTGCTCGATCCCGAGATTGGCGACCAGCCAGATCGGACGCCGGCTGACGTAATCTGCCACATGCTCCCGCCGGATCAGCGGGATGGAACCGCCGAAGCGGCGTTCATGCTCGGCGATCAGGACGCGGCGGTGGCCGTCCTCTTCCTGCTCCATGTCGCGGAAAACCGCGGCCGTATCGGGAAAATCCTGCGCCAGGCGCTCGGCATAGCCGGAGTAGATCCGCGCATCGTCCTCCTCTGCCGAAATGGCGAGAGCCAGGATTTCCCGCTCCGACAAATCCTTGAAGCGCTTTCTGCCGTTCGCAAACCACCGCATGGCCATTTCCCCAGTTTGGAATCATTCTAATTGGCGTAGCACTGTCGACCCCGACGGGCCAGGCTGATGGCAGGCGAAGGCAAGCGCATCGAAACGACCGACGGCTTCTCGCCTCGGCGGAAATGGGCGATGGACGCACGTGATGGCGGATGTCGACCTGGAGGAGGACAACGACGACAACCGACGGCTCACCGTGAAGCACCTCTGCCCGCTGCAGGTTCATCGCCGGCAACACCAGATCGTCCTTGCGATCGACCAGAACCCGGCTCATTGACACCATGCGCCTGGAAATCTCGAACGCGACGCCGCGAATGATTGGCGATCCGTATAGCCATGGCCATCAATCCGAAGGGGCAACCCTCCTATGGCTCAGGGAGTTGAAGCCGCAGCTCGCCTTGCTCTTAGAATTCAAAGATCGCCATGAAACTATCCACACCGCGCATCGGCAGCGTCACGCTGTCGGTCGTCGTATCGGCCTACCTTCTCGCCGCGACGAACCAGACGTTCCTCGCGAAAGGGCTTCGCTACTTCGTCGGCCATGAGGCTCAGTTCGCCGCCCTCGTGGTGGCGATCTTTCTGCTGACGGTTGCGGCGCTGACGACCGTGTCGGTCAAGTACCTGATCAAGCCCGTCTTCATCCTTCTGATCGTCATCGCCGGTTCAGCGTCGTACTTCACCGACACGTTCGGCACGATCATCGACCGCGAGATGATCCAGAGCGCTGTCGTCACCACGAGCGGCGAGGCGCGCAACCTCTTCACGCCCAATCTCTTCGTGCATCTGGCCCTGTACGTCGTGCTGCCCAGCCTGTTGATCTTCTGGGTGCGGATCGTCCACCGGGCCTTTCCGGCGAAGTTCATGTTCAACATGGCGGTCATCTTGCCTTGCCTGATCGGGGCGGTCACGATCGTCGGATTGAACTACGCGTCGTTCTCCTCGACCTTCCGCGAGCGCGGCGATCTCATGGACACCTTCAATCCCGGCGCGCCGATCGCCGGAGCCGTCAAATATGTCGAGAGCCTGACCAAGGAGCGCAACATCGTTGCAGCGCCCCTGGGCACCGACGCCCAGCAAGGCTCGCGCTTTGCCTCGAAGGGCCTGCGCTCGCTGACCGTGGTTGTCGTCGGAGAGACGGCGCGGGCCATGAACTTCAGCCTGAACGGCTACGGTCGTGACACCAACCCCGAGCTCGCCAAGCGCAATGTCGTAAGCTTCACGCAGACGTCGAGCTGCGGGACCGCGACCGCCATCTCGCTTCCCTGCATGTTCTCCGTCTACCCGCGCGTCGACTATTCGACGGCGAAGGGGCTGGCCTCAGAGAACCTCGTCGACGTTCTCAGGCATGCCGGCCTCGCCGTCGACTGGTTCGACAACAATACGGGTAGCAAGCATGTCGCCGACAGGGTCGCGTACGAGTTCCTGCCGGACGCGAACGATCCCCGGTTCTGCGAGGGCGGCGAGTGCAAGGACGAAATTCTGATCGAGCGCCTGAAGCTGTTCCTGAAGCAGCGGCCGAAGACAGGAAACGCCGTCGTCGTGCTGCATCAACTCGGCAGCCACGGCCCCGCCTATTTCAAGCGCTACCCTCCGGCGTTCGCAGGCTTCAGCCCGGCCTGCGAGACCGCCCAGTTCGCCGATTGCCAGCAGGAGGAGATCGTCGCGGCCTACGACAACACGATCCTCTACACCGACCATATCCTGTCCGAGGTCATCGACCTGTTGAAGGCCGAGGACCAGGAGACGGCAACCGCCATGGTCTACATGTCCGATCACGGCGAGTCGCTGGGCGAGAACGGGCTCTATCTGCACGGGACGCCGTATTTCCTGGCGCCGGAGACCCAGACGCATATTCCGTTCGTCACCTGGCTTTCGGACGCCTACCAGAGCGCCAGCGATGTCGATATGGATTGCCTGCGCGGCGAACGAGACCGTCCCGTCTCGCACGATAACCTCTTCCACACGATCCTCGGCCTCACCGACGTGTCGACCGGTGTTTACGATCCGGCGCTCGATGCATTCGGCGCCTGCCGGCGGGTGAAGGAGAAGGCTCCGGACGGACGGCCCGCGGGAAACCCGTCGTGACGGACGATGCGCCGAAGTTCCAGACGAAACCGGGAAAGGCGCTCGGGCTCCGCCATACGGTCGCTTCCGCCGGCTACTCCTTCTTAGGGTTCAAACGCCTGCTCGGCGAAACGGCGTTCCGGCAGGAACTCATCGCCCTCGTCGTCCTGCTGGTGCTGTTCGCCGGACGGGGCGTTGCCATCGGGAGCTACGCGACGCAGGTCACCCTGGCGCTCGTCCTCTTTGCGGTCGAGGCGCTGAACACCGCGATAGAGGTTCTCGTCGACCGGATATCACCGGACTATGCCGAGTTTGCCGGGCACGCGAAGGACCTCGGCTCCTTCGCCGTCTTCTGCCTTCTCGCGGCGAACCTCGTTCATGCGGTGGCGGTGCTGTGGACGGCTTGACCTCGAGAGGTCACCAGAGGCGCATCCGGTTGATCAGGCCGTCACGCTTGACGAAGTGATGCCGCAGTGCCCCTGCGACATGAAGTCCCGTCAGCGCGAGCAGTACCCAGGCCAAGGTCCCGTGCAATTCGAAGAGCCAATCGCTCCGGTCCTCGTTCATCGAGATGACGTCCGGAAGCGTCAGCCCGAAAGCCTTGATCGTGTCGCCGGACATCGCCGAGGCGACCCAGCCGAGGACAGGCATGGCGAGAAGGCAGGCGTAGAGCGCGCCTTGCACGCCGGAAGCCAGCCAATGTTCCCAGCGCGGCGAGCCGTGCGGCATGGGGTCGAGGCGATGGGTCGCACGCCATGCCAGGCGGGCGACGACGACGAGGAACAGCAGGATCCCGAAGGAGCGGTGGAAGTCGATGAGGCTGACCCGCAGATCGCTCGGCCGCAGCCAGTCGAACGTCCAGGCCAGCCCGAACATGACGACGAGCAGCGCCACCGTCGCCCAGTGCAAGCCGCGGAGGGTCCGCGGCAAGGGTTTCACGTGTTCGATCGCCGACGAATGTTTCTCCGACATTACCAACATGTATAGTAGCCGCCGCCCTGCCGACACGATTGTCCGATGACTTCATTCGTAGCGAAAGCCTGCCCGCCTCGCTAGCAATAATACAAGTACGTATTCCCTACTACTCTTCATCACTAAGGAAAAACATGGCCATGAACCGCATCGCCCTCTACGCCGCGCTGGGCGTCTTCCTTTCCTCCGTGCCCGTCCTCGCCGCCGAGACCGTGTCGGTTCAGCTGATCGGCGAGCGGGGCGGCCAGATGTCGATCAAGCTCGACAAGAGCGAGGTCCCTGCCGGCGAAGTGACCTTCAAGGTCGTCAACGCCGCGGCGAAGACGCCGCACGAGATGGTCGTCATCAAGCTCGACAAGGCCGGACAGAAGCTCGAGATCGACCCGGCCAAGAACCGGATCGACGAGGACAAGCTGATGAGCATGGGCGAGGTCGGCGACCTCAAGGCTGGCAAGACCGACACGCTCACCGTCAAACTGGCGCCCGGCGCGTACGAGTTGATCTGCAACCTGAAAGGCCACGCCGCCGCCGGCATGGTCGTGCCCTTTACCGTCAAGGGCTGAGCCTGAGGCCTTTGAACGGCTGAGGAGAGGGCGTGCCCGCCAAGGGAGGCTGCCCCCTTCTAGCCCTCGGCAGAATAGGGCTTGGGCTTCCGCCACAGCCATTGCTGAAATTTCAGAGCAACGCGCGTTCCCGGCACGAAGATGTCTTTGTGCCGGCCTGCCGCCGAGGCCGGCCAAGCCGCCTGTGCTCGCGCCGTTGGCAAGGTCGCCCAACCGCTTTTTCACCCAATGGCGCCGTCAAAGTCGGACTGCGATCATGCTCTGGCGTCGCCGTGAGCACGCGGGACGGCGTCCATGGTCCGAGGGAGATGTCGAACCAGGGCGTCGATCGCCAGCCGGGTTCGGAAAGGAAGATGTGGCGTCTCCGGCCAGACCGCATGGACGTCGACGACAAGCGGCGGGACATCGGCGAGCACCTCGGCGATCTGGCCAGCATCCACCCGGTCGTTCACGAGCCAGCGCGGCAGCCAACCGATCCCATGTCCATCGGCAACGGCGTCCGAGATCGACTCGAGATCGTCAAAGCGCATCCGCCCTGCCGGCTGCATCTCGATCGGCGCCTGGCCGTGCCGCGGGAACAGCCAGGTCCTCAATTGACCTTTTGCCGCATAGGCAATCAGCGCGTGCCGCGCCAAGTCGCCGATCGATCGCGGCGTGCCGTTCTCAGCAAGGTACCGGGGCGCGGCGCAGAGAATCATCGTCTGCGAGGCCAGGCGGCGGGTCATCAGCCCTGCGCCATCCTGAGGGGTGCCGCTGCGGATCGCTAAGTCATACCCGTCCTCGACGAGATCGACGGTCCGATCGCTGAAATTCAGTTCCAGTTCCAGGAGCGGGTGTTTCTCCGCGAGGCGCGTGAGGATCGGCGCGACGCATCTGCGGCCGAACAGCACGGGCAGAGAAGCGCGCAACCTCCCCGTCGCGACGCTTTTTCCCGATGCGAGCGCCTCCCGTCCTGCCGTGAGTTCCGCCAGGGCCCGCAAGCAGTGCTCGTAAAAGAACTGCCCATCCTCCGAAAGGGACATGCTGCGGGTGGTGCGGTGAAATAGCCGAACCTCCAGCCGCTTTTCCAGGCGGCCGATCGACTTTCCGACCGCCGACCGCGACAAATGAAGGCGCTCGGCCGCCGCGGAAAAGCCGCCGGCCTCCACGGCTGTCACAAAAACGGAAATTCCCACCAGATCATCGGCCATCCCTGATTGTAGCGCATCCGTCGCCGCGATGGCGATTGATCGTCGCCACTGCCGATCTGCATTCTCCGTATGGTTCCCGCACAACGGAAAAGGGTTCTCAGTATGAAAGCATTTCAGATCGGATCGCGGAACGGCATCGAAGCCCTGACCGCGACGACGCGCGCGGAGCCGGTTGCCGGCCGCGGCGAAGTTGTCGTGGCGCCACGCCTTGTCGGCATGATCAGCCGGGACCTGCAATTGCTGCGCGGCACCTATGGCGGCGACCAGCCTGCCGAGCGAATTCCGATGTCGGAAGGTGTCGGGACGGTCGTGTCGGTCGGCGACGGTGTCACCGAGGTGAAGGCAGGCGACCGCGTCGTTTGCGGTCATTTCTCCAGCTGGCTCGACGGGGGGTTTCGTCAGGACGTCTTCGCCGAGGACATCGGCGTCACGCGGGATGGATGGCTGGCGGAAAAGGTCGTGCTGCCCGCGCCAGCGTTGATCCGAGTGCCGGATGGCATTGCCGACGAGAACGTCGCCGGCCTCGCCTCCGCGGCCCTCACCGCCTGGAACGCCTTGACCGAGATGTGCCACGTGAAGCCGGGGGATCTCGTCCTGTGCCTCGGGACCGGCAGCGTTTCACTGGCCGCGATGAAGATCGCCAAGGCGCATGGGGCTCGTGTCGCGATCACCTCCTCGCAGGACGAGAAGCTCGACCTCGTCCGCACGCTGGGGGCCGACATCACCATCAACTACCGCACCAGCGCCGACTGGGCAGCGGAACTGATGGCAGAGACAGGCGGTGCTGGCGCTGACATTATCATCGAGACCGGTGGGGTCGACACGCTCGGTCAATCGATCGCCGCCTGCGCCGTCAACGGCCAGATCGTCGTGGTCGGCGTCTCCCCGGGCACGGGCCCCGCCATTCCCGACTATCTCGCCTTCATCGCCAAGAACCTGACGATCCGCGGCATTGCCAATGGCAGCCGTGCCATGTTCGTCGACCTCCTTCGCTTCATCGAAACCAAGGGTCTGGATACCGTCCCCGGAAAGACGTTTGCCTTCGACGACGCGCCCGAGGCTTACCGCTATTTCGCGGCGGCCGAGCATCTGGGGAAGGTGATGATCAAGTTCTGATCGCCACGGGCGGACACTCCGCGCGTGCTGCAATCTGCGTGGCGAAGATCCTATCGCCGCGAAGGGTCTATCCGTCGCGGCTCGCCCGGTTCTGGTGGTCTACACCCCGTCATCGGCGTGGTCGAAGGCGGGGTGCAGACAAGTGCGTCCGCTGCAGGCCGGAACGCTGCCGGCGATGCAGTTCTGCACCACGGCCGCCCGGTTCAGCCAACGCCGCAATCGGCATGATGCTTAGTGAGCAACCATAACACGGACGGCGCATTGAGAGGCCGGCCAGTCTGTGCGATTCCGCACGGATGTCGGCTTGGAACCCCTCCAGGATGCGCATATGACCACGGTTGCAGAAGCACTCCCGTCCGGACAGCCGGTTGCTCGATCGAGATCCCTGAAGGCTCTCGGCGCGGTCAACTTCTTCCTCGCCGACGTCCGAGACGGTCTCGGGCCCTTTCTCGGCATCTTCCTGATCGGGCAAGGCTGGAGCACGGCCACCATCGGTTATGTCATGACAATCGGCGGCATCGCCGGCATGCTGGCGACGACCCCGCTCGGCGCGCTGGCCGACGCGTCGAAGGCCAAGCGCTTCATGGTCGCCTTCTGCGCGGCGCTGGTGATTATCGCTTCGGTCGCCATCCTGTTCGTCCCGACCTTCGCCTTCGTCACCGCCTCGCAGATCGCGACGGGCATTGCGGGCGCCGCCATCGGCCCGGCCATTGCCGGTCTGACGCTCGGTCTCGTCGGGCAGAAGGGCCTAGCCCCGCAGCTCGGCCGCAACGAAGCCTGGAACCATGGCGGCAACGTCTTTGCCGCGGCCGGTGCCGGCTTCTTCGGCTATGAGTTCGGCCTCACCGCCGTCTTCATCCTGATGACGGTCATGGCGGCCGGCTCCATTGCCGCGGTCCTGATGATCAAGGCGGACGACATCGACCACGACGCCGCACGTGGCCTCGAGAAGTCGACCGGAGACGAGAAGGAGGCGCCGTCGGGCTTCAGCGTGCTGTGGAAGTCGACGCCGTTGCTGGTTCTTGCCGCGACCTTGATGCTCTTCCACTTCGGCAATGGCGCGATGCTGCCGCTGCTCGGCCAGCAGGTCGCGACACAGGCCGAAAGCGGCGACACCGCATCGGCGGTTGCGACGACGGCGTCTCCGCAAGCCTCGACGCCAGGCGCAACGCCGTCCGACGCAGACGCAACGGCGCCGTCGGTGACGATCGCCCCGGGACAGGCGACCGCTGGCCGGCCGGCCGCGGAGGCCACCACCCAGCACTCGACGCTGCACACGCTCCTGTCCGACCCGGTGTCGTATACGGCGGCGACCGTCATCATCGCCCAGTTGACGATGATCCCGATCGCGCTGCTCGCCGCGGGCTTCGCAGGCCGCCGCGGCTACTTCCTGCTTCTCGTCGCGGCCCTGGTCGCCATGCCGCTCCGGGGATTGATCGCCGGCCTATGGCCGAGCCCCTATGCCCTGATCCCCGTGCAGATGCTCGACGGCGTCGGGGCCGGATTGCTCGGCGTCGCAGTTCCCGGCCTCGTCGCGCGGATGTTGAAGGGAACCGGCCACATCAATGCGGGCCTTGGCGCGGTGATGACGGTCCAGGGTGTCGGCGCCTCGCTCAGCCCGGCCATTGCCGGCGTGATCGTCGCGCGCTACGGGTTCTCGGTCGCCTACCTCGCGCTCGCGGGCTTCGCACTCTGCGGCCTGGTGCTCTGGCTCGTCTGTGCCTCGAAAGTCGCGGCCGCCTGCAAGGGTGACTGACAAGCCGATCGCCGATATCCGTACAGATCCGATACTCATGGCCGGCTCCGCCCGGCAAGCCCGGCGGTCCCATGCCCATCAGCGTCAACCTTGCCACCTGGGGCATCAGCGCCCTCTCGGTCTTCGGCGTCATCTTCAGGCCTCTGAACAAGCCGGAATGGGTCTACGCACTTGCCGGGGCGGTGCTTCTCGTCGTTCTCGGCCTCCTGCCCTGGACCGAGGCGCTACATGGCATCGCCTCGGGCACGGACGTCTATCTGTTCCTGGCGGGCATGATGCTCTTGGCCGAAACGGCCCGTCGCGAAGGGCTCTTCGACTTTCTGGCAGCCTATGCCGCCCGCTCGGCCAAGGGATCGCCGCAACGGCTCTTCGGCCTCGTCTACCTGATCGGCACGCTCGTCACGGTGTTCCTGTCGAACGATGCGACCGCGGTCGTGCTGACGCCCGCCGTCATCGCGGTGGCCAAGGCGGCCAAGGTCACGACGCCCATTCCCTACCTCCTCGTCTGCGCCTTCGTCGCCAATGCCGCCTCCTTCGTGCTGCCGATCTCCAACCCGGCCAACCTCGTCGTCTTCGGGGCGAACATGCCGGCACTCGGCGACTGGCTGGCCCGCTTCGCGCTTCCCTCGGTCGCCGCGATCGGCGCGACGTTCTTCCTGCTGCGGTTGACGCAGCGTGCCAACCTCACGGGAACGACGAACACCGACATCGCCATTCCCACTCTGTCGACCGGGGGACGCATTGCGGCGATCGGCCTTGCAGCGGCCGCCGCCGTGCTGCTGGGCTCTTCTGCCTTGGGGCTGGAGCTCGGACTTCCGACGCTGATCGCCGGCCTCCTAACCGCGCTCGCCGTCATGATCGGCGAACGCACGAGCCCGCTTCCCCTGTTGAAGGAGATTTCCTGGGATACGCTGGTCCTCGTCGGGGGCCTCTTCGTGATCGTCCGCGCCTTGGAAGTCAGCGGAGTGCAGGCGATGCTCGTCGACCACCTCCAGGGTCCGCTGAACGCCGCCCCGGAAACCGGTGCGTTCCTTGCCGGCACGGCGCTCGCCTTCGGCACCAACCTCACCAACAACCTGCCGCTCGGCCTTCTCGCCGGCGCCTTCACGACCGCCGCGGATTTGCCGCAGAAGGTGATCGACGCGATCCTCGTCGGCATCGACATCGGCCCCAATCTCTCGGTCACCGGGTCGCTCGCGACGATCCTCTGGCTGACCGCGCTTCGCCGGGAGGGCCTGTCCTTCGGCGCGTGGAGCTTCCTGAAGATCGGCATCGTCGTCATGCCGCCCGCACTCCTCCTGGCGCTCGGCGCGGTTCTGTTCCAGCCCTGGAACTGAGGGGGGCGAGCCGACTGTCAGCTCGCCCGAAGGCCGCGGATACCCGAACGACCCGAGCGCGATCACCAGCGGGTTGACCCAAGCGGGCGGAGCCGGCGCCGTTCAGCCTACCACTTGCGGCCGTTGGCGTTTGGCCCGAGGCGTCCACCGGGAATGCCGTGGCTCGGCCAGGAGCGGACGGAATGCATGGAGTGCCCCAGCGCCGTGGCCGGACCGCGCTTTGGCCGCTCTCGCGGATTGCGCACGAGCACCTCGACCACGTCGGTATCGCTGGCGCCGTCCTCCGACACGGCCGTCACGGCGAGGACCCGCAGTCCGTCCACGACGTCGTCGAAGCGACAGTACCAGGTGCCATTCCCGTCCGGCATCAGCGGCCGCTCTCGCCCGCCGTCGAGCGTCGCCGTCACCTGCGTGCCCGCCCCCGCGCCAAAGATCTCCGCCCGGACCTCGAAGGAGCGGTCGGGAACCTGCGTCCGCGATTGCGTCCTGGTGACCAGCCGGATGTCGGACGGCGAGGTGATGAGCACGAAGGGCCAGCCCGACCCCAGCGTGCGAAAGCGCCAGGAGACGACGTCGCCGTCCAGTGCCGACACGGTGAAACCGGGCGGGCCCTCCTCGATCTCCCCGGTCGAGCGGGTCGCGCCGTAGACGACATGCCCGTCGTTCAGCACGTCGTTATAGTGGGTGTGCCCGGTCCCGACATAGGAGACGCCGCCTTCTGCGAGGGCCGCTGCGACCGCCTCGCCGCCTTCGTGCAGGTCCTCGGGGAAGGCATGCATGAAGACGATGGTCGGGGCATCGGTTTCCTCCGCCAGCCGTCGCCGCAACCAGGCCGACTGGGCCTGTCCCAGCCGAAAGTCCGGGCCGCCCGACCCGGCGCTGACGATGTCGAGGAGCAGGATGCGCGCGCCGCCGACCGTCTCCATGCGCGGCAGGGGCTGAGGAGCGAGGTATTGGCGGAAGTCGCCGAGATGCCCTGCCTCGAAGTCGTGGTCACCCGGCAGGACGAATAGCGGCGTCGCAAGCCCGGCGGCGACGTCCGCCACGCGCCTGAACTGCTCCGGTGTCGCGTGGTTGGCGTTGTCACCCGGCAGGACCGCGAAACCGATGCGCCCCGAGCAGCCTTCGTTCGCCTCGGCGACGAGGCGCTGGAACGTCGACAGGCTGTCCCAGCCATCGCCCTCGCAGGCATGCAAGTCGCCAAACTGCAACCAAGTGACCATCGAATGCCATCCCCAGCCTAATCGCTCGCTGAGCCGAACGAATGGCCGCTGGGTAATGGGTCGCCGCAGGGGGCGGTTCCATCGGCTGCCCGTGGCGATGCCGCCCGGATCCGGCGGTTGTCACGCCACGTGACGAGCGTCGCGCCTGCGAATGCCCCCCGCGGCACCGATCGGCTGAGAAAACGCGGTTTGGAAGGAACTTGTCGGCTTCTGATTAAGTGGTCCTTAGCTGGGCAACCATAGGGTGCCGCTGACTTCGGAATGGCGGATAAGCGTAATGAAAACATTCATCTTTCTTCTCACGATCATCGGCGCGACTTTGTCCGGCAGCGTTGCGATGGCCAGGGAGTGGTTGGTCGATCGCATCTCAGGCACCGCCTATGCCATCTCGCAGTCGAAGGAGCGGTTCGAGATCAAGCGGGAGATGAAGATCGCCGAGGGTCTGACGATCGCGACGGGACCAACTGGCCGCGTGCGTCTCGTCAGCGAGAACAATGTGATGACCCTGATGCCGAACAGCGTGGCGGCGGTCGTCCCGAAATCCTTCTTCAGCGCGAAGACGGAGGTCAGGCAGAAGGCCGGCAGCATCGAATTCGACATCGAGAAGCGGAAGCAGCCGCACTTCACCGTGCAGACGCCGTACATGGCGGCCGTCGTGAAGGGCACGAAGTTCACGGTCAGCGTCGCCAAGGCGAACACGAATATCGGGGTCACCCGCGGTCTGGTTCAGGTCAGCGATCTGCGGACGGGTCAGACGGCCGCCGTCGGCGCCGGGCAGAATGCCAGCGTTGCCACCGCGAAGGGCGGCCTGAGGACCGGCGGCGTGAACGCGCCGGCAGTGGCGAAGGGCACGCCTTCCTCGCCGTCCGTGGCGCCGGCGGGACTGACCATGAAGGAATTCAGTGCCGAAGCGCGGGTCGGCGACGACACTGCTTCGACTGCCGGTCCCGGCACTGCCGCTGCGGGCTCCACGACGTCTTCCGCCGCGGCCGACAACCAGGGCTCGCAGACGTCGTCCACGCGTTCGGGCGACGACAGCAGAAACGGTGGCAGCAGCGACCGCGGGGGCAGCGACAACGGCGATCGAAGCGGCAATGGCAATTCCGCCGGCAAGGGGAACGCCGGCGGACCCGGCGCCGGCGTCGGTGTTGGCGGCGGTGATGATGGCAAGGGCGGCCCGGGAACCCCTGGCGGTGGCAAGGGCCCAGGCAGCGGCAACCCACCGGGCGTCGGTGACGATGGCAAGGGCGGCAAGGGCAAGCCTGGCGGCGGCAAGGGCAACGGGAACGGCAACGCACCGGGCGGCGGCGTCGGTGACGACGGCAAGGGCGGCAAGGGCGGCATGGGCAAGCCTGGCGCTGACAAGGGCAAGGAAAACGGCAACGGACCTGGCGGCGGCGCCGGTGACGACGGAAGGGGCGGCAAGGGCAACCCTGGCGGCGGCATGGGCCAAGAGAACGGCAGCGGACCGGGCGTCGGCGTCGGTGACGACGGAAAGGATGGCAAGGAGAACCCTGGCGGTGGCAAGGCCAAAGGGGACGGCAACGAACCCGGCAACAGCGACAAGGCTGACGGGAACGGTGGCAAAGGCAACGCCGGCGGCAATGGAAATGCTGGCGGCAACGGCAACGCTGGCGGCAACGGCAATGCCGGCGACAATGGAAACGCTGGCGGCAACGGCAACGCCGGCGGGAACGGCAACGCCGGCGGGAACGGAAACGCTGGCGGCAACGGCAATGCCGGCGGGAACGGCAATGCTGGCGGCAACGGCAACGCCGGCGGCAATGGAAACGCCAACGGTAACGGCAACGCCGGCGGCAACGGCAATGCCGGCGGGAACGGAAACGCCGGCGACAACGGAAACGCTGTTGGTAATGGCAACGCCGGCGGCAACGGAAACGCCGGCGGGAACGCCAACGGAAACGCCGGCGGCAAGGGCAACCCCGGCGGCAAGGGCAAGTCCTGACGGACAGGACCGCTCGAATGTCCAGCGATCAACTGACGTCTTCCAGCAGACCTCGGCCTGCGCTTTTTCGCGCGTTGCGGAAGATGGGGCTGTTCGGGCTGCTGGCGCTGGGCCTCGTCGCGGCACAGGCGGCCGGGCTCTTCGACGCCCTCGACAACCGCCTGTCGGAACTGCGCTTCGCGGCGCATAGCCGGTCGCCCAGCGGCAGCATCGTCCTCGTCGATATCGATGCGAGGAGCCTGTCCGACGTCGGGGTCTGGCCGTGGCCGAGACACCTCTACGGCGAGCTGCTCGCATCGGCCGCAACGGCGAAGGCTGCGCGCGTCGCCTTCGACATCGATTTTTCCTCGTCCTCGACGGCGACGGAAGATCAGGCTTTCGCTGACGCGCTCGCCACTGCCGGGATCGAAACCTACCTTGCCGCCTTCGCGCAGCCCGAGACGGCGGGCGCCGCGACGCTGCACGCAGCCATGCCGATCGAGCCGCTGCTCCAGGCGTCGTGGCCCGTCGGCGTCGACGTCGGCATCGACCCTGACGGACGTTTGCGCCGCGTGCCGTTTGCGACAGACATCGCGGGAGAAACCCTGTCCTCGCTGGCGTCGGTCCTCGCCGGTCGCGAGAACCAGACCGGCACTTTCGGCATCGACTACAGCATCGACGCCTCGCAGGTTCCACGCATTTCGTTTGTCGATCTTCTCCATCGCCGCGTGGCGCCGGAAGCCCTCGCCGGCAAGACGCTGATCGTCGGCGCCAGCGCCGCGGAGTTGCGCGACCTGTTCACCGTGCCCGTCTTCGGGACGGTTTCGGGATCGCTCGTTCACGCGCTGGCGGCCGAAACGCTGATCCAGAGGCGGGAGATCACCGAGAAGCCCCTGCCCATGGCGGCCCTCGCGATCATCGGGATCCTCGCCCTTGCCGGCCTCGCACGGGTTCCGGCAAGGCGCGCCGTCATCGTCCTGACCGCGGCGATGGTGTCGCTGGAATGCGGCGCCTTCATCCTCCAGCAATACGGGAGCGTGTCGCTGCAGACGGCGAGCCTTCACGGCCTCGGCCTTGGCCTGATGATCCTCACGCTCCTGCGTGAGTTCAACCTCGGACGGCTCCGGGTCTGGCTTGCCCGGCTGCACGCCTCGAATTCAGAGGGCATGCTCGAGCATGTCGTCGACGAAAGCTTCGACGGCATCGTCATCGTCGATGGCGATGGCCGGATCGCGCGGAGCAATGCCGAGGCGGCGACGCTCCTCTGCAGTCCGGTCCCGATCGCACTCTTCGAGCACCTGCCGCTTGCGCTGAGCGAGGCCCTTGGCGAAGCCGCCCGGATCGGATCGACGAGGGCGGCCCATGCCGACCGGACGTTGCGATATCTGACGCTCGATACCGGGGAGGACGAGCGCGTGATCGAATATTCGATCGCGCCCTTCTGGATGAGGGGGGTGATCGCGCACGAGGATGCCGCCGCGGAAGACGTCCTGCATCTTTGCCTGACGCTTCGCGACGTCACCGACCGCGAGCGCGCGCAGCAGCGGCTGCGGCACCAGGCGCTGCACGACATGCTGACGGGCCTCGCCAATCGCCGCGCCCTCGAAGGCGCGATCTCGGACCTCGGCAGCGTCGAACGACCCGACGGCGTCGCGCTGATGGCGTTCGATCTCGATCGGTTCAAGGCCGTCAACGATGCCCTCGGGCACGGGACCGGCGATGCGGTGCTGGTCGAGACGGCACGGCGTGCCCGCCGCGTGGCCGGGCCGGACGCCGTCGTCGCGCGGATCGGGGGAGACGAGTTCGCGATCCTGTTGCGGTGCGCCGACGTCGCGACAGCCGTCGAGGCCGCCCAGCGCCTGCTCGCCGCCATCCGCGAGCCCTACCACATCCGGGGCCACCGCATCTCCGTCGGCTCCAGCGTCGGCATCGGCTGGTGGCAGCATCATGCGGTGGATGGGACCGACATGATGCGCCAGGTCGACATCGCGCTCTGCCGTGCGAAGTCGCTGTTCGGCGAGCGGATCGCGGTCTTCGACCGCGGCATGGAGGTCGACCGCCTTGCCCGTCTCGCGCTTGAGCGCGATATCGAGAACGCCCTCGACAAGGGCGAGTTCGAGGTCGTCTATCAACCGCAAGTGCTGATCGAGAATGCCGAGATCATCGGCGCGGAAGCGCTCGTGCGCTGGCGCCATCCGGTGCGGGGTTACGTCTCGCCCGTCGCCTTCATCCCGGTCGCCGAGGAAATGGGCTACATCCACCGGCTCGGCGCCTTCGTCCTCGAAACGGCCTGCCTTGCTGCGACAAGCTGGCCGGACAGCGTGAAGGTGGCGGTCAACGTGTCGCCGCTTCAGTTCGAAGCGGGAGACCTCGTGGCGGCGGTGGAGCGTGCCTTGGCGCTGTCGGGCCTTCCGGCCAGACGCCTCGAACTGGAGATTACCGAGTCCGCCTTCGTCTCGGAGAGCACCGGCCTGCAGGAGGCCTTCGCTGCCCTGACGGCGCTCGGCATCAGCTTTGCGCTCGACGACTACGGCACCGGCTATTCGTCCCTCGGCTACCTCCGGCGCTTCCCGATCTCGAAGATCAAGATCGACCGGAGCTTCGTGACGGAAGCCCCGGAGAGCCCGCAATCGATCGCCGTCCTCAAATCCGTCATCACCCTCGGCGAAGGTCTGGATATCCGCGTCATCGCCGAGGGAATCGAGACGCTGGCGCAGGCCGAGGTGCTTCACGCCATCGGCTGCTGTGAAGCGCAAGGCTATCTGTACTCGAAGCCCGTCAGTCAGACGGCCTTCGAGGTTCTCGTCAACGGCCTGTCGAACCAGATGCCGATGCCAGCGGCAGCTCGACTGACAGGCTGAAGTCTTCAAATTTCAAACGCGCGACCGTTTCCAGATATTGCTCCCGTCTTCGGTTGGCGACGAAGGAAAAATCGCGGCGAATTCTTTCGAACGATTCATTTCGAATGAGTTCAGGCGTCCGGCGGCCATCGCCGGCAAGCCGGTCAACCCGCGGCGGCGAGACGGCGCGGCGCCTGTCGCGTCTTGAGGGCGCTCTCAATGGCTTCCGCCAGATGAGCCGCGTCCCGGCCGACGCTGGAGAACCGCCCCGACCCCCAGGTGTGGAGCCAGGGGAGGCCCAGGAAATAGAGGCCGTCGACGTCCGTCACGCCGCGTTTGTGCTTCGGGTGGCCATGATCGTCGAAGACCGGCGCCTGCAGCCAACCGAAGTCGGGACGGAAACCGATGCACCACACCACGGCGGCGATCCCTTCGGCCAGGAGATCCAGCGACGTCGTCTCCGTCTCGGGCTGCCAGAGCGGCGTGTAGACCGAGGCCGGGGGCGCTTCCAGGCCCTGTTCCAGAATGAAGCGGTCGATTGAGGCGTTGATGCGGTTGTAGGTGCGATCGGCCTCGTCGAGGCTTGCTCCAACGGTCGGCTGAAACTGCAGGCGGCCTTGCGCGAAGCCATCGAGATGGCCGTAGAGCCGCATGCCCTCCAGGGCGAAGCGCCGGAGGTCGATGTCGCGCCCCCCGTTGCGACCGGTGACATAATGGTTGGTGTTGTCACGCACGCCCTCGCGCAAGGGGTGCTCCTCGACGGGGATCTCGTAGTAGTTCATCAGGGCAAGCCAGGTGACGACGTCCCGGCCGCGGTAGAAGCGCGCGCAGCGGGGCGCATTGCCGACGGCAAGATGCACGCGCCGACCCTCCAGATGCAGGTCTTCGGCGATCTGGGCGCCGGATTGGCCGGATCCGACGACGAGCACCGGGCCGTCCGGCAGCTGCCGGGCATTGCGGTACTGTTCCGAGTGGATCTGGACGATCGGGGCCGGCAGTTCCTTGGCATAGCCCGGCATGATCGGAACCGTGTACCCCCCGGACGCCGCAACGACCTGATCGGCGTGGAGCGAGCCGACTGACGTTTCGACTAGAAACCCGCCCCCCGGCTGCGGCACGATCCGGGTGACGGCCGTCCCCTCGCGGAGCGGCGCGTCCACCTTCGCGCGGAAGGCCGCGAGGTAGTCGAGGATCTCGGGCTTGGTCATGAACCCGTCGGGGTCCGGGCCGTCATAGGCGTGGCCCGGCAAGTCGCACTGCCAGTTCGGCGTCACCAGGCAGAAATTGTCCCAGCGCCGGTCGGCCCAGACGTGCATCGCGGTCGACTTCTCGAAGACGAGATGCCCGATGCCGCGGGACGTCAGGTGGTGGCTGAGGGAGAGGCCCGCCTGGCCGCCTCCGACGATGGCGACGGGGATCGAGGGAGGTAGCGATCCGGCCATGAACTACTCCTGAAATGAGAGGACGCCGACTTCCGCGTCGACTGTGTCGCCAAAAGCCCGGCACCGAGCCTCGATGCGCTCGATCTGTCCGAGGGCCCGGGAGCACGGAAAGCCGTACTTCGCCCGGACGCGGTCGCTGGCGATCGACAGGGCGGTGCGCGACCGATCGCGGAACTCGGCGAGCGGATACGTGCGACCGGGCTGCAGGTGCTCCTTGATCACCGACGAGGGCGAATAGCAGTCCTCGGACGCGCCGTCGGGCCAGCGGATGGTGAAGCCGACCTCAGGCATGGATGCCTCGCGCCCTGTCCGCGTGAGCGCGTTCAGCGCTGACGCCGGGCCCAAGGTTGCGAGGAAGAGCCCGCCAGCCGGAATGCAAGGAAGACGCCGCGGTTCTCATGCCGCAACACCCAGCTCAGCCGGCAAGATCAAGGGTTCGACGCCGAGATCGCGGATGATCTCCACACGTTCCCCGTCGCGGATCGAGACGGCATGGCCTGCCGACACCACGCCGATCCCGCTGGCGGCGATCTGGCGCTCGGCGAACAGGTCGAGCACGGCTGCGACGTTGGGCGGGGATACGGAGAGCAGGTAGCCGTAGCTCGGGAAAGTCAGCAGCCACCGTTCCAGCGACACGCCGTCGGGCTTCGGGACAGCGCCGACGTCGATCGTCATCGCGACCCCCGAGCATTCGGCGAACATGGCGGCGGTCCCGACGATGCCGCCCTGGCTGATGTCCTTCGCCGCCCTCGCCAGCCCGCTCTCGGCGATGCGCGGCAGGAGTTCCAGGTCGCCGCGCAGCCGCTCGCCCGGCGCATCCGTTGCCGCCTCGAAGTTGGAGAAGGGCTCGCGGTAACGCCCGCGCAGGTCGATCGCCGCCACCAGAACGTCGCCCGGCCGCGCGTCGAAGCTGGTCAGCAGGCGCCTGGCCCGCCCGAGGATGGCGACGGAGAGCTGGGCGCGGTCGGTCTTGAGGTTGGTATGTCCGCCGACGATGGGCACGCCATAGCGCTCGGATGCCGCCCGCAGGCCTTCCATGACCGCGCGTGCCGAAGCATCGCCATTCGCCCAGAGAGCGTCGACCATGGCCACGGCCCGTCCGCCCATGGCCGCGACGTCGGAGAGGTTGACCATCACGCCGCACCATCCGGCGAACCAGGGATCGCGGGCGACGAACTCGTTCATGAAGCCCTCGATGGCGAGGAGTTGCCAGCCCTCGCCGTCGGGAATGGCGGCGCAGTCGTCGCCGACCGGCACAGCCCCCGCGGCGGACAGGCCGAGCCGGCTGGTCGCCTCGGCGATATCACCTTTCGCTGCGAGCCCCGCGCTGTCCCGCAGGATCTCGGCCAGCGCCGCAAGGTCGAGGGCGCCGGTCATGCCGCGGCCCTCAGCGCCATGAAACCGGTCTCGGGGGTGTGGAACGGCGGGTAGCGGGAAAGGTCGGCCTCCATCCGGTGATGCAGCCGACCGTGCAGTTCGACCTCCTCGACGGTGGTCCAGTGCAGGCGGCGGAAGAGGAGGACGTTCTGGCCTTGCACATGGGCGAGGAAGCGCGTGCAGCCGCGGGCATGGGCCGAGGACACCGCCAGCTTGATCAACGCCGTGCCGAGCGCGCCGACCTTGCGGTGGTGCTCGCAGACCGCCAGGCGCGATCCCCACCAGAGGCCGGGCGCTTCCTCGTGGATGCGCACCGTGCCGACCACGGCATCGGCATAGACGCCCCAAAGCGCCAAGGCGACGATCGGGATCGCCACATCGTCGATCGCGTCGCGGTCATCGTTTTCGAAGATCCCCTGCTCGCGGCAGAAGACGGCGCGGCGGAGCGCGGCCGCACCCTTCTTCTCCCAGGGATCGACGGCGTGCTTGATCTGGAAACCGGGGGCCACGAAGGAGCGGACGGGACCTGCCATCATGCCGCGCACCCCTTCACATCGGCTTCGCCCCGCTCGTAGGTCGAGAGCGCCGAACAGGCACCGCACTTCGCACAGCCGGCCTTCACGTCCACCGACTTCAGCCCGCCGTCGACCAGCATCCTCGCCAGCGGGCGCAGGATCGCATGCATGAAGGCGGGATCGGGCGTCGGGTGGCTCTCCATCGGCGTGCCGGAGATCGGCACGAAGGGCACCACGAAGGGGTAGACGCCGATCGCCACCAACCGTTCGCAGACCGACAGAATTTCCGCATGGCTGTCGCCGAGCCCGGCGAGGATATAGGTCGAGACCTGGCCGCGCCCGAACACCGGCACCGCGGCCTCGAAGGCCGAGAAGTAGCGCTCGACCGAGACCTGCGCCTTGCCGGGCATGATGCGGTGGCGCACCGGCTCGGTCACCGCCTCGAGATGCATGCCGAGCGCATCGGCGCCGCTCAGGCGCATCCGCTCGAACCAGGCGTCCTCGTCCGGAGGCTCGCACTGGACCTGGATGGGAAGGTTGACCGCCGCCTTCACGCCGGCCGCGCTCTCGCAGAGGATCGCCGCGCCCCGATCGCTGCCGGGCGGCGTGCCGGTGGTCATCACCATGTGCTTGACCCCGTCGAGGTCGACGGCGGCCCGAGCCACTTCGCCCAGCTGCGCCGGCGTCTTGCGCTCGATCGTGCGCCCCGCCGCCAGCGACTGGCCGATGGCGCAGAACTGGCAGGTCTTGGTGCGGCTCTGGTAGCGGATGCAGGTCTGGAGGACGGTCGTCGCCAAGACGTCCCGCCCGTGAAGCACCGCGATCTTGGAATAGGGAATGCCGTCCGCGGTCGAGAGATCGTAGAATTTCGGGCGGAGCGGGAAGGAGATGTCGCCGATCGGCAGCCCCTCGCGCAGCACCCGGCTGCGGCCGAAGGCGTCGGGCTTCTCGACGAGATAGGGGCTCTCGAAGGCCGGCGCTGTGTGGACGGGGACCATGACGGTCATCCCGTCGATCGTCATCGCCTTGTGGTCGGACGGCCCTGCCCCGCCGCGGCGGGAATCGGCGCCGGCCTTCGGATCAACGAGGCGGGCGCCGAAGGACTGCAACTCGTTGATCAGTTCCGCTGTGTCCATCGCGGTCGGCAGCATCGGCATCATCGCTTTCGTCTCCGAAGGAAAGAGCGGCGGGATCTGCGGCAGCGCGCATCGGCGCCTGGGGGCGGTTGTCGAGGACCAGCGACAGGAGTTCCGGCCGGGCGTAGTGGCCGACGGAGTCCATCATGCGCTTGCGCTTGGTGATGAGGCCCATGTCGAGGTCGGCGACGAGGATGCCCTCGCCCGTCGTCAGCGGCGGCACCAAATGGGCGCCCTCGGGCGAGATGATCGCCGTCATGCAGCCGCCGCGCAGGCCGCGCTGCAGCTTCTCGTCGGGCTGGATCTCGGCGATCTGCTCCTCGGTCAGCCAGCCGGTGGCGTTGACCACGAAGCAGCCGGACTCCAGCGCGTGATGGCGGATCGTCACCTCGATCTGGTCGGCGAAGATCGGCCCGACCAGCGAGCCCGGGAACTGCGCGACGTGGATCTCCTCGTGCTGCGCCATCAGGGCGTAGCGGGCGAGCGGGTTGTAGTGCTCCCAGCAGGCGAGCGCCCCGACGCGCCCGACGGCGGTGTCGACGACGGTGAGACCCGAGCCGTCGCCTTGCCCCCAGATCATTCGCTCGTGGAAGGTCGGCGTGATCTTGCGGCGCTTCAGGACGATGCTGCCGTCCGCGTCGAACACGATCTGCGTGTTGTAGAGCGTGCCATGGTCGCGCTCGTTGACCCCCAGCGCCACCACGACGCCGTGGCGACGGGCCGTCGCGGCGACCGCCGCCGTCGCCGGGCTCGGGATCGTCACCGCGTTCTCATAGAGGCGGAGATGCTCCGCCCCCGTCGCCATCGGCGGATGGCAGAAGGAGAAGTAGGGGTACCAGGGCACGAAGGTCTCGGGGAAGACGACGAGCTTCGCGCCCTTGCCCGCCGCCTCCGCGATGGCGTTGAGGACACGCTCGACAGTGCCCTCGCGCGAGGCAAGGTCCGGCGCGATCTGCACCGCGGCGACCCTGACCAGCTGCTTCTCCTTCATGGCCAGTCCCTTCCTTCCCGCCGCCTCAGACCGTCCAGGTGTGCATCATGAAGGCATCCTTGCGGTGCAGCAGGATGAGATCCAGCACGTCCTGCGGCGCGATCGGCCGGATGCCGGGAATGAGCGAGCCTTCGCCGTGCCCGTACAGCGCCTGCAGGGCGAAGCGGCAGGCATAGACCTTGCCGCCCTCCTCCATGAACTTGACGAGCTGGTTGTTCATGTTCTGGTGGCCGGGAAAGGCTTCGTCGCCGAGTTTCGGGAAACCGCGCAGAAGCCCGAGCGTGACGCCCGGCCCGTAGAGCAGCACGCTGGTCTCGAAACCCTTGCGCAGCAGGCGGGTGGCCTGGAGCAGGTTGACGAAGCCGATCGAGCCTTCGAACGCCACGGTGTGGAAGGTGACGAGCGCGCGCTCGCCCGGGTCGGCCTTCACGTCCTCGAAGACCTTCTCCTCGTAGTCGACGAGATAATCACCCTTTTGGTGCGGCTCTTTTTGAACGACGGGCATGACTGTCCTTCCTCGTGACGGATGCGGGTAGCAGGCGCTGCCGGCTGGCGGCGTGATGAGGATCGGCGCTGCTCCGCGATCCGGTCAACGCGGATCGATTGATGCAGTCAATTTTGCCATCAATAGAACAGTACCGGCACTACCGATCGACGCTTTGAAAGGCGGTTGTTATCAATATAGGCAGAGATCTGCATCATTTCGGGCAGATGCGACCGTTGTGGAGCAGGACGTCGCACTGCCTTGAAGTACTTCGCGATACAGTCAATGTATGGTCAATCCACTGGATCGATCTATCGTGGAAGTCGGGATCACCATGCAGGACTGGAAGCCCGATCTCTCGCGGAGCGACAAGCCGCGGTATATCGCCCTGGCCGACCTTATGGCGGCCGACATCATGGGGGGAATGCTGGCGGCGGGAGACCGCCTTCCGCCGCAGCGCCGTCTAGCCGAACGCCTCGGGATCGACTTCACGACGGTCGCCCGCGGCTATGTCGAGGCACAGAAGCGCGGGCTGCTGGTCAGCCGGGTCGGGCGCGGCAGCTTCATCGCCGCCGACGCGGCCGAGCGCCTGAAGCGGGACCGACCGGCCGCGACGTCCTTCGCCCGGCCGCCTTCCTCCTCCCGCACCGACTTCAACATGAACCTGCCGCCGGAGCCGGACAGCCCCGCTTTGCTGGCCAGGATGGAGGCCGGCTTCTCCGTGGTCGCCGGCAACATGAAGGCGCTGCTGCGCTACCAGGGCTTTGGCGGCGCACCGAGCGATCGGGACGCGGCATCGAACTGGCTGGGGCGGCGGGCCTTGGTCCCGACGCAGGAGCGCCTGTTCGTGACGCCCGGCGCGCATTCGGCGCTCCTCGGCATTCTCCGCCTCCTCTGCTCGGCGGGCGACATCGTCCTCTGCGAGGCCATCACCTATCCGGGCATCCGGGCCATCGCCGCGCAGAAGGACTTGCGTCTCGTCGGCATCGCCATGGACCGGGACGGCATTCTCCCGGCGGCCTTTCGCGCCGCCTGCCGGACGCTGGAGCCGAAGGCCCTCTATCTGAACCCAACCCTTCACAACCCGACGACGCTGACCATTCCCGCCGCCCGCCGGGCGGAGATCGCCAATGTCGCGCGCGAGTTCGGCGTGCCGATCATCGAGGATGACGCCTATGGCTTCATTCCCGATCACGGCGAGCCACCCTTCGCCGCGATCGCGCCCGACCTCACTTGGCACGTCGCGGGGCTCGCCAAGTGCATCGGCGCCGGGCTGCGCGTCGCCTATGTCGTTGCGCCCGACGCGCGGTCCGCCTGGCCGTTCATGGCGGCGATGGCCGCCGCCAACGTCATGGCATCGCCGATCACCGCGGCGATCGCCACGCGGTGGATCGAGGACGGGACGGCTGACGCGATCCTCTCCTTCGTCCGCGACGAGGCGCGCGCCCGCCAGCGCATGGCGCGGGAAATCCTCGACGAGGGCTCGTTCCGCGGCGATCCGCTCGCCTTCAACATCTGGATGCCCCTCCCCGCCGGGTGGACGCGGTCCGCCTTCATCGGGCAGATGCGCGGCACGGGCATCGGCGTCGTGGCAAGCGACGTCTTCGTCGCCGACAGCGCGGCGCCGCCGGAGACCGTGCGTCTCTGCCTCGGCGGACCGATCACCCGGGAGAACCTCCGCAAAGTCCTCACCTTCGTCGCCCACTCGCTGGAGGACACGCCGGAGCGCGCGCCGAGCTTCTGGTGAGATCCGGTCGTGACCCGGTAATGAGTGGAAGCCCCGAATGCCTGGACACCAAAGGGCGTTCTGGAGCAGCACGGACGACCGCGGTCGACATCGGATGCGCAGGTCCTCGCCAGAATGCGTCAGTTGCGCCAGTTGGCGGCACGGCGCAGCAAGGGCACGGCATGGTCGATGAAGACGCGGACGGCGCTGCCGATCTGCCGTTCGACCTAATAGGACAAGGCGTGCACGATGCCGATGCCATGCACGGCCGCCTCGATCGCCGCACCAACGCCGTTGATGGAAACGCGGCAGGCCACTTGAACGGAACGGGCATGGCGGGCTGCGTTCGGCTTGCGGCTGATGCGCCCGTTCCTTGACAAGGCGACGAAATCCATCGCCTGAGTCCTTCACGTCGGCTTCTCACAGAGGAGACAGGCATGGCTTACGGATTTCTCGACATAGCGGTGACACCCGCCGTCCGCGCCGCGCAGGAAGCGAATGGCGTCGCGGAGATGTGGCAGGGTTTCAAGGGGGATCGCGCGTTCGACCGGTTCGATGCGGCGACGCAGCAGTTCATTGCGGCGCGCGACAGCTTCTACCTCGCCTCGGTGTCCGAGACCGGCTGGCCCTATGTCCAGCACCGGGGCGGGGCGCGCGGGTTCCTGCGGGTGATCGACGACCGGACACTCGCCTTCGCCGACTATCGCGGCAACCGCCAGTACATCAGCCTGGGCAACCTTTCGGTCAATGACAGGGTCAGCCTGTTCCTGATGGACTATCCGAACCGGACGCGGCTGAAGATGTATGCGCGGGCAACGGTGCACACCCTCGACGAGAATATCGAATTGACGCGCAAAGTGATGGGCGAAGCTGCTCCCGGTCGCACGGAACGGATCATCACGCTGCAACTCGAAAACTACGACTGGAACTGCCCGCAATACATCGTGCCGCGGTTCACGTCGGAAGAGAACGAAGCCATCCTTGATCCCGTCCGGTCGCGCCTCGCCGAACTGGAGGCGGAGAATGAGACGCTGCGACAGCAGATCGGCGCAGCGGCAAGCTAGCGCGGGCCGGGATGTGCGGATCGCCGTGCTGCCGGAGGCATGCCGCTGCAGAAGTTGTAGAAACGCAGCGGAGGGGACGGCGGCTCCGCCGATGGATCAAGCTTCCGGCCTGACGGATGCCGTAATATGGCACTTGTTATGGCATACGGGGGAAGCATGTTTCGACCGACGCTTATCACCCTCCTCGCCTGCGTGACCCTTCTTACCGTCAACGGTGCATCGGCTGCCGAGGGGGACGTCAAACCTCTTCCTCAAACCGCCGCGACTTTCGGCCGGGAAACCTGTCGCTCGATCGAGGACGAGGCGGCGCGCAACGGCTTGCCCGCCTCCTTCTTCGCCCGCCTGATCTGGCGGGAGAGCCTGTTCAATCCGAAGGCCATCAGCCCGCGCGGCGCGCAGGGCATCGCGCAGTTCATGCCAGGGACGGCCTCGGAGCGCGGCCTGGATCCGTTCGACCCGGCGCGGGCCCTTGCCGAGTCCGCGAAATACCTGACCGAGTTGCGGACGCGCTTCGGAAGCCTAGGCCTCGCCGCGGCCGCCTACAACGCCGGCCCCGGTCGCGTCGCGGCCTGGCGCAAGGGCGGGACGGTGCTGCCCGGCGAGACGCAGGATTACGTCATCTGGATCACCGGACACTCGGCCGAGGACTGGTCGACGGCGAAGAAGCCGCTGGGCGTGCTGCCGATCGCCGACGACATGTCGTTTGCGACGGCTTGCCGGAAGCTGGCCGCCCGGGGCCTCACCGCCAAACTGCCGCCTCCCTCGCTGCGGCGGTCGGGCTGGCAGGCGCTGTTCGCCGCGGGGCTCGGCATCACGCAGATCAAGGCGTCGAAGCCCGGGCGAACGCGCGTCGTGATCGATCTCAACCACGCGCAGAACGCCAAGGCGTCCCTGACGAACCCGAAATAGGCTGCATCCGCCGATCATTGGTCCGGCAGTCATTGGTTTGGGCAGGCATTGGTCCGGGCGTGGGCGGCATTGGTCCGGGGACGCTATCGCGGGCGATTCCGGCTGGTCATCCTCTCCTCACTGGAACGGCCGAAAAGGCCGCCGGACAACGAGGAGACGATCCATGACGAAGATGAAGGGCATCCGCCGCACGCTCGCGACCGCCGCGCTGGCCCTTGCCGTTGCCGCGTCCCCCTTGGCGCTGTCGCTGAGTGCCGGGTTCCATGCCGCGACGGCCGCGGCCAAGGATGGTGGCTCCGGCGGGGATTCCGGGGGCAACTCCGGTGGCTCGGGTGGTGGCGGCAACCGGGGCGGCGGCAGTTCGGGCAACGGCGGATCCGGCAAGGACGGTTCGGGCAAGGACGGGAGCAGCCGTGGCGGGGAGGCCCGGGGCGGTGGCGACGACAACTCCGCCGACGGGAACGGATCGCGCGGTCGCGGCGGTGAAGTTAGGGGCGGTCGCGAAAGCGAACCGAACGATGACGCCCATGACGACAATGGCGTCCATGACGACAATGGCGGCCACCGCAAGGGCAGCAGTTCCCAGCGCGACGATCGCACCGCCACCCGCCTCGGCAATGTCGACGACGTCGAGGCCAGAACCGAGGACGGCTTCAAGCTCGAGATCGAGAACGGCCGGTTCGAGATGAAGGACCAGCGGGGCCGAACCGTCGTGGAGCGACGGGCGACAGCGGAGGATCGCGCCAGGATCTCCGACCTGCTGCGCTGAACGCGCCGCTCATCCGCCGGAGGCGCGGCTCTGCGCCAGGATCGCCGCCTGGGTCCGGTTGCGCACGTTCAGCTTGGCGAGAATGCTGGTGACGTGGTGCTTCACCGTCTTCTCCTGGAGGTCCAGCCGCAACGCCACCGCCTTGTTGCTGAGACCGCTGGCGACGAGCGTGAGGATTTCCTCCTCGCGCTCCGTCAGCCGCGCCATCGGGTCGGCGGGCGGCGTGGCGGCGGTCGTCCGCCGCCGCATCGTCGACAGGATGCGGGCGGCAAGGTGCGGCGGGACATAGCTCTCCCCGCGCACGACAGCATCGAGCACCTCGACGAGGCTGTCGGATCCGACCCCCTTCAGCACATATCCGCGGGCGCCCGCCTCGAGCGCCGCGAAGACGTCGTCGTCGCTTTCCGAGGCGGTGAGGACGACGACGAGAATTGCGGGAAGGCTCTCGCGGATCCGGCGGACCGCCGACAGGCCGCCGCCGTGCATCGACAGGTCGATCAACGCGATGACCGGCGCTGCCGACGTCGCCAGCGCCACCGCCTCGTCCGCGTCGGCAGCCTTGCCGACGACGGCATAGCGCCCCGTCTCCTCGAGGCTCAGCGCCACGCCCGCCCGAAAGAGGGGATGGTCGTCCGCCACGACCACGCTCACGGGTTCGCTCATGTCGTCAACTCCGCCGCGCTGCCATGCTTCAATGTCATTTCGAGCCGCGTTCCGGAAAAGCCGCTCTCCACGGCAAAAGTCCCGCCGAGGCTCTCGATCCGGTCGCGAAGTCCGGTGAGGCCGAGCCCCGACGCCGCGTCCGCCGCAAAGCCCGATCCGGCATCGCGGACCTCGACGACGACAGCCTCGCCCTCGACGCGCGCCGCCACCGCCTGCCCGCGGCCGTCCGCATGCCGGAAGGCGTTGCTGAGGCCCTCCTGGACGAAGCGGTAGATGGCGAGCTTCTCGGCGGAGGCGAGCACCGGATTGGCGTCGGGCGATTGCAGCGCGACCTCGGTCGCCGTCCGGCGCTCGTGGGCGAGCACCGCGTCACGCAGCAGGTCGCCGAGCGCCAGCGTCTCGATATTCGGCAGTGCGAGGCCATGGCAGATGCGCCGGATCTCGATCAGCGCATCCCCGAGAAAACTGCGGATGGGCAGAAGCTCCGCCGCCCGGTCCCCGAGCCCCTGGGCCAGGGAAAGGCTCCCGAGCCGAAGCGCCGCGAGACCGAGCAGCTGCGCCGGTCCGTCGTGAAGATCGGCGCTGAGCTGGCGGAGCGTCCTCTCGTTGACCGCCGAGACGCGGGTTGCGGCATCCCGCACGCGCCGGCCGAGGCGATGGTTCTCCTCGAGCAGGTCCTGCAAGTCGAGCACCTGCCTTTCCAGGGCGCTGCGCTGGCGAGAGATGGTCGAACTGCCGCGCAGGACGATGCCGAACAAGGCCCCGATCATCGCGACCGTCACGGCGCCGACCACGATCCAGCTGCGCACGCGCGCGGCGAGGAGGCTCGCTTCCAGTTCCTCGGCATGCTCGTAGAACTCGGCGACCGCGACGGTCTTGCCGGACCAGGGCGCGCGGATCGGGTGGTAGATCTCAAGCAGCGGGACCCCGGCATCGCGCTCCAGCGCATCCTCGTCGTCGGAAAGATCGTCGAACTCGGCCGCGACCTTGCCCTCCCAGGCCTCGCGCAGGCTCGCCGTCGGCTCGAAGCGCTTCCCGATCAGGCTGGGCGCGCTGCTGTAGATGATCAGCCCGTCGCGCCCCCAGAGCTTGAAGGTCTCGATCCGCTCGCCCAGCGCCCCCGTGGACAGCGTCTCGTCGAGGGCGGTCCGGGCACCGTCGCCGAGCACGTTCGATCCGTCGATGTCGGGCAGCAGCGGCGCGATGACGCCGTCGACGTAGAGCGCGGTCGCCGTCGCGGTGTTGCGCGTGACGCTTTCGGTGATCTGGCTGGTGACCCAGAAGCCGATCGTCAACATGCCCGCCAGCAGAACGGTCGCGCCGCCGAGGAGATACTGGCGGGCGAGCGTCAGCACCCGCCATCGGCGGAGGGTGGGCGTGAGAAGGGCGGCGAAAGGCATCATCGCCGACCACCCTAGCCGGTTTCGCCCGGCCGGACATGGGACCAATGCGCGGCGTCCCATGGGACCTTGGTCCGAAGCGTTATCATCGCCGAGCGGTCATCCTGTCGGCGAGGGTGTTGCTAAAGGCATGCACCCGCGATGCGATGGAGAGATGCCATGAAGACGGCCATGATGCGCAAGATGATCGCCCGGACCGGGCTTGCCGGCCTCCTAGCCGGCTCCCTGCTGGTCCATGCCGCTCCCGCGCTCGCCCTCGGCGACGACACGCCGGCAACACCGACCTGCAAGAAGGGCGAAGTCTATGACGGGAAGCTGAAGAAATGCGTCAAGCGCGCCGGTGCGAGCCTCACCGACGATGCGCTCTCAGACTACGCCTACGCTCTCGCCAAGGAAGCCCGCTTCGAGGAGGCGCTGGAAGTGCTGGACACCTTGAAGCAGCCCCACACCGCCAAGGCGCTGAACTATCGCGGCTATGCCACGCGCAAGCTCGGGCGGACCGAAGAGGGCATCGGCTACTACCTCCAGTCGGTCAATCTCGATCCCCGCTATGCGCGGGTCCGCGAGTATCTCGGCGAGGCCTATGTCATCCAGGGCAAGCCGGATCTCGCACGGCAACAGCTCGCGGTCATCGAGACGCTCTGCGGCACCTCCTGCGAGGAGTACCAGGACCTCAAGGAGGCCCTCGTCGACTGACCGGACGGCTGCCGCGGGGCCGGCGACCCCGATGGCACCGACTTCTGTTTGACAGACCCTTCGATCGGAGCGGCCTCCCCGCGGCGGCCTCCCTGCGCTGGTCCGAACGCGAACGGAGACTCTGCCGCGCGCCCTCTTTACGCCCTCGGGACGCGCGACGCCTTATCGACCGACGTTCACGACGGGCGTTTGAGAAGGCCATCGATGAAGATATCGAGGAGCCGCATGACGTTGGCTTCCCAGCCGGGCTCCTTGCCCATCATCGACATCCCGACCAGCGCGTGCAGCACGTCCGCCGGCGCGACGTCGTGACGGATCCGGTCCGCGGTCACGGCTTTATCGAGAAGCAGCCCGATGGCCCGCGTCAGGTGCTCGAAGGAAAAGGCGTAGACGTCGGACGACTTGTCCACCGCCAGCGCCAGCGCCGTCAGCATGCCGTGCTTGGTAGCCACCAGCTTGACGCCGCCGCGCGACCACTGCCGGAGAGCCTCGACGGGATCGGGACCGGCTGAGAGGCTCTCGGCAAGACGCGCCAACTCCTCGACCTCCCGGCGGTAGACCGCCTCGAAAAGCGCCTCGCGGGTGGGGAAATGCCGATAGAGGGTGCCGATCCCGACCCCGGCGCCCCGCGCCACGGCCTCGAGACTGGCCGCCGGTCCGCCGCAGCGGAAGACATCGACCGCCGCGGCGAGCAACCGTTCCCGGTTCCGCACGACGTCGGTGCGCGGCTTGCGCATTCCCTTCTCCGGTTCGCTTGCCATCTTACAGATTAGAACTCCTCGAAGCTTGTAAGCGGAGGCACCCTCCGTATATGCTCTAGCGAGCGCTGCACGTGAACCCGTGCGGACGTGTTCTGGGGGCCACTCGTGCAAAAGTCACGGACGGCCCTGGTTTGATACCGCACGAGACGGGGGAAAGCATGGCCCATTCCATCCGACTGACCATCAACGGGGAGGAGCGGCGGATCGACCTCGACGATCCGCGCGTGACGCTCCTCGACCTGCTGCGCGAGCGGCTGGACCTCACGGGGACGAAGAAGGGGTGCGACCGCGGGCAATGCGGCGCCTGCACGATCCTGGCCGACGGCCGGCGGATCAATTCCTGCCTCGCGCTGGCGCTGAGTTACGACGGCGCGGAGATCACCACCATCGAAGGCCTGGCCGAGAACGGCACGCTGCATCCGGTCCAGGCCGCCTTCATCGAGCACGACGGCTTCCAGTGCGGCTTCTGCACGCCCGGCCAGATCATGAGCGCCGTCGGCCTCCTCGCGGAGGACCAGGCCCGCGGCGACCCGGAGCGGGTGCGCGAGGGAATGAGCGGCAATCTCTGCCGCTGCGCCGCCTATGCCGGCATCACCGAGGCGGTGCTGGAGGCCGGCCGACGGATGGCCGCGTTGGCAGAGGAGAAAGCGGCATGAGAAACTTCGACTACGTGCGGGCAACGAGCGTCGCCGAGGCCGTCGCCGCAGCGGCAGGGCCGGATACGGCGTTTCTGGCCGGTGGCACCAATCTCCTCGATTTGATGAAGGGCGACATCGCGCGCCCCGGCCGTCTCATCGACATCACCCATCTGCCGGGCCTCGACAGCATCGAATGGCAAGCGGACGGATCGGTGCGCATCGGCGCGCTCGTGCGCAACGCCGATCTGGCACATGATCCGCGTTTTGCCGCGGCCTATCCGGCCGTCGCCGAAGCCCTGCTGTCGGGGGCGTCGGGACAGCTGCGCAATGCCGCGACGGTCGGCGGCAACGTGATGCAGGAGACCCGCTGTCGCTACTTCTACGACACGGCCAGCGCCTGCAACCGGCGCGAACCCGGCAGCGGCTGCGATGCACTCGGCGGCGAAAACCGCTTGCATGCGGTGCTCGGCTGGAGCGAGGCCTGCATCGCCACGCACCCGTCGGACTTCTGCGTCCCTCTCGCGGCGCTCGGCGCGATGGTGGAACTGGAGGGCGCGGCGGGGCGCCGGCAGGTGCCGCTCGCAGACTTCCACCGCCTGCCCGGCAACACGCCACAGGACCGCACCATGCGCACGCCGGGCGAGATGATCGTTTCTGTCGTGTTGCCGCCGGAAGCTTCGGCCGTCGCCCGTCACTCCCGCTACCTCAAGGTGCGCGAGCGGACCTCCTATGCCTTCGCCGTCGTTTCCGCCGCGGTAGGCCTCGAGCTTGAGAACGGCCGCATCCGCGCGGCCCGCATCGCGCTCGGCGGCGTCGCCGCACGCCCCTGGCGCTGTGCGGCCGCCGAAGCGGTCCTCGTCGGGCAGACGCCGGGCCCCGAGGCTTTCGACCGGGCCGCCAAGGCCGCGCTCGAAGGGGCCATGCCCTCCGGCGACAATGCCTACAAGATCGTGCTCGCCGAGCGCATCGTTGCGCGCGCACTGCAGCTTGCGGCCGCCGGCACGCCGGAGCGCCTTCCGGCGCTTCCGGCCTCGCCCTTCGCCGCGCAGTCCAAAGGGGACCTCCATGTCTGAGACGACCTTGAACGAGACGGGCGCCCGCCGGCGTCACGGGTCCAACATCGGCCAGCCCCTCACCCGGCGCGAGGGCGTGCTCAAGGTGACGGGCGCGGCGACCTTTGCGGCCGACAACCATCCGGCCGGCATGCTCTATGCGGTCGTCGCCACCAGCACGATCGCCCGCGGCCGCGTCACCTTCCTCGACGAGGCAGCCGCGCGGGCGCATCCGGGCGTCGTCGAGGTCTTCACCCCGGCAAACCGCCCGCCGCTGGCGGCCGATCCGGACGAGAAGTCCAACCCCTTCATGTTCCGGATGGACCTCCTGCAGAACGCCGGCGTCCGTTATCCCGGACAGGCGATCGCGCTGGTGGTGGCAGAGACGCTGGAGGCGGCGACCGAGGGTGCCCTGCTTCTCGCCCCGCGCTACGTGGCCGAGGCGGCGCGCACCGGCCTCGACGGCTCGGAAACCTTCTCACCCGACGTGGTCGGGGCGGGCAACCCCGCCTTCGACGAGACCGGCGACATCGACAGCGAACTCGCCGCGTCTGCCCACCGCATCGAGGCGGTCTACGAGACGCCCGCGCAATACCACAACGCCATGGAGCCACACGGCGTTGTCGCGAGCTGGGACGGCGACACCCTGTCGCTGGATATGCCGACGCAGGCGCTCGGCATGGCGCAGCAGCGCATCGCCGGCCTCTTCGGCATCGCGCCGGGCGACATCCATATCCGCAGCCCCTTCCTCGGCGGCGGTTTCGGCTCCAAGGGCTTTCCGGCCGGGCCGCAGGTGCTCGGCATCCTCGCGGCACGTGCCCTCGGCCGCCCGGTCAAGCTGGTGCTCCGCCGAGAGCAGATGTACGGCCCGGTCGGCCACCGCGCCCCGACACGCCAGACGATCAGCCTCGGCGTCTCCGATGACGGGACGCTGCGGGCGATCGGCAACCACACCCGCACCGCCTCCAGCACCTTCGACGACTTCCTCGAGCCGGCGGCGAGCGTTGCCCATACGCTCTATGCCAGCCCCGCCATCCGCACGAGCTACGAGGCGGTGCGGCTGGATACCGGCACGCCGCTGTTCATGCGGGCGCCGGGCGAGGCTACAGGATCGATCACGCTGGAAAGCGCGATCGACGAGGCCGCCTTCGCCGTCGGGATGGATCCGCTGGCGTTTCGGCTGAAGAACTATGCCGAGGTCGAGCCGATCTCCGGCAAGCCGTTTTCGTCGAAATCCCTGCGCGAGTGCTATCGGCTGGGCGCCGAGCGCTTTGGCTGGAACGGGCGCCCGGTTGAGCCGCGCGCGCGCCGCGACGACGCCGGCCTTCTTGTCGGCTCGGGCGTCGGCACGGCGACCTTCCCGGCACTGATGTTCCAGGCCAACGCGCGCGCCACCATCCACCGCGATGGCACAGGGCTCGCCGAGATCGGCGCGCAGGACATGGGGCAAGGCGCCTGGACCGCTCTGGCGCAGATCGCCGCAGACGCTCTCGGCCTCGGGATCGACGAGGTGGAGTTCCTCTCAGGCAGTTCCGACCTTCCCGATGCCGGGATTGCGGGCGGATCGGCGCATACCGCCACCGCCGGCATGGCGCTGCATTCAGCCGGCGTCAACGTGATCGCCAAGCTCGCCGAGATCGCCACCAGCGACGAGCGCTCGCCGCTGTTCGGCGCCGGCAATGTCGGCACCGTCGCTGTCGACGGGCGCCTGGTTCGGCGTGATGACGAGAGCCGTGGCGAAAGCTTCGCCGACATCCTGCAGCGCGCGGGCCTCGACCTCGTCACCGCGGAAGGCAAGAGCGCCGGCGATCCAGCGGCGCAGGAAGCCTACGCCATGCATGCGCATGGCGCTGTCTTCGCCGAGGTGAAGGTCGATCCCGATCTCGGGCAGATCCGGGTGACGCGCCTCGTCGGCGCCTTCGCGGCCGGGCGCATCATCAACCCAAGGATGGTCGAGAGCCAGCTTCTCGGCGGCATGGTTTGGGGCGTGTCTTTCGCGCTGCACGAAAAGGCGATCACCGACGCCCGCTCCGGTCGCATCCTCAACGCCGATCTCGCGGAGTACCACATCCCGGTGAACGCGGACGTGCCGTCGATGGAAGCGATCCTGGTGCACGAGGACGATCCGCACGTGAATGCCCTCGGTATCAAGGGCGTCGGTGAGATCGGCATCACCGGCACGGGCGGGGCCATCGCCAACGCGATCTGGCACGCCACCGGCAAGCGCATCCGCCGGTTCCCGATCGGCCTTGCCGATCTACTCGACTAAGCCGGCATGCCTCCTGCGGTGAGCGGTTCGCGCCGTCGCAGGAGGCTGGTCAGGTTTTAAGAAGGAGCAGAGCTGGACGGTAGGTTCGGCCCTCGCCCTGCGTCGGGGTCAGCCGATGTCGGCGTAGGTGCAGCCGGCCTTTTCGAGGGCCTTGTCGACCCAGGACCGGTCGACGGTACCGGCATCGGTTTCCTCCATCTGCCGCGTCTCGGCAGCATGCTTCTTCTGCGCTCCTGCGAGCACGGCCGCGGTGTCGCCGCGGGCGACGGCAAGGACGCCGTCCATGTCGCCGAGCATCAGGTCGCCGGGCGAGATGGTCATGCCGTCGAAGGCGATGGGGTAGCCGATCTCGCCAGGGCCATCCCGATAAGGTCCGCGGTGGTTGATGCCCAGCGCGAAGACGGGAAGGTTGCGGACGAGGAAGGCCTCGGCGTCGCGCACCGCGCCGTAGAGCACGAAGCCGGCGACGCCGCGCTTGATCGCATGCGCCAGCATCAGCTCGCCCATCAGCGAATTGGTGAGATCGCCGCCGGCGTCCATGACGATGATGTCGCCGGGCTCGGCCATGTCGATCGCCTTGTGCAGCATCAGGTTGTCGCCCGGGCGCGAGCGGACGGTCAGCGCCGGCCCAGCAAGATTGCCGTCCTTGTGCATCGGACGCAGCCGCGGCCCGGCGGAGGCGAGACGCGACATGGAATCGCTGACATTGGCGACTGGCAAAGCGCGGAAGGCCTCGACGGTGGCGGCGTCGACACGGGTCCAGTTGCGGTTGATTCTGAAGCCTACGGGCATGGTGGCACTTCCTGTTGGGGTCGGGAGATCAGGCGGCGAGGGTGTCGGCGTGCGACAGGCTGGCGGCGTCGGGCGCCTTGCCGTCGAGCACGTCGATGATGTGGCGGGCGGCGATCTCCGCCATGGCACGGGCCGAGCCGGTGGTGACGCCGCCGATGTGCGGGGTGGCGACCAGCGTGCCGAGCGGCCAGAGCGGGCTGTCCGCGGAGGGTGGCTCGGCGGCGAAACTGTCCAGCGCCGCGCCGGCGATGCGCTTCGCGGCGAGTGCCTCGGCCAGCGCCGCCTCGTCGATGATGCCGCCGCGCGCGGTGTTGACGATCAAGGCGGTCGGCTTCATCAGCGCCAGCCGGCGGGCGTCGATCATATGCCGCGTCTCGGTGGTCAGCGGGCAGTGCAGGCTGACGATATCGGCGGCGGCGACGAGGTCGTCGACGGTCTTTGCCTCGGTGTAGCCGGCCGCCAGGATCGCCGCGGACGACATCGGGTCGTAGACGGTGACCTCCATGCCGAGGGCCTCGGCAAGGCGTGCGGTGTGCCGGCCGATGGCGCCGAAGCCGACGAGGCCGATCAGCGATCCCGCGATGTCGCGGCCGATGAAGGTCGGCTTCGGCCATTCGCCCGATTTCACCGCGCGGTCGAGTGGCAGGACTTCCTTGATCAGCGCCAGCGTCAGCGCGATGGCATGCTCGGCAACGGCGAGCGAATTGGAGCCGAGCGAGCGCAGGACGGGAATGCCGCGGGCGGTGGCGGCGCGCAGGTCGATGTTGTCGATGCCGACGCCGTGCTTGACGATCACCTTGAGCTTCGGCGAGGCGGAGATGACGAGGTTGTTGACCTTGCCCTGGCGCACCATGATGGCATCGACGCCGAGCTCGCGCGCCCGCTCGGCCACCACTTCCGGCGCGTCGTAGGGCGGCGAGAAGAAGACGTCGATGTCATGAGCGTTGAGCAAGGCGATGGCGCTCGGGGCGATCTGCGTGTGGGTCACGAGGATCCGGCGGCTGCGGCCGCTGCCGTTGGGGGTGTCGCTCGGCATGGCGAGAGCTCCTTGACGATGAAGACTTAACGGCGTTCGGAAAGGGCGATGACGGCAGCCGCCCGGGCGGCGATCGGCACGTCGATAAACTGGCCTTCGAGGGTGAAGGCGCCGGTCCCGGCGGCGGCGGCGGCGGCATTGGCGGCGATCACCTTGCGCGCCCACGCGATTTCGGCCTCGGACGGGGCGAAGGCCTCGTTGAGGACGGCGACGACGCTCGGGTGGATGCAGCTCGCGCCGTCGAAGCCGAAGTCGCGCGCCTCGCGGGCGGCAAGCCTCAGGCCATCGACGTCGCTGTAATCGGCGACGGTTCGGAGGAGGCCGAAGGAGAGGACGCCTGCGGCCTTCGCCGCCATGTGGATCAGCTGTTTCGGCAGCTTCAGCACCTCGGGCGTAGGCTGGGCGCCCATGGCGGTGGCGAGGTCTTCGGCGCCGGCGCTGAGGGCGAGCACGCGGGGACCCGCGGCGATCGGCCTCGCGTCGAACACCGAGCCCGGATCCTCGATCAGCGGCACGAAGACCATCGGCTTGCGGCCGAGCTCGGCCTCGATCGGGGCGATGTGGCGGACGATCGCGGCCAGGATATCGGGCGTGGAGACCTTCGGGATATAGAGCCCGTCGGCGCCGGCGCGGCAGGCGGCTTCCGCGTCCGGCAGCAGGCGCTCGTCGGAATTGTTGACGCGCACGAAGGTAGTGGCGCCCTTCTGCCCGACGCTCGGCACGGTCTGCGACAGGGCCTTGCGCGCTGCCGTCTTTTCCGAGGGCGCGACGGCATCCTCGAGGTCGACGATCACCGCATCGGCGCCGCGCTCGTGCGCCCTGCCGATGAACTTCGGGCTGCTGCCGGGGACGTAGAGGAGCGAGCGGATCATGCCGATGCCTTCGTCGCCGCGGCGATGGCGGCGATTGCTTCGGCATCGAGGCCGATCTCGCCGAGGATCTCGGCATTGTGCTCGCCAAGGGTCGGCGCTGGGCGGCGCCAGACGCCGGGCGTGGCGGAGAGGCGCGGCACGATGTTGTGCATCGGCAGCGAGCCGTTGTCGGCATCCTCGACCTCGACGATGATCCCGCGCTCCTCGAAATGGCGGTCGGCGGCGATGTCGGCGATGTCGAACACCGGGCCGACCGTCGCGCCGGCCTCGCGCATGATGGCAAGGCCCTCGTCGCGGTCCCGCGCGGCGAACCAGGCACCGACGGCCTCGTCGACGAGGAGGCGGTTGCGCACGCGCTCGCTGTTGGTGGCAAAGCGCGGATCGGTCTTCATCTCGGGGCGGCCGATGATGTCGAAGATCCGCATCGTCACCGCCTGCATCGAGCCGGACAGCGCGACGAACCGGCCGTCCCGGCAGCGGTAGATGTTGCGCGGCGAGACGGTGTTGGAGCCGCTGCCGACACGCTCCTTCACCTTGCCGGTGAGCCGGTGGATCGAGGCCTCCGGGCCCAGCACGGCAAAGATCGGCTCGAGCAGCGAGAGGTCGATGACCTGGCCGTGCGCCATGCCCTTTTCGCGGGCGAGCAGCGCCATGGTGGTGGCCTGCGCTCCGAACATGCCGGAGATCATGTCGGCCAGCGCCAGAGGAGGCAGCACCGGCTCGCGGTCGGGGAAGCCGGTGCGCGCGGCAAAGCCGCTCATCGCCTCGACCAGCGTGCCGAAGCCCGGCAGATGCGCATACGGGCCGGTCTGGCCGAAGCCGGAAATCCGGACGATGATCAGCTCCGGATTGAGCTGGAGCAGCGCCTCGGGGGCAAGGCCCATCTTTTCCAGCGTGCCCGGCCGGAAATTCTCGACCAGCACGTCGGCGGTCCGGATCAGCGTCCGCAGCGCCTCGAGTGTTGCCGCATCGCGCAGGTTCATCACCACCGAGCGCTTGTTGCGGCCATAGGTCTTCCAGTGCAGCGACTGGCCGTCGTCCTTCCAGTCGCGCAGCGAGTCGCCGGACGGTGGCTCGATCTTGATGACGTCGGCGCCGAAATCGGCGAGCTGCAGCGTCAGCATGTTGCCGGCGACAAGCCGCGAGAGATCGACGACGCGCACGCCGGACAGCGGGCCAATGGCGGCTTTGTCGAAACGGATGACGTCTTTTTCAGTGCTCATGGGCGTCTCACTTGCCGTCCGGTTCGGCCGGGAAGATCGTCGCGGCCTCGGGCGGAATGCGGATGAAGAGCTCGCCTTGCGCGATCTCCTCGGCGGTCTGGATGCGGAAGCGCGAGCCGGCGCCGGCGACTTCGTACTGGTAGACCGAGCCGAGATAGGTGCCGTGCTCGATGCGGGCGGCGATCGCGTTGTCCTGCGGGCCGGCGACGATCTCCAGCCGCTCGGGGCGGACGGCGACGACCAGCGTGCCGTCCGCGGCGGCGCGGCCGGGCAGCGTGCGGATGCGCGAGCCGTCGGCCAGCTCGACGTTCGGGAGCCCGTCGACGTCGCCGCCGAACAGCTTGCCGGACAGGAAGTTCGACGAACCAATAAAGTCGGCGACGAAGGCGTCGGCCGGAGTGTTGTAGATCTGTTTCGGCGTGCCGAGCTGGCGCAGGTGCCCCATGCTCATCACCGCGATGCGGTCGGAGACGGCGAGCGCCTCGGACTGGTCGTGGGTGACGTAGATGGTGGTCACCTTCAGCCGCTCCTGCAGCTCGCGCAGCCAGACCCGCGCCCGCTCGCGCAGCTTGGCGTCGAGGTTGGACAGGGGCTCGTCGAGGAGCAGCAGGCTCGGCCTATACACCAGTGCCCGGGCGAGCGCGACGCGCTGCTGCTGGCCGCCCGACAGCTCGAACGGGAAGCGCTCGGCATAGGGCATCATCTCGACCAGCGTCAGCGCGTCGCGGATCCGCTCCTCGCGCTCGGCCTTGCCCATCTTCCGCAGCTTCAGCGGAAAGGCGAGGTTGTCGGCGACGCTCATGTGCGGCCAGAGCGCATAGCTCTGGAAGACCAGGCCGATGTCGCGGTGCTCCGGCGCGACGGAGATGCCCTTGGCACCGTCGAACAGCACCTTATCGCCGATGCGAATGGTGCCGGACGTCGCCTTGTTGAGGCCGGCGATGGAGAACAGCGTCGTCGACTTGCCGCAGCCGGAGGGGCCGAGAAGGGTGAGGAATTCGCCCGACGGGACGGTGATCGAGACGTCGTTGACGGCGGTGACGTCGCCATACTGGATGGTCAGACGGTCGAGGACGAGATCAGCCATAGATCTTGGCTCCCAGTACGCGGCGCGCCAGAAGCACGAAGACCGCGGTGATGACGACTTGGATGGTGGCGAGGGCCGAGACCGGGCCGTTGTCGCCCTGGGCGACCAGCTGCAGCATCGTGGTGCCGATGATCTCGGAGCCGGGCTGGTAGAGGAAGACCGCCGTCACGTACTCCTTGAAGAAGTGGATGAAGAGCAGCGCGAAGCAGGAGAACAGCGCCGGCTTCAGGATCGGCAGGATGATCCGCGTCACCGTGGTCCACCAGTCCGCCCCGGAGATGCGGGCGCCGCGGTCGAGCTCGTCGCCGACCTGCGAGAGCGCCGGAGCGATGGCGCCGAAACCGACCGGGATGTAGCGCAGGATGAACGCCAGCATCAGGATCCAGATGGTGCCGCGGATGACGTCGAGGCCGGGGATCCAGACCACGGCGTAGAAGAAGCCGAGGCCGGCGATGATGCCCGGCAGCGAGCGCGGGAACAGCGCGACATACTCCAGCGGCCGGGCGAAGCGGAACTCCGACCGACGCGCGACGAGGGTGATAACGGCGATGAAGAACGTGCCGACGACGGCGCCGACGAGCGAGATCAGCACCGAATTGCCGATCGAGCGCATGTAGGAACTGGAGTTGAAGATCAGCTCGAAATTCGCCGTCGTCATCAACTTGTAGAACGGGATCAGCGGCGTCAGGAAGGTGACGCCCGCCCGCATGAAGATGCCGGCGAAGATCGCGACGATGGTGGTGAGGACGTAGAAGGCGACCACGGCGAAGGCGACCCAGCGCCAGGGGCCGAGGTCGAGCGTCGAGGGCCGGGTCGCCTTGCCGCGCACGGTGACGAAGCGGCCGCTGCCCTTCATCAACCGCCCCTGCAGCCAGACGAGGAAGCCGACGACGAGGAGCAGGATCAGCGAGGCCGCGCCGACGATGCCGTAGTCCGGCTGCACGGCGGCGTTGATGCCGCGGTCGTAGAGGAAGGTGGTGATCGTGTTGATGCCGCTCGGCGCGCCGAACAGCAGCGGGATCGCCAGCATCTCGATGCCGATGACGAAGTTGAGGACGGCGGAATAGATGATCGCCGGGCGCATCATCGGCACGGTGACCGACCAGAGCGCGCGGAACGGGCCGGCGCCGGCCGAACGGGCGGCATCCTCCAGCGAGGCGTCGGCCTTGGTGACGGCGCCCAGGCACATCAGATAGGCGAGTGGCGCCTGGCTGAGGCCGGCGACGATGCCCATGCCGGTGATGGAATAGAGGTTCCAGGGGATCGTGCCGATCCAGCCGCGCACCGCGAGCGAGACATAGCCGGAGGGGCCGTACATGGTGAACCAGCCGAAGGCGATGACGAGGTTGGACACGAACAGCGGCCAGAGCAGCAGTTCGCCGAACAGGCGGCGAAACGGCAGGTTGGTGCGGCCGACGATCACCGCCATGACGGCGCCGAACACCTGTGCGACGACCATGGTCAGCACGGCGAAGGCCGCCGTGTTGAAGAAGATCCCGACGATCTCCGGATCGCCGAACAGACGGCCGAAATTGCCGACGGTCATGCCTGCCGCGGTATCGTAGAGCGGCTTGTCGAGGAAGGCCTGGACGATGATCGGGGCGATCGGCCCCACCACCATCACGGTGGTGAGGGCAAAGACTCCCCAGAAGATCAGCCGCGAGCGATCGAAGCCCACGGTCGACCCCTTGTCGGCGGTCGTGGCTGTCATGGCGATGGTTTCCGGTGAAGGGTCGGGAGCGGGACGGACGAGGGTCCGTCCCGCAGCAAAAGCGCGGCTATTCGCCCTTCAGGGCGGCGTTCCACTGGGTGACGAAGGCCGGCGCCTCGTCGATCAGCGCTTTGTCGAAGCCGGCGAGGATGACGTTGTCGGCGCCGATCAGCTTCTCGATGCCCTGGTAGGTGTAGCGGACGTCGGCCTCCGCCACGTCGTCGCGGTAAGGCACGAGCCCGCCCTTGCCGACCAGCGTCTGGCCGGCCTGGCTGAGGGTGAAGTCGACGAAGAGCTTGGCCGAGTTCGGGTTGGCCGCCTGCTTGGGGATGCCCATGCCGCGCAGCATCACGATGGTGCCGTCGTCGGGGAAGGCGAAGCCGAGCAGTTCGCCGCCCGGCTGCTCCAGCCGCGGGAAGATGGTGATGCCGGAAACCGCGACGCCGATGACGTATTCGCCGGTCGCGATCTTCTCGTTCATCGGCCCGCCCGAGGTTTCGCCGCGGATCATCTTGCCGATCTGGCGCAGTTCGTTCCAGCCGGTGTCGCCCTTCTTGGCCATGTAGTTCCACCAGGCGGCGAGGCCGAACGAATTGCGCGCGGCGTCATAGGTGGTGATCTTGCCCTCGAAGCTCGCGGGATCGGCGACCGCCGCCGCGACCAGCGATGCAAAGCCTTTCGGGCGCTGCTCCTCGGTCAGGAGCGCGGCGTTGTAGGTGATGACCAGCGGGTCGGCCGAGAGCACGTAGACGCCGGCATAGGGATTGGCGAAGTCCGGCAGCTTGGCGAGCTCGGGGCTCTTGTAGTCGAGCATGCGGCCGTCGGTGCCGTAGTTCGCCCAGCGGTCGTTGGCGCCGGAGATCAGGACGTCGGCGGTGCGCGAGCCGCTGCCGGCCTCGGCCTCCCAGCGCGAATGCACGGTGCCCGAGCCGAGATCGAGGGTCTCGATGTTGATCCAGGGATAGGCCGCCTTAAAGCCGGCGATCACCGGCTGCCAGTTGTTGTCGGCCATGTTCGAGTAGATCACCAGTCCCTTCTCGGCCTTGGACGCTTCGATCGTGGCGGCATAGTCGGCGGGATAGCCTGCCGGCACGCCTTGCGCCGAAGCGTAGGTGGCAAAGCCTGCGACAGCGGCGCCGACGACGAGCGCGGCCAGTTTCTGCTTGAACATTCTAATTCCTCCCAGGGTTCTTGCTGCTTGTCCGGCTCCGCCGCGCCAGCGCCTCCGATACAAGGCGGGCGGTCTCGACGACGATGCCGGTGATCCCGGGGACGTTGGCCTCGATGCGGTCCCGCGGCCCGGAAATGTTGATGGCGGCGACCGCCTGCCCTTCGGCGTCTCGAACCGGTGCCGCGATGCCCGCCGCGCCCTCGACCACGCCCTTGAGGTTGACGCAGAAGCCGTCCACCCGCGCCGCCGCGACCGTCGCGGCCACTTCGCCACGCAGCTCGGGCGCCAGGTGGCCGAGATAGGCGTCGAATTCGGAGGCCTCGAGCCCGGCCAGCATCACGATGCCGCTCGCCACCTGGTGCGCCATGCGGAGCTTGGAGATGTCGCGGTCGTAGCGGATCTCGCGGGCTGGCAGCACCTTGGTGAGGTAGCGCACCTCCTGCTTCTCGGTGATCGCCAGGAAACCGGTCTCGTTCGAGGCGGCGACGGCGTCGCGCAGCGGCGCTTCCGACAGCCTCAGGATGGTGCCCCAGGCCTCCCGGCCGGGACCCGCCTCGCCGGGCAGACGGATGAGAAGATAGGTGCCGTCCCCGAGCCGCTCGAGATAGCCCCGGTCGGCCAGCTGACGCAGCAGCAGGAGCGTGCTGCTCTTCGGCAGGTCCAGTGCCTGGACGACCGCCGCCAGCGAGACGGCGCCCGCCTGCAAGGCGAACCATTCGAGCATGTCGAGAACGCGTTCCGACCCTCGTCCACTCACCTTTCATCCTCCCATCGTTCATTATTTTGAACTTATTCATTATCGTGAACGTACGGGTGACGTAATGTCCTGTCAACCGGCGGAGGGCGCCGTCGCCGGTCGGGTCGACGTCAGTCGTGGTGATGCCGGCGGGGTATGGTGCGCCGGCAAGGTTCGTCGAAGCCTTGGAGCGCCAGCGGTCGAGACCGGCCCAAGCCGCGCTTTGGCATGTCCGCCTCGCCCATCCGCAGGCCGGCGCCCCTCTTCCGCCATAGGCGCCCGTATGCTCTACGCAGCGGCATCGGCTGCCCAAGCTGACATCCCGGATGCGGGACGCGCATCAAACCCGCAGGGGTCGGCGGGGCTGGCCCGCGTCGCATGATTGCCTAAACCTCACATGGGGCTCACCGGCGCCGGGATCGAAAGCAGCGAACGCCGATGCAAGGGCGGCCGGCGCCGACAGAAAAAGGCGGCCGTTCCTGGCGATGGCCGGTGGAACCTCGCCTTGGTGCCAAGCGCCCAAAACCCTCAAGATGCTGGAAATCCGATGACGATGCTGCAAGCCTTGACCCTCGAGACCGCCCACCGGGTGCCGGACAGGCTGCCGATACGCTGGCGCTTGCGGTCCTGCCGCCATTCGTCTCGCGCTGCGCTTTCTCTCGAAGCGAACGGCGACCTTGGCACCAGCGTCGTTGCCGACGGCCTCGACGTATCCGACGTCAAACACGCTTCCGGGCTGCTTCCGCTGTGCCGGGCGAAGTCCAAGCTTGAAAACGAGGAGCGCTGAGATGACATCGACCGGCGAAACCGCTCTCGTCCTCTTCTCCGGCGGACAGGATTCCACGACGTGCCTCGTCTGGGCGCTCGAGCGCTTCGATCATGTCGAGACGGTCGGCTTCGACTACGGCCAGCGCCACCGCATCGAACTCGACGTGCGTCCGCGCATCCTCGACAGGCTGAAGCGCGAATTTCCCGAATGGGGGGCGAAGATCGGCGAGGATCACCTCATCGACATGGGCGTCCTCGGGCAGATCAGCGACACGGCGCTGACCCAGGCGTCGGAAATCGCCATGCAGGCGAATGGCCTGCCGAACACCTTCGTGCCCGGGCGCAACCTTCTCTTCCTCGGCTTTGCCGCGGCGATCGCCTACCGGCGCGGCGCCAAGCACCTCGTCACCGGCGTCTGCGAGACCGACTATTCAGGCTATCCCGACTGCCGGGACGATACGATGAAGGCGATGCAGCTCGCCCTCAATCTCGGAATGGAGAAGCGGTTCGTCATCCACACGCCGCTGATGTGGATCGACAAGGCGCAGACGTTTGCGATGGCCGAGCAACTGGGCGGTGAAGACTTGCTCGATCTCGTCCGGGAGGAGACGCACACCTGCTACGCCGGCGACCGCACGCACCGGCACGACTGGGGCTATGGCTGCGGCGACTGCCCGGCCTGCCAGCTGCGGGCGCAAGGCTGGGAGCGCTTTCGAGCCTCCGCCGCAAGCTGAAGCCGCCACCGGAAGTGTCGCGCGCGGCATGGCGCTGAGCGGCCGGGCTTGGCTCGCCCAGGCGACCGGGCGACACAAGCCCGTGCCACCCGGACGACACGCCACAAGCTCAGAAGCGGTAGCGGAGCGAGCCGATGACGTTGCGGCCCTCGTCGAGGTAGCAGTAGCCGGACGAGCAGGTGGCCTCGCGCTTGTCGAAGAGGTTCTTGGCGTTGATCTGTGCGCTGACGCCCTCGAACTTCGGGTTCGCCTTGCCGAAATCATAGGATAGCGAGGCGTCCACCAGGATGCGCGACTCGTTGCGGAACGTGTTGGTGTCGTCGCCGAAGCTCTCGCCGACATAGCGCAGGCCCGCGCCGACGCCGAGGCCCTCGGCCGCCCCGTTTTGCACGGTGTAGTCGCTCCATACCGAGACCTGGTGCTCGGGAATGCCGGATGGGAACATGCCCTGGTTGTCGCCGGCCGTGATCTCGAGATCGAGATAGGTGTAGGCGGCCGTGAGGTTCAGGCCGGCCATCAGGCTGGTCGTCGCCTCCAGCTCGAAGCCCCGCGACTCGACCTCGCCGCGCTGGACCTGACCCAAAAGACTGTCCGGGTCCTGCGCGAGGACATTGCTCTGCCGGATGCGGAACAGGGCGGCGTTGACGGCGAGGTTGATGTCATCCGGCGCGTATTTGACGCCGATCTCCTCCTGCTCGCCTTCCGTGGGCTTGAAGGTCGCGCCCGTCGCGCTTCGGCCGATGGTCGGTGCGAACGAGGTGGAGTAGCTGACATAGGGCGAGATGCCGTTGTCGAAGAGATAGGCGAGACCCGCCCGGCCCGAGAACTTCTCGTCGTCCTGCTCGCTGCCGAGCGCGTTGATGTGGTCGAAATTCTTCGTGGTCAGCCAGTCGTAGCGCCCGCCGAGCGTCAGGACGAAGCGCTGATATTCCATCTGGTCCTGCAGATAGAGCCCGGTCTGGCTCTGCTGCGTCGTCGTCGACACCAGGTCGAGCGAAGGCGTCGCGATCGCCTGTGCGCCGTAGTTCAGCCGGACGAGGTCGAGATCCGGCGCGGCCCCGAAGCCGAAGGCGTCGTCGACGTCGACATAGGAATAGTCGACCCCGCCCAGCAGCGTGTGCTTGACCGGGCCGGTGTCGACATCGACCTGCGCCTGGTTGTCGACGACGAAGGAGTCCAGCGCGTCGACGATGCGCCAGGCAGAGCGGGCAGCCGTCAGCCGGTCGGCCGAGATGCCGTCGATCTGCGTGTACTTCACGTCGGCGTCGATATGGGCGTAGCGCAGGTTCTGGCGCACGGTGAGGGTATCGTTGAACCGGTGCTCGAATTCGTAGCCGATGCGGCCCTGCTTCCCGTCGAAGTCGCCCAAGGCGGGATCACCCGACTCCAGCCCGGTGATCTTGCCGTTCTCGTTGAAGAAGGACGCGTTGCCGCCGGTCTTGAAGTCCATGTACTCGCCGAGAACGGTGAGCTGGGTGTTGCGGTCGTCGGAGCGCAAGGTCAGCGCGGGCGCGATGAAGACACGGTCGTCCGACGCGCTGCGCAGATCGGTATCGGCGTCGCGGGCCAGCCCGGTGATGCGGTAGAGGACGTTGTCGCTGCCGCCGAGCGGGCCCGAGGCGTCGAAGCTCGCCTGGGCGCGGTTGTTGGAGCCGATCTGCGTCTCGATCTCGCGGAACGGCGTGTCGGTCGGCCGCTTCGAGACGAGGTTGACGATACCGCCGGGCGAGCCGCCGCCGTAGAGAACCGAGCTTGGGCCCTTGAGGACGCCGATACCCTCGAGTCCGTAAGGCTCGGTCTTGAAGATCGAGAAGTTGCCGGTCAGTTCGCGCAGGCCGTCGCGGTAGACGCCGGTATAGGTCACGTCGAAGCCGCGGATGTAGAAGCTGTCGAAACGCGGATCGAAGCCGAAGGCGCCGACCCGGACGCCCGGCGTATACCCCAGCGCCTCCTTCAGCGTCTGAACCTTGCGGTTCTCCAACTGCTGGCGCGAGACGACGTTGACGGTCTGCGGCACCTTCTTCAGCGGCGTGTCCGTCTTCGTCGCGACCGTCGCCGACCGGGCGACGGCGCCGTCCGTCTGCAGCCCCCCGCCCTCGCCGTCGCCCGCCGTCGCGCCGCCAGCGCCGGCTTCGAGCGTCACGGCGTCGAGGACGATCGTGTCCTGCGCATAGGCCGCCGGTGGTCCGACCATGGTGAGGCAAGAGCCGCTGAGCAGCGTGGCGCAGAGGATGCGCATCGGGCGAAGGGATAGCGACATGATCAGATGGGTCCTGCTGGCGACGGCTTGATGGCGAATGCCAACACGGTTAGAAAAACATGACATCGAGAGTCAACATTAATTACCTGGCTGCAAGACCCTTCGACGGGGCATGAAGGCCGAAAGCTTTCCTTTCGTCAGGAACTTGCGCCTGTTCAGGCCCTGATCAATGCGGAATGAAAACCCGCCACTGCGGCAAGAAGGACACAAGTATTGGACCCGTTCCAAACAGACACTGACGGCCGGCCGGCCGTCCTTGCCGACACGCAGATCTTCGACCGTCCGGGAAAAGACGGCGAGGTCTGGCGGCTCTTCGTCTACCGTCCGAAAGGCGAGGCGCCGCCCGGTGGATGGCCGCTTCTCGTCCTCACCGACGGCAATGCGGTGATCGCCACCGCCGTCGACGCGCTCCGCGTCCAGTCCGCCTACCCCATGGGGACGGATGTCCAGCCGGGCATCATCGTTGCCGTCGGCTATCCCTGCGACGACGCCTACGATCCGCTGCGGCGCTCGTTCGACCTGTCGCCGCCGCCCGGGCGGACCTACCCGCCCTTCTCCGAAGGGGGACCGGACGTCGTGACGGGCGGGGCGGACAGGTTCCTGCGCTTCATCGAGCGCGAGGTGCTGGCGTTCGTCGCGACGCTCGCGCCGGTCGACCCGGCCCGGCGAACCCTCTTCGGGCACTCCTTCGGCGGGCTCTTCGCCTTGCATGCCCTCTTTTCGCGCAGCACGACGTTCCAGCGCTTCGTCGCGGCCAGCCCGACGGTCTACTGGGAGGACGGCCTGCTGCTGGAAAGCGAGGCCCGGTTCGTCGCCGCGGAGCGGGACCGCGACATCGAGGTCCATCTTTCCGCCGGGGAGCACGAGGGCGAGACGCTGGCGCCGTTCCAGTACGGCCGCGACGATACGGACCAGCGGATCGAGCATGCCCGGACCGCACGGACGCTATCGCTGACCCAGGCCATGGCAGCGCGCCTCGCCGCTCTGCCGCAGTTGCGGCTGGCCTATGAGACCTATGCCGGCGAAACCCACATGACGATGCTGCCGATCGCGGTCTCGCGCGCCGTCCGCGTCGCCTTCCGCATCTCAGATTAGAGCGGGACCGCAATGCCGATGGCCGATCCCGGCCGCGGCAGCACCTCCATCGCCATGCCGTAGACCCCATCCAGCACCGTCGGCGACATGAAGCCGGCGGGCGTTTCGTTCGCGACGAGGCGTCCCCCGCGCAAGGCGACGATCCGGTCGCAGAAGCGGGCGGCCATGTTGACGTCGTGCAGCACGACGATGACGCAGAGCGAGCGCTCGTGCGCGAGGCGGCGAATCAGGCTGAGGATGTCGATCTGGTGCGCTACGTCGAGCGCGGAGATCGGCTCGTCGAGGAGGAGGCACCCCGCATCCTGCGCCACCAGCATGGCGAGCCACACCCGCTGGCGCTCGCCGCCGGACAGGGTGTCGACGTCCCGCTCGGCAAGCTCGAGCGTTCCCGTCCGCTCCATCGCGCCTTCCGCCTCGGCGGCGTCGGCCTCGGTAAAGCGGCCGAGGGCGCCATGCCAGGGATAGCGGCCGAGGCGCACGAGTTCGCGGACCCTCAGCCCGGTGCCGGTCGGCAGGTCCTGCGGCAGATAGGCGACGCGTCGGGCGAAGTCGCGCGCGCCCCAAGCACCGAGCGGACGCCCTTCGAACCGGACCGTGCCGCCGCTCGGGCTGTTCTGGCGCGCCAGCATCTTCAAAAGCGTCGACTTGCCGGAGCCGTTCTGGCCGACGAGGCCGATCACCTCGCCATGCGGGAAGGACAGCGTCAGGGGCTCGAGGATGGTACGGCCGTCCGCCTCGAAGCCGACGGCATCGAGTTCGAAGCCTGCCCTCGACGTTTCCGGGGCCGACGGGACGGGAACAGCAAGATTCATGGCGTGCGCCTTTGCAGAAGCCAGAAGAGAACCGGCGCGCCGACCAGCGAGGCGACGAGGCCGGTGGGGAGCTGGAAGGGAAAGGCGACGACACGCGCCAGCCAGTCCGCGGCGATGAGGATGGCGGCGCCCGTTGCGGCGCTGAGGAGCAGTGCCGGGGCCATGCCGCGGACGCCGACAAGACGCACGAGATGCGGTGCAATCAGCCCGACGAAGGTCAGCGGACCAACGACGGGGGTGGCCACCGCCGTCGCCAGCGCCGCGAGCGCCAAGAGGAGAAGCCGGCTGGCGCGGACGCCGAGGCCGAGACTGCCGGCGGTCGCGGGGCCGAGCGTCAGGAGGATGAGCGGCCGGCCCGTCGGGAGGGCGAGCAGCAGGACGAGCGCGGCGGCGCCTGCCGCCATCAGCGCGCCGAACGGCTCCACCGTCGTGGTCGCGCCCGCCATCCAGGAAAGCAGCTGCACCGCGCGCGGATCGCCGCCGACCGACAGGACGCCGATCACCGCATCGAGCAGCGCCGAGATGGCGATCCCCGCCAGCAGCATGCGCTCGGGCGCAAAGCCCGAGCGGCGCCCGAGCAGAAGGATGACGAGCAGCGTCGCGAAAGCCCCTGCAAAGGCGGCGAGCACCGTGCCCCCCGGCGACAGGCTGCTGGCGGTGAACAAGGCGATGGCGACGGCGAAGGTCGCGCCGGCGCTGACGCCGAGGATTTCGGGACTGGCCATCTCGTTGCCCGTCAGCCGCTGCAGCACGAAGCCGGCAAGCGCGAGAAGAACGCCGGCAGCGCCCACCGCCAGCACCCGCGGCCACCGCCAGGGCAGGATCTCAGACAGATCCGACAGGCCAAGCCAGTGCCATCCGCCCGCCGGCGATCGCCCGAGGAGCAGCGCTGCGGCAACGAGGAGCAGCAGGCCGCAGACCATCGCGGCGACGACGAGGCGCGACCTGTTCCCGCCGCCGATGGCCCGTGGCGCCCGGGCCTGCCGGGTCGGCGGCCGCAGGCCCGCCTGCAGGCGCGGCAGCAGCCAGAGCAGGATCGGCGATCCGAGCAGCGCCGTCACGGCGCCGGTCGGCACGAGATCGGCCGACACACCGGATGCCAGCTGCACCAGAAGATCGGTCAGCAGCAGCAGCAGCGCTCCGATCACGCCGGACCAGAGCAGACGGGCGGAAAAGTCGCGGGCGCCGGCCAGCCGCGCCATGATCGGCGCGACCAGGCCGACGAAGCCGATCACGCCGACGGCGCTGACGGTGACCGCCGACAGCGCCACCGCCAGCGCGACCGCGCAGAGCCGCAGGCGCGCCACCGGCAGGCCGAGGCCCCTCGCCGCTTCGTCGCCGAGCTCGATCAGCGACAACGGACGCAGGAGGAGGAGCGTGAAGGGCGCGGCGATCGCCAGGCGCACGGCAAGGTCGGCGGCCGGGGCCCAGCTCTGCTGGCTGAGCGAGCCGCTTCCCCAGATGAACAGGCTGACCAGCCAGCGGCTGTCGATCAGCGTCAGCACCGAGGCGAGCGCCCCGCAATAGAGCCCGACGAGAAGCCCCGACAGGACGAGCGGCACCGGGGCAAAATCCTGCCGACGCGCGAGCGCGAACACCAGCGCTGCCGCGAGCGAGGAGCCGAGGAGCGCCACGAGGTCGCGCCCCCAGCCGAGCAGCGCCGGGGCGAACAGCGTGGCAAGGGCGAGCGCCAGCCGCGCCCCGGCGTCGATGCCGAGCGTCGTCGGCGATGCCAGCGGGTTGCGCAGCGCCTGCTGGAGCAGCGCGCCCGCGGCCGCCAGCGCACCGCCGCACATCACCGCCATCGCGAGGCGCGGCAAGGTGGAATGAAGAAGGACAAGACGCTGCGGATCGTAACCGCCTGTGCCCGGGCGCCACAGCGCGGGGAGATCGGGACCGACGAGGATTGCGGCGAGGAGGAAGGTCGGGACGGCCAGCGCAAGCGCGAGGAGCGCTGGCCCACGCCGCGACCTGTGCAAGCCGGCGACCGGCACGGCGGCCGTCACGCCCGGCCCTCCAGCGCATCCAGCAGCAGCGCGGCGAAGCGGCGGGCCGACGGCACCCCGCCGAACACCAGCACCGGCGGCAGGACGGGCACAGTGCCGCCGCGCACGAAGGGCAGTTCGCGCCAGAGCGGACTGTCCGGCAAGGCTGCGGCGACGTCGTCGGGCATGTAGTCGGCCACCGCGAAGGCATCGCCCAGCGCCACTAGCTGCTCGAGGCCGACGGTCGAGAAGCCCCAGAAGTTGGCGGGCTTCTCCCAGGCATTGCGAAGCCCGAGGCGGTCGAGCACGTCCTGGTAGAGGCCCGGCCGCCCGGTGACGCGGACGTGGCGCGGGTCGATGAAGGAGAGGATGGCGACCGGGCGGCCGCGAAACGGCCGGGCGCGCTCGGCGCAGGCGTCGAAGAAGCGCTCCGACTCGGCGAGGTAGCGCTCGGCTTGAAGCGCCCGGTCGGTGAGCGCGCCGACCTCCCGCACCGCCGCCATCGCTTTCGGCAGCGGCGAGCCGCCCTCGGAATAGAGCGTGATGCGTTTGACCTCGGCAATCCGCGACAGGCGCTGCTCGGCCATTCCGACATAATCCGTGGTGAGGATCAGATCGGGCCGCAAGGCGGCCAGCAGTTCCATGTTCGGATCGAGACTGGCGCCAAGGTCCACCGTACCGGGCGGCAGCGGCGGCTCGGCGACCCATTTCCCCCAGTCGCGGGCATCGGAGATCGCGACCGGGGAACAGCCGAGGACGATGAGGGTCTGGGCGAGCGCGTAGTCGAGCGTCGCCACCCGCAAGGTCGAGGCCTCAGCCGATCGCGCGCGCAAGGCGAACGGGGACGCGAGAAGCCCGGCGAGAAGCGTGCGACGGCAGAGACCGGGCTTACGCGCCGGACCGACGGATGCCGGCGGCTCGCCCGCAGCAAGCGCTGCCCCATGTCCGGCTGGAATGACGGATATCCGCGAACCTGGCGTCATCAAGATCTGGTATCCCCGATCAACCCTTCGAGCCCTCGGCCCTCCAGCGCTGGTCGAACAATAAGTAGAGTGTGTTAGTCAAGTTTATTGTGAGCGGCAGCGGCGATGATAGACCGGCGGCGAGCCCCTCTTGGCCTTGCCCGAGAGGCCGGCCGAAGACCGCTTGCTGCGTCACCGCCTTCGGGAAAGGCGGGTTATGCAGGACGCGTCGGACGATCAGAGCTGCCGGGCGGCAACCCTTCCCATGGCCATGAAGGCCTTCTTCTGCTCGGGCGTCGGTTCGCTGCGCATCGGCTCCATCGAGATCACGCAGACCGCGCCGAGCGGCTGGCCGGTCTCCGGGTCCGAGAAGGGCGCGCCCATGTAGGCGCGCATGCCGTTGCCGGTCACCAGGGGGTTATCCGAGAAACGGCTGTCGCGCGCGAGATCCGCCACGACGAGCGGCTCGAGCCCGGTCACCGCGTGGGCACAGAAGGAGACGTCACGCGCGACGCCGGCAACGTCGATGCCGTGCCGCCCGACGAGCGTCACCTTCTCGCTCCCGACCAGCGACACGAAGCCGATCGGCGCGTCCATGATTTCCGCGGCGCTGCGCGCGATGGCGTTCAGCGCATCCGTCGTGCCCGGTGTGATCGTGGCGGCGGCCTGGTCGGCCCGGACCGATCTCTGCTCGTCGTTGACGACGACCGGCGCCGTCGGGTCGGATGGCATGTCGGGGGTGGCCATGACCCGGTTGCGGCCGGTCCGCTTGGCCTCGTAGAGCGCGGCGTCCGCCAGCCGGATCATCTCCGCCGGATCGACGCCCTCGGGGGCCTCGGCCTTGCGCGTGGTACAGCCGACGCTGATCGTGACCACACCGGCGGCCGCCCCGTCGCCGCGATGGCGGATTCCAAGGCGCTCGATGGCCGCCACGATCCGCTCACCGACGATGCGGGCGGCCCTCTCGTCGCTCCCCGGCAGGATCACCGCGAATTCTTCGCCGCCGTAGCGGGCGGCCATGTCGTGCGAGCGCACGCACTGCTCGACCGCCGCCGCCACCTGCCGCAGGCAGTCGTCTCCGGCCTGGTGCCCGTGCGCATCGTTGAACCGCTTGAAGTGATCGACGTCGAGCAGCAGCAGGGACAAAGGCTTCCCGTCGCCAGCCGCGCGATCCCACTCGAGCGCCATCTTCTCGTCGAACTGCCGCCGGTTGGCCAGCCCGGTCAGCCCGTCCTTGTTGGCCAGCTGCTCCAGGCGGGCATGAACCTTGTCGAGCTCGAGTTCGGCCGCCTTGCGCTTGGTGATGTCGCGCAGGACGACGAGATAGCCGTCCTTCTCGGAGATGCTGCCATATCGCCCTTCGACCCAGACTTCCCGCCCGTTCTGGTGCCGCAGGCGATAGACCGCCTCGGCCGGCTCCTGACGGTCGCGGCAGGCCGCGACGATCCCCTCGACCAGCGGCCAGTCGTCGGGATGAATGAGCTCGCGCGTCTTCTGACCGATCAGCTCGCTCGGATCGTAGCCGAGGACCCGGCGGCAGGCCGGCGACACGTATCGACGCGTCAAGTCGCTGTCGAGCCGCATGATGATGTCGGACGCGTTGTCGGCCAGCAGCCGATACTGCGTCTCGTTCTCCAGCGCAGTCTTCTCGGCCCTCGCCCGGTTCGCCAGTTCCCGCCGGACCAGAAGTCCGAGGGCCAGCGCGATGACGGACAGCAGCACCAGAACGGCGGCGATCTGCGCGGCGCGGATCCGCCAGCCCGCATAGACCGCCGCCTCGTCCAGCGCGACGTTCATGATCAGCGGCAGGTCACCGACCCGGCCGAACGTATAGATGCGCGGCAGGCCATCGACGGCGGCGACGCCGGAAAACGTGCCTGCACCCTCCGAGATGAAACGGCGGATGTTGGCACTGGCGGAAAAATCTCGCCCGATCTGGTCATCGCGGTAGGGCGTGCGCATCAGCATGACGCCCCTCGCCGAGAACAGATTGATGCTGTCGCCCGGTTGAAGCGCCGCGCGCTCGAACAGGCTGCGGAAATAGTCCAACCTGACCGTTCCGACGACGACACCCGCGAAGGTGCCATCAGCGCTTTCGATCCGGCGGCTGAGGGCGATCACGACGTCGTCTCCCGTCAGCCGGCGCCGGAACGGGTCGCTGAAGTAGATCCCATCGACCTTTGCGTCGCGCTGCACCTGGAAATAGTCGCGGTCGGCAAAATTGTCGGACCGGTGCGGGCTCGCCCCGGCGTCGCGAACCACATTGCCGTCGGCATCGAGAACGAGAAGGCTGGTGAAATAGGGGTCCACCAGGACGCCCTCGAACAGGTAAGCCTGCTGCAGGTCGGGCGCGAGAGAGGAAATCCGGCTGCCCGTCAGCTTCTCAGCAACGCCCGACAGAACCCGGTCGTAATTGCGCAGATTGCCCTCGATGTCCTGCGAAAGCACGCGGCGAAGATTATCGGCATTGGCGACGGCGGTCTCATAGGTGTCCCGGCGCATCTCGAGCAGCGCAAACGTCGATGCGCCGCAGAAGCCCATCAACAGGACTGCCAACAGAATCCAGAACCGCCCGCGCTGTACAAAAGACATCAAACCAGATCCCGACTGGCTTTCGCCGCTTTCGAGGTTGAGTTTGGCACTGTGCCGCAATCAGCCGTAGCGCTATTCGATTTGAGAAACGTTACCAGGGAGCGAATAGTCAGGGCGGCATGCGGATCAAGGATTGCACGATCGCGTGCTTACCGCAGTAAACGCGATGCGCTTGCCGAAATTATCTTCTGTTTTCGCCGACTTCGCGGGAAATTACCGCGCCAACCGGATAGCGGATGCTGCACCGGCGCCGATTTCCGGTGCTTTCCCCTGCGGCTCTTTCCGAGCGCTCCAGGCCGCGCTCCAGGCCGATCGAGGATAAATCGACACGCGGCGGGGTGATCGGCCAGGACGCCGGTTGCCGTTGCCGGCAGCAGTCAGGCCTCCCCGGGGCGGCCCTTCTGCAACGGCGCGGGGATCACACCCCTGATCCGCTCCGCCAGCTGACGCAGCGAGACCTCGCTCTTCGACAGAACCTCGTCGGCCGCAGCGTTCAGCGTCCGTCGTTCCTCGCTGGTCAGATCCATCGAGGAGAGGACGACCACGGGGATATCGGCAAGATCCGGCCGCGCGCGAAGTTCGCCGAGGAAGTCGAAGCCGTCCATGACGGGCATGTTGAGGTCGAGAAGGATGAGATCGGGACGTCTCTCCTCCAGCCGCTCGAGACCGAGCCGACCGTTCGTCGCCGAAGCGAACTCGAAGCCGAGCCGGCGCAGCATGGCGCCGTAGCGGCCGAGCGTGTCCTCGTCGTCGTCGATCGCCAGGACCAGCCCGCCGGGTGGCTCGCGAAACCGGTCCATCACGCCCTTCAGCTTGTCCCATTCGACGGGCTTCACCAGGTAGTCCGTGGCGCCGAGCGCATAGCCCAGCCGCTTCTCGTCGAGGCTGGAGATCATCACCACCGGAATGCCCGAGAGGACCGGGTCCTCCTTCAACTCCGACAGCACCGACCAGCCGTCCTTCTTCGGCATGGTAACGTCGAGCAGGATCACGTCGGGTACGATCGCCCGGGCCATTTCCAGGCCGGAGACGCCGTCCGACGCCGTCCGCACCGCATAGCCTTCCTTGGTCAGGAACCGGGTGACGAGATCACGCGCATGCGGATCGTCGTCGATGGCGAGAACCGTCCCGGCGGGACCGGGCAGTGCCGGATCGCCTCCCGTCGGCAGGATCGGCTGGTCGTGCTCGTCCTCGGCGACGATCGCGGGGACGCGGATGGTGAAGGTGGTACCCTTTCCTTCCTCGCTGGCGACGCCGATGTCGCCGCCGAGCAAGCGGCAGAAGGCGCGGGTGATGGCGAGACCGAGACCGGTACCGCCGAACTTGCGGGTCGTCGTCTCGTCGGCCTGCGCGAAGCGCTCGAACAGCCGCTCGACCTGATCCTGCGTCATGCCGATGCCGCTATCGGTGACCGCCAGCGTGATCCAATCGCGCGACCCGTCCGAGGCACGTTCGGCGGAGAGGGTGATCGTGCCGCTCTCGGTGAACTTCGAGGCGTTCGACAGGAGGTTGAGGAGGCACTGCCGGATCTTCACCTGATCGGTGTGCATCTCGCCGAGCTCGCCGTCATGCGCGATGACCAGCTGGTTGGACTTCTTGGCGATCAGCGAGCCGACGGTCGCGGCGACATCGTCGAGCACCGCGGCGAGATCGAAGGTCTCGGCGTAGAGATCCATCCGCTCCGCCTCGATCTTCGACAGGTCGAGCACATCGTTGATCAGGCTGAGGAGGTGGCGGGCATTGCTTTCGATCTTCTTGAGGTCCGGCAGGAGATGGCTGTGCCCGAGATCCTCGACCTCTTCCTCCAGCATCTCGGCATAGCCGATCACCGCCGACAGCGGCGTGCGCAGTTCATGGCTCATGTTGGCGATGAACTGGCTCTTGGCCCGGTTGGCGTTCTCGGCGACCTCCTTGGCTGCCAGGAACTCTTCCTCGAGCGCGCGCTGCTTGGTGACGTCGGTATGGGTGCCGAACCAGCGCAGGATACGTCCGTCCTCGCCGAGGATCGGCACCGCCTGACCGAGGAACCAGCGCAGGCTTCCGTCCGCCGCCAACAGCGGGAAAGTGTCTTCCCACGGCTCTCCGGAACCGATCGCGGAGCGATAGCTGGCATCGACGCGCTCGGCATGGTCCTCGGCGATGACCGTCGACCAGCCTTCCGCCGCCATCCGTTCGGCGGTCGTGCCGGTGTAGTCGAACCAGCGGCGGTTGTGCCAGAAGATTTCACCCGAGGGACGCGCCATCCAGGCGAGCTGCGGAATGTTGTCGGCGACGGCCGTCAGGCGGTGGCTGGTTTCACTGAGCGCCATGGCGGTCCGCAGCTGCTCGGTGGTATCCAGCACGAAGACGCCGACGCCATTCGCGCCGGCGGTCGCGCCCTTGGTCGGGAAGGCCGAGATGACCGCCCGGCGCTCCCCGCCGTCGCCGAACGCGAAGGCCCGGTCGGTGACGGTCTCCTGCGACTGGAGCACGCGGTCGAGGATCGGCAGGAGCCAGTCCTTGGCCTTGTCGGTTCCGGTCGAGGCGATGATCCCGGCAAACTCCCGGTTGGCGCGCACCAGATGACGGTCGGCGTCGAAGAAGGCCGTGCCGACCGGGGCGGCCTCGAGCAGGTCGCTCAGGAGGTCGGCGGCCGCACGCAACTGCCTCTGCCGGCGCCGGGCGACGGTGGCGAGGTAGAAGGCGGCAGCGATGGCCGGGAGGAACAGGCCTACCTGCAGCCAGGTCAGGAAGCGCCCGAAACGGGTGTTGTCGTCGATCACCTCGCTTGACGCCTGCTTCATCTCGCCGGTCGCCTCGCGTAACTGGCCCATGATCTCCCGGCCAACCCCGCCGGTGATCAACGCCGAAGCAGCGGCGAAGCCTTGCTCGCCGCGGGTTGCGACCACCGAGTCGATGAAATCCATCTGCTGCTGCGCGAGATCCTGGATCACCTCGAGTTCCTCGCCGTCGGCGGTGGCGCTGGCGAGCGTCTGCGTCACCGCATCCAGCGCCACCGGGAACGTCTCGGCGGCCTGGCGGTAGGGCTCGAGAAAGGCGTCGGTGCCCGACAGCACATAGCCCCGCATGCTGCTCTGGGCTGTCGTGACCGTCGCCTGCAGATCCGACAGTGCCACGTTCAGCGCAGCCTGCGCATTGCTGGACACGCCCCGGGCGTGGCTGGCCCAGAGGCTCCAGGCGAACAGCGGCAAAGTCACCACCAGAACGATGATGCTGGCAACGAACCCTGCGGAGTCAGCGCGGCGACCGGGGGAATTACCGCGACGGGCGGCACCCAACATATTGATCGCCATGGAGCGGCGGTATCCCTGTCTGGCGACGGATGCCGGCAAGGCAGCGCGCACGTTTACGTGAGGTCGATCGCATCACGATACACCCAGAACCGCCCAAGGTTCCGGCATTTCGTTTCTGCCTCAATTCTTCGTCTAGCAGGTGTGATCAGAGCAAGGTGATAAATCACCCGACCTCGTCGCAGGACGAAACGCAATTACCAATGCCCATCGAAGCAGGCCTAAGGCTATGGGTGCGACAAGAAAATTCTGCGCCGACAGGCGCTCTGGCGCGCCGTCCGGCCACCGGCATGGCGGTAGCGCAGAATTCGGCTCGGCGGAGCGTCGTCGAGACGCCCCGCCGGTCCAGAACTTCAGGCTTCGTGGTGGCTGTCGCGGCGAACATCCGCCGGTTTCACCGGGTCCTTGCGGTCGAGGGATACACCGGTGTGCCCGGTCTCGCGGTCCATCGAAGGCGAGAGAATGTCGACGGTCGCTTCATCCGGCGCCACGTCCCCGCGGCCGGACGCATCGGCAACGTAGGAGCGGACGCGCGCGCGGCCATGGCTGACGTCGCGCATGCCGAGCCGCGGGTTCGGCTCGACCATTCCGCCGGTGTCGGCATGATCCCCGCCGGTGCTCGCGCCGGGTGACGAACGGCTCGCACGAATGCCCGAGAGCGCATTCAGGCGCTCGACCGAGCCGAGCGCATAGTCGGTTGGCCGGTTCCAGCCATCCGCCTCCCAGGAAGAAGCCTTTTCGTCGAGGTCTGCGGCCCCCTCCGCCTCGAGAATATCGGAGGCCGCATCGAACTGGGCTTCAGGACAGGTCACCGTCACGACGGACCCGCCGCGTCGAACCCCCTCGGCATAGGTGTCGCGGTCCTCGTCGCCTATGAAGAAGTCCGCGAGCGATGCGAGGAAACCCTTGTCCCCCTGCTCGCCGGTGGACGCGGTGCTGTCGTGGATCGCGGCGTTCCCGCCGGAAATGCCGAGGTGCGCCAGCCTGTCGACGGCGGCCTGGGCCTGCGTGCGGGTATCGAAATAGGCGGTGATGGTCTGTGTCATGGCATGGTCTCCCCGTTGTCTATGATGGACTGCAAGTCTTCGTCGCCGCTGGTGCCGGCCGCCGTTGACAGGCTGGACGGGACCGTGGTTTCCGCCGGCCGTGCCGATCTGCTGCGGCGGACGTGGATTTCTTCGCGCAAGATCAACCGCTTGGTGACCACGAGAACCTCCTCGACGAGCGAGATGATCGTGACATCCCCCTCCTGTCGAACGCGGGGCGCTTCATCGACCTCCCGGTCCACGCGAACCCGCGTCACCTCTACCCCCGCCGCATCGAGGTCTTCGACGACGGAATGGGCGATCGTCTCGCTGGCGTTCGGCATCGCCGGCCCGCCGGTCGCCACCATAATTCGATCGATCCGCACCATCTCCTCCTGGCGAGGAACGACAGGAGGCGTGCGTGGAACGACAGGAGGCGCCACAGGCGGGAGATCGTCGCAAGGCATTCAGGCCGTCCGACGCGAGGGCATCAGGCGATCGGCACGGAAGGGATGGCCGAGGTCCGGTCGTTGGCCGAGCCAACCCGTAATCGCCCGGGGCACGACGGGAATGCCGGCGATCCGGGTGCCACCGAAAACATTGCCGAGCACGATCCTGCGGGCATCGCGGACGACACCCGGCGAGGCAGTGCCAGCCTCTGCCGCACCAAGGATCGCGGTCGCACGCCTTTTTTCGTCGGTCATGTGCTGTGTTCCTCCATCCACGGGGACCATCGACGGCGGGATGAGGCGGCAAACGCCCTATCGGACCGTCAAAGCCTGCACTGTTGGAGCGCATGGCCTGTCAGTCACGAAAAAGATGGCGCGGCGTGAAGCGATGAAAAAGGCTCAAAAGAACCAATTCATATGGCTACTATTGGCTCTTCTTCGGGTCTTTGGGGTCTTTGCGGGCTGAACGCCCCGTCAGGCCGCGCTGGCGGGCCCAGACCACGGCGGCGCCGCGCCGCGCCACCTGGATCTTGCGGTACAGCGATCCAATGTGGTTGCGCACTGTATGCCGCGACAGGTTCAGCGTCGCCGAGATGTCGGCATCGCTCAGTCCTTCGCAGATGAGTTCGAGCACCTCGCGCTCGCGGTGCGACAGCATGTCGAGTTCTGCGCTCGCGGCCTGACCGGGAGTTCCCGAGCGAGCGTTGGCCAGCTTCTCGACGATCTTGCGGCTGAACCAGGTGGCGTCCATCATCACCGCGTCGATCGCCTCGATCAGGTCGATCTCGGTCTTCTTCAGCTCGGTTACGTCCGAGATGATACTGAGAATGCAGTCGGCGTCGTCGATGACGATCCGTTCCGCGGCCAGCCGGCAGTCGCGTTCCGATCCATCGGCATGGCGGAGCCGGAAATCGAAATCGCGCACGGAGCCGTTCTCGAGGACCTGTTGCTCGAACTGGGTCCGGACGTTCGCATCGACCCAGATATGCAGGTCCGGCGCCGACCGGCCGATGACCTGTTCGCGCCCGTATCCTGTCAGTGCGGTGTAGGCGGCGTTGACCTCGATGTAGCGAAAACCCTCGAGCCGGCTGATGGCGGAGGCGACCGGCGATAGCTTGAAGGCCTTCGAGAACCGCTCCTCGCTCTGGCGCAACGCTTTTTCGGCGCGCCGCCGTGGCTCGAGATCGGCGAAAGTGAACAGCATGCACGGCTCGTCCGACAACTCGATCGGCTGTCCGGCGACGAGGACGCACTTCGTCGACCCGTCCGGTAGCGTGAGATCGGACTCGTTCTGCGGAATGGTCTTTCCGTTGCGCAGGCATTCCAGCGCGCTGTCACGCCCCCGCGAACCCGCGAGTACGTCGAACTCCAGGGCGCTGCGGCCCAGGATATCGTCCGGCGAGAATCCGGTCATGTCGAGGAAGCCGCGGTTCACCCGAACGAAGCACTGGTCGGAGATACGGCAGATCATGGCGGGCGCCGGGTTGGCATTGAACGCGCTCTCGAAGCGGTCCTCGGCGTCGTAGCGCGCGGTCTCGTCCTCGACGATCAGCACCAGAAAGTCGGGCTCGCCGTTCTCCCGCGTGATGACCTGGAAGCGCAAGGCATGGGTGCGGGTCTCGTCTGGTTCGCCGTCCAACCGAACCTCGGTGATCGACGGGTCGCACACCTCGCCCGCCATGGCCCGCGCGAACGACAGTCCCGTTTCCCCGTTGGCATTCCGGTCGCGGGCCGTGAGCTTGAAACGCTTGCGGAAGTCATCGATGTCAAAGCCGAGATCCTCGATCCGGTCGGCCCCATACATCCTCAGTACGGCCTGGTTCGCCCAGACGATGCGTTGGTCGAGACCGACGAGGATGACGCCGTCACGCAGACCCGCAAACAGCTGATGGAGCTGATAATGGGTCCGGTCCTTCGCGGCGGCAGGCTTCGTCATGGGGGCAATCTCCGGCAGGCCCTGGCAGCGATCGTCGAGAGGGCCCGCGGCGCCCGTCCGGCATCCGCAAGCCTTCTCGCCGGTAAGAGCGCCCTCAGGCGGACTGGGGGATCACGCTGATCAACTCGTCCTCGCCGGGCGCCTTGGACGGCTTCAGCTTCAGCGCCTGGTCAGGCTCGACACCCCGGCTCCGCGACCTCGGCTCCAGCGTAACCGTCTCGCCGGTCTCCAGCGAGCGCTCGACGGCGGCGAGGACACGCATGTCCAGGAGCCCCTCCTCGCCGTCCGCCTCGGGATCGCGCCCCTCGAGAATGCAGGCGGAGAAATACTCCGTCTCGTTGCCGAACTGGTCGACCGGATCGAACGCGTGCTTCGTCTTGGTCTTCTCCACCGTCTCGACATAGGTGATGCTGGTCGAGGCGCCGAACATGAAGCACGGCGAGGCGTGGATGCTGGACTTGGTGCCCATCAGATCGAAGGATTCCGACGCGGCCACCGCGTAGCTGACGGTGAACTGGGCGACGCGGTCCTGCGGGAAACGCAGCGTCACGGCGACCGTGTCGTCGAAGTTGAAGCCGCGGCTCGGCGTCTTCGTGCCGACGGCGTGGACGGAAATCGGCTCGGCGCCGAAGAGGTTGCGCACGGCATTGAGGGGGTAGGTGCCCATGTCCGGCACCGGGCCGCCCCAGTAGCCGTTGTGGCCGCGCGAGTTCTTTTCGGCGACGTCCTGGGTGAAGGTCGACACGAAGCTGCGCAGCTCGCCGAATTCGCCGTTGCGGGCGCGGGTGATCATCTCGACCGTGCCCGGCTCGTGGTGGAGGCGGTAGGCGATCATCAGCTTGGCGTCGCCCTTCTTCTGAGCGGCGATGATCTGCTCGGCCTCCTCGACGCTCGACGCCATCGGCTTCTCGAGCAGCACGTGGATGCCGGCTTCCAGTGCCGGGACGGCATATTCCAAATGGAGGAAGTTGGGGGTCGCGACATAGACGGCATCGATCTCGCCGGAAGCCAGGAGTTCGCCGTACTGCTCATAGCGCCAGGCCTTGATGCCATAGAGCTTGGCCAGCTTGTCGGCCTTGGCAGGATCGCCTGTCACCAGCGCCACCAGCTCCGAATTGCTGGTCTGGCCGATGCCGGGCATGAAAGCCTGTTGCGAGATCTGTCCGCCACCGACGACGGCATAGCGGATTTTCTTTTTCATTCCGAACATGGGGTCTCTCGTCTGGTGAGAAGAAGGTCGGGTCGAGGGTCGAAAGGGCGGGACAGGTCAATTGTTCCCGGCACAGGCCCAGTGCGATCGTCAGTGCGCCGAGCCGGATCGTCCGCAGGAGCGCATCGAGCAGCGACGGATCGGTCCGCTGGAGCACGTCGACGTCGGAGAGGGTGGTGATGGCGTTCGTGACGGTTTTCGAGCTGGGTGGATGGGCTTCGCGCAAGACCGACGCATGGTGCCTGATGCTGCCGTCGGACGCCTGATGCCTGATGCGCACGGATACGCATGACGCCTACGCCTCCACTTCCACTTCCGCTTCGTCATCCCGGGCTTGACCCGGGATCCATTCCAAATCGCCGTCACGATCGAGAACGGCGGACCGGTCTGATTGAACCGGAGCGGCGGAATGAGCGCTGAGGAATGGATCCCGGGTCAAGCCCGGGATGACGAAGTTTCAACGACTGCGTCAGGTCGGCAGACGCATGCCCCACCTCTCGGCGTCTGTCAGGCCAGTCCGTGGTCTTCAGCGTATCGACCACCACCGCCTCCGTGCTGATTGTATCTTGTCCCTAACGCCAAATCACCGCTCGCGCTGCGTATCTCCATCGTGAGATGCGTACGGGATCGAACGGAAGCGCCGCCTGGCTCACGATCCGCTAAGCCCGAGGAACCTCCGTCTTCCCTTGAAGATTGGCAAAGACCGTCCACCAAGAGGAAAGCCCGCTTCTCTCTCGTGGTGCTCCGCCAAAGACCTAGCGTCGCCGGCCCAACTTCCGCGTCAGGATTTCCGGATGAAGATACTTCCCATCATGCTGCTGGCCGGGTTTGCCGCCTGCTCCATCCCCGCGATCGTCGCGGCCCAAGGGACTTCCGCCCCGGCCGCCCGGCTGGAGCAGGTCGCCGCGTTCCCGCACCAGGTAACCGGCGTCACAATTGCCGAAGACGGCCGGATCTTCGTGAACTTCCCGCGCTGGACGGAGGATTCCCCGGTGTCGGTGGCCGAGGTGATGAAGGACGGCAGCATCAAGCCGTACCCGGATGACGGCTGGAACAGCTGGCGCAATGCCCGCAAGGACGAGATGACGGCGGGCGATCACTGGATCTGTGTCCAGAGCGTCGTTGCTGACGGGCGCGGCAGTCTGTGGGTGCTCGATCCCGCAGCACCCGCGCAAGGCGCCCTGGTTCCGACCGGGCCGAAGCTCGTGAAGATTGATCTGAAGACCAATGCCGTCGCCCAGACCATCGCCTTCGACGAGACAGCGGCGCCGCAGGGCTCCTACCTCAACGACGTCAGGTTTTCGCCCGACGGCAAATACGCCTACATCACCGATTCAGGCGCCAAGGGCGCGCTGCTGATCGTCGATCTCGCAGCTGGCAAGGCCAAGCGCTCGCTCGACGGGCATCCCTCGACCCAGCCGGAAAAGGGCCTGGTGGTCACGGCCGACGGCAAGCCGGTACGCCGGCCCGATGGTCGCGGCGTCGAGTTTGCGGCGGACGGGATTGCGCTGACGCCGGACGGCAAGACGCTGTACTGGCAGTCCATCAAGGGCAAGACGCTCTACCGCGTGCCGACGGCAGCGCTGGTCGCGGGCCTTGCAGACGGCAAGGATGTCGCCGCCAGCATCGAACCTTACGGCGAGAACGGCGTGGCCGACGGCCTGATCATCGGCCGCGAGAGCGGGCACATGTACGTCTCCGCGCCCGAGGAGGATGCCGTCAAGATCCGCGACCTGACGGCCGGCCCGTCGGCCAAGCCCGAAATGTTGGTCAAGGACGCCCGTCTCCGCTGGCCCGACACGTTCGGCGAGGGACCGGACGGGACCGTCTACGTCACGTCCTCGCACATCCAGGACTCGGCCTTCTACAAGCCCGGCGCGCCGGCGAGCCTGCCGACGGAACTGTGGCGCATCGTCTTCGACAAGGCCGCCGAGGCCGCTACGCCGAAGCCGTAACGAGCAGCGGCGTTGGCAGTGCGACGGTGTCTTCCCGGCGCATTGCCGTTCTCAGCGAGCCGCCGTCCGAGGACGGAGGCTCCGTCCGACGATGGCGGCTTTGCTTTACCGGTGGATGTCGCCGTTACCAGACAGCACGCCAGCGCTTTGAAAGAAGACGATGGCCGCGTTGATGTCGGCCTGGATGGCGGCGTCGGCTGCAGCGCCATCCCGTCGCTCGATCGCGGCGAGAATGTCGTAGTGATGGGAAATCATCGCCTCGCCGCCGCTGGCGTAGACCGAGGCGATCAGCGGCCCCATGCGCAGCCAGAGGCTCTGGATCATGCCGTGCAGCACCGGCAGGCCGGCTGCCTCCGAGATACCGAAATGGAAGGCGCGGTTGAGCCGCACCGCTGCGGCGACATCGCCGGACGAGCGCGCCGCCTCGTTCTCCTCGATGATCCCCGCCAGCTTGGCGACGCCCGCGGCATCGATGGCGTCCGCGGCCAGCCGGGCGGCGAGACCCTCCAGCCGCAACCGGATCAAACGGACCTCGTCCAGCTGGTGGGCCGTCATGCGCGGCACCCGGATATCCTTCGGACCGCGCCACTCCAGTGCATGCGCCTCGACGAGCCGCAGTATCGCGTCGCGCACCGGCGTCACGCTGACGCCGAGCTGGTCGGACAAGGTCCGGATGCGCAGCTTGTCATCCGGCTTCAGCACGCCGTCGGTCAGCGCCTGCGACAGCCGCGCGTAGACCCCCTCGTAGAGATTGCGCCGGTCCATCGGCTGAAACTCGTCCATCACCTTCCGTTCTTCCTCAGCCCGTCTTGGCTCATTCCGACGATCCCCCCTTCCAAAGCCCCCACCAATCTTGACGCATGATGCATCAAAAAGCTATCGTGCCGTCGCCCGTATACGACACCCTCCCCGCTGGACCTCTGATGCAACAGCCGCCGGAAGACGACATCCTCAACACCCACTGGGAACTCTGCGGGATGGCGGAGGTCGAGGCGCTGGCCGCATCGGTCTTCGGCGTCACCGGCGAGGCGAAGCGCCTGTCCAGCGAACGTGACGAGACCTTCCGGATCGCGTCCGAGCATGGCCGCTTCACGCTGAAGATCGCCAATCCCCTCGAGGACGTCCGGGCCCTCGATTTTCAGGCGGACGTGCTGCTGCACCTGGAAGCCATGGCGCTGCAGGTTCCCGTGCCGAAGATGGTGAGAACGCTCGGTGGCGAGACGAGCGACGCCCTGGATACGCCGGGCGGAAGCCGCCGGTTGCGGATGATGACCTACCTCGATGGCGAACTGCTGGGAGCGACTCCGGCCAATCCCCGGCTTTGCCGCCAGCTGGGGCTGGCGCTCGGCAGCCTATCAGCGGGCCTTGCCGGCGCAACGGCGCGGCCGCCGGCGGGAAAACTCCTCTGGGACCTCTCGCATTTCGCCGACCTCGCCTCGCTCGTCGGCTTCGTCGCCCCGGAGCGGCGGCCGGGCGTCGAGGCAGTCCTCGACCACTTCCGCCGAACCGTCCTACCCGTGCTCGGCGACTTGCCGGCGCAGGTGATCCACAACGACTTCAATCCCTACAACGTCCTCGTCGACCCCGCGGCACCGGATGACGTCGTCGGGATCATCGACTTCGGCGACATGGTGTTCGGACCGCGGGTGGCGGATCTCGCGGTGGCGGCCGCCTACCAGGTGTGGAGCGAGGACTGGCCGGAGAAGCTCGCCGCCCTGCTCAGCGGCTTCTCGGCCGTGCGGCGGCTGGAGACGATCGAGATCGACGTCCTGCCGACCCTCATCGCCGCCCGGCTGGCGATGACGGTGATCATCACCGAATGGCGGGCGAGCCTTCGCCCGGCGGAAAGCGATTACATCCTGCGCAACCACCGCACCGCCTGGGGCGGCCTGCAGCGCCTTTCCGCCATCCCGGACGCCGACCTTCGCCGCCTCATCCACGACAGTTGCAAGGCTTAATCCGATGACGATGGTCAATGCTTTCAGCGCAGACGATTTCGCCCGCCTCAGCCCGGACGAGCAAAAGCTGATCGAGCGGCGCGAGAAGGTCATGGGACCGGCCTACCGCCTGTTCTACGAGCGCCCGATCCACATCGTCCGCGGCGACGGCGTCTGGCTCTACGACAAGGCCGGCGACGCCTATCTCGACGCCTACAACAACGTCGCCTCGCTCGGCCATTGCCATCCCGGCGTCGTCGAGGCGATCACTCGCCAGACCGCCATTCTCAATACCCACACCCGCTACCTCCACGACAACGTGGTCGACTATGCCGAGCGGCTGGCGGCAACGTTTCCGGCCTATCTCAGCCAGGTGATGCTGACCTGCACCGGCAGCGAGGCGAACGACCTCGCCGTGCGGGTGGCGCGCTCCGTTACCGGCGGCACCGGCATCATCGTCACCAGCCTCGCCTATCACGGCGTGACCGCGACCGTTGCCGAGTTCTCCCCCTCGCTCGGCGAGTCCGTCGCGCTTGGGGCCCACGTGCGCACGGTCGCGCCCCCCGATCCCTACCGCCAGTCGCCGGACGAGGCGCGCGAGCGCTTCGGCCGCGACGTGCAGCGCGCGATCGACGACCTGAGACGCCATGGCATCCAGCCGGCACTCCTCATCGTCGACACCATCTTCTCCAGCGACGGCGTCATCCCGGAGCCGAAGGGGTTCCTCGCGCCGGCGGTCGAGGCGATCCGCCGCGCTGGTGGGCTGTTCGTCGCCGATGAGGTGCAGCCGGGCTTCGGGCGCACCGGCGACACGATGTGGGGCTTCGAGCGCCACGGCGTCGAGCCCGACATGGTCACGCTCGGCAAGCCGATGGGCAACGGCTACCCCATGGCCGGCCTCGTGGTAAAGCCGGAGGTGATCGCCGAATTCGGCAAGCGCAGCCGCTACTTCAACACCTTCGGCGGCAACCCGGTCGCCGCGTCCGCCGGCATCGCGGTCCTCGACGCGCTGGCGAACGAGCGCCTGCAGGAGAACGCCCGGACGGTCGGCGCCTATCTCCGCGAAGGCCTTTTGGCACTGGCGAAAGACTACCCCGCGATCGGCGACGTCCGCGGCGCCGGCCTGTTCATCGGCGTCGAGATGGTCTCAGATCCCGAGGCGAAGACGCCCGATGCCGCCGTCACCACACGGCTGGTCAACGGCCTGCGCGCGCGGCGCGTGCTGATCTCGGCCTCCGGCCCCCACGCCAACGTCCTGAAGATCCGTCCGCCCCTGGTCTTCTCGCGCGACAACGCCGACACCCTCATCGCCGCGATGCGGGATACGCTGCAGGCGATGTGACCGTCTGCCTGCGCCCTCCCCCCTTTCCAGAGGCCGGGCGCATCGCCAGATAAACCTGCCATGCCCGATGTCGACGCGTCCTTGCTCGCCCGGTTCCACCGCCTTCCCATCGGCTACAGCGAAGGCAACTATCGCGGTCGCCGCTACGGGCTGACGGTGCGCTCCTCCGCGGACGGCCGACGGAGCTGGCTTTTCGGGGAAGACCTCGGCGGCGGACCCCACGTCAGCGGCAATCTCTACCGGCTGAAGGACCGCACTCTTCTGAAACCGTGCGAGATGTCGCCGGAGAGAGTGATCGACTTCATTCTTCATTTTCGCGTCACGCCGTGCGTGGCCGCGCCGGCGGAGTCCCGTCCCGAAGCATCCGGCCACCGGACGTTGCTCGGCGAGGAAGTCGATGAGGCCCCTGCCGGACCAATAATTCGGACGGATCGATGATGACCGCTTGAAACGCTGAGGCGTCGCCGGGATGGGCGCCCTTCCCGGAACGCCGTTCGAGGCCAGTTACTTCCAGACGCGAATAATGCGGCGCGCTGGCGCATCTAGCATTGAGTCCAAAGCGCCGACACGTTCTCTTCGGTTGTCGCTTCGGATCGGCGTCTGGCCGCACCGACTGCGCCGGCGCAGCGCCTGACGATGAGCGCCAGCAGCCACCACCTGTATCCAGCCGACACCGGCAGAAAAGCGATGGCGGATGCCATCGACCCCGACACTCATTTCTGGAGAGACGCCATGAAGATCGACCTCACGGGCAAGACCGCGCTCGTCACCGGCTCCACCGCCGGCATCGGCTATGCCATCGGGCTCGGCCTCGCGAAGGCCGGCGCCTCCGTCGTCCTCAACGGCCGCGACAAGGGCCGCACGGACGCGGCGGTGGCGAAACTGAAGAGCGAGGCGTCCGGCGCGGATGTCCGCGGCGTCTCCGGCGATGTCGGGACCGCCGAGGGCTGCGACGCCATCGTCGCCGCGCTGCCGGACGTCGACATCCTCGTCAACAATGCCGGCATCTTCAATCCTCAGGACTTCTTCGACGTGCCCGACGCCGAGTGGGAGCGCTTCTTCGCCGTCAACGTCATGTCGGGCGTGCGCCTGTCGCGTGCCTACCTGCCGGGCATGCAGGCGAAGGGCTGGGGCCGCGTGCTCTTCCTGTCGTCGGAATCCGGCCTCAACATCCCCGTCGAGATGATCCACTACGGCATGACCAAGACCGCCGACCTCGCCCTATCCCGGGGGCTCGCCAAGCGCATGGCCGGCACCGGCGTGACGGTGAACGCGATCCTCCCCGGCCCGACGCTGTCGGAGGGCGTCGCCGAGATGCTGGCGGGAGAGGTCGCAAAATCCGGCAAGCCGCTGGAGGAGGTCGCTGCCGATTTCGTCAAGGTGCACCGCTCGACCTCGATCATCCAGCGCGCCGCGACCGTCGAGGAAGTCGCCAACCTCTGCGTCTACGTCGCGTCACAGCAGGCCTCCGCCACGACCGGCGCGGCGCTGCGTGTCGATGGCGGCGTCGTCGACACCATCGCCTGAGGGAGAAGCGCAGGGGCAGGCAGGGCCGCGTCGCCGGTATTTAGCGTCTCGCCGCGGTGCCTATCCCGCGGCAGGTTTGGAGACGTGGGCGGCCGCGGCGGCGTTGGCGGTGTGCAGGTGATCGGCAAGGTCGCCCTGTCCGCCGACCAGCGCCGCCACCAGCGCGCCGACGAAGACGTCGCCGGCGCCGTGGGTGCTGACGAGCGTCACCGGCAGCGCCGGCAGCGAGACGACGGTACCGCCGCGTTCGAGGCCGGCGACGCCATCGCCGCCCGCCGTCACGACGACCACGCGATAGCGAGGCGACAGATGCCGTGCAGCGGCGGCAGCGCCCGCGAGGTCCTCGATCGCGACGGCGCCAAACGCCTCGGCCTCGATGGCGTTGACCACGAGCACGTCGACGAGGGCGGCGAGGTCTTCCGACAGATCGCGCGCGGGCGCCGCGTTGAGGCAGACCAGCGCGCCCGCCTTTTTCGCGGCTCTCGCGGCCGCGACGTTGACGGCGTCCGGCACCTCGTTCTGCAGGATCAGGGCGCGGGCGCCGTCCCACAGCGCCGGGTCCGCAACAGCGTCATGCGAGATCTGAAGGTTCGCGCCGGAGACGATGACGGCGCCGTAGTCGCCCTCGGCGTCGGAGATCGCGACGCTCATGCCCGAGCCGACCGCGGAGAGTTTGGCGATGTGCCGGGGATCGACGCCGCCGGCCTGCAGATTTTCCAGGAGGAACGCGCCGAACCCGTCATCGCCGATGGCGCCGGCCATGCGAACATCTGCGCCGGCTCGTGCGGCGGCGACGGCCTGGTTGCCGCCCTTGCCGCCGAACTTCGGGCGCCAGGCCGTGCCGGTCACCGTCTCGCCCTTGCGCGGCCGGTCCGGCGCGTCGACCATGATGTCGTAGTGCAGGCTGCCGACGACGACGATGACGGGAAGGCTCTGGCTCATGTGCGTCTCTTGGCCTTGACGGCCCCCATGGTGGCGGAAAGGTTCTGCTCGGCGGCGGCGAGGTCGCGCTGGGCGACCGCGGCGAACACCGCATCGAACAGCACGAGCTGGGCGATACGCGCGGCGGCGTTTTCACCCAGCAGCGGTGAGCCCTGCGCCGTCGAGCAAAGCACGACGTCAGCGATCCCCGCGAGCGGCGAGCCGGAATAGTTGGTGAGCGCGATGGTCCGGGCGCCGCGCCGGCGGGCAAGCTCCAGCGGCTCGATCACCGCATTGGTGTTGCCCGAATGCGAGAAGGCGATGGCGACGTCGTTCGGGCCAAGCAGCGAGGCCGACATCAGCATCATGTGCGCATCGTCGAAGACATTGGTGCGAACGCCGATGCGCAGGAACTTGTGGGCGACGTCGCGGGCGATCTGGGCCGAGCCGCCGATGCCGTAGAGATCACGCTGCCGGGCGCCGTGGATGAGGTCCGCCGCCCGCTCGAAGGCGACGGGGTCGAGGATCGACAGCGTCTCCTCGAGCGCATGGATCGAGGTGCGAAAGACCTTCTGCGCGATCATCGGTCCGGTATCGTCGGGCGACAGCTCCTGGTGCAGGTCGGCGGTCGGCAGCCGGTTATAGTCGGTGATGCCGCTGCGAAAGTCCTTGAAGCCGGTAAAGCCGAGCTTCTTGGCGATCTTGACGATCATCGCCTCGGAGACCCCGGCATCCTCGGCGATGCTCTTCAGCGACGTCGCCCCATCGAAATCCCGCCGTCCGAGGATCATGTCCACCACCCGCGCCTCCAGCGGCGTCAGGTGGGGCATCATCATCCGGATGTGCGGCCCGATGGTCCTCGGATCGCTGTAAGAAATGTTCATCCCCGCCCCCGCGTCGCGCGATCGATCAGCATCGCGACGAGGATGATAATGCCGGTGGCGAGCAGTTGGTAGAACGCCTGCACATTCAGAAGCGTCAAACCGTTGCGCAAGGACCCGAGAATGATCGCGCCGAGCAGCGTGCCGACGATCGATCCCTTGCCGCCCATCAGCGAGGCGCCACCGATCGCCGCGGCCGCGATGGCATCGAGTTCCCAGAGGTTGCCCATGGTGGGATCGGCGGCGCCGAGGCGGCCGACGAGGATCAGCGCGGCGACCGCGGCGAGCGCGCCGGAGATGGTGTAGCTCGCGATCTTGGTCATCGCCACCGGCACGCCGGCGATGTGCGAGGCTTCCTCATTGCCGCCGACGGCGAGGAAATATTCACCGAGCGGCGTCTTGTTGAGGACGATCCAGACCGCCAGCGCCAGGATGGCGACGATGATCACCGGGTTGGGGATGCCGTAGACGCTGGCGTTGAACAGCGCGCGGAACTCCGGCGGAATGCCGAAGATCGGGTTGCCGCCAGTATAGATCAGCGCGATGGCGCGGTAGAGCGACAGCGTGCCGAGCGTCACGATGAACGGCTGCAGGCCGCCGAACGAGACCAGCATGCCGTTGATGGCGCCGGCCGCCGCGCCGAACAGGATGGCCGCGGGGATGGCGAGCGCGATGGGGACGCCCGCCAGCATCAGCGCGGCGGCGACGACCGCCGACATCGCAGCCGTCGGCCCGACGGAAAGATCGATGCCGCCGGCGATGATCACCAGCGTCATGCCGAGCGCCACGCAGGCGTTGATCGAGGACTGCTGCAGGATGTTGACGAGGTTTCGCTCGGTCAGGAAGTTCGGCGTCAGCACCGAGAAGACGACGACGATGACGACGAGGCCGAACAGCGTGCCGGCATCGCGCAGGCCGAAGTTGAGGAAGCGGCGGCGCGGGGCGGCGGGGGCGAGAGTGTCGGTGGTGGACATCGGTCAGTGCTCCCGGAGCGACGAGACGGGGCTCGCAGCGTCGTTGGATTGTGGAATGGCGTGCGCGACGATCGCTTCTTCCGTGAGGTCGGCGCGCTCGATGGTGGCGGCGATCCGCCCCTCGCGCATGACGAGGACGCGGTCGGAGACGCGCAGCACCTCGGGCAGCTCGGAGGAGACGACGATGACGGCGCGACCCTCGGCGGCAAGCCGCTCGATCAGCGCGTAGATCTCGGCCTTGGCGCCGACGTCGATGCCGCGGGTCGGCTCGTCGAACAGGAGGATCTCGGCACCGGCGGCGATCCAGCGGCCGATGATCGCCTTCTGCTGGTTGCCGCCGCTGAACTGGCCGATCGGCCGCTCGATCATCAGCGGGCGGAGGTTCATCTCCCGCATCAGCTTCTCGCTCTCGCGCTTCAGGGCGCGCTGCTGGACGAAGCCGAAGCGCGAGAACCGGCGCATCGAGGAGAGGCCGATATTGGCGCGGATCGAGCGGCGGGCGACGATGCCGTCGCGCTTGCGCTCCTCCGGCAGCAGCCCGAGGCCGGCAGCGATCGCGGTGCGCGGGTTGCCGAGCTTCAGGCGCTTGCCCTTGACCTCGATCTCGCCGGATGTCGGCTTGTCGACGCCGGCGACGAGGCGCAGCAGCTCCGTCCGCCCTGCGCCGACGAGCCCGGAAACGCCGAGCACCTCGCCCCTGTGGAGCCGGAAGCTCGCATCCTGCACCGCCGTGCCGCGCGACAGGTTGCGGACGTCGAGGATGACGTCGGACGTCGCGAACCCCTTGTGCTCGGCCTGGGCGAGCTCGCGCCCGACCATCCGCGAGATCACGCCGGCCTCGGTGGTTTCGGCGAGAACCACGTCGTCGACCTTGCGGCCATCGCGCAGGATCGTCGCCGTCTGGCAGACGGTGAAGACCTCGTCCATCTTGTGCGAGACGTAGATCACGGTGACGCCGCGGGCGGCGAGCTGGCGGATCAGGACGGCGAGGCGGTCGAACTCGGCCGGCGTCAGGCTCGACGTCGGCTCGTCCATCGCGATGACCTTGGCGTCCTCCATCACGGCGCGGGCGATCTCGACGATCTGGCGCTGCGCGACCTTCAGGGTGCGGATCGGCACCGAGGGATCGATCCCCGGATCGAGCGAGCGCAACGCCTCGGCGGCGGCACGCTCCTGCGCGGCCCAGTCGACGAGGAGACCACCAGCCTTCTTCAGCGGCCGACCGAGAAACATGTTCTGCGCCACCGTCAGCTCGGCGACGTGCTGCAGTTCCTGGTGGATCATCGCGATCCCGGCCTGCCGGGCGCCGACGGGGCCGCGCCCCGCGACCTTGACGCCGTCGATCTCGACATGGCCCTCGGAGGGATCGAAGATGCCGGAGAGAATGCGCAACAGGGTGGACTTGCCCGCCCCATTCTCGCCAAGCAGGCCATGCACCGTGCCCCGCGGCACCGACATGGTGACGCCGTCGAGTGCACGGATCGCGCCGAAACTCTTGCCGACATTGGATAGCAGCAAACGTTCGCTGGTCATCTCCTGGCCCTCCCGACCGCAGTTGACGGAACCCGGGCCTTCCGCGTCGCGCGGGGCCCGGGTGCCTTTGGCTTACTTGGCCGGAGCGGCCAGCAGCACCTTGCGGAGCGCGTCGCCCTTCACGGCGAAGGTCTCGACGTTGTCCTTGGTGATCAGCGCCTGCGGCGTCGTGACGACGCGCGGCAGGGCCTGCTTGCCGACGAGACGGAGTGCCGTCTCCATCGCGACCTCGCCGGTCAGCATCGGGAAGCTGTCGACCGTGCCGGTCAGCTCGCCGGCGCGGATCGAGGCATAGGCGTCGGAGATGCCGTCGGTGCCGAACACCACGACCTTGTCCGACAGGCCGGCGGCCTTGACCGCCTCGACGACGCCGAGCGCCATGCCGTCATTGTTGGCGTAGAAGCCGAGGAGGTCCGGGTTCTGCTGCAGGATGGTGGCGGCGGCGTCGTAGGCGACCTGGCGATCCCAGTTGCCGGGAACGCTGGCGACGACGGTGAACTTGCCGTCCTTCGTCACCGTCTCGGTGAAGCCCTTGGTGCGCTGGCCCGCGGCGAAGACACCGGCCTGGCCTTCGATGACCGCGACCTTGCCGCCTTGAGGCCGGTTGTCGATGAACCACTGCGCGACCCGCACGCCGTTGTCCTGCTGGACGTTGCCGACATAGTGGCGGGCGCCGGGGATGACGGCGTCGTTGACGTTGACCACCGGCACGCCCTGCTGCTCTGCAGCTTCCAGCGCCGGCTGCAGGTTGTTGTCGGTCTGCGGCGAGAACAGCAGCGCGCTGAAGCCCTGCGCCAGCAGCGTCTCGGCGATCGAGAGCTGGCCGAGCTGGTCGCCCTCGCTCGATGCCGCCTGGTAGGCGACCTCGACATTGTGCTTTGCCGCGAACGCCGCATAACCCTCGCCGAGGGTGCGCCAGTATTCATTGGTCAGCGTCTTCGACACGCCGCCGACCTTGGTGCCCTCGGCAACGGCCGGAAGGTCGCCGAACTTCGCCTGGAGCTCGGACCAGGAAATCCGGTCCGTCTCGGTGTCCGAGTTCAGCGGGGCCAGTTCCTGCGCGAAGGCCGAACCGGCCAGCAGCGACAGCGTGCACGCGGCGACGAGCGCCTTGATACGAAAGGTCATTCTATCCTCCACAGATATTCCCGGACACTCCCGCGGTCCGGTTCGCGATGGGTTCAGGCGGCGCCGATCAGCGCTGCGTTGACGATCGCCTGACTGGCGACGGCGTCCTGCCGGGCCAGCGCGTCGCCGAGACGGTTGTCGCCCTCCAGGCTGTCGGCGACGGCGAGCAGCCGGTTGACGGTGGCGATGTTCACCTCGCACTCCGCGACCGGGTCGAGGCCGCTCGCATCGGGGAAGGTGTCGAAGTAGAGCGCGCCGTCATAGCCGTCGCGGCGGATCTGGCGCAGCAACTCGAGCGTCGCGCGCAGGTGCACCGCGCCGACCATCAGGCCGTCGTCGCGCTTGGCGTAGCCGTCGTTGAGGTGGACGCCGAGCAGGCGGCTCTTGCGGTGGATCAGCGCGGCGGCAAACGCCGGCTGCTCGTCGGCATAGAGCACGTGGGCGAAGTCGAGCGTGACGCCGAGGTTGGGCGAGCCGGCTTCCTGGATGGCGAGGAGCGTCGTCGCCGCATCCGGCAGCAGGCTGTAGGAGCGCGGCTCGTTCGGCTTGTACTCGATCGAGATCATGCACTCGGGATCATGCGCGGCAACCTCGCGGATACCCTCGACCTCCCAGGCCCAGACCTGGGCGTAGTCGACCTGGAAATTATAGTCGAAGCCGTCCTGGCCGAGCCAGATGGTCATCAGGTTCGAACCCATCGCGCGGGCAGCGTCGATGCCGCGCTTGGTAAGGTCGATCGCCTCGCGCCTCACAGCTTCGTCCGGATTTGTGAAGGCGCCGAGCTTGTAGGCGGGATTGGTGTAGTAGCGCATGGCCAAGCCGTTGACGGCGAGACCGATGTCGCCGATCCGCCGGCCGACCGCAATCGGGTCTTCCGAGACATGATCGGGATAGTTGAGGTCGAGGTCCGTCAGACCCTTTGCCGTTGCAGCACGCTCGGCCATCTGCAGCATGCTGGGCTTGCCCTTGAGGTCGGGCCAGTAGGTGTGCTGCGACGAGGCAAAGGAGTTGAGCCGTGTGGCGAAGCGCATGATTGACATCGAAACCGTCCAAGTCCGTTCGTGTTGTTCAACACAAAATCTAGTATACTTGTGAAGTTGTCAAGTCAGTGCGTTGCAGGCCGGCGCGATCGGCCACGGCTTCGCGCGGCCGGACAACCGCGCGCGGCGGTTCTCACGGCAGGTGCTGGCGATATCTTTTCCAGGGGAAAAAGTTCGAAACGGGGTCGAGCCCGGTCAAAACCGCGCGGACCGCAAGCCGGGCGTCGCGGCGGGACGGAGCCTCGTGCGACGTCAGGCTTTGCCGGACGCCGGCTTGCCAGGTGTTGATGGCCGAGCGAGGGAGTGTTGGGACGGCCGAACCAACGGCCATCCCCATTGCATCGGGTACCGCGACTGATCAGACGGCGAGGAATCCGCCGTCGATCGGCAGGACGACGCCGGACACCATGCGGCTGTCGTCCGACAGGAGCATGGCGATCGCGGAGGCGACCTCCTCGGCTTCGGCGAAGCGGTTGAGGGGATGGCGCACCTTCATCGGCGCGCTCTTGACCTCGTCGCTCCAGGCGGCGAGCGCGAGTTCGGTCAGCGTGATGGTCGGCGCCACGGCGTTGACGCGGATGCCGTGCGGGCCGAGCTCCTTGGCCAGCACCCGCGTCGCGCCCTCGAGCCCCGCCTTCGAGGCGGCATAGGCGAGATGGTCCTGGAAGCCGCGGTGGCCGGCGATCGAGGTGATGTTGACGATCGCCCCTCCCCCGCCGGCGGCAATGCGCGCCTTGGCGAAGGCCTGGCTGGTGACGAGCGCCGCGCGCAGGTTGATCCCGACGACCGCGTCGAAGCCTTCGTCGGTCATCTCCAGCACGCTCTCGAGGACGTTGATCCCGGCGCTGTTGATGAGATAATCGCAAGGCCCCGCTTCCGTCATCGCGGCCCGTGTGGCGGCCGTGTCGGCGAGATCGACGAGGATCGTCCGCGCGCCGATGTCCGCCGCCAGGCGGTCGAGGTCGGCGGCGGTTCGGCCGAGCGCCACGACGCTCGCGCCGCGGGCCGCCATCAGCTCGGCGCAGGCCCGGCCGATGCCCTTGCCGGCCCCGGTGATGATGACGCTCTTGCCGGCGAACTGCATGGTGATCCTTTCGATTGGCGAACGTGCCTCCCGCGGGGCTGCCGTGCTGTGGCACAGGCCCGCGGGAGGCGATGGTGGCTTCAGACGCGGTCGAAGTTGGTCGGCAGGACAATCATGTCGCGAATGGTGACGGTGCGCTTGCGGGTCAGCATGTACGCGACGGCATCGGCGACCTCGCTCGGATCGATCAGGCTGCCGGACTCCTTGGCCTTGCGCAGATTCTCCTCCGGCCAGTCGGCCAGCAGCGCCGAGACGACGGGACCCGGCGAGACCTGGCCGACGCGCACGCCATGCGGGATCATCTGCCGGCGCATGGTCTGGACGAAGCAATTGATCGCCCATTTCGAGGAGGCGTAGACCGGCTCCCAATAGGTCGGGTAGTGGCCCGCGACCGAGCAGGTGACGATGATGTCGCCGGTCTTGCGCTCGATCATGTGCGGCGCGACGGCGTGGACGTTCTTGATGACGGCGTTGACGTTGAGGTTCAGCATCTTGTCGATGGCCTCGGGCGTCGTCTCGGTGAGGTCGCCGCCGATATAGGTGCCGGCATTGCAGTAGAGGATGTCGATGTGATCGACCTTGGCGAGGATCTCCGGGACCATCGCGGAGCAGCTGTCGGCGTCCAGGAGGTTCGTCACCTGCGGGATGGCCTTGTCGCCGAGCCGCGCGGTGATTTCGGCGAGGCTCTTCTCGTTCCAGTCGACCATCACCACGGTCGCGCCCTTCTCGAGGAGAAGCTCGGCGGTGGCGAGGCCGATGCCGGACGCCGCGCCGGTGATGACGGCGATCTTGCCGTTGAGGGATTCAGACATGCCGTGCTCCATTTTCGGGGGTTCGATGCGGCCGGCGGTCAGCGCCACTCGCGGCCGATGTAGATGGCGATGAGGATGATGCCGCCCTTGATGACGTCCTGCAGATACGGGTTGATCCCCACAAGGTTCAGGCCGTTGTTGAGGATGCCGAGAAGGACGGCGCCGATGAGGGTGCCGATGATCAGACCGCGGCCGCCGGCGATCGCCGTGCCGCCGAGCACCACCGCGGCGATGGCGTCGAGTTCGAAGCCGACGCCGGCATTGGGCTGCCCGCTCATCAGGCGGCCGGACAGGATCACCGCGGCGAGCGCCGAGGTCAGGCCGGATATGCCGTAGACCGCGAGCTTCACCCGCCGGGTCTTCACGCCGGAGAGCTGGGCTGCCAGCTCGTTGCCGCCGAGGGCATAGACATGCCGGCCGAAGGCGGTGCGCTGCAGGAGGACCCAGGCGACGGCGTAGATCGCCAGCATGATGAGCACCGGGACCGGCACGATGCCGACACGGCCGACGCCGAACCAGGAGATCCAGCTGGGCAAGCCGCTGATCGGATAGCCGCCGGAATAGATCAGGGCGAGACCGCGCGACATGCCCATGGTGGCGAGCGTGACGATGATCGCCGGCATGCGGCCCCAGGCAACCAGCACGCCGTTGGCCAGGCCGATGGCGATGCCGAGGCCGATCGCGACGACCAACGCGAGGCCGGCAGGCAGACCGGAATTGACGATCAGCCCCGCCGTGACGGTGCCGACGAGCGCCATCACCGCGCCAACGGAAAGATCGATGCCGCCGGTGAGGATGACGAAGGTCATGCCCACCGCCAGGATCCCAACGATCGAGACCTGGCGCAACACGTTGAAGATGTTGCTGACGGTGAAGAAGTTGTCGCTGGCGAGCCCCATCAGGCAGGACACGACGACGAGGCCGACCAGCGGCAAGGTCAGCTCGGATCGCAGGATCCGCCCGACGCCCGCCATGCGGTCCTTGCGCTCGGTCACTGTTGCATCAAGCGACATGTTCTGCCCTCCCGGTCGTCGCAAAAGTCATGATCCGTTCCGCGCTGATATCCTTGCCCTCGACGGTCGCGACGACCGCCCCGGATCGGAAGACACAGACGCGGTCGGACATCCCGATCACCTCGGGCAGCTCGGACGAGATCATGATGATCGCGTGCCCCCGCGCGGTGAATGCGCGCATCAGCGCGTAGATTTCAGCCTTGGCCCCGACGTCGATGCCGCGCGTCGGCTCGTCGAAGATCAGGACGCGCATCTGGTGGTTCAGCCAGCGGGCGATGACCACCTTCTGCTGGTTGCCGCCCGACAGCGTGTCGACCCGCGCATGCGGGCCTTGCGCCTTGACCTGCACCTGCGCCATCGCCGTCTCGGTGCTGGCCTGCTCCTTCTTGGCGTCGATGAACCAGCCGAGGCTGCGGTACTTGCCGTAATTGTTCAAAGAGACGTTCTGGAGAATCGAGAACCGGGTGATGAGCCCCTGTTCCTTGCGGCTCTCCGGCAACAGGCCGATGCCTTGCGCGAGCGCGTCGTCCGGCCCCGACAGCCGGGTTTCGCGCCCGTCGACCTTCATCTGCCGGCGGGACGCCGGATGGGCGCCGAGCATGGCGAGCACCGTCTCGGTCCGCCCGGACCCGACGAGGCCGGCAAAGCCGAGGATCTCGCCCTGGCGCAACTGGAAGCGCGAGGACGGCCCGTTCTTCTTCAGCTGGATCGCCTCGACGTCGATGACCACCGGCGCCTGAGGATCGCGCGGCGGCTTGGGTGGGAAATTGGTCTCCAGCTTGCGGCCGACCATCATCTCCACCAGCCGGTCGTTGTTGATCTCCGAGACATCGCAGTCGGCGACATAGTTGCCATCGCGCAGGACCGTGATGCGGTCGCAGATCTCGAAGATCTCCTCCAGATGATGCGAGATGAAGACCACGGCGACGCCCTGGCGCCTCAGCTCGCGCATGACCTTGAAGAGATGCTCGACCTCGCTCGGCGTCAGCGTCGCCGTCGGCTCGTCCAGCACCAGGATGCGCGCGTCGAGCGACAGCGCCTTAGCGATCTCGACGAACTGCTGCTGGGCGACCGACAGGCGTTTGACCGGGACGTCCAGCGGCACGTCGACACCCAGCCGCTGCATGATCTCGGCAGCCCGCCGGCGCATCGCCTTGCGGTCGAGCAGCCGCATCGGTCCGCGGATCTCGCGCGCGAGAAAGATGTTCTCGACCGCGTTCATGTGCGGGATCAGGCTGAATTCCTGGAAGACGATGCCGATCCCGGCCGCGATCGCCTCGTCGTAATTGGCAAACGCGTGGATCTTGCCGTCGATGGCGATCGTCCCGTCGCTCGGCTTGATGATGCCGCAGAGAATTTTCATCAGCGTCGACTTGCCCGCGCCGTTCTCGCCCAAGAGCGCATGCACCTCGCCGGCGCGCACCGTCAGGTCGATCCCGTGCAGAACCTCGATCCGGCCGAAGCTCTTCTTGATCCCTCGCAGTTCCAGCATGTGAACTCCTGTCGCGATTGGGAAGGCCCCCGCCGCTGGGGCGGGGGCCGAAGGAATTACCAGCTGAAGTCTTTGGCGTTCTTCGCGTCGACGACCATCACGTCGATCGGCACTTCCTTCGGGACGACGCGGGCGCCCCACTTCTGCGCCAGCGCCATCGCCAGGCCGACACGCACCTGGTCGCGCGGGAACTGGGCGGTGGTCTCGATGAACGGCGAGCCGTCGGCGATGGCCTTCACGGCTTCCGGCGCACCGTCGACCGAGGTCAGCTTGACGTCGCGGCCCGAGCCCTGGATGGCGGCGAGCGCACCCATGGCACCACCGTCGTTGACCGAGAAAATGCCGGCAAGGTTCGGCTGCGACTGCAGGATGTTCTCGACCACGCCGAGCGCGACCGAGCGGTCCTGGCGACCGTTCTGCGTCGTCACGAGCTTGATCTCGGGCGACTCCGCGAACGCCGCCTTGCAGCCTTCGACCCGCTGCAGGATCGGCACGACGGCGATGCCGTCGAGGATGGCGACCTCGCCCTTGCCGCCGAGCGCGTCGGCCAGATACTTGCACGACTTGTAGCCGGCATCGCGGTTCTTGGAGCCGACGAAGGTGTCGACCGGCCCGTTGGCGTTGGCATCGACGGCGACGACGATGACGCCCTGGGCCTTGGCAGCCTGGACGGCGGCCTCGACGCCGGCGCTGTCGGTCGGGTTGAGGAGCAGGATGTCGATGCCCTGCTGCAGCATGTCCTCGACGTCGGAAATCTGCTTGGTCACGTCATGGCCGGCATCGGTTACCACGACCTCGGCGCCGAGCGACGCGGCGGCCTCCTTGAGGGCCTCCTGCATCGAGACGAAATACGGGTTGTTCAGCTCCTGGAACGTCATGCCGATCTTCAGCTTGGCATCCTGGGCGGCTGCGGGCATGGCGGTGGTGGCGGCGAGCGCCGCCATCGAGACGGCGAATAGGGTCGACTTCAGCATGGTATTCCTCCCGGGTAGAACGCGGATCTCTTCCGCAGATGTCCGCGCAGTCGCGACTGCCGGATGTGACTGCCCCTCGTCGAGCGGCAGGATTCTTCAGTCGGCGACGACGTGTTCGCGGTTGGCGGCGAACGTCGCGCGAAATTGCGAAGGCGACATGCCTTTCAGCTTTAGGAAGTATCGGTTGAAGTTGGACAGGTTGGAGAACCCGACCTCGTAGCAGATGCCGGCGACCTTGGTGCCCGGCTCCGTCAGCAGCATCTGGCAGGCCAGATCGATGCGCAGCTGGTTGCGGTACCGGACGAGGGTCGTGCCGGTATGCCGCTTGAAGGAGCGGGAGAAGACGCTCGTGCTCTGCCCGACCATGTCCGCCAGCTCGGCCTCCTGGACCGGCTGCGTCAGGTGCTCGCGCAGATGGGCGATGGCCCGGTTGATCCCGCTGTCCTTGGTTTGCGTGAGGTTCGGCTCGAAGCTGAGGCTGGCGAGCACCTCGTGCTCCCCGGCCGCGAGATGGCCGAGGATGTCCCAGAAAAGCGCGATCCGGCGCAGCCCCTGCGCGTCGATCAACTGCTGCATCAGCGGGTAGACGATGGCGCTGGTCGCCCGGTCGAAGAGCAGGCCGCGGCGGCTGCGCACCAGCAGCGGACGCAGCGCTTGGAGCTCGGCGATCGCCGCTGACGACGCCTCGATGAACTCTTCGGGAAACTGGATGACGATCGACCGGACGGGAACGGTGTCGCCCTCGGCCACGTCGCTGATCCAGTTCTGCGGCAGATTGGGACCGGTCATGATCAGCTGACCCGGTGAAAATTCACCGGCGAAATCGCCGATGCAATACTGCCCGGAGGTCTCCACGACCAGGTGGATCTCGTATTCCGGATGGTAGTGCCAGCGTACCGTCCGAAACGGATAGCCGTGCGCCCATGCCGCAAAGGACTCGCCCTTGCGAATATGAACCAGCTCAAGGTCCGGCTGCATCGTTGATGTCCTCCCCAGCGTGTCGCCCCTTTCGGGAGGACGGACCCTGGCTCCTCAACCAAGTTCCGTGCGACCTGCATGTGAAGAGGATAAGGGCGGACGGCGGCGTTCCGCTACATTCCCACGCCGTTAAGCCTGATACTTTTTTAGCCGTCCGGCATCAAAATTTCAGCAGGACGTGCCCGCTCGGCAGGACGGAAGGGCTGGCGATGTCTTCCGAAGAGCACCGCGCCCTCGGTCCAGCGCGTCCGAACGCTCGTCGCAAGACAGCTCCGGCGAACGCCGGGCGAGCGGCTTCAGCGTCCGGTCTTGGTCGAGGAATGGAAGTCCGGAGCCTTGCCGGCGACCCATTTGACGAAGCGGGCGACGGTCTCGTTGTCCGTCAGCGGCGTGCCGCTCTCGGCGTGGCGGACGAGTTCGCTCGCCGAAAAATTAGCGTCGATGGTTTCCCGGCAGATCGGGTGGACGGGGACGGTGTCGCGCCCGCCGCGGCTCTTCGGGATCGGGTGGAAGCGGTCGACGGTCTTGCCCAGCGGCCGCCCGCAGAGCCAGCAGGGCTCCGCCGGCGCGGCGGCGGCCGCCTCGTCTTCGAGCCAGCTCGCGTCGCGGATCTTTCGTGCCATGTCTCAACTCCCGCCCGACCTGCCGCGCGCGCGGCATCGGGTCCTGTCATCCTGTTCCAGCGGGAGTGATGGGCCGAACCCGCGGACGGGGTCAAGCTGGCAGGCGTCAGCGGAGCGTCACCATCGGGACGCGCCCTGCCGTGTGCACGCCGCGCTGACGTCCGGCGGGCGCCCTGTCAGTCACCGAGCCGGTCGAGCAACCGGGCCCAGGCGGTGAGGCCGGTGCGGAAGCTGGAGAGGCGGAAGAACTCGTTCGGCGCGTGATAGTCCTCGTCGGCGGTGGCGAACGAGAAGAACACCGTGCCGACGCCGAGGTGCTCGGCAAAGACCGAGCCGATCGGGATCGTCGCGCCCATGGCGACGCGGAGCGGCCGCTCCCCGAGAAGCTCGCCGAGGATGTCTTCCGCCAGAGCCAGCGCCGGCATTTCGGGATCCAGCGCAAAAGCGGCCGAGCCCGGGCCGTGACGCGTGATGTCGAGGCGGTAGCCGGAGGGCCTCTGCGCCTCGAGATGGCGGCTGATGGCGGCGGCGACGTCCTCGGGCTGTTGGCCGGCGACGAGGCGGCAGGTGATCTTCGCGCTGGCGACCGAGGGAATGACGGTCTTGGTGCCGATGCCGGCATAGCCGCCGGAAATGCCGTTGAACTCGAGCGTCGGCTGCAGCCATTGCCGCAGCAGCAGATCTTCGCCGGACGGCAGAGGGTCCGGCCGCGCGGCGCCGATCTCGTCAAAATAGGCGCCGGGATCGAAGCCCGCGATTTTGATCGCCGCAAGGATCGCCGGATCGGGCGGCGTCGCGCCGTCGGCGAAACCGGCGACGGCGACATGGCCCTCGGCATCGTGCAGCGAGGCCAGCATCCGCACCAGGGCGCGCACCGGATTGGGCGCCGAGCCGCCGTGCCGGCCGGAGTGCAGGTCCTTCGCCGCGCCGGATAGAACGACGTCGAGCGCCAGCATGCCGCGGCTGGCGACCGTCACCGATGGCAGGTCCGCCCGCCACATCGCGCCGTCGGCGGAGACGACGAGGTCGCAGGAGAGCCGCTCCTTCAACTGCGCGATGCTCGGCGCGAAGTGCGGGCTGCCGGACTCTTCCTCGCCCTCGATGACGAATTTGAGGTTCACCGGCAGTGCGCCGCGTAGACCGAGAAACGCCTCGGCGGCAAGGATCGGGATCATCACCGGCCCCTTGTCGTCCGCGATGCCGCGGGCGTAGAGCCGGTCGTTGCGGATGTCGGGCTCGAAGGGCGGCGTCATCCACTTGTCCAGCGGGTCCGGCGGCTGAACGTCGTAATGGCCGTAGACGAGAATGGTCGGCGCCCCCGGCGCGTGCAGCCAGTCGGCCAGCACCAGCGGGTGGCCACCGGTCTCGTGCAGCACGGCGTTCTCGAGGCCCGCCTTCTCCAGCCGGTCGCGCACGAAACCCGCGGCCCGCCGGACCTCGCCGGCGAAGGCCGGATCGGTGCTGACGCTCGGAATGCGGCAGAACGCCTTCAGCTCCTCGATCGCCGCTTCGGTGCCGGCCGCCAGATGGGCCTCGATATCCGCCGTCACTTGCCGCCGTCCACGCTGAGGATCTGCCCGGACACCCAGCCGGCGAAGTCTGAGGCGAAGAACAGCACCGCGTGGGCGATGTCGTCGGCGCTGCCGAGCCGCTTCAGCGCGATGTTGTCGAGCAGCCGCGCCTGGCCGTCCTCGCCCATCGCCGCCCACTGCCGCTCGGTCGTCGGATTGGACCGGACAAAGCCCGGCGCGACGTTGTTGACCGTGATGCCAAACGGCCCGAGCTCGTGCGCCAGCTGCCGTGTGAGGCCGATCTGTCCTGCCTTGGCACTGGCATAGGCCTGAATGCCGGTGAGGCTGATGCCAAGGCCGGCGCCGCTGGCGATGTTGACGATGCGGCCAAAACCCTTCGCCTTCATCGACGGCGCGGCGGCCTGCGCCATGAAGAAGGCGCCGGAGAGATTGACGCCGAAGATCGACTGCCAGTCGCTCTCGGTGATCTCCTCGATCGGCCGGCCGACCTGGCCGAGCACGCCGCCGGCATTGTTGACGAGGATGTCGACGCCCTCTCCGCGGGAGGTGAGATCGGCGAAAGCCGCCTGCACCGCCGCGCGGTCGGAAACGTCGAGCACGAGCGAACGGCAGGACGCACCGCCGAGCCTTACCGTCTCGGCGAGATCCGCCGCGTTGATGTCGCAGGCGATGACCTCGGCGCCCCGCTCGGCGAAGCCGAGTGCGATGGCGCGGCCAAAGCCGTGCGCCGCCCCGGTGACCAGAGCGCGGCGGCCTTCGAAGCTGATGTTCATGCGGGCAGGTCCTGCGGGGCGGTGGCGCGGTCGAGCTCAACGAGGTTTTCGAGCACGAGCGGACGGATGCCATCCTCGATCTCGTGGATCATCGCGATCAGCCGCGTGACGATCGGCGTCGCGATGCCATGGGTGGCGGCGATCTCGGCGACCGGACCGAGCTGCGCGTCGACCTCGGTCCGCCGCTTGCGAATGGCGAGGTCGCGCCAGATGCCGCTGTGGGTCTTTGCCGACTTCCGGTTGTGCACCACCATCTCGTCGAACGAGCGCATGGTTTGTTCCAGAGGGGCGCTGGGCAGGAAGGCCTGAGGGTCGAAGCCGTCGAAGGACTCCAACGTCACCCCCTCGGCCTCGGCAACGGCGCCGACCTCGTGTGCCAGCCGCGTCAGCAGCGGTCGCATCTCGGGCATGGCGAGGACGTCGGCAATGCTGTCGTCGGTGACGGCGGTCGCGAACAGCAGCCCGCCGTAGACGAGCTTGGCGAAGAGATAGCCGGAAATGTTGCGGGTCAGCACCGCACGCGGCTCGAAGGCGAGCAGGGCCTGGTGCAACGCCGTCACCCGCCGCGACAGGCGGCCGTCCATCTCGCCGACCACCACGGCGGCGCGGCCGCTGTACTGGACGACGCCGGGCTCGAGATAGTCGGCACCGAAATTGACGAAGCAGCCAACGACCCGCGCGTCGCCGGTCTGGCGGGCGATGACGCGTTCGTTGAGGCCGTTCTGGGCCGAGAGCACGTAGCCGTCGGGGCCGAGATGCGGCAGCAGCGCGGCCGTCGCCGCCTCGGTATGGTGCGCCTTGACGCAGAGCAGGATGCGCTCGAAGCTTCCCTCGACGTCATCCGGCAGAAAGGCTTTCGCCGTGACGTGGTGCGGGTCGATCGGCCCGACGATGTCGAGGCCGCGCTCGTTGATGGCCGTGACATGGGCCGCGTCGACGTCGACGAAGACCACCTCCTCGCCGGCACGGATCAAAGCGGCGCCGAGCGTCCCGCCGATGGCGCCGGCGCCCCAGACGAGGATCGGGCCGCCCGGCAAGGTTTCGCTCATGCCCAGGGTCCTTCCAGCAGTTCGCGGGTTTCTGCGATGGCGACATCCCAGATCGCCTGCATCTCGGCATCGTCGCGCTGGGCGTAACCGCCGAAATTGCCGTCGCCGAGATAGGCGCGCACCGCTTTCGGATCCATCAGCCGCATCCGGGCGAGGTCGACCATCGGCTTCTGCTCCTTCGGCAGCTCGACGCCCGGCAGCCGGGTCCAGGGAAAGTTCTCCATCCAGGAGGCGTGCGAGGCGACGGTGTCGATCTCCTGCACCTTGGCGAAGGTCTTCGGGGCGTTCCACCAGTTGTGGAATTTCACCGCGGTGCCCGGATTGTCGGCCATCCATTCGATGGCGAAGGCGCCGGCCGGCTGGTTGCCGCCATGCCCGTTGACGATCAGGATCTTGCGGAACCCCTGCGCCGCCAAGCCGTCGAGAATGTCGCGGATGATCCGGACATAGGTCTCGACGCGCAAGCTGATCGTCCCGGGAAAGGCGAGGAAATAAGGGGTCAGGCCGTAGGCGACGACCGGAAAGACCGGCACGCCCAGCGTCTCGGCCGCCTCGACGCCGACGCGCTCGGACAGAATGGAATCGACGGACAGGCTGAGCCCGGCATGCTGCTCGGTCGAGCCGAGCGGCAACACGACACGGTCGTCGTGCTTCAGGTAGTCCTCGACCTGCCGCCAGTTCATCTCCGAAATCTTCATGAGGCCTGCCTTTCCAGAACGGTTGAACCCGCATCGCGCACGGCGGGCCGGACGATGCGGTCGATGTCGACGGGGTCCGGCACGTGCCGGTATTCGATCGCGCGGGTCTCGCGGCCGAGCTTCTCGAGGATCGCCTCGGCGCCCGTGGCGTAGACGACGACGTCCGCCGCGCCGACCACCGCGTCCGCCGTCGGGGTGTCGAGATTGACCGCGACGAGGTCGGCGACATGCGGGGCGAAGCGCTGGACGCCGCTCTTCATGATCGGCAGGAAGTCGGGAAACCGCGAGACCACGGCAAGCTTCAGCAAGGGGTCGAGCGAGGCGAGTGCAAGCCGCGTCTCCTCCGAGGGGATGAAGCTGATGGCGACGACGCGGGTGTTCGGCAGGAAGCTCTCGACTTCGCGGTGCCGGTTGACGAAGGTGACGACGAGATCGGCGGAGGCGGCGCGCGCCTTCATCGCGGGATCGCGCTGGAGGGCCGACAGCGTCATCGGCGCCACCGTCGCATCGTCGCCGAGCCGGGCGGCGATCGCCCTCGCATAGGCGACGGACGCCGCCTGGAACAGGCCGACCATCACCACCGCGGTGCGCCGCCCGAGACTGGCGCGGTAGAACAGCCGGGCGTTGACCAGCGAGGCGAGATCGCTCGTGCGCACGCCCATGGCGAGGCTGTCGTCGATCAGCGCGTCGATCTGCTGGCGCAGGTGCAGCGCCTCGGGTCGCCCGGCGGTCCGGGCAGGCAGGCTGTCGGCGACATAGGTGCCGGCGCCCGGCCGCGCCTCGATCAGGCCGGCCGCCTTCAGCTCGCGGTAGACCTGGCTCACCGTCATCGGCGCGACGCCGACGCGCTCGGCGAGTTCGCGCACCGAGGGCAAGGCTTCGCCGACCCGCAGCTCGCCGCAGGCGATGCCGTATTCGATCAGGCCCTGCAGCTGCAGCCTGAGCGATACCGGCAGATCGCGGTCGACGTGAAAGATCATGCGGCGCTCCAACTGTCCTACTTGGCTATCACAGCCACCCGCGGGCTCACAAGAGTGCAACGCGCATCGTTCGGGGAACAGCAGAAATAGCGCCTGCCGGTGCGTTGACAGCCGCGCCGGCTTAGGCAACGTTACAGCCAACTAGAACAGTTCAACCCGACACAGAAGGCGAAGGCTCCATGAGAAACCTGCTCCAGGCCGGCTTTGCTGCCGCACTGCTCTTCAGCGCCAGCCCGTCCGCGCTTGCCGTGGAGCGGGGCGGCGTCCTCAGCTATGGCCGCTACGCCGACAGCCTTTTCCTCGACCCGGTCCTGAACGACGCCAATGTCGACATCTGGATCCTGTCCAACCTCTACGACACCCTGCTGCAGCCGACCGACGACGGCAAGGACGTGCGCGCCGGCCTCGCCAGTGAATGGAAGGTCGCAGAGGACGGCACCTCGGTCACGCTGACGCTGCGCGACGGCATCAAGTTTTCCGACGGCTCGCCGATCACCCCGGCCGACGTCGCCTGGTCGCTGAAACGCGCGTCGAAGCCCGACAACGGCGCCTGGACGGCGCTGGTGGAGTCGATCGCCGACGTCACCACCGAGGGCGACAAGACGGTCGTGGTCAAGCTGAAGCACGCCGACCCGGCGATTCTCGCCGCCCTCACCGTGTTCAACACCGGCATCATGCCGCAGAAGCTGTTCGAGGCGGCACCCGGCGCGACCGAGAAGGAGAAGGCCGAGGCCTTCGCCGCCAAACCGGTGACCTCGGGCCCGTTCACGCTGGCCTCCTGGGAGCGCGGCGCGACGATGAAGCTCGTCAAGAACCCCTACTACTGGGAGAAGGGCGAGGACGGACAGCCGCTGCCCTATCTCGACGGCGTGACCTTCGAGCTGCTGCCGGACGACGCGACGCGGATCCTGAAGCTGCAGTCGGGCGAGATCCAGGGCGCCGAGCTCATCCCCTATGCCCGTGTCGCCGAGCTGAAGTCGGCGGATGGCATCGACATGGAAATGTTCCCCTCGACCCGCGTCCAGTACGTCACGATGAACGTCCGACCGGAACTCGGCGGCAAGAAGAACCCGCTGGCGAACGAGAAGGTGCGCCAGGCGCTGAACTACGCCACCACCAAGGAGGCGATCATCCAGATCGTCACGCAGGGCGTCGGCACGCCGATGACCTCGTTCATGTCGACCGCGACGCCGCTGCACACCGGCGATGCGCCGCTCTACCCCGTCGACATGGAGAAGGCGAAGGCGCTGCTGGCGGAGGCCGGCTATGCCGACGGCTTCTCGACCAGCCTCCTGGTGCTCGCCGGCAGCCAGGACGAGATCGGCATCGGCACGGCGCTTCAGCAGATGTGGGCGCCGCTCGGCGTGAAGCTCGAACTGCAGCAGGTCGACAACGCCTCGCGCACCGACCAGTACCGCGCCGGCACCTTCACCATGCGCGTCGCCGCCTGGACTAACGACATCTCCGACCCCAGCCAGATCACCTCGTACTTCGCCTATTCGCCGACCATCGACGCCTTGCATTCGGGCTGGAAGAGCCCGGAGGTCGACAGCCTCTACGAGCAGTCGCAGAAGGAAATGGACCCGGCCAAGCGCGCCGAGGACTACGCCAAGATCCAGGAGATCTACAACACGACCGGGCCGATCCTGCCGCTCTACGAGACCCCCTACCCGGTGGCGCTGAGCACCAAGGTGCACGGCTTCCTGCAGATCCCGCTCGGCAACAACGTCTTCGTCAAGACCTGGCTGGACAAGTAGACCGGCTCGCTCCTAACGCCGGCGCGCCGTCTTCGGGCGGCGCGCCTTTCCTGCAATTCTCTCGATCGGGATCGGCTGTTTGGCTCTTCCAGGCTTCATTCTTCGCCGCGCACTGCAGCTGATCCCGACCTTCGCCTTCATCCTCGTGGTGGTGTTCGCCCTCGTCCGGCTGCTGCCGGGCGATCCGGCGAGTGCCATTCTCGGCGACCGGGCGCTCGACAAGGACGTCGCGCGGATCAACACCGAGCTCGGGCTGGACCAGCCGATCCCGGTGCAGTTCGCGCTCTTTGTGCGCAATCTCGCCGAGGGTGACCTCGGCACCTCGATCCACCTCAAGGTGCCGGTGCTCGACCTCGTCCTGCAGAAACTGCCGGTGACGCTGCTCCTGACCGGCCTTGCCGGTCTGATCGCGCTCGTCCTCGCGCTGCCGCTCGCCTTCGTTGCCGCACTGCAGCGCGACCGGGCAGCCGATACGGCGATCCGCGGCGTGTTCCAGGTCGGGCTGTCGATGCCGATCTTCTACATCGGCATCATCCTCCTCACCGTCTTCGGCGCCAAACTGCGCTGGTTTCCGGTCGGCGGCTATGGCGAGGGTTTTCTCGACCATCTGCATCACCTCTTCCTGCCAGCGGTGACGCTGGCGCTCAGCCTCTCGGCGGTGCTGATGCGCAATCTGCGCGCGTCGATCATCGGCGTCGTCGGCGCCGAATATGTCGACTTCGCCCGCGCCAAGGGCCTGTCCGCGCGGCTGGTCATGGTCCGCCACGTGCTGCGCAACGCACTGATCTCGACGGTCACGCTGTTCGGCCTGTCGATCGGCACCCTCCTCGGCGGCGCGGTGATCACCGAGACCGTCTTCGCCGTCCCCGGCGCCGGCCGGCTGATGATCGATTCGATCTACGGGCGCGACTATCCCGTCGTGCAAGGGCTGACGCTGGCGCTGGCGCTCCTCGTCTCGCTGACCTTTCTCCTCACCGACATCGTCCAGGCCTGGCTCGACCCGAGGGTTGCCCGATGAGCGCCGTCGCAGTCTCCCCTCCCCGGCGCCGCGCACGGCTGCCGAAGACGCTGATCGGCGGCGGCGCGATCATTCTCGCAAGCCTCGCCCTCGCCTTCTTCCCCCAGCTGTTCGCGCCCTATGATCCGCTCGCCTTCGATTATACCGCGATCATGGCGCCGCCGAGCCTCGCGCACCCTTTCGGCACCGACAATTTCGGCCGCGACGGCCTGTCGCGCGTCATCCACGCCTACCGCATCGACATGCAGATCGCGGTGTTCGCGACCGTTCCGGCCTTCGTTTTCGGCACGCTTGTCGGCGCCTTCGTCGGCTATGCGGGGGGACTGGCGATGAGCATCTTCGGCCGGGTGGTCGACGCCGTCGTGACCTTCCCCTTCCTGGTGCTCGTCATCGCCATCGTCGCCGCGCTCGGACCGGGCCTCGGCAACATGTACATCGCCGTCGGCATCGTCGGCTGGGTGTTCTACGCCCGGCTCGTGGCGGCCGAGATCGCGGTGCAGAAGCGCCTCGACTATGCCGATGCCGGCCGCGCGATGGGCTACGGGCCGCTGCGGATCATCTTCCGCCACCTCCTGCCGAACGCCATCACCCCGGCGCTGGTCTACTGGATGACCGACATGGCGCTGGCGATCCTCCTCGGCTCGAGCCTTGGCTATCTCGGCCTCGGCGCCCAGCCGCCGGCGGCGGAATGGGGCGTGCAGATCGCCGACGGCAAGAACTTCATGGCGACCGCCTGGTGGATCGCCGTCTTCCCGGGGGTTGCCATCGTCCTCACCGGCCTCGGCTTCAGCCTCGTCGGCGACGGCCTTGCCGAACTCCTGAGGACCAAGCGATGACCGCCCTCGCCACCCCTCCCGCTGCCGCTCCGGCACCGGCGCCGCTGCTGAAGGTCGCCGGACTGACGACGCGCTTCGAAACCGGACAGGGCACGGTGACGGCGGTCGACGATGTCGGCTTCGAGGTGATGCCCGGCGAGATCCTCGGCCTCGTCGGCGAGTCCGGCTCGGGCAAGAGCGTGACGCTGCGCTCGCTGACGCGGCTGATCCACGCCCCGGGCAAAGTCTCCGGGACGGTGGAATGGCAGGGCCGCGACATCCTTGCCTTGCCCGAGCGCCAGATCCGCCAGGTGCGCGGTGGCGAGATCGCGATGATCTTCCAGGAGCCGATGGCCGCACTGAACCCGGTGCTGACCGTCGGCCTGCAGATCGGCGAGAACCTCAAGGCGCATACCGGGCTCGACCGGCAGCAGCGCCTGGCCCGTGCGGTCGAGCTGCTGGACATGGTCGGCATCCCCGCCGCCGCCAGCCGGCTCGGCGACTATCCGCATGAATTCTCCGGCGGCATGCGCCAGCGGGTGATGATCGCCATCGCGCTTGCCAGCAACCCCAAACTCCTGCTCGCCGACGAGCCGACGACGGCGCTCGATGTCACCATCCAGGACCAGATCCTCCGGCTGATCCTCGACCTCCGGGACCGGCTGGCGATGAGCGTCGTCTTCGTCACGCACGATCTCGGCGTCGTCGCCGGCCTCTGTGACCGGATGGCGGTGATGTATGCCGGCCGCATCGTCGAGACCGGCACCGTCGCCGATGTCTTCGCCCGGCCGCTGCATGGCTACACCCACGGCCTGCTCGGCTCGGTGCCGCGCGGCGGCGCCGGCCGCACCCCGCTCTTCTCGATCGAGGGAACGCCGCCGCCGCTCTCCGCCATCCCGCCGGGCTGCCCGTTCCAGCCGCGCTGCGTCTTTTCGACGGAAGTCTGCGCCCAAGAGAGACCGGCTCTCGTTGAGGTCGCGCCGAACCGGAGGACCGCGTGTTTCCACGCCGATGCCGTGGCCGCCGCAGCAAGGCTCGTCGCATGAACACCGCCCGCGAACTGCCGCTGCTCTCGGTCGAGGAGCTCTCGAAGGAATTCCGCATGCCGCGCAGCATGCTGTCGGCGCTCCGTGGCAAGCCGGCGCGGGCCGTGCATGCGCTCAACGGCGTCAATCTCCAGGTCATGCGCGGCGAGACGATGGGCATCGTCGGCGAATCCGGCTGCGGCAAGTCCACGCTCGCCCGCTGCCTGGTGCGGCTGCTCGAGCCCGACGACGGACGGGTGCGCTTCGAGGGTGGCGACATCGGCGAACTCGCGCCGCTGGCGCGCCGCAGCTTCAACCGCCGGGTCCAGATGATCTTCCAGGACCCGTACTCCTCGCTGAACCCGCGGATGACCGTCGGCCAGATCCTCGGCGAGGCGATCGCCGTCCACCGCATGCGGCCAAAAGCCGAGATTTCCGCCCGCATCGCCGAACTGATCGCCATGGTGCGGCTGCCGGCGGATGCGGCCGGGCGCTACCCGCACGAGTTCTCTGGCGGACAACGCCAGCGCATCGGCATCGCCCGGGCGCTGTCGGTCGAGCCCGAGGTTCTGGTCGCCGACGAGATCGTCTCGGCGCTCGACGTGTCGGTGCAGGCGCAGGTGGTGAACCTCCTGCTGCAGCTGCAGGAACAGCTGGCGCTGACCATCGTCTTCGTCTCGCACGACCTTAGGATCGTCCGGCACATCTCGCATCGGGTGGCGGTGATGTATCTCGGCAAGATCGTCGAGACCGGACCGACCGAGGCGCTGTTCGAAAACCCCCGCCATCCCTACACCCGCGCCCTCCTCGACGCCGCGCCGGTGCTGGAGCCCGGCCGCCGCCCGGGCCGTGCCGCGGCCCGCGGCGAATTGCCGAGCCCGATGAACCTGCCGCAGGGCTGCCTGTTCTCGACCCGGTGCCCTCTCGTCTTCGACCGCTGCCGCGTGGAGCGGCCGCACCTGACGGACCGCGGACCCGGCCACCGCGCCGCCTGCCACTTGCCCGATGGCGGCGGCCCGGCGATCGCGCTGTCCGCCGCCGGCCGTTGACCCCCGGAGCCTTCATGACCCTTGCCGCCTTCAACCGCGAAGCCGCCCGCCTGCACGACATCCTGGCGGCGATCAACCTTCTCACCTGGGATGCGCGGGTGATGATGCCGGCCGGCGGCGCCACCGCCCGCGGCGCGCAGATCGCGACGCTGACCGGCCTTGCCCGGGACCTTGCGACGGGCGACGCGTTCGCCGGGGCGATAGAGGCCGCGCGGCAGGAACTTGGCCAGGCACCCGGCGACAGCCTCCACCGCCGCGCGGTCGAGACGACGGCTTCGGCGGTCGCCACGCTGAAGCGCATCCCGGCGGCGCTGATCGAGGAGGCCGCAAGCCTGAAGACGGTGGCGCAGTCCGCCTGGGCGGCGGCACGGCGCGACGATGATTTCAAAGGCTTTGCGCCGCTGCTCCAGCGCACAATCGCCATCCAGCGCGAGATGGCGGAGGCGATCGGCTATGCCGGCCACCCCTATGACGCGATGATCGCGCTGTACGAGCCGGAGCTCGACTGGGCGCGCCTGCAGTCGGTCTACGCCGAACTGAAGACCGGCCTCCTGCCGCTGGTGGCGAGAGCCCGCGAGATCGACCAGCCAGCGGCGGACTTTCTCACCCGCGCCTTCCCGGTCGAGCGGCAGAAGCAGTTCGGCCAGGCCATGGCCGCACGCATGGGGTTCGACTTCGCGCGTGGCCGGCTGGACGAGACCGTCCACCCGTTCGAGATCAGCTTCTCGCCACAGGACGTGCGGATCACCGCGCGCTACCGCGAGAATTTCCTGCAGGGCGGGCTGTTCGCGGTTTGGCACGAGGCCGGCCACGGCATCTACGAGCAAGGCATCGCGCCGGAATTTTCCCGCTCGGCTTTCTCTTCCGACCTCGTCAACCTCTATGCCGTCGGCGGGGCGAGCTTTGCGATGCACGAATCGCAGTCGCGGCTCTACGAGAACCGCGTCGGCCGGTCCCGCCGCTTCTGGGAGCTACATTTCGGCGAGCTGCGCGACCATTTTCCCGAGCAGCTTGCCGGCGTCGATGCCGAGGCGTTCTGGCGGGGCGTCAACGCCGTTCGCCCAAGCCTCATCCGGGTTGAGGCGGACGAGCTGACCTACGACCTCCACATCATGCTGCGCTCGGAGATCGAGGCGGGACTGATGGCCGGCGACATCGCCGTCAACGACCTGCCGGCGGTGTGGCGAGAGAAGATGCGCGACAGCCTCGGCCTCGACGTGCCCTCCGATACGCTGGGCGTCCTGCAGGACGTGCACTGGTCGTCCGGCATGGTCGGCTCGTTCCCGACCTATACGCTCGGCAACATCATGTCCTCGCAGTTCTTCGCGGCGGCAGAGAAGGATGCGGGTGTCGCGGCTGGTCTCGAAGACGGCGACTACCGTCCGCTGACCGCCTGGCTCGGCGACAAGGTTCATCGTCACGCCCGCGCCTCCAGCCCGGCCGAGACGCTGCAGCGCGCGACGGGCTCCGGCCTCGACCTTGCCCATTACCTCGCCGATCTCACCCGCAAGGTGGATGCGCTGTCGGCGGCGTAGCCGGGAGTCGCGACCTGTTCAGCCTACAGCTGCAGGCCGTGCTTGCCGTTCAGCCGCGTCCTCGCCGCCTCGACCTCGCGCGCGGTGCGAGCCCCGTCCCATCCGCGCGCCCTTGCCATGACGCCGGCGATCACCTCGAGGTTGCGCGGGGTCAGCGATCCCGTCACGGCCAGCGTCGTCCGGCGCATCACGAGGTCTTCGAGGTGCACGACCTGCTCGTGCCCGGCGATCCAGCCGATTTCGGCAAGGCTCACACCGTCGGCGTCCGGCAGGCGGGCATCGTCGCCTTCATCGGCGCAGTGCCGGGCGATGACGGACGCGGTCGTGCCGTAACGCGCCAGCAAGGCGTCGATCCTGGCCGCCGGCAAGCCGGTCTCGCCCGCCAGCTTTGCGATCCAGCCCGAACGGTCGGCGCTAGCTGGAAAGCCCCGCCCGCCGCCGATCGCGAGTTCCCGCGTCGAGCGCTGCCGCTTCTCGCCGAGGCGGGACAGGATGGTGTCGGTCACCTCCTCGGCAAAGCCGCGGAAGGTCGTCCACTTGCCGCCGACGAGGGAGATGATCGGGAACGGGCGGGCGGCGTCCGGCTCGGCGACGGGCGCCGAATGGTCGCGGCTGATCAGGCCGGGCTCGGCGGCGTTGGAGGCGGGCAGCGGCCGGATGCCGCTATAGGCGTAGACGATCTGGTCGCGGGAGAAGCTGAGGCCCGGCAGCAGCATGCTGAGGCATCCGAGGAAATAGTCGATCTCCTCCGCCTCGCATGTGACCGCCTCGGGATCGGTCGCGGGAATGTCGGTCGAGCCGACCATCACCTTGCCGAGATGGTCGTAGACGAGGCAGATGCGGCCATCGTCGGCCTCGAAGTAGATCATCTGGCCGCCGAGCTGCCGGCGCAGTTCTTCATGGTCGAGGAGAATGTGCGAGCCCTTGGTCCCGCCGATCATCTTCGAGGGCGCGCCGAGCGCAGCGTTGACCTTATCGATCCAGGGGCCGGCGGCGTTGACGACCAAACGCGGCCGGACGGTGAAGCTTGCCCCCTCTTCCGGCTGGAAGGCGAGGACGCCCGCGTCGCATCCGGTCAGCGCCGTCCAGTTGGCGGCGGCCGAGCCGGGGCTCGCGGCAAGACCGTCCTCCACCAGTTCGAGGACCAGCCGCTCGGGCGCGGTGATCTGCGCATCGTAATAGGTGCCCGCGGCGACGATGGCGCTGGTCAGCGCCGGCATTTCGCGCAGCGCCTTCCTGCGGCCGAGCATCCGGTGGCGCGGCATCACCCGGCTGCGGGCGCCGTAGAAGTCGTAGAGGGCGAGGCCGATCTTGATCAGCACCGCACCGCGGCTGCGGGGGGCGGTGGTAGAGCCCAGCAGCGTGCGCAGCGCCGCGCCGATGCCACGGCCCCAGCTGAAGATCGGGATCAGCGTCGGCAGAGGGGTGACGCAATGCGGCGCGTTGCGCAGCAGCAGATTGCGCTCCAGCGTCGACTGCGCGACGAGGCCGAACTCGCCGGTCTCGAGATATTTGAGGCCTCCATGAATGAGCCGCGAGGGCGCAGCGCTGGTGCCGCCGCCGAAGTCGCCCTTGTCGACGATGAGACAGCGCAGGCCCTGCTCGCAGAGATCGCGGAACAGGCCGGCGCCGTTGACGCCGCCGCCGAGAATGACGACGTCGACCTCCCCGCCAACGAGCGCGGCGCGCCGCCGGGCGTGGTCTGACGAGGGCATTGCAAGCTCGCTCATCGCATGTCCCCGCCGACCGCCGCCAGCGCCTCGATCTCCGGCCAGTGGCTCCTCATCGATTCGGTGATCCGGTTGTAGAGGGCGAAGCGGCTGTCATAGGCGGCGCTGCGGGCGTCGTCCGGGCGATAGGTGATGGCGTCTTCCTCCTGGTTCCGCGGGTCGTCCGCGACCGAGGCGTAGACACCAGCCGCCTGGCCGGCGCAGAGCGCAGCACCCCAGGCGGCGGCCTCGTCGGTGCCGGTGACCGTGACGGGCAAGCCGAGCACGTCGGCGAACATCTGCGCGAAGGCCGGGTTGCGCGCCGCGCCCCCGGTGAGCCGCGCGGCGTCGACGGGAAAGCCGTCCCGCAAGGCGTCGACATGGGTGCGGTGGTTGAAGGCGATGCCTTCCAGCACGGCGCGCAGCATGTCGCCGCGGTCGTGCCAGCCGTGCAGCCCGATGAAGCTGCCGCTGGCCCGGTCGCCATGCGGCGAGCCGAAGAGATAGGGGTGGAAGAGGAGCGTCGACGGGCGGTTCAGGGCGGCGCCGATCTCGCGCGCGAGCACCGCGTGGATCGAGCCGCCGTCGGCCAGTGCCGCCTCCTGCTCGCGCCGGCAGAGGGTATCGAGGAACCAGTCATAGTTTGCCGCCGAGGCCGGCGAGATCGACATGTTGTTCCAAAGGCCGGGCGCGATGGCATTGCGGCAGAACCAGCGGGCGTCGACCTCTGGTTTATCCGACACCACCTCGTTGATCGAATAGGTGCCGGCGACGACGCCGACGACGCCAGGACGGTGGGCGCCGATGCCGAGCACCGAGGCCGTCACGTCGTGCAGGCCGGCGGCGACCGGCGTGCCCTCGCGAAGGCCGGTCAGGCTGGCTGCAGCAGCGGTGACGCGGCCGACGATCTCGGCCGAGTGGGAGATCTTTGGCAACGCGTGTTCGAGCGCCTCAAGGCCGTAGAGCGCCAGCGCCTCGCGGGAGTAGTCCTGGGTGTGGACGTTCGTGAACGAGGTGCTGGCCTCGGTGCGGTCGGTCCCGATGACGCCGGTGAGGCAGAACCGCAGCCAGTCCTTGCAGCCGATGATATGGCCGATGCCCGCGAAGCGCTCGGGCTCGTTTCGGGCGATCCAGGCGAGCAGCGCCGAGGGGGCCGAGACGTGCGGCTGCTGGCCGGTGAGCGCCAGCGCCCGCGCCGTTACGCCGTCCCTTTCCCAGTCGCCCACGATGTCGCCGGCGCGGCTGTCGAGCGAGAGGATGCCGGGCCCGAGCGGCTGGCGGTCGCGATCGAGGAGATAGAGGCCGTCGCCATGGGCGGTCGCGGCGACCGCCACGATGTCGTCCGCCGTCCGGCCGCTCAGCGCGATGGCTTCGGTGATGGCTTCCGCCGTCGCGCGCCAGAGGCCGGCCATGTCGCGCTCGACGTGACGGGGGCGCGGGATCGACTGCGGCACCCGGCGCCGGGCGACAGAGAGCGGCGTGCCGTCGATATCGAACAGCGCGGCCTTGGTGACCGTCAGGCCGTTGTCGATGCCGAGCAGACTGGGCATGGCGTTCTTTCCGATGAGGAAACGGGGGCGCCATTGCGGCGCCCCCGTCCTTAAATTACTGCTTGAGGACGAACGGGCCGGTGTAGTCGCCGACATTGTCCTTGGTGATCATCAGGCAGTCGAACAGCTGCTTCTCGGTGGCGACGCCGGTCTTGCCGGTCTTGATGAAGCTGTCGGCCTGCTTAACGGCTTCCTCGGAGAAGATCGCGACCGGCTGCAGCACGGTGTACTGGAGTTCGCCTGCCTTGACGGCGGCGACGGCGTCCGGCGAGCCGTCGAAGCCACCGACCTTGACGGTCGAGAGCTTGCCGGCTTCCTTTAGCGCCGCGATGGCGCCGAGCGCCATCTCGTCATTGCCGGAGATGACGCCCTGGATGTCGGGGTTCGCCTGCAGCAGGCTCTGCATCTTGGTGTAGCCCTTGGTGCGGTCCCAGTCGGCGACTTCCTTGCCGACCTTTTCGAGGTCCGGGTACTGGCTGAGCACGGTCTCGTAGCCGTTCGAGCGGGTCTGGGCATTGTTGTCGGACGGCGAGCCGAACAGCTCGACATACTTGCCCTTGTCGCCGACGCTCTCGACCCACTGCTGGGCACCGAGCGCGGCGCCCTGCGCGTTGTTGGAGACGAGCTGCGCCTTGGCGAGGCCTTCCTTGTTGATCTCGGCATTGACCAGGAACACCGGAATGCCGGCATTGACGGCCTTCTGCACCGCGCCAACCGAGCCGTCGGCATTGGCGGGATCGAGGATGATGGCGACCGACTGGTTGGTGATCGCGGTGTCGATCAGGTTGCTCTCGCTGTTGGTGTCGCCCTTGTGGGCGCCGACGGTCGCGGTGTAGCCGAGCTTCTCGGCGGCGGCCTTGGCGACGTTGCCTTCGGTCAGCCAATAGGGGTTGGACGGATCGTTGACGATGATCGAAATCTGGCCCGCGGCCCAGGCGGGCATCGCGAACGCGGAAATCGTCACGGCGGCCGCCGCCGCCATCAAAAGGCTCTTACCTCTGCTCAGCATAGTCTCTCTCCCTGGTTGATCGGTCGTTGTGCCGGTGATCCCGGCGGTACCCCTCGCCCGAGCCCTTCAGGCCACGGTTCCCTGCGAGGCAGTCGGTGGAACGCTTGCGGCCTTCACGCGCTTCGGCCGCTTGGCGTACTGGATGGAGTTGAGGAGCACGGCGAGCACGATCACCGAGCCGGTGAACACGGTCTGCCAGTAGGACGAGACGCCGATGATGACGAGCCCGTCGGACAGGAAGCCGATGACGAAGGCGCCGAGCATGGTACCGCGAATGTTGCCGCGCCCGCCGGTCAGCGCCGCGCCGCCGATAACCACCGCGGCGATCGCCGTCAGCTCGTAGGTAGTGCCCGCCGTCGGGCCGGCCGAGGTCAGCTGCGAGGACAGGACCAGGCCGGCGATCGACGCGCAGACGCCGGACATGACGTAGACGAGGACCTGGACCCGCTTGACCGGCACGCCGGAGAGTTCGGCGGCACGCGCATTGCCGCCGGTCGAGTAGACCCAGCGGCCGAACGCGGTGCGGGTGAGGATCAGGCTGCAGACAATGGCGACGACGGCGAGGATCAGGACGCCGATCGGCACGCCGAACAGCCGGTCGAAGCCGAGCGAGTTGAAGCCGGTATTGCCGAGTTCCGGCTTGCCGCCGAGATTGTTGTAGGTGAGCCCGTTGGTCATCAAGAGCGCGATGCCGCGCGCGACGTAGAGAAGGCCGAGCGTCGCGACGAAGGCCGGGACCTTGAAGAAGGCGATCAATGCGCCGTTGATGAGGCCGACGAAGGCCCCTACCGCGCAGGTGATGAAGACGACGACCCAGACCGGCGGGTAGAGCACCACGCCGAACCAGTCGAGCGAGACGCCCTGCATGAGATAGCCGGCGATGACGCCGGCAAGACCCAGCGTCGAGCCGACGGACAGGTCGATGCCGCCGGTGAGGATGACCAGCAGCATGCCGACGGCGAGGAGGCCGAAGATCGCCACGTGCGAGGACATGATCAGGAAGTTGGCGGTGGAGAAGTAGAACGGCGACAGCACCGAGAACACGACGATGATCGCGATCAGCGCGAAGAAGGCGCGTCCCTCGAGCAGCAGGCGCCCGATGTCCACGCCGTCGCCGGCGGCCTCCAGGCGGGAGCGCTTGTTGACTTTGGTGGTGTCGGTCATGGCCGGAACTCCGGGTGTCTCATGGGGTCAGTGGACCACGGCTTCGCCAGAGGCGGCCATGATCTCTTCCTTGCTGGCGTCTGAACCGAACTCGGCGGAGATGCGGCCCCGGTGCATGACGATGATACGGTGGGCGATGCTGAGGCACTCGCCGACCTCGGACGTCGAGTAGATCACCGCCAGCCCCTTCTGGGCGCCCTCGCTGAGGAGGCGGAACACCTCGGCCTTGGCGCCAATGTCGATGCCGCGGCTCGGCTCGTCGAGGAGCACGACCTTCGGCCCGGTCGCCAGCATCTTGCCGATGACCACCTTCTGCTGGTTGCCGCCCGACAGCGAGCCGATCGGGGCCTCGCCGCCGCCGGTCTTGATGTGGACGTTGCGGATGGCGTCGGAGATCAGCCCCCGCTCGCGTTTGCGCGAGGTGAAGAGCCCCTTGGTGAACGTGCCGATGCTGGCGAGCGACAGGTTCTCGCCGACCGACATCGTCTGCACCAGACCGTCACGCTGCCGGTCCTCGGGCACCAGCACCAGCCCGCGGCCGATGCGCTCGGCGATGGTGAGACGCGAGATGTCCTGGCCATCGAGGAGCACGCGGCCGCCGCTGACCTTGCCCCGGCCCGCCACGCATTCCAGAAGCTCGGTGCGGCCGGCGCCCATCAGGCCGTAGATGCAGACGATCTCGCCGGTCCGCACCGACAACGACAGGCGGTCGACCACGGAGCGCTCGGCATTCGCCGCGTCGGGCACGCTGACATCCTCGATCGACAACGCGACCTCGCCCATCGCATGGCCGGTCGGTGGCGAGCCGAGGTCAAAATTCTCGCCGACCATGTTGCGCACGATCCATTCGAGATCGATGTCCTTGCGCTCGGCATAGGCGGTCATCGCCCCGTCGCGCAGGACGACGGCGTGATCGGTGATCTGCAGCGCCTCCTCGAGGTGGTGCGAGATGTAGACGATGGAAACGCCGCGGCTCTTGAGGTCGCGGATCACCGTGAACAGCACCTCGACTTCGGAGGCCGACAGCGCCGACGTCGGCTCGTCCATGATCAGGATGCGGGAATTGACCGAGAGGGCCCGGGCGATCTCGACGATCTGCTGCTGGCCGAGGCGGAGATCCTCGACCGGCGTCAGCGGATCGATGTCTTCCTCGAGTTCCTCCATCAGCCGGCGGGTCTGGCGTTCCTCCTCGGCGAAGTCGACGCCGGTGGCGGTGCGCAGTTCGCGGCCCATGAAGATGTTGTCGCGCACGCTCATGTTCGGCGCGAGGCTGAGCTCCTGGTGGATGATGGAGATGCCTTGCGCCCGCGCCTCCGACGCGTTGGCAAAGCTCACCGGCTGGCCGTCCAGAAGGATTTCGCCCGAGGTCGGCGGGGTGACGCCCGAGAGGATCCGCATTAGCGTCGACTTGCCAGCGCCGTTCTCGCCGAACAACGTCGTCACCTGGCCGCGGTGGACGTCGAAGTTGACGCCCTTCAGCGCATGAATGTTGCCGTAGGCCTTGGCGACGTTGCGCGCCGAGAGCGTCACGGTGCCGATGGCGGGCGCAGACGCCGCGCTCATGGGACGCGGATCCGCACCGGCGTGACAAGCCAGTTCTTCGGGTTGACCAGCTTGAACACGCCGACGACCTCGACGGTCTTGCCGGCAAGGCCCGTGGTATCGAGGCCGGTCAGGACGACCTTCTTCATCTCGTTGTTCAGGGCCGCGCCGGCGTCCTGGTATTCGATCTGGTTGACGAACTGGCCGAACACGATCTTGCCGGTGGCATCGCGGAGGTCGGTGCCGTTGATCGCAGGGCCGGTCTGGACGCGCACCTTCACCTCCGGCGGCAGTCCTTCGACCGCCACGGGGTAGATGCCGGACTTGCCCTCGCCGACGACGCCGGTGAATTTCACGGGGATCACCGGCCCGGCACCGGCAGCGACGCCGTACTGCTTGCCGGCGGCCGCTTTGTCGGCGGCGATCGCGGCGGCGAGCGGCGCGGCATCGGCCGCCCGCTTCTCGACGTCAGCCTGGACCTCGGGGAAATGCTGAGGGCCGAAAGCCTCCGCCGAGAAGACGTCGGCCTGGACATCCTGCTCCGAACCTTTGTGGACGATCGTGGTGTCGAGGGCCATCGCCGCGAGGAGCGCGATGACGAACACCGACGCGACGACGGTCTTCGTGCTGACCGCGGGCCTCGATCGCCTGGCGATGCTCTGGTTCATTCCTTGCCTCTCCCATTCCCGCCCGTCGATCGCCCCGATCGCCGCGCCCCGATCCGCCCTCGAGCCTGGCGAGATCCGAGCCGTGCTCTCGTCCGCCATGCCCGCCTCCACGGGCGGCGCCGCAACGACCCTCGATCGCCGTACGCCCTTTGCCGACGGGCTCGCGCCAAGTCTTCGACGTCTGCCCCGCGACAAAAGCGTCCGCCTCCGTTGCAGCGATATTGTTGACATGTCCGCGTTAAATGCAATAAATTTCTTTTTGTGAAAGATATTGCACTGCACAGTGCGGCAAGGCGAATGAATGGCGCGGGGCGGGACGAAGCGGGACGTTGACGACAGCCTCGCCATCCGCGCGGCCTGGCTGCACTATGCCGCGGGCCTCACCCAGGTCGAGGTCGCCGAGCGACTCGGCGTCTCCAGCGTCAAGGCGCACCGGCTGATCAGCTGGGCCTATCAGAATGGCGCCGTGAAGGTGTCTATCGTCGGCGACATCGCCGACTGCATCCTCCTCGAAAGCGCGATGGCCGAGCGTTTCGGGCTGGCCTCCTGCGAGGTGGTACCGGACCTCTACGAAGACGGTCTGCCGCTGCGGGCGCTGGGCGCGGCCGGCTCGGCCTTTCTCGGCCGCCAGATCGACCGGCTGAAGAGCGGCATCATCGGCCTCGGCCATGGCCGCACGCTGGCCGCCGCGGTCGCCGACATGCCGCGGACCGATCCGGGCGCGGTGCGCTTCGTCTCGCTGACCGGCGGGCTGACCCGCAACTACGCCGCCAACCCGCACGACGTCATGCACCGCCTGGCCGAGAAGACCGGCGCGGCCGCCTATGTCATGCCGATCCCGTTCTTCGCCAACAGCGCCGGCGACCGGGCGATCCTAAGGGACCAGCGGGGCGTCAGCGACATCTTCGATCTGGCCCTAAGCGCCGACCTGATGTTCATCGGCCTCGGCACCGTGCAGCCGGACGCCCAGCTCGTCTCCTCGCAGATGATCTCGACCGACGAGATCGAGGAAGTGCGCGAGCGTGGCGGCGTCGGCGAGATGCTCGGCCACTTCTTCGACGAGGCCGGCCGGCCGGTGGAGACGTCGCTGACGGCGCGCACCGTCTCGCTCGACCTGGAACAGCTGAGCGGCCGCCGCATCGTCGCGCTCGCCGGCGGCGCCAGCAAGATCGCCGCCATGCGCTCGGTGCTGAAGAGCGGCTACCTCACCGGCCTCATCACCGACGAGCGGTCGGCGAAAGCGCTGATGGACGATGGGACGACATGATCATCGACGCCATGACCTTTCACGACGGGAGCCGCCGGCATGGCTGACATCCTGATCGGCATCGATGCCGGCACCTCGGTGATCAAGGCGGTCGCCTTCGACCTTGCCGGGCGACAGCTGGCGGCTGCCTCCGTTCTCAACCGCTACGCGGAGACCGGCGACGGCGCGGCGACGCAGCCACTCGGCCGGACTTGGGACGACTGCGCCGCGGCGCTTCGGGCGCTTGGCGACAAGGTGACAGACCTCGCCCGGCGCACCGCTGCCGTCGCAGTCACAGGCCAGGGCGACGGGACCTGGCTCGTCGGCCGCGACAACGTGCCGGTGACCGATGCCTGGCTCTGGCTCGATGCCCGATCCGCGCCGACCGTCCGCCGGCTCGCCGCGCTCGGGACGGAGCGCCAGCGTTTCGAGGCGACCGGCACTGGCCTCAACACCTGCCAGCAAGGCGCGCAGCTGGCGCACATGGCGGCCGTGGCGCCGGAGCTGCTTGACCGTGCCGAGGTGGCGCTGCACTGCAAGGACTGGCTCTACCTCAACCTCACCGGCATCAGGGCGACCGACCCGTCGGAGGCGAGCTTCACTTTCGGCAATTTCCGCAGCCGCCAGTACGACGATGCCGTGATCGACGGGCTCGGCCTGCGGGCGCGGCGCGGGCTGCTGCCGGAGATCGTCGACGGCACGATGACGACGCATCCGCTGTCGGCCGAGGCGGCAGCCGCGACGGGGCTCCTTGCGGGCACGCCGGTCAGCCTCGGCTATGTCGACATGGTGATGACGGCGCTCGGCGCGGGCGTCCACACCGGCGATCGCGATGCCGCCTGCTCGACAGTCGGTTCCACCGGCGTGCACATGCGCGCCGTGCGGAGCGAGGACATCGTCCTCAATGCCGAGGGGACGGGCTATGTCATCGCCTTGCCGCTGCCGGGGATCGTCACGCAGGTCCAGACCAACATGGCAGCGACGCTGAACATCGACTGGGCGCTGGGCCTTGCCGCCGACCTCATCGCCGAGTTCGGCCCCGCGGTGCCGAAAGCCGAGCTCGTCGGCCGGATCGAGGGCTGGCTGGCGAAGAGCGAGCCGGGCGCCCTCCTCTACCACCCCTACATCTCCGCCGGCGAGCGCGGCCCCTTCGTCAACTCCGATGCCCGCGCCGGCTTCATCGGCCTGTCCAGCGGCCACCGTTTCCCCGATCTGCTGCGCGCCGTCGTTGAGGGCCTCGGCATGGCCGCGCGCGATTGCTACGCCGCGATGGGCGACATGCCGGGCGAGCTCCGGCTGACCGGCGGGGCGGCCCGCTCCCGCTCGCTGCGGGCAGTGCTCGCCGCCGCCGTCGGCGCGCCGGTGCGGGTGTCCGAGCGCGAGGAGGCGGGTGCTGCGGGTGCCGCGATGATGGCGGCGGTCGCGATCTCGGCCTATCCCGACATGGAAACCTGCATCGCCGAATGGGTGGTGCCGCTGATCGGCCCGCCGGAGCTGCCGGACCCGGCCCTGGCGCGCACCTATCAGCGGCTTTTCCCCGTCTACGCCACCGCCCGCCGGGCGCTCGAGCCGACCTGGCGGGAGATGGCCGAAGGGCGGCAAGCCACCCCGCGCGCCGATCCCGGCGCTCCCCCCGGCACTCAGCCCGCCGACAGCCTGTTGTCGGTGGATCCTGCCAACGCCGTACCGTCGGCACGACCTACAGACAAGACCGTAGCGTCGGCGGACCTTGCCGCCACTGTGACAACGAACGAAACGGAATCAGCCCGATGACGGAAACCATGGTCGACCTCCTCGTCATCGGCGGCGGCATCAACGGCGCCGGCATCGCCCGGGACGCTGCCGGCCGCGGCCTCTCGGTCATCCTGTGCGAGAAGGGCGATCTCGCCGAAGGCACGTCGTCGCGCTCGGGCAAGCTGGTGCATGGCGGGCTACGCTATCTCGAATATTACGAGTTCCGGCTGGTGCGCGAGGCGCTGATCGAGCGCGAGGTGCTGCTGGCCTCGGCGAGCCACATCATCTGGCCGATGCGCTTCGTGCTGCCGCACAGCCCGGACGACCGCCCGGCCTGGCTGGTCCGGCTCGGCCTCTTCCTCTACGACCATCTCGGCGGCCGCAAGCGCCTGCCGGGAACGCGCAGCCTCGACCTCACCCGCGACCCCGAGGGCGCGCCTATCCTCGACAAGTACCCCAAGGGCTTCGAGTATTCCGACTGCTGGGTGGACGATGCACGTCTGGTCGTCCTCAACGCCGTCGGCGCTGCCGACAAGGGCGCCGAGGTTCTGACCCGCACCGCCTGCACCAGCGCCCGCCGCGTCGACGGCGCCTGGACGATCGAGCTGACCGACCAGGCGACGGGCACCGTGCGCACCGTCCGGGCCCGCTGCCTCGTCAATGCCGCCGGCCCCTGGGTCAACGACATCGTCGGCCGGGTGGCCGGGCGCAACAGCCGGCGCAACGTGCGCCTGGTCAAGGGCAGCCACATCATCGTGCCGAAGTTCTGGGAAGGGCAGCACGCCTACCTCGTCCAGAACCACGACAAGCGGGTGATCTTCATCAACCCCTACGAGGGCGACCGGGCGCTGATCGGCACCACCGACATTCCCTATGAGGGACGCGCCGAGGAAGTGACGGCCGATGCCGCCGAGATCGACTACCTGCTGACGGCGGTGAACCGCTACTTCAAGGAGAAGCTGCGGCGCGAGGACGTGATCGAGACGTTCTCGGGCGTCCGGCCGCTGTTCGACGACGGCCAGGGCAATCCTTCGGCGGTGACGCGCGACTACAGCTTCGACCTCGACGAGGGCGACGGCGCGCCGATGCTCAGCATCTACGGCGGCAAGATCACGACGTTCCGCGAGTTGTCGGAACACGCCATCGAGAAGATCGCGAAGTTCTTCCCGTCGATCGGCGGCAGCTGGACGCGCGAGGCGGTGCTGCCGGGCGGCGACATCGCGAATGCCGATTTCGTCCAGTTCGCCGAGGACATGCGTGTCGCCTATCCCTTCATGCCGCGCCGGCTGATCCTGCATTTCGGCAGGCTTTACGGCACGCGGACGCGCGAGATCATCGGCACGGCACAGTCGATGGATGGCCTTGGCCGGCATTTCGGGGCGCAGCTCTACGAGAACGAAGTGCGCTACCTCGTCGCGCGGGAATGGGCGAAGACCGCCGAGGACGTCTTGCGGCGGCGCACCAAGCAGGCGCTGCACATGAGCCCGGCCGAGCAGGCCGGCTTCACGCAATGGTTCGACGAAACCTTCGCGCCGGCCGCCTGACCTTCCGCCGCGCTTCCCGCCCGTTCCTCCCCCGGAGACCCGCCGCATGCCGTTGACGCTGTCGCTGAACACCAATCCGCTGGTCAACCGCTTCGCCGACCCGGACGACCTGATCGACACCGTCGCCCGCGACCTGAAGATCCGCGACCTGCAGCTGACGCACGAGTTCATCAACCCGTCCTGGCCCGCCCCCGTGATCCGCCGCCTCACCCGCCAGATGGCCGCGGCGCTGCAGCGGACCGGCGTGCGCGTGACCAGCGGCATGACCGGGCCCTTTGGACGGCTCAACCATTTCGGCCATCCCGACCGCGACGTCCGGCGCTACTACGTCGACTGGTTCAAGACCTTCGCCGACATCACCGCCGACCTCGGCGGCACGTCGGTCGGCACCCAGTTCGCGATCTTCACCTATGCCGACTACGACGATCCCCAGCGGCGCGAGGACCTGATCCGCATCGCCATCGACTGCTGGGCGGAAGTCGCCGAACATGGAGAGAAGGCGGGCCTCACCTCCGTCTTCTGGGAGCCGATGTCGGTCGGCCGCGAGTTCGGCCATACCATCCCGGAGACCATGGCGCTGCAGGACAGGCTGACCGCAGCCAACATGGCGATCCCGATGTGGATGATGGCCGACATCGACCATGGCGACGTCTCCTCGCCCGATCCCGACGACACCGACCCCTATGCCTGGGCGCGCGCGGTGCCGAGGGTCTCGCCGATCATCCACATCAAGCAGAGCAAGATGGACAAGGGCGGCCACCGCCCGTTCACCGCCGAGCACAACGCCAACGGCCGTGTCCAGCCGGCGGCGCTGCTGGAGGCCTTTGCGCAAGGCGGGGCCGCGGACAACGAGATCTGCCTCGAGCTCTCGTTCAAGGAGCGCGAGCCGGACGACCGCAGGGTGATCGCCGCGATCGCCGAGAGCATCGCCTTCTGGGCGCCGCACATCGATACCGGAGCCAGCGACCTCACGGTGTGACGGGTCGGCGCCTCAATGGGCGCGGATGACATGCCTGGCGGCAGTCTGGCTTCGAAGCAGATCGCGCGCGGCGGCGGCGGGCATCGGGCGACCGAGCAGGTAGCCCTGGGCCGCGTCGCAGCCGAGCCGCTCCAGCAGCGCCAGTTGCTCGGGGGTCTCGACGCCCTCGCCGATGGTGAAGACGTGGAGGTCCCGCGCCATCTGCACCACCGCACGCACCACCGCGCGCGCGCTGTCCTTGCCCGGAGCCGCCTGGACGAAGGAGCGATCGATCTTGATCCGGTCGAGGTCGAAGTCGACGAGGTGGGCGAAGGAGGAATAGCCGGTCCCGAAATCGTCCATCGACACGCGGATGCCGAGCTGGCGGAGCGCCTGGAGGCTGGCGGCGATCTGCAGGCCGTCCTCGACGAGAGCGGTCTCGGTGAGCTCGATCTCGAGGCGCGCGGGGCTGAGGTCGCAATCGGCCAGCGCCTTCGCCACCGACAGCACGAACGCCTTGCTGCGGAGCTGCACCGGCGAGACGTTGACGGCGACATGGACGTCGACCGGCCAGGCGGCAGCCTGGAAACAGGCCTCCCGCAGCGCCCACTCGCCGATCTCGAGAATGATCCCGGTCTCCTCCGCCACCGGAATGAAACGGTCGGGCGGGATCGGACCGTGCTCCGGATGACTCCAGCGGATCAGCGCCTCGAAGCCGATGATGGTGCCATCGAGGATCCGGCACAGAGGCTGGAACACCAGGCTGAACTGGTTGCACGACAGCGCCACGCGGAGATCGGCCTCCATCCGCCGCCGCTCCCTCGCCGCCTCCTGCATGCCGGCCTCGTAGAGCTGGCTCTGGCCGCGGCCGTTCGACTTGGCGCGGAACAGCGCGAGATCGGCATACTGGATCAGCGTGTCGGCGTCGCGCGTGTCCCGCGTGGTGGAGACGCCAACGGTGCAGCCGATGATGATGGTGTGATCGCGGATCGAGAAAGGCTCGGCAATCGCCGCCACGATCGCGCCGGCCAGCTGGTTGACCGCCTCGTCGGTCGTCGCCCGTGAGATCATCGCCAGTTCGTCGCCGCCCAGCCGAGCCACGAACTCTCCCTGCGCGCAGACCGCGCGTAGGCGGTATCCGACGTCGATGAGGAGCTGGTCGCCGACGGCATGTCCGAGCGTGTCGTTGATGGTCTTGAAGTGATCGAGATCGATGAACAGCAGGGCGATCTCCTCGCCGACCTGCAGGGCGGTCGCCAGCTCCTGCCTGACGGCGCGCCGGTTCGGCAGCTCTGTCAGCGAGTCGACGTAGGCGAGGCGCTCCAGATCCTTCTGCGCCTTTCGCTCGACGGTGACGTCGTCGTAGGTCAGCACCGCACCGCCACCGTTCATCGGCCGGCAGGCGACGCTGATCACCCGGCCATCGTCGAGCCCATGCTCGAGATAGGTGGTGTCGGATCGGGCGAACCAGGAGACATGGTTCTCGATCACCCGGTTGATGCGCATGGCGCTCCAGCCGAGATGAACGCCGAGGCGGTTGAGGTATTCGCGCAACGACATGCCGATCGTCACATGGCTTTCGTCGATTTCGAAGAGCTTCAAAAGGCGGTCGTTGCGCAGGATGACCTTGCCGGCGGGGCTGATCAGCAGGAGGCCGTTGGACATGTTGTTGAGCGCCGCACTGAGAAGCACGCCCTGCCGGGTCTGCTCCTCCAGTTTGGCGGAGGAAACCGCGGAGCTGGAGGCCGAGGCGAAGAGACAGAGGGCGATGACCGCGACGACGGTGCCGAGCGTGACATGGTCGACACCCGCCAGCACGCCGCCGGCGATCGGCGCGATCGAAACCCCGGTCATCGCCAGGAAATGCACCGCGCAGACGCCGGCAACGATCAGGGCGGCCACAATGACCTTCGACCGCGGATGGGCGGGGATGGCGAAGGCGAGGGCGAAGAGCGTGATGCCCGTCAGCGCGGCGGAAATGACGATGATCGGCGAGTGGGAGACGAGGCACCCCTGAAGCGCCAGCATGCCGGTGAAATGCATGGCCGCCACGCCTCCCCCGGCGATCGCCCCGCAGCTTACCCGCACGAGGCGGTTTTCGGTCAGCGCGGTGGCGGCGAGCGGCAGGCCGATGAGGCCGATACCGATCATGGCGGAAGCGATGGTGATCGAGGCGTCGTAGCCCAAGGGAAAGTCAGGCCGAAAGCCCAGCATCGCGATGAAGTGGGTCGTCCAGACCCCGAGGCCGCCGCCCAAGGCGACGCCCGCCAGCCAATTGAGCCGCTGGCGTCCCGATGAGACGCTGGCCTGCTCGAGCAGCGACAGGATCAACCAGGCGGTGATCGCGCAGATGATCGCAGCGCCGACCACGAAGAGCGGAGAATGACTGCTCGCAAGTTTGATAAGGAAGCTATCCATCACGCCACTAACACGCCAAAGAGTTGCATTCACCTAAACACAAAACCTCATATGATGGTTGGCTGGCAAATTAAGATACAAAGTAACCCGTATTACTAACAGCTTCCGCAAGGTCGCCTCGCCGGTGACAGCTTGCCCGCTGAAGAATAGGCATTCGTCAGCGTTTTCCGCCTTGTGCCGTCCAGGTTGCAGGGCCCGGTTCGCCTGACGAAGGGTCGCAGGCGCCCGCCGTTGTTTTCCCGCCAGCCAGTGCCAGTTGCGGGATCAGGCGTGCCGCCGGCCCGCATGGACATTCTCTTGCAAAGGCTGATCGAATTGGCGCCGCGCACTCCACCTTCGCCGGGTTCTCCCGTTCCCAGCCGCCGCCTGTCCCGGCTGGCACGGCTCGGTGGGATGGCGACCGGCATAGCCGGGGGCATGCTGCTGGACGGCGCCCGCCGTTTCGCGCGGGGCGACCGCCCTCGGCTGGAGGATTTGCTCCTGACCCCCGCCAACGTCGTCAGGGTGACGGAACAGCTGGCGCAGCTGCGCGGGGCGGCGATGAAGATGGGCCAGCTGATCTCGATGGAGGCCGGCGACATCCTGCCGCCCGAGCTCGGCGCCATCATGGCGCGGCTGCGGGCCGATGCCGAGCCCATGCCGCGCCGGCAGGTGCAGGCGGTGCTCGACGGTGCCTGGGGGCCGGGCTGGCAGCAACGACTCGAGAGCTTCTCGTTCCGCCCGATCGCCGCCGCCTCGATCGGGCAGGTGCACCGGGCCTTCACCCGCGACGGCCGGGACCTCGCCGTCAAGATCCAGTATCCCGGCGTCCGGCACAGCATCGACAGCGATGTCGACAACGTTGCGACGCTCCTGCGGATGTCCGGCATGGTGCCGCGGCACCTCGACGTCGCCCCGCTGCTCGGCGAGGCGAAGCGGCAGCTGCACGAGGAGGCCGACTACGGGCGCGAGGCCGATTGCCTCGAACGCTTCGCCGGTCTCCTCGGGGACGATCCAGACTTCATGCTCCCGGCCGTCCACCGTGATCTCAGCGGCCCAGAGGTGCTGGCGATGGACTATGTCGACAGCGTGCCGATCGAAACGCTGGAGAGTGCCCCGCAGGAGGAGCGCGACCGCGTGGCCGCGCTGCTCCTCGACCTCTCGTTTCGCGAGCTCTTCACCTTTCGGCTGATGCAGACGGATCCAAACCTTGCCAACTACCGCTACGATCGGGAGAGCCGCCGGGTCGTCCTCCTCGACTTCGGCGCGACGCGGGCTTTTTCGGCGGCGTTCTCGGAAGAGTGCCGACGCCTCGCCCAGGCGACGCTCGCCAATGACCGGCCGGCCGTGAAGGCAGCCTTGACCGGGATGGGCCTGATCGACGCGTCGGTGCCGCAGCGCCACCAGGACAATGTGATGGCGATGTTCGACAGGGCCGCCGAGCCCTTGCTGCGCTCGGCGGTTTTCGACTTCGGCGATACGCGGATTATCAGCGACCTGCGCGAACAAGGCATGGAGTTCGCCGGAGAGCGCGACGGATGGCGTCTACCCCCCACCGACGCGCTCTTTCTCCAACGCAAGTTTGGCGGCACCTACCTCCTGGCCGCCCGGCTGAAGGCGCGGGTCGACGTGAAGGCGCTGCTCCAGCGCCATCTCTGAGCACTGAGAATACCACGTCGTGCCGTTCGCCGAACCGGCGGGCGGGTCAGGCGGTCTCGGCCATCGCGTCCCCCGCGGCCATGGCACTGGGGGCCCGAAGCGATGCAGCGCTGTCGATGAAGTTGCGAATTTCGCGCATCCGGCAGTCGGCGTCCGTCACTTCCTTGTCGAGGCCCAGCTGCCAAGCCAGATCCTTGCGCTGCGGATCGGCGTCGAGGGCGTCGATCCGGCCGGCATGGTCCGAGACGGCGCTGTCATCGGCAGCGAGCTTTTCTTCGACAAGCTCGTTCGATTGCCGTCGCAGCGCGGCCGCGATCTCTGCAAGCGTCAGTTCGGGGTGATACTGGACACCCCAGAACGTCCCGCCGGCATGGCTAATTTCCGCCGCCTGGACCGGGGTGGTCGTGGTTCTCGCCAGCACCCGCGCTGATGCCGGGAGTTGCGCCACCTCGTCCGAGTGCATGGCCGGCGCGTCCCAGGCGAGCGGCCTCCCCCGCAGCAGCGGATGGTCGCGGCCGGCATCGGTCGCAACGATGCCGCGCGCGAAGGCCGCCTCCGTCCGTGGCTCTCGTGGCTTGGTCGCGCCGCCGGCCGCCACGGCGGCAATCTGCAGGCCGGCGCAGGATCCGAAGGAAGGGACGCCGGACTCGAAGACGCGGCGCATGAAGGCGGCCGCCTCCAGCGTCTCCGGCGTCTCCTTGTTCATGCTGATCGGAGAACCCGACAGGAAGACCGCGTCGTAGCGCCGGAGATGCTCCAGCGAAGGCGGCGTGTTGCCATCGACGCAGGACATCTCGTCGACCCGGCACCCCGGCACGAGGCTCGTCAGCGTCGTTGCGAAAGTCTCGCTTGAAGTGGCACCGACGTTCTGGCGCCGCTCCTTCCGCTGGTCTGCGGTCTCACTGGCGACGACGAGGTAATGGGGTGGCAAGCGCGTTCCGATCGATGTCTGCTGGTTCGGCAGGGATATGGACAGGCCCCGCGCCGCCGACAGTCAGCGCCCGATCAAACCGGCGGCATTCCGGCGCGACCCTTCAGGCCTCCCGCCGGCAAGCCGCGCGCACCCGCTCGCGGTTGAGCGGCAGATCGTAGATGCGGCGCCCGGTCGCGTGGGTGACGGCATTGGCGAGCGCCGCGCCGCCCGGCCCTTGCCCGCATTCGCCAGCGCCAAGAAACGGCGTGCCCGGCCGCGGCACGATCTCCACGTCGACCGAGGCTGGCAGGGCATCGAACCGGAGGATCGGATAGGTCGACCAGTCGACGCTCGTCACCCTCGTATCGTCGAAGGTGACGCCCTCGTAGAGCGTCCAGCTGGCGGCCTGGACGATGCCGCCTTGCACCTGGTTGCGCACGCCGTCGGGGTTGACGATCTCGCCGGCATCGACCGCGGCGTTCGCCCTGAGCATCCGCACCCGGCCGGTATCGGGCTCGACCACCACCTCCATCGCCACCGCGCAGTAGGCGGCGAGATTCTTGTAGCGGGCGAAGGCGAAGCCATAGCCGTGGTTCTGCGGCGGCTTTTGCCCGGCCTTCCAGCCGAACTTCTCGGCGGCCAGCGAAACGACGTCGCGGGCCCGCGGATCCTGAAGATGGCGGAGGCGGTATTCCACCGGATCGGCGTTCGCGGAAGCGGCGAGATCGTCCATGAAGTTCTCGATCGAGAAGACGTTCATGTAGGCGCCGAGCCCGCGCAGTGCCGAGACCCGCAGCGGCATCTCGGTGAGGAAATGCCAGACCACGTTGCGGTTGGGGAAGGCGTAGAGCGGGTTGGAGTTGCGGTCGCCATTGCCCTCGGGCGTGATCTGCAGTTTCGGCGGGGCCGGCGTGAACGGCGTCTCGATGTGCTGCGCCGCCAGCAGCGCGCCCGCGGTTCCCGGCCGGGAATTGTGCGTGCTGCTCCAGACCTCGTAGTTCCAGTCGACGACCGAACCGGCATCGTCGAGCCCGGCCTGGACCTTCGTCACCATGCCCGGCGAGAATGGCTCCCAGGCATGCTCCTGCTCGCGCATCCACTGCAGCCGGACCGGCCGGCCCGGCAGCGCCTGCGCCAGAAGGGCCGCATCGGCAGCGGCATCGTCGGCGCCGTTGTGGCCGTAGCAGCCGGAGCCCTCGGCATGGATGCAGCGCACTTTGGCGGTCTCGACGCCCAGCATCTCGGCGATCGCCTTCTGGTCGGGATAGACCCCCTGGGTATGCGTCCAGACCGTCGTCACGCCGTCGGCGAGCACGGCCAGCGCGCAGGATGGCCCGATCGAGCCGTGCAGCTGGTAAGGCCGCGTGAAAATCGCCTCCTGCCGGCGGACGCCCGGGGTGGGCCGGCCTTCGTTCGCAACGATGCCGTCCTCGTGCGGCATCGCCATCAAGCTTGCCGGAAGCGTCGCGATCGCCGGCAGGCTTGGGCGCTCCTCCCAGACGACGAGCGTCGAGAGCGTGCGCATGGCCTTGATCGCCTGCCACTCCCGCTCGGCCAGCACTGCGAGGAAGTTGCCGTTGCGGATGACCTTGAGGACGCCGGGCAGCGCCTCGACCGGCGCGAGATCGGCGCTTCGAATGACCGCGCCGGGGCTTGGCGGCCGGACGACTCGGCCGTGCACCATGCCTTCCGGGCGCATGTCCTGGACATAGGCGGCAGCGCCGGTAACCTTGCCGGGAATGTCGATCCGCTGGCGCGGCTTGCCCATCTCGCGAAAGTCCGCCGCCAGCTTCAGCCGCGACGTCGGCTGGGCGCGGACATGGATGAGCTCGGCCGAGACCAGCTCGCCATAGCCGAGCCGCCTGCCGTCGGGCGCCAGCACCGCGCCTTCCTCGGCGCGCAGCCCCTCGACCGGCAACGACAGGCGCAGCGCCGCTTGCCCGAGCAGAATTTCGCGCACCTGTGCGGCGGCATTGCGCACCGCGGTACCACTGTCCTGCACCGAATGGCTGCCGGCGGTGAAACCCTCGTTCGGGCTGCGGGCGGTATCCGGGCCCACCAGCGTCAGCGTCTCGAACGGCACCTCCAGCTCCTCGGCGGCGATCTGCAGGATGGCGGTCTTGATGCCCTGACCGAGCTCGGCCTTGCCGGTGAACACCGTCACCGCCCCGTCGGCGTCGACCCGGATCCAGGCGTCGAGGTCGGGCGTCGTCTTGAGGCTTCCCGGCAGGTCCGGGGCAGCTTCCGGCGTCGCCTCGAAGTTCTGCGTCTCGTCGCCGGCCTTCGCGGCCGTCTGGGCCAAAGCGCCGCTGGAAAAGCTGAGGACCAGCGTGCCGCTGCCGAGCAGCATCGTGCGGCGGGTGATGCGCGTTGCCGAGGTATCGGGGGACGACGTGGCCATCAGCTTGCGCCTCCCGTGCCCTTGGGCGAGGCGATCTGCATCAGCGCCCCAGCCCGCTTGATGGCGGCGACGATCCGCATATGGGTGCCGCAGCGGCAGAGGTTGGGCTCCATGTGCCCGCGGATGTCCTCTTCCGAAGCCGCCGGGTTGCGCTGCAGCAAGGCCTGCGCCCGCATCATCATGCCCGGTATGCAGTAGCCGCACTGCGCCGCCTGCTCCTCTATGAAGGCCTGCTGCATCGGGCCCGGCGCGTCGACCGTGCCGAGGCCCTCGACCGTCGTCACCTGCCGCCCGTCGAGCAGCATCACCGGCACGACGCAGGACACCACCGCCTCGCCATCGACCATTACCGTGCATGCGCCACACTGGCCGAGACCGCAGCCATACTTGGCGGCGTTGAGCTGGAGTTCGTCCCGGAGAACGTAGAGCAGAGGGGTATCGGGCTCCGAGCTGATCTGGTGCGACCGGCCGTTGACGGTGAGGGCTACCATGCTGTTTCTCGTCTCGTCGGGTTGGCGGGGGCGGACGACGTGCCGTCGGAGGCGCGCAGCTGCGTCTCCGCATGGCCCGCCCGAATCTCGGCAACGGCGGCCTTCACGTCCGTCCAGGCCGGCTGGTCGCTGAACGTCTTGCGGATGTAGCCGAGCAGCGCGGCCATCTGGTCGTCGTCGAGGGAGCCGGCAAAGCCCGGCATCATCGGCCCCGCCTCTCCCTCTGCGGCGGGAAGGCCGTAGAGGACGACGTTGATCGGGTTCTGCGGGGTCGGCCCGTAGACCGCGGTGCTGAAGCGCAGCGGCAGGCCGCCATAGGGCAGTGGACGCCCCGCATCATGACAGCTGGCGCAGGCGGCAGCATAGATCGCCGCACCCGGATCGTCGGCGGAGGCTGCCGGCGGAACGGACTGGCTGCCGGCGGACTGCGTCTGGACCGGCGGCGGCAAGGCAAGCGCCTTCAGGGTCTCGGCCTTCGCGGTCTTCTCCGGCGATGGCTCTCCCATCACCGAGGCGACGTATGTGGCGATGGCCCGCACGTCCTCGGGCGATGCGGAGCCGAGATTGCCGGTGACCGGGGCCATCGAGCCGCGCGAGACGCCGTGCTGCGCCTCCCAGCCGGTCGAGAGATACTGCGTCAGGCTGTCGACGGTCCACGGGATGGGCGCCGGCGACGCGCCGTTCAGCGCATAGGCGGTCCAACCCTCGGCCTCGCCGCCGGCGAAGTGCGCGTCGGCCTTCTCGGCGCCAAGGAGATTGCGCGGGGTATGGCAGGCGCCGCAATGGCCGAGCCCCTCGGCGAGATAGGCGCCGCGGTTCCAGACCGCGTCGTGCGCCGGATCGTTCTCGTAGGGGCCCTCGTCGAGGAAGAGCAGCTTCCAGCCGGCCATCGCCAGCCGGATGTTGAACGGGAACGGCATCTCGTTCACCGGCGTCTCCACCGCCACCGGGGTGCGGGTCATCAGGTAGGCGTAGAGCGCGCGGTTATCCGCGTCGGTGACCTTGGTGAAATGGTCGAACGGAAAGGCGGGATAGAGGTGCCGGCCCTCGCGATCGACGCCTTCGCGCATGGCGCGGTTGAAGGCTGCCTCGGACCAGCCGCCGATGCCGGTCTCGGGGTCCGGCGTGATGTTGGTGGCGTAGATCGTGCCGAAAGGCGTCGGCAGCGCGAGGCCACCCGCGAAAGCCTCGCCGCCGGGCTTGGTGTGGCAGACGATGCAGTTGCCGATGGCGGCAAGCTGCTCGCCCTGGCGGATGACGGCGGCGTCGAATGCCCCAGCCGCCGGGGGCTCGACCGCCGCGATCTCGGCGCGCCAGGCCAGGGCGCCAAATCCCGCAGCACCGGCGGCGAGGACCAGCGCGACGCCGACGAGAATGCGTTGAAGCCTCATGCGTGTCCCACCAAACCATCACTCCCGTTTCCGGCACTGCCGTCCGCCGATCCGGCCTGACGGCGGAGACAGCTAAGGCACCCGGATTAATTGAGCGACATTGGCGAGGCACTTCGAATGATTGCAAGGGCTTGCCGCGCACTTTTAGAAGAGCACCAGTGTTTGCAGGCCAGGTGTTGCCGCTCCGTGCGCCTTCGCACCGGCCTTAACGAACGAGCAGAGCCAGGCGGGCTGCCGGCGTCAGCGTGGCTTGGCGGGAAGACGACGGCGGGTTACGGCGAACACCAGCGCGCCGGCGGCAAAGCCGGCCACCGCCCACTTGACCGGCAGCACATCCGCCGTCCCGGAGCGGACCGGCAGGACGGTGACCGAGCCCCGGCCGTCCTCGACGCCCATCTTGCCCTCCGCCTTCGCCGCCGCGATGGCCGCGGGCGACACCACCCATTCGGCATCCCGGGACCGATCGAACGCCATGTAGCCGCCGCCGACGATCACGGCAGCGAGGAGAGCGAGGACAAGGCGCGGAAGCAGGGACATGGTGATGCCTTTCAACAGGTAATGCGATGGTCGACGGGAGTATTACGGCGGAGGATCGCAGCGGCCTTCGAGCCGCCCGCGAAAACCCGCCACCGCCTCATAGGGGGCGGAGGCCGGGTGGCAAAGCACCCTCGTCCACCGCATCGCACCATCCACAGCACTTGTATGCCCGCATCACTTGTATGCCCACAGCACTTGTAGGCAGAGCTTAGCGGCGCGATCATCGACAGGAAAGCTCGCCCCCCCCGGCACTCCCGGCCTGAAAGACAGCCAGCCCATGTTCCCGCGCACGCCCCACCGCTTCCTCCGCTGCAGCGTCGTCATCCTCCTGCTGTTTGCCACCCCAACGCTCGCAACCGCCGGCGACCCGGGCTTTCCCGCCGGCGCCGAGGCGGCCGCAACGCTGCATCCGAGCCAGCTGATGCTGAAGGCGCCGCCGCTGATGGCGGCGGGGCGGCAGGCGGAGGCGAGCTTCTGGTTCTATGCCGGGCAATTGCGCTGGCGCACGCGCATTAACGCCGATCCAGACCAGGACCCGACGGGCGAGCCCGCGGTGTTCTCGGCGCTGATCGCGACGGTCGGACCGTCCGTCAACGGCTGGGCGTTTGGCGATACCGCCGAGCTCGGGCGGACGATCGATGCGGTGCTGGCGTGGGACGCTGCCTATCCCGACCCGTCGCTTCCGGCCGCCCTTCACGCGACGACCCGCGCCGGGCTAATCGAGCTTCGCGACCAGATCGCCCGGGAAGCCGACGCGATCCGGGCCGAGCGTTCCGCCAAGGGACTGGACAACCGGTAGGGCGCCGAAGCCCGCCAGCGAAAGCTTCGGCTCTTACTTCATGTTCGACTGGAAGATCCTGTCGAACTCGCCGGTCGCCTTTGCAAGATGCAGCCACTGGTCGACATAGGCCTTGAAGACGATGTCGCCGCGCGGCAGCAGGAAGCCCATCTCGCCGTACTGCAGCGGCTTGTCGGGGTTCACCGCGCAGAGCCCGTCATGCAGCTTTTCCTGCAGCTTCACCTCGACGGATTCAGCCACCATCACATCGGCGCGGCCTTCCAGGATCTCCTTGAAGATCACGCGGTTGTCGGGAAACAGCTGGATCTGCGCCTTCCCGAGGCTGGCCCGGGCGAACTTCTCGTTGGTGCCGCCGGGATTGACGATCACGCGGGTCTCCGGCTGGTCGATGGCCTCGACCGTCTGGTACTTCGCGAGATCGCCGCAGCGCACGATCGGCGCCTTGCCGTTGACGAGGTACATCTCGCTGAAGAAGGCGTCGCGCTGGCGCGCCAGCGTCACCGAGATCCCGCCCATGGCGATGTCGCACTTGGCCTTGAAGTCAGCCATCAGGTCCGACCACTTGGTCTGAATGAACACCGGCTCGGCCTCGAGCGATTTCGCCAGCGAGCGGCCGAGGTCGATGTCGATCCCGACGAAGTCGTTGGCGCCCTCGGGACGGTAGGAGAACGGCCGATAGTCGCCGGTGGTGCAGATGTTCAGCTCTTTGCGCGCCACGACGTCGTCGAGCCGGGAAGACGTCTCCGCAGCCGCCGCCGGCCAGGATGAAACAACGGCCAGCGCCGCCAGCACGACCCGCATTCTCATCGCCATCGCCACCATTCCTTATTGTCAGAGGACCAAAGCTTTCTTGCTCGCAGCAACCTAGACGGCCGGCGATCCAGCCAACAAGCCGGATCGCCGACGGCCCATGGCTTTCCTCACCTATTCCACCGAACAGGCAAGGGCGAGCGCCTCTGCCACCTCCTCGCAGCGGTCCGTCAGGCTGCCTGTCGCGATCCGAATGCTGCTGATCGGGAGAACGGAGAACTTCGTGCCGGGATGCACCGCGATGCCCCGCGCCGCCAGCGTAACCAGGGCGAACGGCTCCGACGGCACCTGAAGCCAGACGCAGAGGCCTGCGCCCTCCGCGACCGACACGCGGCGGCGGCGGAGCGCGTCGGCCAAGGCGTCACGCCGCTGCTGGTAGAGGTCGCGCGCTTGCGCCAGCCCATCCGCAATGGCGGGCTCGCGCATCAGCCAGGCCCCGGCCGCCTGCAAGACCCGGCTTGTCCAGCCGGCGCTGAAGCTGCGGTAGGACTGGATCTGCTCGACGATGACTGCCGAGCCCGACAGCACCGCCAGGCGCAGGTCTGGACCGAGCGTCTTCGAATAGGAGACGATGTGAATCACACGGTCCGGAAAACGGCCGCCGAGCGACTGCCGCGGCGCGCTCGAAATGTCGGCAACCCCGTCGTCCTCGATGATCAGCGTGTCGCTGCCGTCGAGGACGTCGCCCAGCGCCGCGAGGCGTGCCGCGCCGACGGTCCTGCCGGTGACCGAATGCAGCCGGGGCTGAAACAGGAATGCCGCCGGCTTGCGCGACAGGGCATTGGCGAGCGAGGCCGGCAACGGGCCATCGGCATCACATTCCACCGGCAGGATATGGACGCCGAGATCCTCGAGGATATCCAGCAGCCGCATGGCCGTCGGATCCTCGATGGCGATGAGCGATCCCGGCACGACCAGCGCATGCAGCAAGGCATAGACGGCATTGTAGCCGCCATTCGTCGCAAGGAACGCCCCCGGCTCGTAGGGCCAGGTCGGCCGGACGGCTTCCTCCAGCTCCGGCAGGATGCGGATGCGGTCGTAACTGTTGAGGTTTTCCGCCGAGGCGCCGTAGGCGAGAGCCTCGGCGAGCGGTGGCAACAGGCGGACGTCGGGAACGGCCTTCGACAGATCGAGCACGTCGGCGCCGTAATGCCCCGAGCTCGCCAGCCGCTCCGGCTTGGCCCCGTACCGGTCGCCGCTGACGAAGGTGCCGTTCCGGCCGCGGCCGGAGATGATCTTCTGGCGCCGCAGTTCGCTCCAGGCCTCCGAGATCGTCGCCGGGCTCACCCCCAGCACGAAAGCCAGCGCACGGATCGGCGGCAGCTTGGTGCCGACTGGCAGCGCTCCCATCCTGATCAGTGCGCTGGTCTCGCGCGAAATCCCGCGCATGGTCCTGTTGCCTATCTTTTCCGCAAACCAGGCGGCGGAGCCGACATCGCTCATTATCTACGCTCTTTCGAATGTTCAGGTACGTAATAGCATTTGAACGGAGAGGTCTGAACATTTATCACATGCGTGGCGGAAATGTTGCGAGAACAGGTAAGTGTATGGCGTTAAAGCTTAGATTGGCCGTCCGGGACTGGGACTACCTCACGCCACTGGCGCTGGGGGACGTTTCCTCTGCGCGGCTCGACCTCACCGTCAATCGCGTCGGCACCTTGATCGCCCATGTCGGCAAGGACCCGACCTACGACGCTGCCGAAACCTCCTTCAGCCGCTACGCCCAGCTGCGCGCCGACGGCGACGACAGCGTTTTCGGCATTCCGAACTTCATCATGCGCGGCTTCCGCCACCGCTGCATCATCACCGCAAAGTCGAGCGGCATCACCACGCTCGGCCAGCTTGCCGGCAAGCGCATCGGCGTCACCGGCTGGCGGGATTCGGGCAACACCTGGACACGGGCGGCGCTGCGCCGCGAGGGCGTCGGCGTCGACGATGCGATGTGGTTCGCCGGCCGCCTGACGGCGGCGCATCCCATCACCGATCGCCTCGATGGTTTCGGTCGCCCCGGACGTATCGAGGCGATGCCAAGCGAGCGCCCGATGATGGAAGCACTAGAGGACGGTTCGCTGGATGCGGTGTTCACGCCGTTCATGCCTGACGGCTTCTTCGACGAGGGCTCGCAGTTCCGGCAGGTCGTGGAAGACTTCCGCGGCGCCGAGATCGCCTACTTCAAAGATGTCGGCTACGTCCCCGGCATGCATCTGATCGGGCTCAAGGCCGGGATTGCGGAAGAACATCCTTGGCTCGCCGAGGAACTGAGCACGCTGATCGACGAGTCGCAGCGCGTCTGGCTGCAGAAGCGCCGGAAGTATGCCGATACCACGCCGTGGATGATCGACGAGTTGCGCCGCGTGTCGCGCGACTTGCCGGAGGACTGGAACGCCAACGGCCTCGTGGCGAACGACCGGATGATCCGCGGCTTCGCCGAGGAACTCCATGTCCAGGGAATCCTGCCGAAACGGCTGTCGCCGGGCGATCTCTTTCCGGGCGTCGCGGCAACCGCAACGGTGCCGGCGTGAGGGTCGCCCTCGGCCAGTTCGCGGTCGCCAAGGTCTGGCAGGAGAATGCCGACACCTGCGTGCGGCTGATCGGCGAGGCCGTCGCCGGCGGGGCAGACCTCCTGGTACTGCCGGAGGGCATCCTCGCCCGCGACATCACCGACCCCGCGCTGGTGCGCCGGTCCGCCCAGCCGCTCGATGGGCCGTTCATGGCGCGGCTGCTTGCCGCCAGCCGCGGCCACAGCCTGACAATCATGCTGTGCGTGCATGTCCCGACAGACGGCGAGCGGGTGCACAACAACCTCGTCACCGTTCGCGACGGCGCCATCATCTCGCAGTACCACAAGCTCCATCTCTACGACGCGTTCACCGGGCGCGAATCGACCAACGTGGTACCCGGTGACGCGGTGCCGGACCTCGTCGAGGTCGACGGGCTGAAGCTCGGCCCGATGACCTGCTACGATCTGCGCTTCCCCGAGCTCGCCCGCCGCCTCGCTGTCGACGGCGCCGACATCCTGGTGCTGCCGGCCGCCTGGGTAAAGGGTCCGGGCAAGGAGGCACACTGGGACGTTCTCGTGACGGCGCGGGCGCTCGACAACACCTGCTACGTCGTTGCCGTCGGCGAATGCGGAGAGCGCAACATCGGCGCCAGCATGGTGGTCGACCCGCTCGGCGTCGCCATCGTCAAGGCCGGCGAAGGGCCATGCCTGGTCTTCGCCGAGATCGATCCGGCCCGCATCGCCCATGCCCGCGCCGTGCTTCCCGTCCTTGCCAACCGCCGGTTCGCCCGGCCGGAACTCGCCTGATCCATCCACCCGCCCGTCATCCGAATCCAAAGGGGAACAGCATGCTCATGAAGCTCATCGCCTCCGCCGCCCTCCTCGCCACATTGCTGACGGGCACTGCTTCCGCACAGGAGGCAGCGGTCGCCAAGCAAGCGGTCAACGAGGCCCTGCGCGCCCGGCTCCCTCAGGAAATCCAGAAGGCGGGCACCATGATTTCGGTCACGAACGGCTCCTTCCCGCCCTATGAGATCGTCTCGGCCAACGGCATGACCGGCGCCAGCGCCGACCTGTCCGACGCCATCGGCGAACTCCTGGGCATCAAGATCACCCATGCGACCGTCGGCGGCCTGCCGGCCCTCCTTTCCGGCGTGAACTCCGGCCGCTACCAGTTCGCCTTCGGCCCAACCGGCGACTTCGTCTCTCGCCAGGAGGCCAATGATTTCGTCGACTGGGTGCAGGAATACGTCGTCTTCGCCGTGCACAAGGGCAATCCGGAGGGCATCGTCTCGCTCGACACCGCCTGCGGCAAGCGGATTGCAGTCATGGCCGGCGGCTCCGCCGAAAAGGTGATCAAGGGCCAGACGACGAAGTGCGTGGCGGACGGCAAGGAAGCCATCGAGGTCCAGTCCTTCTCCGACCAGCCGACGTCGATCCTCGCGGTCCGCTCCAAGCGCTCGGACGCCTTCTTCTCGTCGCAGGCGCCGCTGACCTACTTCGTCGAACAGGCGAATGGCCAGCTGGAGCTTTCCGGCGTCGGCGAGAAGAACGGTTTCGAGAACCTCTACCAGGGCGCCGTCGTGCCCAAGGGTTCCGAATTCGGCGGCATCCTGCGCGACGGCCTGCAGATCCTCATGGACAACGGCACCTATGCCGCGGTCATGAAGAAGTGGGGCCTGGGCAACAACATGATCGGGAAGGCCGGCATCAACCTCGCCGGCAAGTCGCCGCAGTGAGCGGGGGGACCACCGTTCCGGCCCCGACATCCGGCAGCACACGAGATGGCCTGCGCGACGTCGCGACGGCACACAAGCCGTTTCGGACAGACCGGCTGGTCCTCTGGGGGCTGACGCTCCTCATTGCCGCGAACTTCGCCTGGATCGTCGCCAACAACGACAATTTCGGCTGGCCGATCGTCCTCTCCTACCTCACCGAGGAAACGGTCCTGCGCGGGCTCACCGTCACCCTCTGGCTGACGGTCGTCGCCATGGCGCTCGGCACCGCCCTCGGATTGCTGCTCGCCATCGCCCGCATGTCGAACGACAGGCTGGCGAGCACGCTGGCCGGCCTGTTCATCTGGTTCTTCCGCGGCACGCCGCTCCTGGTCCAGCTGATCTTCTGGTACAACATGTCGACGCTGTTTCCGGAAATCTCGATCGCGATCCCGTTCGGCCCGACCCTCGCCAGTTGGAACACCAACGACCTCATCACCCCCATCACCGCGGCCATCGTCGGCCTCGCGCTGAACGAGGCGGCCTACATGGCCGAGATCATCCGCGGTGGGCTTCTGTCGGTGGACAAGGGGCAAGTCGAGACCGCGGCCGCTTTCGGCATGACGCGCGGCCGCGCTTTGCGCCGCATCATCATCCCCCAGGCCATGCGGTCGATCGTGCCGCCGACCGGCAACCAGCTGATCTCCATGGTCAAGGCAACCTCGCTGGTCAGCGTCATCGCGATGGCGGACCTGCTCTATTCCGTGCAGACCATCTACAACTCGACCTTCGAGGTCATGCCGATGCTGCTGGTGGCGGTCACCTGGTATCTCGTCATCACCTCCGTGCTGAACGTCGGCCAGGGCTTCATCGAGCGCTATTACGGCCGCGGCGAACGCAACTCGGCGCCGGCGGCGAAGAAGCCGAAGGCCGAGGCCGTCCCACCCGCTTTGGCCGCAGCAGAGGAGCCGAGCCAATGAGCGAGACCTCGACGCGTCCACTGGTGGAAGCCCGCAACGTCCACAAGGCCTTCGACCATCTCGAGGTCTTGAAAGGCATCGATCTCGACGTGGCCCCCGGCGAGGTCGTCGTCGTGCTCGGCCCCTCCGGCTCCGGCAAGTCCACCTTCCTGCGCTGCATCAACCACCTGGAATCGATCGACCAGGGCTCGATCGCCGTCGACGGCGAGCAGATCGGCTACCGCCTGAAGGACGACCGCCTGAACAAGCTTTCGGAGCGGGCGATCACCGTGCAGCGGCGCAAGATCGGCATGGTTTTCCAGCAGTTCAACCTCTACCCGCACATGACCGCGCTGCAGAACATCATCGAGGCGCCGATCGGCGTGCACGGCGTTCCGCGCCGAGAGGCAACGGCTTTCGGGCTCGAGCTCCTCGCCCGCGTCGGCCTGTCGGAGAAGGCGGACAGCTATCCGCGCCAGCTCTCCGGTGGGCAGCAGCAGCGCGTGGCCATCGCCCGGGCGCTGGCGATCAAGCCGAAGCTCATGCTTTTCGACGAACCGACCTCGGCGCTCGATCCCGAACTCGTCGGCGAAGTGCTGGCGACGATGCGCGATCTTGCCAAAGAGGGGTTGACGATGATCGTCGTCACGCACGAGATCGGCTTTGCCCGCGAGGCGGCGGATCGCGTCGTCTTCATGGACGGCGGCCATATCGTCGAACAGGGCAGGCCCGAGGACGTTCTCGGCAATCCGCAACATCCGCGGACGCGGGCCTTTCTCGGACGTTTCATTTGAAAGATGCCAGCATGACCGCCCCCATCGCCGCCAGCAACGACTTCGCCCGCCTTGCCGACTTCGAGGCGGCGCTGCCCGAGATGACGGCGACGCGCCGGCATCTGCACGCCCATCCCGAGCTCTCCTTCGAGGAGGCGGAGACGGCAAGGTTCGTGGCGGAGAAGCTGGAAGGCTGGGGTTTCGAGGTCACCCGGAACGTCGGCGGGCACGGCGTCGTCGGCCGTCTGACCGTCGGGGCCGGCACCCGCAGCATCGCCATCCGCGCCGACATGGACGCACTGCCGATCACCGAGCAGACCGGCGCATCCTATGCCAGCACCGCGCCCGGCAAGATGCACGCCTGTGGCCACGACGGCCACACCACGATGCTGCTCGGCGCGGCCGAGTATCTGGCGCGCACTCGGAGGTTCAGCGGGACCGTGAACCTGATCTTCCAGCCGGCGGAGGAGGCCGGCGTCATCAGCGGCGCCCAGGCGATGATCGCCGATGGCCTGTTCGAGCGTTTTCCGTGCGATGCGATCTTCGGCCTGCACAACCATCCCGGCGCCCCGACGGGCAGCTTCATGACCCGCCCCGGCCCGATCATGGCGGCGGCCGACACGGTGACCATCAAGGTGGTCGGCAAGGGCGGCCATGCCTCGCGCCCGCATTTGACGGTCGACCCGATCGTCGTCACCTGCAGCCTGGTGATGGCGCTGCAAACCGTCGTCTCCCGCAACATCGACCCGACCCAGACCGCCGTCGTCACCGTCGGCACCATCCATGCCGGCGAGGCGTCCAACGTCATTCCCGCCACCGCGGTGATCCAGGTCAGCGTCCGCTCGTTCGAGCCGGCGATCCGCGACATCCTGGAGCAGCGCATCCGCAAGCTCACCGAGGCGCATGTCGAAGGCTACGGCGCGACGGCGGAGATCGACTACGTCCGCGGCTATCCCGTCGTCGTGAATTCCGAGGCCGAGACGGCTTTTGCACGCGGCGTCATCGAGGAGCTCGTGGGCGAAGAAAACGTCTCGACCTGCCCGCTGATTCCCGGCAGCGAGGACTTTGCCTATTTCCTTGAGCACCGGCCCGGCTCGTTCCTGCGGCTCGGCAACGGCGTCGACTCGCCGATCCTGCACAGCTCGACCTACGACTTCGCCGATGCCAGCCTCACCGCCGGCGCCGCCGCCTGGGCCCGGCTGACCGAGCGCTACCTCGAGGCCGACGCGGCCTGAACCGAAGAGCGGTGACAGCGGCCATCCTGCGCCTTCCGCGGCGAGGCGCGGCGGTTCACTCGTAGCCGTAGAATTCGACGGGATCCTCGTCGCGCCGCCACCGCTCTCCGCCGACGTAGCGCTCGCGGCTTCGCTCCCGCCAGTCGCGGCGGGGCGGCGCGTCCTCCCAGCGATCGTCATACGCGGGTGCTTCGCGGCGCCGTATGACAGGCCGGTCTTCGTCACCGCGCCGTGCGATCGGGCGGCTTCTGTCATTGCCGCCGGCAGCACGCGGGGCCGACCGGTTGCCAGCCTCGGTGAGGAAGGACGGGTGAAGCCAGCCGCGAAGCCCGTTGGCACTGACCTCGCACCAGTCGTCGCAGCGGCCGACCACGACTTCCGCGCCGCGGGCGAGGACGCCGATCTCCGCCCCGCCCGGTGCCGAGCGAACGGCCGTCGGGCGGATTGTGACCAGGCGGCGCTCCGGCGCCCGCTCCCGTGGAGCCTCCCGCACCGCCTCTCGCACTGGCGGCGGCGCGGCCGCTGTCTCCGGCCGAGGGCCGACGGGCAAGCGGCTGGGCTCGGCGATGGCAGCTACCTGCGTGTCCGGGCGGGCCGGGCGCGGCGTCGGCACCGCGGCGACCGCCGGTGGCACCAGCTCCTCGGACACCTCGGGCTCCGCCGTCTCCGCGGGCGCGGCCTCGACGGTCGCCGGTGATGCGCTGGCGACGTCGTCGACCGGGGCCGGCAGTTCGTCCGGCGTCGCCGTGTCGGCCGCTGCCGGCTCCTTCGCCGCCACGCGTTCCGGTGCGGGGGCAGGAGCTGGTTTCGGCGCGGCGTCGTTCGTCGCTGTGACTGCACTGGACGGCGGCGGCGACGCGTCGGTCCCGGGCAGGAGAAGGTAGACCGGCGCCGCGCCGCCGAGGACCACAAGGGCGCACAAGGCGGGGACCGCGATGATCCAGGCGGCCGTCCTGAGAAGAACCCGCCGGTAGCGCGCGCGGGCCGGCGTTGCGGCGGCGTTTTGTTTCGGCCCGAGCGAATCCATGAAAGCCTCTTTCCTGCAGAAGAAGAGCTTTCCCGCGCAATAGTGGCGGTCCTAAGGGTGCGGCGGTCTGCGGGTGCGACTGGGGCCGATCCGGCGGACAGGGCTACCGCGCGACCGGCAGGCGTACGCCCCTCGCGTCACCCGCAACGCCGGCCCGGTCACGGCGCTTCGAACATTGAGGCTCTGCGCACGGCCCGCCGAAGAGGCACGCCTACGCCTCAGAGGCAGGACGTCCAGCGGCTGTCGTCCCGCGACGAGCGCACGCAGGCGTCGATGAAGCGCATGGCCGAGAGACCGTCCTCGACCGTCGGATACACCACGCCCTCCGGCAGCGCCTGTCCGCCATCGACGGCCCGGATCGCCGCGGCCGCCTCGCGGTAGAGGGTGGCGAACCCCTCGAGATAGCCTTCGGGGTGGCCGGCCGGGATGCGGGTGACGCGTGCGGCGGCAGCCCCCGCGCCCGCGCCGCCGCGGGTAATCCGCTGCTGGCTGCCGCCGAAGGGCGTGAACCACAGCTGGTTCGGGTTCTCCTGGAACCACTCCAGCCCGCCCTTCTCGCCGTAGACGCGCAGCTTCAGGCCGTTCTCGTGGCCCGGCGCGACCTGGCTCGCCCAGAGCATGCCCTTCGCCCCGCCCAAAAAACGCAGCATGACGTGATCATTGTCGTCGAGCCGCCGGCCGGGCACGAAGGTCGCGAGGTCGGCGGCGACGCTTTCCATCGTCAGTCCGGTGACGAAGGAGACGAGATTGAAGGCGTGCGAGCCGATGTCGCCGAGCGCGCCGCCGGCGCCGGCCTTTTCCGGATCGACGCGCCATTCCGCTTGCTTGGAGCCGGCATGCTCGGCGGCCTCGGTCAGCCAGTCCTGCACGTATTCCACCTGCACGACGCGCACTGCGCCGAGGTCGCCGGCGGCCACCATCTCGCGCGCCTGCCGCACCATGGGATAGCCGGTATAGTTGTGGGTGAGGACGAAGACGCGGCCGGAGCGCTGGGCGATGGCGGCCAGCGCCACCGCATCCTCCAGCCGCGCGGTCAGCGGCTTTTCGCAGATGACGTGAAAGCCGGCTTCGAGGAAGGTTTTCGCCGGCGCGAAATGCAGGTGGTTGGGCGTGACGATCGCCACCGCCTCGGCACCGTCCGGTCGCACGGCTTCGGCAAGTGCCATTTCCTCGAAACTGGCGTAGGCGCGGTCTTCGGCGACGCCGTATTCGGCGGCCGAAGCGCGCGCCCGCTCGGGATCGGACGAGAAAGCGCCGGCGACGAGCTGGAAGTCGTCATCGATCCGCGCGGCGATGCGGTGCACCGCGCCGATGAACGCGCCCTGGCCGCCGCCGACCATGCCCAGCCGCAGCGGCCGCTTGCCCGTCATGGGCGCCGATCCCGAAACCATCCTGTTCTCCCTTGTGCCTGCCCGCGACGCTGGGCTGAGCCCGCAAGCCCTCAAGCCCTCTGCGGGTCTGATGTTCACCAACCCGCGGTGCTATCCCGCGGCGCGGCCTCTCCGCCGAACCATAAGAGCAGGTCGAGGTTAGCGGTCGAGCCCGAGCACCCTTCGGTTGGCCGCGGCATCCGCACCGGAACCGGCGAAGTCGTCGAAGGACCGGTCGCCTTGCTCGATGATGTGAGCGGCGATGAACGGGGCCCCCTCCCGCGCGCCTTGCTCCGCGCTCTTGATCGCGCATTCCCACTCCAGCACGGCCCAGCCGGTGTAGCCGTACTGGGTCAGCTTGGAAAACACCGCGCCGAAATCCACCTGCCCGTCGCCAAGCGAGCGGAAACGGCCGGCCCGGTCCTTCCACGACTGGAAGCCGCCATAGACGCCTTGCCGGCCGGTCGGATTCAGCTCGGCGTCCTTGACGTGGAACATCCCGATCCGCTCGTGGTAGATGTCGATGTTGGCGAGGTAGTCCATGCCCTGCAGCACGAAGTGCGAGGGGTCGTAGAGGAGCCGCGCCCGGGCGTGATCGTTGACGCGCTCGAGGAACATCTCGTAGCTCGCGCCGTCGTGCAGGTCCTCGCCCGGATGGATCTCGAAGCAGAGGTCGACGCCGTTCTCGTCGAATACGTCGAGGATCGGCAGCCATCGCCTGGCGAGCTCGTCGAACGCCGCCTCCACGAGACCCGCCGGCCGCTGCGGCCAGGGATAGACGTAGGGCCAGGCGAGCGCCCCGGAGAAGGCCGCGGCCTCGCCGAGGCCGAGATGGCGCGAGGCCCTGGCCATGCGCTTGACCTGATCCACCGCCCAGGCTTGGCGCGCCGCCGGGTTGCCGCGCACCTCGGGCGCCGCAAACCCGTCGAAGAGTTCGTCATAGGCGGGATGGACGGCGACCAGCTGCCCTTGGAGATGAGCCGATAGCTCGGTGATGACGAGGCCGTGCGTTGCCACCACGCCCGCGATCTCGTCGCAGTAGTCCTTCGATTCCGAGGCCTTGCCGAGGTCGAACAGCCGGGCGTCCCAGCTCGGGATCTGCACGCCCTCGTAGCCGAGCGACGCCGCCCAGCCACAGATCGCGTCGAGCGAATGGAACGGCTCGGCGTCGCCGGCGAACTGTGCGAGGAAAATTCCGGGCCCTTTGATTGTCATGCGTCCCCTCCCCTCCGGCGTACCGGATCATTCGATCGCGCCGCGGAGCGACGTCGTCGGCGATCCGATCAGCCGGCCGCAGGGAAAGCTTATCGAGCGCCGTCCGGAGTGGCCAGCCTCACCGCCTGGCTGCAGCGAGAATATCCGGCGCTTGGCGCAGCGGCGCGCGGCCAGCTCAGGTGGCGGGCCGTGCCCGCCGCGCCGGAAGGGTCATCGCGACAACGCTGACGACGACGAAGCCGAGGCCGATCCAAGCCGACGGCTGCGGCACCTCGCCGAGGAAGACGACGCCGATGCCGACGCCGATCGGCACGCGCAGATAGGCCTGCGCCGTGGTGCCGACCGAGCCGAGCCGCTGCAGCAGCGTGAAGTAGATGACGAAGGCGAGCGCCGTCGAGAACACCGAGAGGGCAAGGAGCGCCAGGATCGAGGCCTGCGAGGGCTGCAGCGTCCAGGGCTGGTCGACGAGGAGGCTGACAGGGATGAGGATCGCCGCACCCCAGATCAGGGAGCCCGCCGCCGGCATCATCGGGTCGAGATCCCGGAACGTCCGGCCAAAGGTCACCGCCGCGCCATAGGCGACCGCGGCAAAGACGATGGCGAGCTGCGCGGTCAGCGCCGTGCCGAAACCGGCGAGCGCGGCCGGGCCGACGACGAGGCAGATGCCGACGAGACCGGCGGCGACGCCGAAGATCTTCGGACCCGTCACCGTCTCGTGCCGCGTCACCAGCGCATTGATGAGGAAGGCGAAGACCGGCGTCAGCGAGTTGAGGATTACCGCCAGCCCGGCGTCGACGTGCTGCTCGCCCCAGGCGACGAGCGTGAAAGGCAGCACCGAATTGAGGCAGGCCTGGATCAGGAAGCGCTTGGTGTTGCGCTTGTCGGTCGGCAGGCGAAGGCCCCGCAGGCGCAGGATCACCAGCAGCAATCCGCCGGCGATCAGCGTGCGCGTGGCGATCAGGGTGATCGGCGGGATGGTGGAAACGCCGACCTTGATGAAGCTGTAGGAGGCGCCCCAGAGCGTCGCGAGGGCCAGAAGCATCAGCAGGCTGACGCCAAGGCGCGGGGGATGATCCGCCATATCAGGTCTTTCCTCATCGGCCTGTCCCGGCGGGCATCGGAGCCAAGCCGGCGCTGGTCTTCGCCGAAGCAGACTTGCTTGGCAAGCGCTGCCCCGCCGCTATCGGGGAGACGGGTAACGGGAGAGGCGGGGGACGGGCCAGAACCAACCGTGCCACAGGCTGCGATGGCAGCGACCCGGACCCCGCGATACCTCGGGCGTGTCCGCTCGGCGGGTACGTAGGCGGCTTTCGGTTAAGCGTCTTTACAAGTCACGCTCGACGCCGCCGTCGCTTCCAGAGAAACTCCGCCCGGCACGCCCGATGGACCATCCGACAGGGAACATCCGACCGGGGCGGCAGTTTGGATGGTCGCACAGGAGCAATTGCTTGACCCGTCTCAGAAATCTATTCGCTTCGTTGGCGCTGATCGCGGTGTCGACGCTTGGTCCGGCGACGGCAAAGGCCGAAGATTTCGGCAGCGATTTCGCCCGCGAGGCGCGCAGCCAGATCGTTCGCGACTTCCGGGGTGGCGACTACAGGGGCAGGGATTTCCGGGGTGGCGACTTTCGGCGCGGCCGGTTCGGAGAAGGCGACTACCGGGATGACGGGTTCCGGCGCTTCGGCGAATATGGCGGGCGTTACAGCGACGAGGGCCGTGGCGACCGGCGCTTCGGACGTGACGATCGCGGCGACTCCCGGCGTCGGGACGCAAGGGGCTATGACCGCCGGGATGACCGCTATGACCGTCGTCATGACCGGCATGACGGCCGCGGCGTCGATCGTGACCGCGATTATGACCGGGACAGGGATTACGGTCGCCGCGATCAGCGGGGCTATGATGGCGGAGATGATCGCCGCGATGCGCGGGGCTATGACAGGCGGCCCGACAGGGAGAACCGTCGCGCCCGGCATCGCGACGACCGGAACGATCGGAACTCAGAGTTCCGGTTTCAGTTTCGCTGAGGCGCGTGGGCAGAGGCAGATGCGCCATTGAAAGGACGGATGCATGGAACGCAATGAGACGCTGATCGCCGAGAATGGCGCTCGCCGTATCTTCAGCTTCGAGAAAAAGGACCCGGAAGGCATCTGGAATACCTGCTACCGCGGCCGCGAGCTGATGCGTACCCGCGAGGGTGAGGTGCTGGAAGCGCCGTCGGATCCGCTGTTTGCCTCGGAGGACAAGGCGCGGGAGTGGCTCGAGACCGCAGCGCCGCTCGGATGAGACAGCTGCGTCCGGCAGTTGCCCCCGCCGAAATCGCAATGGTTTCACGGCAGCTCCCTTCCTCGACAGTGGAGTTCGGAGGCGCATGAGGGGCGAGCATGTCGGTCGTTATGTCGAATGCGACGAGCGGGGCTGCAAGGCGACATTCTCGCTGAACCTGACATGGTCGAAGGACCGCCAGACGCTGCACGAGGCACGGCAGGCTGGCTGGTTTATCGAGAGCACCTCCGGCGGATACCGTATCGACCGTCATTTTTGCCCCATTCATCATCCGCAGGATGTGGACTGAAGGGTTGATGAGGGGGCGCCGGGTTAGCCTCTGTCGTGATCATCCCTCCTCGATACTTTCGGCATCGCTCCGCCCCCGCCGTTTGCGCGAGGCGAGGATTTCGGCCAGCGTCACCGGACAGTAGGGAAACGCGTCGACCCCGACATCGAACTGGCGCGGTATCGGTTTCAGCTTTGCGTGGGAATGGCCGTGCAGGTTGATCGCGCCCTTGCCCATCTGGTTCCAGGTCCGGAAGGCATAGTGGCAGAGCACCAGCTTCACGTCATCGACGGTGAGTTCGGCATAGGCCCCGACGCTGTCCCAAGCCGGATCGGCTGAAGTCGCCGCATCGTCGTTGTTGCCGGTGATCAGGTGCTTTCGCCCGTTCAGCCGGGCGAGCAGTGAGGATTTGAACTCCGGCGTGCCGCGCGCGACATCGCCGAGGTGCCACACCTCGTCATCGGCGCCGACGACGCCGTTCCACGCCGTCACCAGAGCCTCGTCATGCGCGGCAAGATCGGCGAAGGGACGGCGGTCGATGCGGAGAATGCGCGGATCGTTGAAATGCGTGTCGGCGGTGAAATAGATCATGGCCCTGTTATGGGGCGTGGCACGGGACCGAAAAGCGCGGACGGCCGTTTGGCAGAGACTCGGGTGACTGAAGTGACGCGGGCGCCCGGAATGCCGGCACCGGCGAGTTAAAAGGAATTCTTCGTGAGCATTGGTCTGATCGCCCTTCTCGATGACGTCGCAGCCTTGGCCAAGGTGGCGGCCGCCTCGCTGGACGATGTCGCCGCGCAGGCCGGCCGGGCCGGCGTGAAGGCGGCGGGTGTGGTGATCGACGATGCCGCGGTCACGCCGCGCTACGTCGTCGGCTTCGCAGCCGACCGCGAACTGCCGATCGTCGGCAAGATCGCCCTCGGCTCGCTGCGCAACAAGCTCGTCTTCCTGCTGCCTGCCGCGCTCGCGCTCAGCGTCTTCGCGCCCTGGGGCGTCACGCCGCTGCTGATGCTGGGCGGCGCCTATCTCTGCTACGAGGGCGCGGAGAAGATCTACGAAGCCCTGCTGCCCGCCAACGCCCATGCGCACGAGACCAAGGTAGCGGCGAAACCCGGCGACGCCACGGCGATGGAAAACGCGCGGGTGTCGAGCGCCATCCGGACGGACTTCATCCTGTCCGCCGAGATCATGGCGTTGACCCTCGCCTCGCTGCCGGAGGGGAGCCTCTGGGTTCAGGCGCTGATTCTGGCGATCGTCGGGATCGGCATCACGGCGCTCGTCTACGGCGGCGTCGCGCTCATCGTCAAAGCCGACGATGTCGGCCTCGCGCTGGCAAAGGTGTCGTCGACCGGGCTGTTCGGGGGGATGTTGCGGGCGATCGGCCGCGGGCTCGTGGTCGGCATGCCGGTGTTCCTGAAGATCCTCGGCATCGTCGGCACGGCCGCCATGGTCTGGGTCGGCGGCGGCATCATCGTGCACGGCCTTGAGGGCTATGGTGTCGAGGCGCCGGCGCATCTGATCCATGCCGCCTCGGTCGCGGCGGCCGCCGCGGTGCCCGCAGTGAGCGGTGTGGTGGAATGGATCGTCGGAGCCGCCGGCGCCGGCGTGGTTGGCCTCATCGTCGGGGCGGCTCTCATCCCGATCACCAGCTTCGTCCTCGCGCCCATCGCCAAGGCCGTTCGCGGCCTCTTCGGGCGCGGCAAGGAGGCGCCGGCCGACACGGCGTCTCCCGCCAGCAAACTGGCTCCAACGAAAACGCCGCATTCCTAGAGCGCCCTGAAGCGACAGTGCAGCGCAGCTTAGTCGTCGAGGTCCGGGATTTTCAGGAGAAGCCCGCAGGCCTTGCAGTGCACGGCGTCGGGCTCGTGCCGCTGCAGCGCGCAGCGCGGACAGGTGAAGTCCACCTTGTAGGGGCGGAAGATCGCCTGGGCGAGGCGGACGAACAGCGAGATGCCGATCAGCATGGTGACGATCGACGTCAGCTTGCCCGCCGGTCCCGGCAAGGTGATGTCGCCGAAGCCGGTGGTCGTGACCGTCGCCACGGTAAAGTAGAGCGCGTCGACATAGCCAGTGAAGCCGGAGCCGGAGCGGAAGAAGAACGTGTAGATGAAACCGGTGGCGACCAGCAGGAAGGTCACGAGGTTGACGACCGATCGGCCCGCCTCCTCCCATTTGCGCAGTCCAATTCCCCGCAGCGGCCGCCAGAGGATCCCGCTGCGCGACAGCGACCACAGCCTGAGGATGCGCAGGAAGCCGTAATTGACCAGCCAATAGGGCGCGAGCAGCGTCGCCAGGATGAACAGGTCCACCCAGACGAAGGGGCGCAGCAACCAGCGCCGAATGCTGCCGCTGGCCAGTCCCCGCCCGATCAGATCGCAGGCCAGCAGCAAGGCGACGCCGGTGTCGAGCCACAGGAACAGCGCCTTGTCCTGCAGGACGGGCGTCGCGATGAAGAAGGCGATGGTCAGGAAATCGATGGAGATGACCACCATCTGGAAGCGCCGGGCGGACGGGGCACTGCCATGATAAAGCGCATGCAGCCGAACGCGCAGCCGCTCGAGACGCGTCAGCGGTTCCGACAAGGTCGGGGCGGAGGGGTCCGGCTTCTTCGGCACGCTGTCGGTTCCAGGAATGACCGGGGAATGTCCGCCGGGAAGGCATCAGAGCGGCCGCCCTTCGCCGAGAATGCGCAGGGGAAAAGCGGCCGGCGCCTGTTCTACCGCAATCGTCGCCAAGGTCTACGCCGGGACCATCGGGCCCCGTCGATTTGCCAAGGCAAACTGCTCGAGGTTGTAGCGTGAGGCGTGTCGTGACGCTGGGTTGCCGGACCGGCGCAACGACGGGCGACCTCGTGCGTTGGCGCAGACAGACCACGCCTCTGCAGACAACCCGACGATTGACCGGAGTGCCCGATGCCCATCCCTTCCCGACCCTCCCGTCTCGGCGACCTCTGCACGGCCATCGGTGCCGCCGGATCCCTTGCGCTCGCCGGCTACGTGCTCGGCCGCGGAACAAGGTCCGGAGAGGACGATGAGACCGACGAGGCGGCTTGGCGCGGCCCGTCCCGCTCGACGTCGCTCCCGGCAGCGCCCGGTCGTGGCCGCGATGCCGACAGCCCGTCGAAGCTGCCGGCGAAGGGCTGGAAGGACGTTCTGGTCCGTACCTACCAGGAGTTCGGCGACGACCGGCTGATGCTGGTCGCGGCCGGCGTCACCTTCTACGTGCTCCTGGCGCTCTTCCCCGCGATTACCGCGCTGATCTCGATCTACGGCCTGTTCACCGACGCGTCGAACCTTGGCGAGCAGATCTCGGCGATCTCCGGCGTCCTGCCATCCGGGGCGGTGGACATCATCAGCGAGCAGATGGTGCGTGTCGCCTCACAAGGCGATGCCAAGCTCGGCTTCGGCATGATCTTCGGCCTCGGCATCGCGCTGTGGAGCGCCAATGCCGGAATGAAGACGCTCTTCGACGCCATGAACATCGTCTACGAGGAGAAGGAGAAGCGTGGCTTCGTCAGGCTGACCCTCGTCACCCTCGCCTTCACGCTCGGCACCATCGTCTTCCTGATCCTCGCTCTGTCCTCGATGGTCCTCCTGCCGATCGTGCTCGACTTCTTCTGGCTCGGGTCGATCGAGACGTGGCTGCTCTGGCTGCGGTGGCCGGTGCTGCTGGTGGTCGTGGCTTTCGGCCTGACGCTGATCTACCGCACCGGTCCCAGCCGCGCGCGCGCCAAGTGGCGGTGGATTTCCTGGGGCGGTGTGGTCGCCGCCGCGCTGTGGGTGATCTTCTCGGTGCTGTTTTCCTGGTACGTGCAGAACTTCGGCAGCTATGACGAGACCTATGGCTCGCTCGGCGCCGCCATCGGCTTCATGACCTGGATCTGGATTTCGACCATCGTCGTATTGCTGGGTGCCGAGCTCAACGCCGAACTCGAGCATCAGACGGCGGAGGACACCACGACCTCGCCCGCCCTGCCGCTCGGCAGCCGGGGCGCCCAGATGGCCGATACCCTGGGCGAAACGACCTGATCCACCGGCTGGAGATCAGGCGCTAGCGAAACCAGCGTTGAAGCGCCTGATCCTCGGAAATGCTCGAGCCAGGATCAGCCGGCGGCGTAGTACTTGGCCATTGCCGACAGCGGCTTGGCACGGATATCCGCCGCCTGTCCGGCGGTGCCGAAGGCTTCGAACTTGCCGATGCAGACGTCGCGCATCGCATCCATCCCCGGCTTCAGGTACTTGCGCGGGTCGAACTCGGCGGGGTCGTTCCAGAGTTCGCGGCGGATGGTGGCCGTAAGGGCGAGGCGCAGGTCGGTGTCGATGTTGATCTTGCGCACGCCATGACGGATGCCGCGCTGGATCTCCTCGACCGGAACGCCCCAGGTCGGCTTGATCGCCCCGCCATGGGCGTTGATGATCGCGCAGAGTTCCTCCGGCACGGAAGAAGAGCCGTGCATCACCAGATGGGTGTTCGGCAGGCGCTGGTGGATCGCCTCGATCACATCCATCGCCAGGACGTCGCCATCCGGCTTGCGGGTAAACTTGTAGGCGCCGTGGCTGGTGCCCATCGCGACGGCCAGCGCGTCGACGCCGGTCTCGGCGACGAAGCGCGCGGCCTCCTCGGGATCGGTCAGCAGCTGATCCTCGCCGAGCTTCTCCGTCGCGCCGTGCCCGTCCTCCTGGTCGCCCATGCCGGTCTCGAGCGAGCCGAGCACCCCGAGCTCGCCCTCGACCGAAACGCCCGCGGCATGCGCCGTCTCGACCACCCGGCGGGTGATGGCGACGTTGGCGGCATAGTCGGCGGGGGTCTTGCCGTCCTCGAGCAGCGACCCGTCCATCATCACCGAGGTGAAGCCGTTCTGGATGGCGGTGACGCAGGTCGCGAGATTGTTGCCGTGGTCTAGGTGCATGCAGACCGGGATGTGCGGATAGATCTCGACCAGACCGTCGATCAGCCGTGCCAACACGATGTCGTTGGCATAGGCGCGGGCGCCGCGGCTGGCCTGCAGGATCACCGGCGAGCCCGTGGCGTCGGCCGCGGCCATGATCGCCAGCCCTTGCTCCATGTTGCTCATGTTGAAGGCGGGAACGCCGTAGCCATGTTCGGCGGCGTGGTCGAGCAGCTGGCGAAGGGTGATGCGGGCCATGGCGAAATCTCCGGTGCTTCGTCGCGGTCGACGCGGGTGGGGAACTCGAAAGGTCGAATAGTCGAAGCCGCCCTCCGTCACAACCAAAATCTCAATATCACATGGTTTCTGTTGATTTTGGCGCACCTCGTGTTAAATAAGGTGAGCGTTCAGTCCATGGTGGCGGCGCGAGGAGAGACCGTGAAACGCGACGACCGCCGCCGGGACATCATCGAGATCCTCGTCGACCAGGGGACGGCGACGCTGGAATCGCTTGCCCAGCATTTCGCGGTGTCGAAGATGACCATCCACCGCGACCTCGACGAGCTGGAGTCCGAGGGCCTTCTGCGCAAGACCCGGGGTGGCGCGACGATCGAGTCCAGCGGCCAGTTCGAGAGCGATTTCCGCTACCGTGCGCGTGTCGCGGCCGACGAGAAGCGCAGCATCGCCCGGCGGGCGGCGCAGTTCATCGAGCCCGGCATGAGCGTGATGATCGACGACGGCTCGACCTCGCAGACCATCGTCCCCTTCCTCATCGAGAAGCGGCCGCTGACCGTCATCACCAACAACATGGCGGTCGTCACCGATCTCGCCGGTGCGGCGGGGATCGACCTGATCGCGCTCGGCGGTACCTATTCGCGCAAGTTCAACGGCTTCTTCGGCGCTGTCACCGAGGCGGCGCTGACCTCGCTGCGCGCGGACGCGGTGCTGCTCTCGAGCTCGGCGATCGACGGCCGCACCGCCTTCCACCAGGACCAGGAGGTGCTGGAGGTGAAGCGGCGGATGATCGCCTCATCGTCGCGGCGCTACCTGATGGCCAACCACCAGAAGTTCGGCCGCACGGCGCTGCATCTCTTCACCGACCTCGGCGTCTTCGACGGCGTCGTCACATCGAGGGCCCTTTCCGGCGACCGCGTCGAGGGCCTGCAGAACGAAGGTATCAAATTGCATTTCGCGGAGGACCTGTAGCGATGGCGGGCAAAGACCACGTCTGGATCGGCACCAGCTGGAAGATGAACAAGACGCTGGCGGAGGCCCGGCACTTCGCCGAGCGGCTCGGCGCGGCCGAGGCTGACGCGCGCATCCAGCGTTTCGTCATCCCGCCGTTCACCGCGGTACGCGAGGTCAAGGCGGACCTCGCCGAGACCGACGTGCTGGTCGGCGCGCAGAACATGCACTGGGCAGACCGCGGCGCCTTCACCGGCGAGATTTCCCCGGTGATGCTGAAGGACTGCGCTGCCGATATCGTCGAGCTCGGACATTCCGAACGCCGCGCGCATTTTGGCGAGACCAACGAGACCGTCGGCCTGAAGGTCGAGGCGGCGGTGCGGAACGGCCTGATTCCGCTGATCTGCATCGGCGAGACCGCCGAAGAGAAGGCCGCGGGCGACGCGGATGCCGTCCTGCACCGGCAAGTGGCGGGTGCCCTCGGCAGACTGTCGCCGGCGCAGATGGCCGCCCCGATTCTCTTCGCCTACGAGCCGGTCTGGGCGATCGGCGAAGCTGGCGTGCCGGCCTCGCCCGACTATGCCGACCAACGCCAGGGGCATATCATCGACCTCACCGCGGCGATCGCCGGCCGCCGCCTGCCGTGCCTCTACGGCGGCAGCGTCAATCCCGGCAACGCCGCCGACCTCATCGTCCGTCCCAACATCGACGGGCTGTTCATCGGCCGCTCGGCCTGGGAGGTCGAGGGCTATCTCGGCATTCTCAAGCTCTGCGCCGCAGTGCTCTAACGAAAGGAAGAAACCCATGAAAATCGCCATCGCCGGAGACAGCGCCGGAGCGCCGCTCGCGAAAATCCTTGCCGACCACCTCGCCGGCCGCGCCGACCTCCAGGTATCCGAAGTCAGCACCGCCCCGACAGGCGCGAGCGAACTCTACGCCAACCTGTCGGAGCGGGTGTCGCAGGGCATCCTCGACGGCACCTACGACCGCGCGATCCTCGTCTGCGGCACCGGCATCGGCGTCTGCCTGTCGGCGAACAAGGTGCCGGGCATCCGCGCCGCCCAGACGCACGACACCTATTCGGCCGAGCGCGCCGCCGAATCCAACAATGCCCAGATCATCACCATGGGCGCCCGCGTCATCGGCTCGGAACTCGCAAAAAGCGTGGCTGAAGCCTATCTGGCGGCCAAGTTCGACCCGGCCGGCCGCTCGGCCGGCAACGTGAAGGCGATCGACGCCCTCGATGAGAAGTACCACAGCGCCTGACCAGAAAGGCCGGCGCTCCCTGGAACGCCGGCCTTTTCCATGAAGTAGCGGCGCCGAGTTGTGCGGGCCGAACGTCAGCCCGCCGACGGCCCACCCGCAGGTGCTGGCGCAGGCTCGGTCCGAGGCCCCGCAGCATGACCCTTCATGTCGGGGACGAGGGTCGAGACCACCAGCGTCAGAAGCGCGATCACGAAGATGCCGGTGAAGGTCAGGTGCAGCGCGCTGTCCAGCGCCTGCCGCGCCGCCGCGCTGTCGAGCAGTGCACCCGGGTTCTGCAGCAGTTGCGTGATGTCGTCGAACGAGATCGACCGTGCGCCCCCCGTCTGGGACAGGCTGACATTGAACACCGCGCCGAGCGCCGTTGCGCCGAGCGTGCTGCCGAGGTTTCGGGCAAAGATGTTCGAGGCGGTGGCCGCCCCCCTTTCCGTCCAGCCGACGCTGCCCTGGACGATCATGATCGCGGTGACGCTGAGAAAGCCCATGCCAAGGCCCATCACCACCGAACCGGCGCCGACGACGAAGACCGAGGTTCCCGGCCGCAGCATCAGGAAGACCAGCGCCCCGATCGGCAGCAGCACGGCGCCGAACAGCAGCGTCGGCCGGAGGCCGAAGCGGTTGAAGTTCCGCGCCGCGATGGTCGCGCCGATCGGCCAGCCGAGAACCATGGCCGTCAGCGTGAAGCCGGCGATCAACGCCGTCTCGCCGAGAACGCCCTGCACGTACATCGGCAGGAAGGTGGTGAGGCCGATGATCGTCATGCCGCTGAGGAGGGTGGCGAGATTGGCGGTGAGGATCGGCCGGCTGCGCCAGAGCTTCATGTCGAGCATCGGCGCCGAGGAGCGGCGCTCCTTCATCAGGAAGAAGACCGTCGCCACCGCGCAGATGACGAAGGCCGACAGCGTGACGGACATCCGCCCGGTCCCGAGTTCGGTCAGCCCGACCATCAGCGCGGCGACCGAGACCGAGAACAGTGCGGCGCCGCCGATGTCGATCGGCTCGCGCTTGGCCGGCACGTCCTCGTGCAGGAAGAGCGTGAAGCCGGCGATGGCCGCGATGCCGATCGGGATGTTCATCCAGAAGATCCAGGCCCAGCTGACATGCTGGATGATCAGCGCGCCGACGAACGGGCCGACCACGGAGGAGACGCCCCAGACGCTGGCGAGATAGCCTTGCACCCGGCCACGCTCGTGCATCGGGTAGAGGTCGCCGACGACGGTCAGCGCCACCGGCTGGATTGCCCCGGCGCCGACGCCCTGGACCAGCCGGAAGACGATGAGCATCGGCATCGACCAGGCAAAGCCGCAGAGCACGGTGCCGATCATGAACACGGCGATGCCGAACAGCAGCACCGGCTTGCGCCCGTAGATGTCGGCAAGGCGCCCGAACACGACCGTCGTCGCCGTCTGGGTCAGCAGGAAGGACGAGAACACCCAGGCGTAGAGATGGAGGTCGCCGAGCTGCCCGGCGATCTGCGGCATGGCGGTAGCGACGATCGTCGCCTCGATGGCGATCATCGACATCGCCGCCATGATCGTGGCGAGCACCAGCGGGCGGCGGGTCTTCAGGCGTTCCGGCATTGCAGGATCCTTGGTAGCGAAGGGTCTGCGCGGGACGGCAGGCACTCGGCGCAGAAACTAAGCGGAACGAACAAAACGGCAAGCGTCTAGAGCATCCTGCGATTGGGTGGTTACCCAATCAAAGAAAGATGCTCTCGATTCAAAAAGATAGAGCGTCCTTTGTGCGTCCTTCAGGACGCACGGCGCTCTAGGTTGTGCCGTCCCCATCGGCCCGCAGCGCCGGAGTGTCGCAGGGCTGGCGCAGAAGCATGGCCAGTTCGTCGTCGAGATGGAGCAGCGAAATCGAAGCGCCGACCATGTCGAGCGACGTGCAGTAATGGCCGACCCAGCTGCGCTCGACCGCGATGCCGCGGGCGGCAAGGCGCTGCTCCACCCGGCGGTAGAGCACGTAGAGCTCCATCAACGGTGTTCCCCCAAAAGAGTTGACGAGCACCGCGACCCGGTCGCCGCGCACCGGCTGCATCTCGCCGAAGATCCGGTCGATGACGGCATCAGTGATCTCGTCGGCCCGCCGGAGCGGCTCGCGCGCGACGCCGGGCTCGCCGTGGATGCCGACGCCCACCTCGATGTCGCCGGGTCCGAGGGCAAAGTTCGTGCGGCGGCTCTGCGGCATCGAGCAAGGCTCCAGCGCGACGCCCATGCTGTAGCAGCGGCGGTTGGCCTTGGCGGTGACGCGGGCGCAGTCGTCGAGCGTCATGCCGAGCGCGCAGGCCGCGCCCGCCACCTTGAAGACGAAGATGTTGCCGGCGACGCCCCGCCGCCCGTCGCGGTCCTCGATCGGCGAGGACGCGACGTCGTCGGTGGTGACCACGGTGCGGACGGCGATGCCCTCGGCGAGCGCGAGGTCGGCGGCCATCTCGAAGTTCATCGTGTCGCCGGCATAGTTGCCGTAGACGAAGAGCACGCCGTCGCCTCTCGACACGGCGCTGGCGGCCTGGAAGATCGGCTCGGGCGGGGGACAGGAAAAGACGTTGCCGACGACCACCGCCGAGGCCATCCCCGCCCCGACATAGCCGAGGAAGCACGGCTCGTGCCCCGACCCGCCGCCGATGACGAGGGCGACGCCCCTCGCCCGCTCCTCCACCGCCATGACGGCGCGCCGGGTGCCGGGAACGCGGACGAGATGGCGTTGGTGGGCGCGGAGTGCGCCGTCCAGCATCTCGTCGACCACGTCGGCGGGGTTGTTCAGGAATTTCTTGACGAGACGGCGGGAAGGCATCTCTTCCCCGGCATCGACGGTCAGCGACAGATCGGTAGAGCGCTGGATCCGCCGCGCCACGGGGGCAGCGGCACCGTCGGCATCCAGCAGACCCTTGGCGGTGGCGGCATCGGTCACGAGGATGTTGGCATAGCCGCCGCGCAGCGCTGCCAGGATCGCCGGCACCTTGTCGAAGCCGCCAGCGACCGCAATGCGGCGCTCGATGGCCTTCAGTCCTTCCAGCGAAAGGCCGATCATCCGCGCGTCAAGCGGGCCGGCGACCGGCCGGCCCTGCGCGTTGACGAAGCGCCCGGCGATGACGCCGACGGCGTTGCGCGCGAGGTAGTCCTGGATCGATACCGAATCGAAGAAGCCGCTCTGCTGGATCGTCGAGTTCGGCCGCAACGAGGAAATGCCGAAGAGCACCCGGTTGGCCTCGCCGAGCGCCGCGAACTGCGACTGCAGCAAGGGCTCGGCCAGCAGCATGTCGCGCATTTCGGCGGAGGAGACGACGCTCGGTGCCGTCAGGGGAATGCAGGCGGCGCCGAGCGAGGCCGCGAGCACCGCGGCACAGCGCTCCGGCGAGACCGGCGAGCCGGCGGCCATGGCGCCCGTCGCCTGGACGACGCGCACGTCCTGCAGGCCCGTCATCCGCAACGCTTCGGCGACGGCCAGCACCGTCCGCCCCCAGGCGACCGTCACGGTGTCGCCGGACCGGACGAAGCGTTGCAGCGCCATGGCGCCCGCTGTTCCCAGGCGCTCGATCAACTGCCCCGGCGGCCCGCCGCTCGGCACGACGAGGCAGTCCTGCAGGCCGAAATGGCGCTTCACCGCCTGGGCGAGGTCGAGCGCGGACAGCCGCAGCGGATCGATGGCGATGGTGACGACGCCGCGCTCGCGCGCATCGGACAGCGTCGCGTTCACCGTGGCGCGCGACAGGCCCATCGCCGCGGCGATCTCGCTCTGCGTCAGCCTGTCCTCGTAGTAGAGCCAGGCCGCCCAGAGCCGCGGATCATTGCCGAAGCGCAGCGGGATCGGCTCGGCGGCCTCGCCGGAGGAAGAGGCGAGCTTGCCGCCCGGTGGCACGACACCTTTGTCCAGTCTGCCGCTGTCGCCCAGTGCCTTGCCCTTCGATATTCGCCCCTAAGGTGGGCGTAGCGTCGACAGACCGCAGAAGCCGGCCTTGCGTCAAGCGTAGCCCGATGGCCCCGGGCCCCATCCTTGGCCCCGGAAGCATCCGGCGATGGGGTGAACTCGCCCATCCCGGCTTGCTGCGCTGTCTTCAACGAGAGCGTCCTTCGTGCGGCGCGAGGGCCCCCACGCCGCTAGGCTGGCTGGAGCCGGGCGGAGGCACCCTCCGCAAGCGCCCGCAGCAAGAGGGCGCACGAGGTGGCGCCGGCATCCAGAACGCCGCGCGATCGCTCGCCGAGCCGCGCCGCACGCCCGATCTTGGCGACGAGGTCGATGGTGGAGTCGCGGCCCCTGTCGGCTGCCTCGGTCATCGCCGCGAGCGCCTCGGCGAAGGATGCGCCGCCCGCCTGCACCGTGTCGAACGCCGCGATCGCCGGCGAGAGGCAGTCGATCAGCGTCTTGTCGCCCACCTCGGCGGAGCCGATCGACTGGACGCCTTCGATGCCCTTATGCAGCATGGCCGAGAAGGTATCGGCGCCGATCCGCTCCTCCGTCTCGATCGCCTCGGCGAATTCGGTGAACATCATCCCGTAGAGCGGGCCCATCGACCCGCCGATCTCGCCCATCAGCACCTCGCTCAGCGCCGCGAACGCCTCCGACAGGGAGGCGTCCTTGTCCTTCAGGCGTTCGGCCGCCATGCCGAAACCCTTGGCCATGTTCACGCCGTGGTCGCCATCGCCGATCTTGCCGTCGATCTCGCTGAGGTAGGCGCGGTTCTCGATGATCCGCTCGGCCATCACGAGGACGATCCCGCCGGCCCCGGCATTGGTGAAATACTGCATCGACATGTCCTTGGTTCGCGCTCAGGCCATTGCGGGGCAGCGGGCGTCGGCGTCGAGCAGGCGCTTCAGCTCGTCGTCGAGTGCCAGCACCGACAGCGTCGCCCCGACCATTTCCAGCGAGGTGAAGTAGTTGCCGACGAAGGTCCGGTGCACCGTCAGCCCGCGCGCGACGATCTCGGCCTCGATCGTGTCGTTGAGGATGTAGAGCTCGTTCAGCGGCGTCGCGCCGAGGCCGGAAATCAGCACGGCGACCTCGGTGCCTTCCGCCAGCGCGTGGTCGTCGAGAACGATCTTCGCCATGTCCCGCGCCACCTCCGCGGCGGTCTTCAGCGGCTCGACCCGGATGCCGGGCTCGCCGTGATGGCCGATGCCGACCTCCATCGTGCCGGGCTCGATCTGGAAGTTCGGGTGGCCGACGGCCGGCAGTGTGCACGGCCCGAGCCCGACGCCGATCGAGCGCGTCGCGTCGATGGCGCGCTGGGCGGTCGCCCGCACCTCTTCCAGGCTCGCGCCCTCGGCCGCCTTGGCACCGCCGATCTTCCACATGAAGATCTCGCCGGCGACGCCGCGGCGCTTCTGGCGTTCGTCCGGCCTGGCCGAGCAGACGTCGTCGTTGGCGACGACCGTTGCCACCTCGATCCCGTCCTTGGCGGCAAGCTTCGTCGCCATCTTCACGTTCATGTTGTCGCCGGCATAGTTGCCGTAGAGGCAGACGACACCCTTGCCGCCGTCGGCTTCCTTGATCGCGTCATGGAAGCTGCGGGCCGTCGGCGAGGAGAAGAGTTCGCCCACCGCGACGGCATCCAGCATGTTGCGCCCGGTATAGCCGACGAAGGCCGGCTCGTGGCCCGAGCCGCCGCCGGTGACGACGCCGACCTTGCCGGCCACCGGCGCGGCGGTAGAGACGACGACGCGCGGGTTCTTCTCCGACAGGCGGACGAGGTCGCGGTGCGCCTTGACGAAGCCGCGGACGCTCTCGTCCACCACATCGTCCGGGCCGTTGATGAAGCGCTGCATGGTCATGTCGAGGTCCGTTCGGGTTTCGAAGATAAGTCGGGCGTCAGAGAATGGTGTAGCCGCCGTCGACGAGGAGATCCGCGCCGTTGATCATGTCGGCGCCGTTGGAGGCGAGGAAGACGGCCGAGGCGGCGATCTCCTCGGGATAGGCGAAGCGGCCCATCGGGATCCGCTTCTTGGCGGCCTCGCCCTTCTCGCCGGCCCAGGCCTTTCGGCCGAGGTCGGTGAGGACGATGGTCGGCGAGATCGAATTGACGGTGATGCCGTGCTCGCCCCATTCGGCCGCGAGCGTCTTGGTCATGCCGATGACGCCGAACTTCGAGGCGCAGTAGGCGACGTGCTCGTCGATCGCGACGGTGCCGGCCTGCGAGGCGAGGTTGATGATCTTGCCGCCCTTGCCCGCGGCGATCATCGCCCGGCCGACCGCCTGGCAGACGATGAAGGTGCCGGTGAGGTTGATCGCGATGGTCTTGTCCCAGGCGCTGGCGGAGAGGTCCTCGGCCGGCGCGAGCGCGACGATGCCGGCGCTGTTCACCGCGATGTCGATGCGGCCGAAGGCGGCGAGCACGGCGGCGACGGCGGCCTCGACCGAGGCGCGGTCGGCGACGTCGCAGCGGAAGGCCCGCGCGCCGTTGCCAAGCGTCGCGGCCATCGCGTCGGCGGCCTCCTGCTGAAGGTCGAGAATGGCAAGCTGCGCGCCCTTCTGAGCATAGGCCGAGGCGATGGCAGCCCCGATGCCGGAGGCGCCGCCCGTGACGAGGGCGACCTTGCCGGCGAGCGAGAAGTCGAGATCCACTTTTGGCGCGGCGTCGCTCATGGGGTCTTTCCGTTCAAGGCGCGCCGGCGATCCCTCGGACACCGACGACTGGAAGAGGGTGACCGGCACCCCGGTCGCAGTGAAGAAGGGGCCGGCCGCAGGGAAGAAAGGGCCGGTCGCAAGGAAGAAGGGGCCGGTCGCGGGGAAGAAAGGGGCGGCACCGCGCCGCCCCCTTCCGCTGGCAAGCCTACTTGCGCGACTCCAGAAGCGCGTCGGCGTTCGCGGTGGTGACCGGCGTCCACGGCACGAGGTAGTCCTTCTCCTTGCCGTCGGCCCAAGGCATCGAGGGATACTGCTTCCAGATCGGCGACTGCGGCTGGTAGTCGGGCTTGGCCGCCTTGATGGCGACGTCGAGCGCGCCTTGCGCCTGGGCGGTCGCGTCCTGCAGGATAGAGGCCATCTGGCCTTCCTTCACCGCATTGATCGCATCGGTCACGCCGTCGACGCCGGCGATCGCGAAATCCTCGACCTTGAGGTTGGCGGCCTTGATCGCCTCGATCGCGCCCAGCGCCATCTCGTCGTTCTGGCCGATGACGCCGTTGATCTGGCCGGGATGCGAGGTCAGCCAGTTCTCCATCAGCGTCTGCGCCTCGGCGCGGGACCAGTTGCCGGTCTGCTGCTCGAGGATCTTCACGTCCGGGCAGGCAGCGAGCGCCTTCTGGTTGCCTTCGAGGCGCTGGATCTGGCCGGACTGGCCGATCGGTCCCTCGATGATCACGAGATTGCCCTTGCAGCCCATCTTGTCGAGCACGGCCTTCGCCTCGAGCTCGCCGGCCTCGACGTCGTTCGAGCCGACATAGGAGGTGAGAAGATCGGAGTTGACGCGGGCGTTCGAGCCGACGACCGGGATGCCGGCGTCGACGGCGGCCTGCACGGGGGCTGCGCCCGCCTCGATGTCCATCGGGACGAAGATGATCGCGTTATACTTCTGCGTGATCATCGTGTTGAACTGCTCCTGCTGGACCAGCGCATCATAACGACCATCGAACACGGTGACCTCGACTTCGCCGCTGACGACGGCCGGATGCTTCTGCAGCGCGGCGCTCCAGATCTGCATGAACTCGGCGTTGAGGCCGTAGACCGTCGCGCCGATCTTCAGCTTTTCCTGGGCGATCGCCGACGGTGCGTAGAGCGCCGAGGCCATGGCCAGTGCGAGCAAGAACTTCTTCATGAATTTTCCTCCCGATTGAACCGGTGCGACGTCGGGATGACGCCCCCCGGTGTTTCCAGCCGGCTCTCCCGCCGGCGTGAACTTCTGTGGGCGCTCAGGCGCCGTGATTGCGCTTCTGGTCCAGCATCACCGCGCCGACGATCAGCGCGCCCTTCAGGATCTGCTGGTAGTAGGACTGCATGCCGAGGAGATCGAGACCGTTGTTCATCACGCCGATGATCAGGGCGCCGATCAGCGTGCCGGTCACCCGCCCGACGCCGCCGGAAAGGCTGGTGCCGCCGATCACCACGGCGGCGATCGCGTCGAGCTCGTAGGCGATGCCGGCCTGCGGCAGCGCCGAACCGGTGCGGGCCGAGAGGATCATGCCGGCAAGGCCCGAAAGCGCGCCGGAGATGACGTAGACGAAGAAGCGGATGCGCACGACGTCGATGCCCGACGTCTTGGCCGCGTGCGGGTTGCCGCCGACGGCATAGATGTAGCGGCCGAAGCGGGTGCGCGTCAGGATCCACCAGGACAAGGCGAAGACGACGGCGAGGATCACCACCGGCAGCGGAATGCCGACGATGTTGCCGGTGCCGATCCAGCGGAACTCCGGGATCAGGCTCGGCACCGGCTTGCCGCCGCCGTAGATCAGCGTCATGCCCCGCGCCGCCGACAGCATGCCGAGCGTCGCGACGAAGGCCGGCACCTGGAAGCGCGAGACGATGATGCCGACGAGCGCGCCGGTGCAGACGCCGACGAGGATGCCGATGGCGAGCGCCAGGACGACGGGATAGGGGCCGCCCGCAATGCCGGCCGTCGCCGACGTCGTGACGAAGCTCGCGCTGACCATGCCCGCCAGCGCCACCACCGAGCCGACCGACAGATCGATGCCGCGCGTCAGGATGACGAAGGTCATGCCGATGGCGAGAATGCCGTTGATCGAGGTCTGCAGGAGGACGTTCGAGATATTGCCGGCGGTGAGGAAATACTCGTTCGAGAACGAGAGGATGACCACCAGCAGGATGAAGGCGAGGAAGATGCCGTATTCCTGGATCAGCCGGCCCCGTCGCTCGGCGCCGAGCCATCCCGCGGATTTGGTTTGGATATCAGACACGCAATTCTCCTGCTCCGTTCCGGAGTCTCCTGCCGCTCGCTCGATTGATCGATCGAGACGTCAGGTCGAAAGATGGACCAATGACTGGGCGCTGGCTTCGGACCGGTCGAGAATGCCCGCCGAGCGACCGCCACGCATGACCATGATGCGGTCGCTGAGGCCGAGCACCTCCTCGATTTCCGAGGAGATCATCACCACCGTGCCGCCCGCCGCCGCGAATTCGCAGATAATCCGGTAGATCTCCCGCTTGGCGCCGACGTCGACGCCGCGGGTTGGCTCGTCCAGCAGCAGGATCCGCGGGTTGCGCAGAAACCACTTGCCCAGCACCACCTTCTGCTGGTTGCCGCCGGAGAGGCCGGAGACCGGCATGGTGTCGCGCGCCGCCTTGATGGCGAAGCGCTCGATCATCGACCGGCTGGCCTCCGCCTCGGCCCTGCCCCGCATCACGCCGGACGGGCTCATCTCCGGCAGGCTGGCAAGCGCGATGTTGCCGCGGACGCTGTCGGAGAGGTTGAGGCCGGTCTGCTTGCGGTCCTCGGTGACCAGCGCCAGGCCCTCACGCATCGCGTCGGCCGGCTTGTGGATCGCGGCCTCGCGCCCTTCCAGCAGGATGCGGCCCTCCGAGCGCTTGTCGAGCCCGAACAGGCAGTCAAAGATTTCCGTCCGGCCCGAGCCCATCAGGCCGTAGATGCCGAAGATCTCGCCTTTATGGACCTGGAAGGAGATGTCCTCGATCTTGCCGCGGCTGGAGAGGTTCGCGACCTCGAGCCCGACGACATCGGTCGGCGCATTGGTCTTGATGTACTCCTCGCCCAGTTCGCGCCCGACGATCATCTTGATGAGATCGGGCCGCGCGACGTCCTTCAGCGCGCCTGCGCCGACGAAGGCGCCGTCGCGGAAGACGGTGTAGCTGTCGGCGATCTGGAAGATCTCGGAGAGGCGGTGCGAGACATAGACGATCGCCCGCCCTTGCCGCTTCAGCTGCTCGATCGCGGCGAAGAGGTGCTGCGCCTCGCGCTCGCCGATCGCCGAGGTCGGCTCGTCCATGAAGATCACCTCGGCGTCGTGGCTGAGCGCCTTGGCGATCTCGACGAGCTGCATCTCCGCGACCGAAAGGCGCGCCATGACCTCGTCGGCGCGGATTTCGAAGCCGAGACCGTCGAGCAGCCCCTGGGCCGCCTTGTTCATCGCCCTGAAGTCGACGCCGCCGAAGCGTCCGGAGGGCTCGCGGCCGAGATAGATGTTCTCGGCGACGCTCATGTGCGGGACGGGGCTGAGTTCCTGCTCGATGATGGCGATGCCGGACGCCAGCGCCTCGGCGGGGCTGGCGAACTCGACCTCCTGGCCGCGGCGACGGATCGTGCCGCCATCGCGCTTCTGGATGCCCATGACGATCGACAGGAAGGTGGACTTGCCCGCGCCGTTGCCGCCGCAGAGGGCGTGCACCGAGCCGGGCGCGAGTTCGAGCCGGCCGTCGCGCAAAGCGGCAACGCCGCCGAAGGACTTCTTCAGCCCTTCCACCTGCAAAAGTGGTTCCATTCTACCGGCCCTCCCGGACGGCGCGCCGGTGAGCCGGCGCTGTCATCAACCGCCGCTCTCCCGAAGCACCGGTTATTTTGACATCTTTCGATCGCCCGTCGACAGATGTCAATCTCTGCTCGATCCGAGGGTCAAACGACGACGACGGACCTTCCGGTTGCTGGCCCGGCCGCGACGACGTAATCCTGTCGCCGCATCAAAGGAGAGACGGATGGCCCGCGCCAGCATCGAGACGATCATTGCCGGAGAGATCGGCGCGGCGGTCGGCCAGGTTGCCGCCGCCGTGGCGCTGCTCGACGGCGGCGCGACGGTGCCGTTCATCGCGCGCTACCGCAAGGAGGCGACCGGCGGGCTCGACGACATTCAGCTGCGCGCGCTGGAGACGCGGCTGGTCTACCTGCGCGAGCTGGAAGCCCGCCGCGAGACGGTTCGGCGCTCGATCGACGAGCAAGGCAAGCTGACGGAGGCTCTCGCAGCCGCCATCGAGGGCGCCGCCACCCGGGTTGCGCTGGAGGATCTCTACCTGCCGTTCAAGCCGAAGCGTCGCACGAAGGCGGATGCCGCCCGGGAGCGCGGCCTCGGCCCCCTCGCCGATCGCATTCTCGGCGACCGCCGCGTCGACCCTTCGAAGATCGCCCGGGAGTTCGTCACCGCGGAGGTGAAGGACGCGAAGGCCGCCCTCGACGGCGCGCGCGACATCATCGCCGAGAAGATGGACGAGACGCCCGAACTGCTGGCCTCGCTCCGCCGACACCTCACCGACCGGGGGCGGCTGCGGTCGACGGCGCTGCGCGGCAAGCGGACGGAAGGGGCGAAGTTCGCCGACTATTTCGAGCACGAGGAGAAATGGGCGACCGCGCCCGGCCACCGCGTGCTCGCCATGCTGCGCGGCGCCAAGGAGGGCATCCTGTCGCTCGACATCGCGGTCGACGCCGAGGACCCCGCCTTGGTGAAGCCCGCCGAGGCGATGATCGCCCGGCGGTTCAACATCGACATGGCCGGCGCCGCGCCCGCCGATCTCTGGCTGTCTTCCGCCGTCCGCTGGGCCTGGAAGAACAAGATCCACGGCCATCTCGCCGCCGAGATGATGGTCGCCATGAAGGAGCGCGCCGACGCCGAGGCGATCCGCGTCTTCTCGCGCAACCTCAAGGACATCCTGCTGGCCGCCCCCGCCGGCGCCAAGCCGACGATGGGGCTCGACCCCGGCATCCGCACCGGCGTGAAGGTCGCCGTCATCGATGCCACCGGGCGCCTCGTCGACACCGCGACAGTCTATCCGTTCCAGCCGCGCAACGATGCGGCAGGGGCGGCGGCGGCGCTCGGCGCGCTGATCCGCCGGCACAAGATCCAGCTCGTCGCCATCGGCAACGGCACCGCCAGCCGCGAGACCGAGAAGCTCACCGCCGAGGTGATCGCCGCTCTGCCGGGCGAGAAGCCGGTCAAGGTGATCGTCAGCGAGGCCGGTGCGTCCGTCTACTCGGCCTCCGAGCGGGCCTCGCGCGAAATGCCGGATATCGACGTGTCGCTGCGGGGAGCCGCCTCGATCGCGCGGCGCCTGCAAGATCCGCTGGCGGAGATCGTCAAGGTCGACCCGAAGGCGATCGGCGTCGGCCAGTATCAGCACGACGTCGACCAGAGCGCGCTGGGTCGCGCGCTGGAGACCGTCGTCGAGGACGCGGTGAACGCCGTCGGCGCCGACGTCAACACCGCCTCCTCGGCGCTGCTCGCGCATGTCTCGGGCATTGGCCCGGTGCTGGCCGAGGCGATCGTCGCCCACCGCGACAAGGAAGGCCCGTTCGCGACCCGCCGGAAGCTGATGGCGGTGCCGCGGCTCGGCCCGAAAGCCTTCGAGCAGTGCGCCGGCTTCCTGCGCATCCAGGGCGGCACCGAGCCGCTCGACGCCTCGGCGGTGCACCCCGAGGCCTATCCGATCGCCAAGAAGATCGTCGCCGCCGCCGGCAAGGACCTGACCGCGCTGATGGGCGACGCCCAGACGCTGCGGGGCCTCGATCCCCGGCAGTTCGCCGTCGACGGTTTCGGCTTGCCGACGGTGAAGGACATCCTCGCTGAACTCGAAAAGCCCGGCCGCGACCCCCGGCCAAGCTTTGCCACCGCGACCTTCAGGGAGGGCGTCAGCGAGATGTCTGACCTGAAGCCCGGCATGATGCTGGAAGGGACGGTCACCAACGTCGCGGCTTTCGGCGCCTTCGTCGACATCGGCGTCCATCAGGACGGGCTGGTGCACGTCTCGGAAATCTCGGACCAGTTCGTCAAGGATCCGGCCGACGTGGTGAAGGCCGGCCAGGTGGTCCAGGTGCGCGTGCTCGAAGTCGACGCACGGCGCAAGCGGATTTCCCTGTCGATGAAGACCGCCGCCTCCGGCAAGGCCGAGACTGCGGCGCCAAGGACGGAGCGGGCGGAGCGGCCGCGTCCGGCGACCACCGGCGGCAAGCCGACTGCGGCGAAGGCCGAGCCGACGGGCGCTTTCGGCGCGGCGCTGACGGAAGCGCTGAAACGGCGCTGATCGCTGCGAGAACGCTGTGCCGGCGTTCGCCAGCAAGCGGAGTGCCCCGTGCTCCGGGTCATCGTCCCGGATAGCCACCCCTCGATCCGGTCGTCGGGCGGGCGGCACTCACGCCGCGGCGGGACGCTCCAGCTCATCGCGGACGGCGTCGAAATCCGCCGCCGCCTCGAACAGCATGTAGCCGCTGTCGAGCGCGTGTCCCTCGCCCGTGCCTTGAAAGGTCAGGATATGCCATTCGCCGGAGGCCTTGCCGAGGGCCGAGGCGCCCGCCTGCGGCCGGCGGTGCTGTAGCCGGGGCGCTTCGAAGTCGAGGACATGCCAGTCGCGCCCGGCCACCACCTTCAGCATGACCATGATCTGCGCCGAGGCCCGCCTGTCCCGCTCATCGCCGGCGCTCGTCCAGTGCCAGCTGCGGGCGACGGGGTCGCCGCTGTAGACGTGGTCGACCTGCATGTCGAAGCGACCGCCCGTTGCCCGCTGCAGGTCGAAGTGCCGGAGCAGAAGGTCGGCGTCTTGCCGGAAGCGTTCGATCGACATGCGGACCCCGGGGCATGGAGGAGGAGGCTGCCCGCGTAGCCGCCCCGCACCGCCGACCGCAAGCGAAATCCGGATGGCCGGCCCCTTGCAACGACAATCCCGCCGCAGGGCACACAGTCAGCGGACCGACGTAGCCAGCCCGCGTGCCAAAAAAAAGCGGTTAGTGATCGCCGCCGAGATAGGCGGCACGAATGGCCGGGTCGTTGCGCAGCTGCGCGGCCGGGCCCTCGACGCGGATGCGGCCGTTCTCCATGACATAGGCGTGGTCGGCGACGCCGAGCGCCGCCATGGCGAACTGCTCGACCAGCAGCATGGTCACCTGCTCCTCCTTGAGGACGCGGATGATGCGGAAGACCTCCTCGACAAGCTTCGGCGCAAGGCCCATCGACGGCTCGTCGAGCAGCAGGATGTCGGGCTTCAGCATCAGCGCGCGGCCCATCGCCAGCATCTGCTGCTCGCCGCCCGACAGCGTGCCCGCGAGCTGCGTGCGCCGCTCCTTCAGGCGGGGGAACAGCACGAAAGCGCGCTCGCGGTCGGCCGAGACATCGCCCCTGGCGCGGGCGCCGGTGAGGCGCGGAAACGCCCCGAGGGTCAGGTTGTCCTCGACGCTGAGGGTCGGGAAGACGCGCCGTCCCTCGGGCGAATGGGCAAGGCCGGAACGCGCGACGGCATGGCTGTCGAGCCCCGAGATCTCCTGCCCGTTCAGCTTGATCGAGCCGCCGGTCGGCCGGATCATGCCGGACAGCGCGCGCATGGTCGTGGTCTTGCCGGCGCCGTTGGAGCCGATCAGCGTGACGACCTTGCCCTTCGGCACCTTCAGCGTCAGCCCGTGCAGGACCTCGATCTGGCCGTAGCCGGCGGAAAGGTTCGATACCTCAAGCATGCGCCGGCTCCGTCTCGGTGGTGCCGATATAGGCCTCGATCACCTTGGGGTCCTTCTGGATGTCGCGCGCGCCGCCCTCGGCGATCTTGTGGCCGAAATCGAGCACCGTCACGCGGTCGCAGAGGCTCATCACCACGTCCATGTGGTGCTCGATCAGGATCACCGTAATGCCGGCGTCCTTGATCTTGCGGATGATCGCGCCGAGCTCGGCGATGTCGGGGGCGGTGAGGCCCGCGGCAGGCTCGTCGAGCAGCAGCAGGACCGGATCCAGCGCCAGCGCGCGGCCGATCTCGAGGAGACGCTGCTTGCCGTAGGGCAGGTTGCGGGCCTCGACATGCGCGAGTTCGCCGAGCCCGACGAAATCGAGGATCGCGCTCGCCCGCTGCCGGGCCTCGCGCTCCTCGCGCTTGCGGCGCGCGGTACCGAGGATGGCGTCGAAGAGATTGCCGCGGAACGCGTGGTGAAGGCCGACGAGGACGTTTTCCAACGCCGTCATCTCGCGGAACAGCTGGACGTTCTGGAACGTCCGGGCGACGCCGGCGAGCGCGATCTCCGAGGGCTTCAGCCCGTCGAGGCGCTTGGCCGCCCCCGCGCCCGCTGCGAGCGTCACGCTGCCACCGGTCGGCACATAGATGCCGGTGAGGACGTTCATCATCGTCGACTTGCCGGAACCGTTGGGGCCGATGAGGCCGTGGATCGTGCCCGGCCGGACCACGAGGTCGACGCCGTCGAGCGCCTTCAGGCCGCCGAACTGCATCAGCGCAGCCTCGACCTTCAGCAGCGGATCGGCCCCGCTGCCGCCGCGCTGCACGATCAGTGCCGAGCCATCGCCGGCGATCTCGCGGCCCTCCGCGGTATGGGCTGGCCGCAGCGCCGGGATCTTCTGGCGAAGGAAGCCGACGATCCCGTCGGGGAGATAGTAGACGACGAAGAGGATCATCAGGCCGAAGACCGTCAGCCGGAAGTCGGTCACCGACTGGAGGATGAGCGTTGCCGGGAAGAACAGGATGCAGAGCACCACCGGCACGAGGATGGCGAAGCGGTTCTCCCGGTGGCGCAGGAACGCCTGGAGACCGACGACGAGGGCGATCGCGGCGATCACCCCGGCCATGATCCGCACCAGCGCGATGTCGGCGAGGATGTTCGGCATCATCACGATGATCGCCGAGCCGATCAGCGGGCCGGCACGCGATTTTCGCCCGCCCATCGTTACCGCGAGGAGAAAGAGGACGGTTAGCTCGAAGCCATAGGAGTTGGGCGCGACGTAGCGCTCGGACCAGGCGAACAGCGCCCCGGCGAGACCCGCCAGTGCCGCCGAAAGCACGAACGCGTAGACCTTGTAGCGGTAGACGCTGACGCCCATGCAGTCGCAGGCGATCGGGCTGTCGCGCAGGGCCTCGAAGGCCCGGCCGTAGGGCGAGCGCACAACCCGGTTCACCACGAGAATAGTCACCAGCAGTGCGATGCAGACGAGATAGTAGAATTCGAGCTTCTTGCCCGCGGCTCCCCACGGAGCGGTGAGGCCCAGCATCGCAAAGTCCAGCACCCGCGGCGGCGGCAAGGTGATGCCGAGCGGACCGTTGGTCAGCGGCGTCAACTCGTTGATGAAGATCTGGATGATGGTGCCGAAGGCCAGCGTCACCATCGCGAGATACGGCCCGGTGACCCGCAGCGCCGGCACCGCCAGCAGCAGGCCAAACACCGAGGTGACGCCGATGCCGGCCAGCAGCCCGAACCAGATGCCGAGCTTGAAGTGCATGAAGATGACGGCGGCGGCATAGGCGCCGATGCCGAACAGGCCGGCATGGCCGAGGCTAACCTGGCCGGTATAGCCGACGACGATGTCGAGCCCGAGCACCAGGATGGCGTAGATCGCGATCACCGTCAGCAGATGCAGGTAGTAGGTGCTGGGGACGGCGAATGGGAAGGCGGCGAGAAACACTACCAGCAACACCGCACCGATGCCACCGAGCGACCGCGACCGGTTGCGCGAGGCCGTATCGGCAGGGATCGACGGCATGGAAGAAGAGGCGCTCATCGTCAGACCTTCTTGATCACGGCCTTGCCGAACAGGCCGACCGGGCGGATCGACAAGACGACGAGGAGAAGGATGAGGCCGGGCACGTCCTTGTAGCCGGTGGAGATGTAGAAGCCGGTCAGCGTTTCCGCGATGCCGAGGATCAGCCCGCCCACGATCACCCCGAGCCCGGATTCAAGCCCGCCGATGATCGCCACCGCGAATGCCTTCAGCGCCAGCACCGCGCCCATCGTCGCGCCGGTCAGCGTCACCGGGGCGACGAGCACGCCGGCAAACGCCGCGGTCATCGCGCTGATGGAATAGGAGAGCGTGATGACGCGCTGGGTGTTGATACCCATCAGGCCAGCCGCGTCGATATCGTCGGAGGTGGCGATGACCGCCTTGCCCCAGATCGACTTGCGGTTGAAGATCTCGACTGCCAGCATCATCAGGAGCGCGCCGGCGATGATCAGCAGCTCCATCGGCAGCATGCGCACGCCGCCGAGCTGGATCGCTTCCTCGGGCAGCGGCGAGGGAAACTTCAGATCGTCGCGGCCCCAGATGTTTTCGGCAAGGTTGCGGAAGATGATGCCGAGCGCGATCGTCGCCATGATCCACCCGTATTCCGACTTGATCTTCACCGCCGGCCGCACCGCCAGCCGCTCGACCACGGCGCCGAGGGCGAAGCCGAAGACCAGGACCATCGGGATCATCAGCCAGTAGCCGGTGAACGGCGCCAGGGTCAGGCCGAACAGGGCGCCGAGCGCCAGCGCCTCGCCTTGGCCGAAGTTCAGCGTCTTCGAGGTCGCGAAGGTGAGCTGGTAGCCGAAGGCGATGGCGGCATAGATCATGCCGATCGCGACGCCGGAGGCGACAAGCTGCAGGAAGATGGTCATGGAAACTGCCCTGCTGATGTTCCGGCGGCGGCGGCCGCAGGCGAAGTGCGCAATGGAGACGGACAGCGCCCCGCGGCGCGCCCCGGACCGGACGTGGAGGCGGGCCCGCCCTCATCTCTCCCCGGGGAGACTGGATCTCCCGGGGGAAAGACTGGCATGACCCGCCGCTCTCGACTGCCACCGATCAGTTGGCGGCCTTTTCCTTGACCCGCACGACGCCGGCGTTCTTGGCGTCCTCTTCCTTGTCGTAGACGATCTTGCCGTCCTGGACGCGGCCGAACACCACCATGTTGCGGGTGATGGCGTTGTGGTCGGTGGCGGTGAACGGCTTGTCGTAGGTGGTCACGACGCCCTCGACCTTGGTGTTGAGGTCTTCCAGCGCAGCGCGGATTTCAGGGCCTTCGGTCGAGCCGGCCTGGGTGATCGCCGCGGCGATCAGGTAGACCGAGTCGTAGCCCTGGGCACCGGCGACCGGCGTCGGGATCTTCTTCACGTTGTAGGTCTTGTAGTAGTTCTCGAGGAAAGCCTTGCGCTTCGGCAGCGTGCCGTCCTCGATGAAGGTCTGCGGCATGATCACGCCGTTGCCATTGGCGCCGGCGATGTCGATGAAGCTCTGCATCGAGGCGGGCCAGGAGGTGATCATCGGCACTTTCCAGCCGAGCTTGGCCATGCCGTTGGCGATCTGCGCCAGCTCCGGCCCGATGCCGTAGGCGAGGATCACGTCGGCGCCGGCCTGCTGCGACTTCAGCAGCTGGGCCGTCATGTCGACGTCCTTAATGTTGAACTTTTCCACCGCAACCGGGGTGATGCCCTTCTCGCCGAGATATTTCTCGATGTCGGCGCGGCCGAGCTGGCCGTAATTGGTGGAATCGGCGAGCACCGCGATCTTGGTGTGCTGGCGCGCGACCGCCTCGTCGACCATCATGCCGGCCTGCAGCACGTCGTAGGCCGAGTTCCGGAAGACGTAATTGTTGTCGTAGTCGGGCTGGGCGAACTGGTTGGTGATCACCGTGCCGGTGGCGACGTTGTTGAACACCGGAATCTCGGCTTCCTGGTAGAAGCGCTGGGCGGCAAGCGCCACGCCGGTGTTGATGAAGCCGAGGGTGGCGACCACCTCTTCCTTGTTGATCAGCTCCTGCGCGACCTGCGCACCGACCTCGTTCTTGGCCTCGTCGTCACGCTCGACCAGTTCGATCTGCCGCCCGAGCACGCCGCCATTGGCGTTGATCTCGGAGGCCGCGAGCCTGACGCCGTCGCGCATCGAGACGCCCATGGCGGACGAGCCGCCGGTGAACGGGCCGGAAACGCCGATCTTGATGGGATCCTCGGCGTGCGCGGGCAGAACTCCCGCCATCGCCGCCGTGCCGAGCATGACGCCCAGATAAAGCTTCGCCGTGAAACGCACCCTCATTCCTCCCCTTATCGCACCGCGGCTGGCTGGGCTTTGCCCGCGTCCGTCGACACCGATCCAGACCCGATTTTCCGGGTTCTGCGGGAAGTCTGGCCGCCTCTGCGGCGTTTGTCCATTGGACGAAGGAGGTATCGGAAGTCGGCGAGCGATTTTTTGCCGCTAGTCGCGGGCGGAAACGACGACGCCCGCCCCGCAACCAGCGGGACGGGCGTCTGTAGGCTCGGCGGGATCGGGCGATCAGTCCTTGGCGCGCTCGACGTAGGAGCCGTCTTCGGTAAGGACGACGATGCGGGTGCCGGTGGCGATGTGCGGCGGCACGGCGGTGCGCAGGCCGTTCGACAGCAGTGCCGGCTTGTAGGAGGCCGAGGCCGTCTGGCCCTTGGTCACCGGCTCGGTCTCGACCACCTCGAAGGTGGCGCGCTGCGGCAGCACCAGCGAGATCGGCGAGCCGTTGTACTGCGAGAGCGCGACAGTCATGTTCTCCTGGAGATACGGCGCCATGTCGCCGATGACGCTTTCGGGCACCGTGACCTGGTCGAAATTCTCCGGGTTCATGAAGTGATAGCCGTCACCGTCATTGTAGAGGAAGGTGTGGTCGTGCTCCTCGACCATGGCCCGCTCGACGGTCTCGGTGGTGCGGAAGCGCTCGGACACTTTCACGCCGTCGGAGATGCGGCGCATGTCGAGCTGCGTCACGGAATTGCCCTTGCCAGGATGGATGTTCTCGGCAATGAGGATCACATAGAGCTTGCCATCCTGGTCGACGACATTGCCCTTGCGCAGGGAACTGGCGATCACCTTCACCATGTTTGGTCCTTAAAACTTCAGTTTGCGGGGTGCCCAGCGGCACGGCCTTCGATGCGCCGCACCTACCGCATCTCGCGCGCGACCGCCAGTCGCCACTCGACGATAGGCCCGATGATCAACGCCTCGCCCTGGTGGACGCCCGACGTCCACGCCGACCGCCGGCCCCGCCTCCTCCAGCGCAATGCCATCGCCGCCGCAATGCGCCACTGGTTCGCGGCCCGCGATTTCCTCGAGGTCGAGACCGCCGCGCTCCAGGTCTCGCCCGGCAACGAGGCGCATCTTGCCGCCTTCGCCACCGACATGCTGGATTTCGACGGCAGCCGGGAGACCTACTATCTCCACACCTCGCCGGAATTTGCCTGCAAGAAGCTGCTGGCCGCTGGCGAGACGCGGATCTTCAGCCTCGGCAAGGTCTGGCGCAACCGCGAGCGGGGCGCGCTGCATTCGCCGGAATTCACCATGCTCGAATGGTACCGCGTCGGCGAGACCTACGAGCGCCTGATGGAGGATTGCGCCGAGCTCATCGCGCTCGCCGCCGAGCAGACGGGCGCCAGAGAGTTCGCGTTCCGCGGCCGCACCGCCGATCCGTTCGCCGAGCCGGAGCGGGTGACGCTGGCCGAGGCGTTCGAGCGCTACATCGGCATCGACCTCCTCGCGACCGTCGACGCCTCCGGCGGGACCGACCGCGATCTTCTGGCCGCCGGCATGGTCCGCGCCGGCATCCGCATCGCCGCCGACGACAGCTGGTCGGCGCTGTTCTCGAAAGCGCTGCTCGAGCGCGTCGAGCCGGAACTCGGCACTGGCCGCCCGACGATCCTCTGCGAGTACCCCATTGCCGAAGCCGCCCTCGCCCGCCCCAGCACTGACGACCCAAGGGTCGCCGAGCGGTTCGAGATCTACTGCTGCGGCGTCGAGCTCGCCAACGCCTTCGGCGAGTTGACCGACCCCGCCGTGCAGCGCCGCCGCTTCACCGCCGAGATGGACGAGATGCAGCGCGTCTACGGGACCCGCTATCCGCTAGACGAGGATTTTTTGTCGGCGCTGGCGATCATGCCGGAGGCCAGCGGCGTTGCCCTCGGCTTCGACCGGCTGGTGATGCTCGCCGTTGGCGCCGGGAAGATCGACGACGTGATCTGGACCCCGGTCGCGCGGGGAACGGCGTGAACCGCCCGCTGCGCAGCGCCGCCGCCCTCGTCGGCGCGGGACTGGTGCCCGCGGAAAGGCTGGCGTCGATCGAACGGGTGGCCGAGCGCTATGCGATCGCGATCACCCCCGACATGGCCGCGCTGATCGAGCACGCCGACGACGGCATCGGCCGCCAGTTCCTGCCGCGGGAGGAGGAGCTCGACGCCGCGCCCGGCGACCTCGCAGATCCGATCGGCGACGACGCGCACGCGCCGGTGCCGGGCATCGTCCACCGCTACCCCGACCGGGTGCTCCTGAAGCCGCTGCACGTCTGCCCGGTCTACTGCCGCTTCTGTTTTCGCCGCGAGGTGGTGGGGCCCGATGGCCTCGGCACGCTGTCGGATACCGAGCTCGACGGCGCGCTCGCCTACATCGCCGCGCATCCGGAGGTCTGGGAGGTGGTGATCACCGGCGGCGACCCCTTTGTGCTGTCGCCCCGCCGCCTCGCCTTCATCGCCGAGGCGCTCGGCAAGATCGGGCACGTGCGGGTCCTGCGCCTGCACACCCGCGTGCCGGTGGTGGATCCGGCGCGGGTCGACGCCGCGCTCGTCGCCGCGCTGAAAGGCTTCGGCCGCGCCGTTTTCGTCGCGCTCCACGCCAACCACCCGCGCGAGTTCACGCCGGCCGCCATCGCCGCGGTGGCGCGGCTCGTCGATGCCGGCATTCCGATGGTCAGCCAGACCGTTCTCCTCGCCGGCATCAACGACGACGCCGAGACGCTGGGGACCCTGATGCGGGCCTTCGTCGAGAACCGGATCAAGCCGTACTACCTCCACCACGGCGACCTCGCTCCCGGCACCGCGCATCTCAGAACCTCGATCGAGACCGGGCAGGACCTGATGCGGTCGCTGCGCGGCGATATCTCCGGGCTCTGCCAGCCGACCTACGTGCTCGATATCCCCGGCGGCCACGGCAAGGTGCCGGTCGGGCCGAGCTATCTCTCTGCCGATGGTCGGGAGGTCACCGATCCGAAAGGGCTGCAGCATGCCTATCCGCCGCGCGGGGACGATGAGGGCGCAACGCTAGGCCCTTCAGCCTAAATTTACGGGACCGCGCCTAGACTGCGGCATCCCGCGGAGGCTGTGCTGGTGCGTATTCGAATTCTGCTGCTGGCCTCGGCCATGACGGTCACCGGATGTGCCGGTCATCGGGCCATCATTCGCCCGTCGACGCCCGGTCACGGCTCCTGCTTCAACGGCGATTGCCGTCGTTCCGTCAGCCCCCGCCCCTCGCCGCAGATCAACGCCCATCGCGCTGAACCCGCGCGGCCGATAAGCCGCCGCGCCGCTCGCACGGAGCGGATCAGCGCGCAGCTGCCCGCGGCCTTGCCCGAGCAGGCCTTCGGCTACGTCACCCCAGGCACGTCGGATCCCGGTCGCGCGGATCCAAGCCCGGCAAAGCCAACTCTCCTTGCCTCGAACGAGAGCCCGCAGGCCGGCCCGCTCGATCAGATGCGCGGCTCGGTCTATCCCGAAACGGCTCTCGTCAGCGGCAGCCCGGCGAGGGTGAAGATCGTGCTGCAGCCGTTCATCGCGCCGCCGATCATCGACATCGACGCGATCAGGATGGCCATGCGGGGCTCCGTCAAAGACTGACGCGCGCCTCCTCAGGCGGCCCGCTTCTTCGGACGACGCCTCAGGTCTTTCAGGATCTCGCGCGCGGCATTGGCGCCGGGAATGCCGGAGACGCCGCCGCCCGGGTGCATCGACGCGCCACAGATGTAGAGGCCCTCGACCGGGGTGCGGTAGTCGGCATAGCCGGAGACCGGACGCTGGAAGAACAGCTGGTCGGCCGACAGTTCGCCGTGGAAGATGTGGCCTTGCGGCATGTTCACGACGCCCTCGATATCGGGCGCGATGATGAGGTTCGCCTGGATGATGTCAGCGCTGAAGCCCGGCGCCCACTCCTCGATCGTGTCGAGCACCACCTTCTTGAAGCCTTCCTTCTCGGCGGCCCAGTCCTTGCCCTTCAGCTCGTACGGGGCATGACCGCCGAACAGGTTGACGACGTGCTTGCCGGGCGGCGCCAGCGTGTCGTCGACGATGGTCGGAACCACCGGCGTGATGAACGGCCGCCTGGAGTAGCCGCCATACTTCGCATCGTCATAGGCCCGTTCGAGGTAGTCGATGTCCGGCGCGATGTGCATGTAGGTGGGGTACGGAAACTTGCCGAGCGCGCCGTCCGCCTTCACCTTGTCGAGGATCGTGTATTGCGGCGGGCGCTCGCACGCGATGTTCATCTTGAACGCGGTCGAGAAGGTCCGATAGTTGTCGATCTCGCGCTTCACGCCGCCGGGCACCAGCGCCGGGTCCAGCATCTGCTGGTAAACGATCTTGGCATTGGCGTTGGAGGCGATGGTCTTCGCCGAATAGGTGTCGCCCTTGGCGGTGACGACCGAGGTCACCTTGTTGCCGGCGACGCGGATTTCCTTGATGTCGGCATCGACGACGATCTCGACGCCGAGCGCACGGCCGGCCGAAGCCAGCGACTGGGTGATCATGCCCATACCGCCCTTGATGAAGCCCCAGCCGCCGGCACCCTCGTGCTCGCCCATCACGTGGTGCATGATGACGTAGGCCGAGCCCGGCGTCTTCGGCCCGGCGAAGGTGCCGATCGAGGCGTAGTAGGCGAGCACCGCCATGATTCGGTCGTCCTCGAACCACTCGCTCAGGAAGTCGTAGGCGCTCATCGTCATGAGGTCGGCGATGCGGTGCATCTTGTCGCCGATCTTGCGGTATTTCCACAGCATCTGGGCGCTGTCCTTGAACGATTTCCAGTCGCCCTTCGACGGGTCGACCGGCGTCTCCCACAGGAGTTTGCGCACGATCGCCGCGGACTCCATCAGGTAGGTGTCGAACGCCGGATAGGCCTCGGCGTCCTTCTTCGAGAACTTGCCGAACGAGGCTTGCGTCTTCCGGATGTCGTCGGAGAACAGGATGTAGTCGTCCCCGCCGACCGGCGAGATCATGTCCGAACACGGCAGCACCTCCAGCCCGTGGCGCTTCAGGTCGAAGTCGCGGATGATGCGCGGGTGGAGGAGGCTCATCAGGTAGGAGTAGGTCGAGGCCTTGAAGCCCGGGCAGATCTCCTCGGTCACCGCGGCGCCGCCAATGACCTTGCGTCGCTCGAGGACCAGCACCCTCAGGCCGGCCTTGGCGAGATAGTTGGCGCAGACGAGGCCGTTGTGCCCGGCACCGATGATGATCGCGTCGTATTCCCTCGCCATGGACGGTGCCCCCGAAGCTGCAACGGCTATATTTTCATGCCTGTGAAGATTAAGGCATCGCGATGCGCCGGATGCAAGGGGGCGGAGGGGACCGACGGCGCGGCCCCAACCGGAACGACGTCCTGGCTAACCGTGCTATAAAGGCCAGACCGCGTGAGCCGAGACCGAGTTGGGCTGGGCGGCACGGCAACATCGCGCGCTGCCGCTTCGGGTCTGTAGGCAGTACGGACTGTTTCACAGCTGTGAACCCCCTTCGATCATCAGGAGGCGACCGTGAAACAAAGGCCCGACTTGCCTTTGCCTTGCTGCTCGGCTCCAAGAAGGCCGATCGAGCCTTCCAGACCCACAGGACATGTCCATGCGTTTCTCCCCCCTCGTCGAGCGGATCGATGGCCCCGGCGTCGCCGCCTGGAAGATCCACGAGGCCGCGACAGCGGCGCAGCGGCGTGGCGAGGATGTCATTCTCCTCACCATCGGCGATCCCGACTTCGCGACGCCCGAGCCGGTAATGGACGCGGCCGTCGCTGCAACGCGCGCCGGCGACACGCACTATACCGACGTGCCCGGCCGGCCCGCTTTGCGCCAGGCGCTCGCCCGCCTGCTCGGCCCCTCGCTCGGCCAGCCCGACCTGTCGCCGGGCAACGTCATCCTGACGGCCGGCGCCCAGAACGCGCTGTTTGCGGCCTCGCTCTGCCTGCTCGCCGAGGGCGACGAGGTGATCGTGCTGGAGCCCGCCTACGTCACCTACGAGGCGACGCTGCAGGTGGCGGGCGCCAGGATCGTGCCGGTGCCGATGCCGGCCGAGACCGGCTTTCGGCCCGACCCTGCCGCCATCCGCGCCGCGGTGACGCCGCGCACCCGCGCGATCATCTTCGCGACGCCGAACAACCCGACCGGCGCGGTGGTGACGCGGGATGAACTGGCGGGGATCGCCGCCATCGCCATCGAGCACGACCTCACCGTGATCGTCGACGAGGTCTACGGCGCCCTCACCTTCGACGTGCCACATGTCTCGATGGCCTCGCTCCCGGGCATGGCCGAGCGCACTGTCACCGTCGGCAGCCTGTCCAAGACGCATGCGATGACCGGATGGCGCGTCGGCTGGGTGGTCGCCAATGCCGAACTCGTTCACCACATGGAGCGGCTGGCGCTCTGCATGCTCTACGGCATGCCGGGCTTCGTGCAGCAGGCGGCCCTCACCGCCATCGAAAGCTATGCCGAGGTCACCGCCGACATGCGCGGACGCTACCGGGCACGGCGCGACCTCGTCGTCGCCGCCCTCTCAGGGGTGCCGAAGATCAAGGTGCTGACGCCGGATGCCGGCATGTTCGTGCTGGTCGACGTCCGCGCGACTGGCTTGACGCCCTTCGACTTCGCCTGGCGGCTGTTCCGCGAGACCGGCGTCTCGACGCTGGACGCGACCGCCTTCGGGGCTCCTGCCTACGGCTTCCTGCGGATCGCCTTCACCTCGGGCGAGGCAACGCTGGCGGAGGCGTGCCGGCGCATCGAGCGCTTCGTTCGCAGCCTCTAGGCGCTCGCGCACGCCGGTTTCTGCAGAACCGGTCCGGGCGACGCGGTGAACTGCGACAGACCTTCCTTGCTATCCCCACGTGAAAATGTTGGATTTGATTTCATGATCATGAACCGGAGCCTCCGATGACGCTGCATTCCCCTGTCACCCACCAGGACGCGGAGTGGCGGACGCGGGTCGAGTTGGCCGCCTGCTATCGGCTGGCCGCGCACTACAAGATGACCGACCTGATCTACACCCACATCACCGCGCGGGTACCGGGCGAGGACGGCCGCTTCCTGATCAATCCCTATGGCTATCGCTGGGAGGAGATCACCGCGTCCTCGCTGGTGAAGATCGACATCGACGGCAACAAGGTCGACGGCTCGACGGCAAGGGTGAACCCGGCCGGCTTCACCATCCACAGCGCGATCCATGGCGCCCGGCACGATGCCACCTTCGTCATGCACACCCACACCCGCGCCGGCGTCGCAGTCTCCTCGATCGCGGACGGCCTGCTGCCACTGAACCAGATCGCGCTGCAGTTCTACGGCCGCATCGGCTACCACGACTACGAGGGCATCGCGCTCGACCATTCCGAGCGCGACCGCATCGTCGCCGACCTCGGCGAGTTCCCGGCGCTCGTCCTCAGAAACCACGGCCTCATCGCCGTCGGTCGCACGGCCGCCGAGATGTTCAACGCGATGTTCTATCTCAACGCCGCCTGCGAGATCCAGGTCGCGACGCTGTCGATGGGCCGGCCGCTGGTCGAGGTGCCGGACGCCGTCGGGCGCCGTGTCACCGAGCAGTTCGACCAGATGGCGTTCGACGACGGCGACCTGCTGCTCGAATGGGCCGCGCATCTTCGCACCATCGACTCGATCGACCCGTCGTACAAAAACTGAACGAGCGAGTACCGAACAAGACGAACAGGCATCAGACGAGCGGACAGACAGATACAGGCTGCATTTTCCGGGCTGGAGACCCTCATGACCGTTACCGACATGAAGCCGCAGTTTGCCCCTTCCGCCCTGACCTGGACGCTGCCCGCACGGGCCTATTCGAGCGAGGACAGCTTCGCCGACGAACGCGCGAAGATCTTCACCCGCAACTGGATGCTGTTCTCCTGGTCGGAGAAGATCCCGAACCCCGGCGACTACGTCCGTGGGACGGTCGCGGGCTATTCGGTCTTCGCGATGCGCGGGGATGACGGCGTGCTGCGCGCCTTCCACAATGTCTGCCGGCACCGCGGCGCGGAGATCGTCTCAGCTGAGAGCGGCCATTGCGGCAAGCTCGTCGTCTGCCCCTACCACTCCTGGGGCTTCGATCGCGCGGGCCTTCTGAAGCGCGCCCGCGACTTCGGCGGCGACCACAGTTTCGACCCCGCCGAGTGGGGGCTCTACCCCGTCGACTGCGAGGAATGGCGCGGGCTGGTCTTCCTGCGCATCGCGCGCGGCGGCGAGAGCCTGCGGGAGTGGCTCGGCCCGATCGACGCGATGGCGGCCGACTATCCGCTGGAGCAGCAGCACTACTTCATGTCGAAGGACCGCGACGTCGATGTCGACTGGAAGACCTACGGCGACAATTACCTCGAGTGCTACCACTGCCAGACCATGCATCCGGGCCTCTGCGCCTCGATGGACATCGAGCAGTACAAGGTCGACGTCCACTATGACGACAAGTTCTTCCACCTGCATGCGCCGGCGCGCGACGGCGGGCTGACCCGCGGCCTCTACTTCTACCGGTTCCCCGTGCTGATGTTGAACCTCTACGACTGGGGCTCGTCGATCGCCACCGTCGAGCCGCTGGGCCCCGGCCGCATCCGCCACATCAACTGGTACTTCTTCACCGACGTCAGCGCTGAAAAGGCCGAGGCCAACCGGCAGTCGGCGGAATGGTCGGCACAGATCGTCTCGGAAGACATCGATATCATCCTCGGCGTCCAGCGCAACCTCAACGCCGGCGTCTACACCCGCGGACCGGTCTCGCCGAAATACGAGCATGGCGTGCTCGGCTTCCAGAACATGGTGCGCGATGCGCTTGCCGATCCGGCGCAGGAAGCACAGGGGGTGGCGGCCGAGTGAAGGCTGCCGACCACCGTCAGTAGCTCAGCGGGGTGATCGCCCAGACCAGCTTCAACTCGGTGCTGCCGGGGTTGCGGTTGGGGTGCGGGCGGGTGCTGGCGAAGGCGAAGCTGTCGCCGGTGGCGAGGTGGTAGCGGGTGTCCTCGACCCAAAGTTCCATCTCGCCCGACAGCACCAGCCCGGCCTCCTCGCCGGCATGGCTATAGGCTTCGGGCCCGGCCCTGGCGCCCGGCTGGAGCGTGTAGAACAAGAGTTCCAGTGCGCCGTCGAGGTTCGGCACCAGCAGTTCGTCGGTGATGCCGAGGCGCGTCATCTCCATCTTGCGCCGGCGCGAGGCCCGCACCACCACACCGGCCTCGCCCTCGTCCTCCGGCGCCCCCGCCTCTGCGCGGAAGAACCAGCCGATGGTGACACCCAGCGTCCCCGCGATCTGCTGCAACTGCCGCATCGTCGGCGTCGAGAGGCCCCGCTCGACCTGCGAGAGGTGGCCGACGGCATCGCAAGGGAAATGCGCGAACAGCCCCACGTTCACCATCAGCTCAGCCCCGGCAAAAATTCCTCTCGGTCGGCTGAAAGATCAGGTACACGGTGCCGTCGAAGGTCCTTCGCTTGGCGATGCGCTTGGCGGCCCCCAGCAGCATTACCGTATGGCCATCTTGGCCCCAGAAAGCATCACTCCGGGGATGTTGCGGGCACAAGGCTTAATGGTTGCCTCCAGGATCGGCAGCGCGTCGAAGTCGGCGCGGACGCCGACCGAACGGGCCGAGGTACCTTTGCGCAGCGTCGCGACAACAGCTGTGCGGGCAAGGGCGCGATGAACCTCGTAGCCGATGGTTTCAAGATGCCCGGCAACTAAACCGGACATCCAGACCTCCGATAGGCCGATCTCGGGATGCCAGCGCATTTCGTGTCGCATCGAGACATATCGGAATGTCGTTGCTGACGATCGTGTCCAACAGGTGCCTTAGCCGGGAGTGCGGTTTCGAGCAGCAGAAACACCGCGACCAGGATGCCGATGAGGATTAGGTAAATGAGCGCGATCAGCAAGAGCGAATTGTTGGCCGGAGATTTCTTCATCCGAGCGCGGGGTTTTCTGACGGCAGCGGCGATGCCGAGCAGCAAGCCAAAGCCAAATCCGCCGACCGCGACCAGCATCAGGTTCCACAATTCCATAACGGGAACCAGCGGCTGCGCAAGAGCACTTACTATCTCAACCTCAAGAAGCTGATCTGACGAAGGAACTTCGGGAAACCGGTGAGCTCGTTACGTTGCCGTTTATCGACCACGCCGTGTTGAAGTTCGGCGTCTTGGAACCTTTGGCATCTTGGTTCTGCGTCGGTATCAGACGCAGCGGCTGCTCATTCAACGACCCCGAACAACATCCACGGCGCAAACGATTCCGGTGAAACGACTGTTCAGAGGGGACAAGACGTGATGCGATATAAAAAGCTGGAGGCCTATATGTAGGCATAAAAACCTAGGCTTATTATCTTAACTTTGGGCCATGACTTAGTCTTGTCCATGTCCACTGCGTCGTGAAATCATACTGGTACGGGCCTTTAGATGTGAGCTTTCAATAGGTTGTCCATCCAGTCCTTTCCGAGGAAGCTGAGGTTGCGAAGCTTTAGAAGCCAAGGAGGAGGACCAGATGAACATCCACAAGAATGCCCGTTTGACGCCACGCGGTCGAGAGCGTCTGGTTCAATCAGTTCTTGGCGGACAGTTCTTGGCGGAATGTCTGCGGAGGCTGCCGGCGGCGGCGGGGGTCTGCGAGCGTACGGTTCGCAAGTGGGTGGCCCGCTCTAAGGCCGAGGGTGCGGCGGGGCTCGTTGATCGCTCTTCCCGTCCGCATCGTCTTTTCCGTCCGACCTCGCCTGACATCGTCGACAAGGTCGAGGCGCTACGCCGCGAGCGCTGGACGGGAAAGCGGATTGCGCTTGAATTGAAGCTATCGCCGGCCACCGTCAGCCGCATCCTCTCCCGCCTTGGCCTCAACCAGATACGCGACCTGGAGCCCGCCGAGCGATACGTCGCTACGAACACGCCCATCCCGGCGACATGTCCACCTCGGCATCAAGAAGCTTGGGCGTTTCGACCGGGTCGGCCACCGCATCACCAGGGATCGCAAGTGGCAGTTAAACGCCCGCGGCATTGGCTGGGAGTTCGTCCACGTCTCCATCGACGACGCCTTGCGCCTTGCTTTCTCGTAGATGCCTGGCCTTCTCGCAGATCATACCGGACGGGAAGGCCGTCAGCGCCGTCGCCTTCCTAAGGGCCGCCGTCGCCTACTACGGTCGCCTACTACGAAAGGGCTGACAGCGTCGCGTACTGAATTGCTGCGCTTGCAGTCTTTCACATGTTTACGCGACTGAGCAGCTCTGTCTGACGAGACCTAGACGGCCACACAGTCTGCTGCGAATGATGGCACTCTGCGGACGGGAAGGTCATCCTGTTTGCTGATCGAGAGGGGGCAATGGCGTATTCAGAGAAAAGTTGGTTCACCCTGTTTATGGTCTATGACCACCATGAATCGGCAATGCAACTAGAAGATCGTTCGCAACGAACTTGCAGAATGGGAAGCAATCAACGCTTTCATCGAGAATATCGACCACAACGAGGTTCATTTTAAGGAGGTGGATACTCGCCTTATTTGCTTCCGCTATCGTCATTTGCAAATATAAGGGACGCCTGAGTGAGGAACCTACGAGCAGAGATTGAGAAAAAGTGGCGACAAAGCCGGAAAAGGCTTACTGCAGCAGGTTTTAAAAATTGCACATAGAGCGACGCTGCACCGTGCAAGGACAGCGTCGCTCAGCGCACCTGCTTCAACGATGGGACTCAAGCGCCGCGGTCATTAAAGATCGACGCAGTGGCTAGCGTGACGCGATCGTATATGGCGTTGAGGGGGGTTCCGCAGAGTTCGGGTCGCGCAAAGGGCCAAAGATCAAGGAGCGCCAGTTGGCCGCGATCGAAGATACACATCCCCACACCATTAACGACGTCGCTGAGATGATCGGCGTCACACATCGCGCGCTGCGCTTTTATGAAGAGCTCCACCTAATCTCGCCCAAGCGCATCTCGGGCTCGCGCCGCTTATACAACGATGCTGATGTGGCTCGACTGAAGAAGATCACCCACATCGCCCGCCTCGGCTTCTCGCTCCTTGAGGTGAAGCAGCTGCTAAAAGTCAAGTCAAAGGATCAATTTGTTAACGCTTTACAACGGAGACGCGACGAAGTCTCCACCGAGATAGAGAACCTCCAGAAAGTCCTGCGCAACATTTCGGATGAAATCGCTGCAACGCGTCTACCGCACGAGGATTAAGCGCCCTAAATGTGCCTTTGAGCTAACTCGATTTCGACGGCATCATGGCTGATTTCGATGCCGATCTCTCAATCACGGTCGGTGTCGACCTCGTCTTGCGTTATCGAGATAATCGAACCTCTGTAACACCTTCTTCTTCCAGATTAGAGGACGCATAAAATTTGCACACCACACACAGGACCGAGCCGCTGTTTAAGATAGTTATCCGCGACATGCGTAGCGAGGATCCAAATTCTTCCGCTGCTTCTGTTCGTCATCTCACAATTCTCATGGTCCGAAACAGAGCAGAACCCCACTGCCAACAAGGGCAATAGGGTTTTACGCAGATTAGGACATTAAGAAGACAAAGCCTGCCCAGAGTACGAATGATATTACAATACCTATCGTTATTCCGCGAGCCGGAGATAGCGCTTTAGCCGGCTGAACTCGGCGGCGGCTAATTCTGTAAGCGCGATGCCGGGCGGGAGTGAATGTAGCGGTGCTCATATTCGTTCTCCTTCAACCTCTTAACGGTCTCATCCACGGTCAGTTCCGAGGGCAGCAACGTCGGCTCGCCCGAGCCGGAGATGATCGCCACCACGTCGCTCCGCGCCGCGGTCAACGACATTACCTTGAGCATTTCCAGGTGGCAAAAACTCGCGTGCAGGCAACTGACGCGGGCCCGGGCGGGAGGCTGTAAGGACGTCCCGGGCCTCATCGCGAGAGCGAATACCGTATCGAGCGAAGAAATTGAACTCCTTACGGGTTGGCCTTCATTAGCGAACCGCACAATCGATAGCCATCTTTGCTCCATGTCTGATTATGCACTTGCCTTTCACTGGATGCGATCAGGCATTTTCTTCCGAATGAAGGCGCACAAGGGATTGGACATCCAAATGTCCAGGAAATGCTATGCACGGCGAGGGTGGCCTCAATACTATCTGTGCTTGCGGGTAGCGGCGGAGTAATCCGCATCAAAAGGGATTGGTCGAAAGTCGCAGCGGCTCGCCCCCTCTGGGCTGCCGCTCATCTCCCCGTCAGGTAGGGAGATCATCAGCTGCGGCACCGGCATCTGTCGATCCTCTCCCTTGAGGGGAGATGCCCGGCAGGGCAGAGGGGGTGCGCGCCTCTATACTGCAGCCTCGATATTTCAGAAGACCGCAGTTTCAATAACTCGGCGGGGTGATCGCCCAAACGACCTTCAGTTCAGTGCTGCCAGGATTGCAGTAGCGGTGCGGGCGGGTGCTGGCGAAGGCAAAGCTGTCGCCAGTGCGCAGGTGGTAGCGCTCTTCCTCGACCCAGAGCTCCATCTCGCCGGCCAGCACAAGGCCCGCCTCCTCGCCAGCATGGGTGTAGGCCTCGGGGCCAGCACCAGCGCCCGGCTGCAACGTGCAGAATAGGAGTTCCAGCGCGCCGTCGAGGTTCGGCACAAGCTGCTCATCGACAATTCCGAGGTTGGTCATCTCCATCTTCCGGCGCTGGCCGACGCGCATGACGACACCGCCCTTGCCTTCCTCCGGCGTCTCCGCCTCGGCGCGGAAAAACCAGCCGATGGTCACGCCCATAGTCGCCGCGATCTGCTGCAGCTGGCGGATCGTTGGCGTCGAAAGGCCGCGCTCGACCTGGGAGAGATGGCCGACGGAGAGCCCACTGCGGCTGGACACGTCGGAGAGCGTCAGCCCAAGTTCCTTACGCCGCTCGCGGATCAGGGGACCGAGCACCTCGACCGGATCACTGCCGGTCGAAACGGCCTCAACCGAAGCGACATCGTCGGTGGGTTCGGCGTCTAGCCGATGAAAATCCATTGGCTGATCATTCACGAAAGACCCTTCCCCAAGCGCGGGCTCACGCCGGCTCGCACGGAATAATTTCACTTGGATGAATATACCGATGCATCTCGGCTCGCAAGGCTTCGCAGGGTTTCGGCCGGACACTGGGACGAACGGCGGAAAACGACACGCAAATGACGGGGAAGGGCTAGGCCCGGCCGGTCGAAGAGCCTACCCCCTGACGCATTGCCGCCTCGAAAGGAACAGCCATGAGCGAGCGTATCGGAATGCGGACCGGAGAAGCATTGATCGCAGGCGGCCCGCCCGGCACGGCGGCCGAGCCGGAAATCGTCATCGGCGAGCTCGACGGTCCGGTCGGCACCGCGATTGCCACGCTGACCGGCGACCAGGTCGCGGGCCATACCCGAGTGTTCGCGCTGCTCAACACCGACATCATGGTCCGTCCGGTGACGCTCTGCGTCTCGAAAGTGACCGTCACCAGCCTGAAATACACCAACATTCTGATGGGCACGGTGCAGTTCGCCATCGCCAACGGCGTGCTCGATGCGGTGCGCGCCGGCTTCATCCCGAAGGAGAAGGCGAACGAGCTCGGCATCATTTGCTCCGTCTGGCTTGCCCCGAGCGTCGTCGACGATGACGCGCTCGACCACAAGATCCTGTTTGACCTGCACCGCCGCGGCACCACCGAGGCAATCCGCAAGGCGATGATGAACGAGCCGTCAATCGACTGGCTGCTCGAGAACCAGGACAAGATCATGCACCGCTACCACCAGATGGGTCTCGAAGGTAAGATCTGACTTCCGCAGCGAAGAGCGCGAACCTACGCTTGGTGCCTCATCTTGAGTTTGTCGAAGGGCGAGAGACCACGAACGGCACGTCAACGGCGTGCCGATCCTGAGGTTCGACAGGCTAACCATGAGGGTGATCGGTCTATGTCATTGACCCAAAAAGCTCTTTCCGTGACGGGCTTGTTTTGATTCATTTTCCCTGTTCGACGGATTTCCGATGGCACGTTTTGATCTAACAAGTTTCGAATGGTCGGTGACCTAGCCGCCTCTGCCAATAAGGCCGTGCCGCGCGTGGACGATCGGCGGTTGCTGAATTGGATCTTCTGAAGGCTGCGCACCGGCACCCCCTTGGCCGACATCCACGCGCGCTACGGCCCGCACACGACCTGCGTCAACGGCTTGAATCGATGGCGCAAGGCCGGCATACGGGGTTGGCTTGTGGAAGCTGCGAGGCTTACGACGGCTTTGTCTATGCTGTCCACGACCCCGTGGCGATCGCCTACGTACTGAAGCGCACGCTGGAAGCCGTCATTAACGTCGTCGGCTATGATGCCGCCGCCGCGGCCGATGCCCGCCGGTGGTTCGTCAACCAGGCAGAGCCGAACGGCGTCGCCAAGTCGATGATCGACCAGCTGGTCTCCGAGATCGGCGAGAAAGGCTTGTTCGCCATCGTCACCTCGACCTTTACTAAGCCGAACCAAGCGCGCTGGTTCACCGAGATGGCTGGCTATGCCCAAAAAATGCCATCCGTAGATCATGTTCCTAGAAACCGTGGGGCCCAGTAGGACAACATCCTGTCCTTCAACCAAGCGCAAATGCTGATAAACAAGTATCGCGAGGACCTCAAGGGTATTCTTGGCATGACCTTCGTCACGACGCCGGCCGCGTCGGAAGCCGTCCAGCAGAACAAGCCCTGCAGCAAGGTCGCGGTCGTGGGCCTGGCGGGCCCAATGCGATGAAACCCTACGTCAACGGCGACTGCATCAAGTCGAAGATCCTGTGTTCGACAGTCGACCTCGGCTACGCCGCAGGCATGGTGATGTCCGCCGTCGCCGACTGCACGCTGAAGCCGGACGACAACTCGTTCAAAGCCGGCTGCCTCGGCGACCTACAAATCGTCAACCTGAGCCAGATCTTGCTCGGCGCCCCGCACGTCTTCACCAAGGCCAACATCAACAACTTCGACTTCTAAGTCGAAATTTTGACCAGACATCGGAGCGTATCCCGTCGGATCCGCGCCGATGGCGTTTCACCCCTGCCGCGGCTCCTTGACGAGACGAAGCCGCGGCCGCGATCCCGGATCCAGCGTCGCATAGATATCGTCGAGGGCGAAAGACGCGGCGAAATCCGTAAGCTCGTGCTCTCGTCCAGGCTGTTAAGTTTCTCGACCAGCCAGATGCCGTCCCATCGCGCCAGTAGGGCTTTGCCGAGACGACGCCCAAATCGACGAACATTCCGAGCTGAATGTCACTTCGACTTTGTCATTCGTAGAGTTTGTCCGTCGTGTCGATCGCCGTAGT